>NZ_CP016428.1:0-618750 GCF_001693385.1 Bradyrhizobium icense
GTGCCCACGACCGGCAACTATTTTCATCTTCATCTGGTCTCGGACTCGACCGGCGAGACGCTGATCACCGTGGCGCGCGCGGTCGCCGCGCAATATGCCAACGTGACCGCGGTCGAACATGTCTATCCGCTGGTGCGCAGCCAGAAGCAGCTCGATCGCGTGCTCGACGAGATCGAGGAAGCACCGGGCATCGTGCTCTTCACATTGCTGGAAAAGGATCTGGTCGCCCGGCTGGAAGCCAAATGCAGGGACATCAACATACCGAGCCTCTCCATCATTGGCCCGGTGATGCAGTTGTTCGAGGCCTATCTGGGCGCGGCGACGACGGGCAGGGTAGGCGCCCAGCACGTTCTGAACGCAGAATATTTCAAGCGCATCGACGCCCTGAACTATACCATGATGCACGACGACGGCCAGCATGTCGAAGGCCTGGAAGAGGCGGACGTCGTACTCGTCGGCGTGTCCCGCACCTCGAAGACGCCGACCTCCATCTATCTCGCCAACCGCGGCGTCCGTACCGCGAACGTGCCGCTGGTCCCGGGCATTCCGCTGCCGCACCAACTGCAGGCGTTGAAAAAGCCATTGGTCGTCAGCCTCCATGCGACGCCCGAGCGGCTGATCCAGGTCCGGCAAAACCGATTGCTGAGTATGGGCGCCGATACCCCCAATGATGATTACATCGATCGCCAGGCAGTGACCGATGAAGTTGCCTATGCCCGAAAACTCAGCGCCAAATTCAGCTGGGCGCAGCTCGACGTGACACGGCGTTCGATCGAGGAAACCGCCGCGGCGGTGCTGAAGCTGTTCACCGATCGGCAGCGGCAGCGATTTGCCGAATGACGCAGCCGAGATGACCATCTGGCGAGGACAACATCCGCTGATTCTTGCTTCGCAAAGCCGGGCGCGGCAGATGCTGCTTGCCAATGCCGGCATTTCCTTCGATGCCGTTCCTGCCGATATCGACGAACGATCGGTGCAGAAGAATTCGGGCCTTTCCGCGCCCGGTGAAATCGCAGGCCTCCTGGCGCGCGAGAAGGCGTGCTTCGTATCGTCGAAAAATCCCGGCCGTTATGTCGTTGGCGCCGATCAGACGCTCGCTTTGGGAAATCGGCTGTTCAGCAAGCCGGCCGGTCGTGCGCAGGCCGCAGATCAATTGCGGCTGCTTGCCGGCCAGACGCACGAGCTGTACTCCGCCGTTGCGGTTGCCCGTGACGGCAAGCTAGTGTTTTCCAACGTCAGCATTGCCAGAATGACGATGCGGCATTTGGGCGTGAGCGAGATCGAAGCCTATCTGGATCAGGCCGGGCAGGCGGTCACCACCAGCGTCGGCGCCTATCAGCTTGAAGGGCTAGGGGTGCATCTGTTCGAACGGATCGAAGGCGACCATTTCACCATTCTCGGTCTGCCGCTGTTGCCCCTCTTGGCATTCCTGCGCGGCGAGGGTTTGCTCAATGTCTAGAATCATCACTTTGGCAACGGCGATTTGATGCGGATCCTGGGACTCACCGGCTCGATCGGGATGGGGAAATCCACCACCGCAAAGCTGTTCAGCGAGGCGGGCGTTCCGGTTTACGACGCCGATGCGGCCGTTCACAAAATCTACGAAGGCGAGGCGGCGCCCGCGATCGAAGCCGCATTTCCCGGCACGACCGTTGACGGCAAGGTCGATCGCGCCAAATTGTCCGCCAAGGTGGTGCACGATCCTGCTGCGATCAAGCAGCTCGAGCAGATCGTTCATCCGATGCTCGGCGCCTCGCGCAAAAAGTTCCTCGACGACGCCGAACAATCCGGCGCGCCGGTTGTCGTGATGGACATCCCGCTGTTGTTCGAAACCGGCGGCGAGAAACGCGTCGATGCGGTGGTCGTGGTCACGACCGATCCGAAAACCCAGCGCGAACGAATTTTGGCGCGCGGCACCATGACACAGGAGGCGCTCGACGCCATTCTGGCGCGGCAGTTGCCCGATGCCGAAAAGCGCACGCGCGCGGATTTCGTGGTGGATACCTCGCATGGGCTGGACCCGGTGCGCTCGCGGATCCGCGACATTCTGGCCGAGGTCGTTAAGATGCCGCAGCGGCGAACCTGATTCGCCGAAACTTCGGTCTCTCACATCCATGCGCGAAATCGTACTCGATACCGAAACCACTGGCCTCGATCCGCTGCGCGGCGACCGCCTGGTCGAAATCGGCTGCATCGAGATATTCAACCGCATGCCGACAGGGCAGACGTTCCACCGCTACATCAATCCCGAGCGGGACATGCCGGTGGAAGCATTTAACGTGCATGGCCTGTCGACCGAGTTTCTTGCGAGCAAGCCGCTGTTCACCGAGGTGGTCGAGGAATTCCTGGAATTCATCGGCGATGCACCGCTGGTGATTCACAACGCCTCGTTCGACATCAGCTTCATCAATGCCGAGCTCGATCGCATCAAGCGGCAGCCGATTCTGCGCGAACGGCTGGTCGATACGCTGCTATTGGCGCGCCGCAAGCATCCGGGGGTGTCGAACCGGCTGGACGATCTGTGCTCTCGCTATGCGATCGACAATTCCCGCCGCACCAAGCACGGCGCGCTGCTCGACGCCGAGCTCTTGGCCGAGGTCTATATCGACCTGATCGGCGCGCGGCAGTCGCAACTGATCCTGGCGTCGGAAACCCGCATCACGGTTGCCAGCGGATTTGGCGAAACGCCGCGGCGACAGCGCGAGGTGCCGCTGGCGCCGCGAATCACGGACGAGGAGCGCGAGGCCCACCGCGCTTTCATCGCCACCTTGGGCGACAAGCCGATCTGGAACGATTTTCTGCCGGCAGCGGTCTAGCGGCGGACGAGCCGCCGCTTAGCTTTAGCTCGGCTTCGCGCCGGAAGCGGCCTGCGCCGCCGCCTGCCGCTCCATGTTCTGGCGGTAAAGGCCGACGAAATCGACGGGATCGAGCATCAGCGGCGGGAAACCGCCGTCGCGCACGGCGGTCGCGATAATCTCGCGCGCGAACGGGAACAACAGCCGCGGGCACTCGATCATGACCAGCGGATGAAGCTGTTCCTGCGGCACGTTGACGATGCGGAACACGCCCGCATAGGCGAGTTCGAAGCTGAACATCACCTTGTCGGCATTTTCTGCCTTGCCCTCGATCGAGAGCGTCACCTCAAACTCATTTTGCGCCAGATTGTTCGCCGAAACGTTGATCTGGATATTGATCGCCGGCTGCTGCTGTTGCGGCGCCAGCGAGGAGGGCGCGTTCGGATTCTCGAACGACAGGTCCTTGGTGTACTGCGCCAGCACGTTGAGCTGGGGAGGGGCCTGTTCGGGAGGCGCGCCGTTGCCGTTGGTCATGAAAATCTCTCCTGAAGCGCTCGCGAGCGCGGCCCGGGTTCGTCTGAAAATGCGTTTTCCGGGCGAGTGGCTATCATAGCCCCGGCTCATTCCACAAGGACGACGGTCCGGCGGCAGACCTGCCTGGCCGCCAATTGTGGCGGATATACCTAATACCGCCCGCCGACCGCCCGAAATGTATCCTAAATAATTGAATGTGCGTGATTTCCGGCAGCGATCGGGTTTCCCCTCGCCGCCAAAACGCGCTACAATTGGCCCGCGCCAAAACGCGCCATTGGCCGGGCGCAGTTTCATGCCTACATGCTGCAGTATGAATCGATGATGTAATCTCTGCCGTTCTCAGGGAAAACTCGTAAAAGAGCTTCTCAACAGGGAACGCTCGACCGCCGGGCCCGTTGCCGGCGCTGGAACCAGAAAGCGAATACGACGTGGATATTTACACCATCATCTTCCTGGCGCTGGCGGTCTTTATCTTCCTGCGCCTGCGCAGCGTCCTCGGACAGCGCACCGGGAGCGAGCGGCCCTATGATCGCGCCGCGCCCAATGTCGCGCAGCGGACGCAGGACAACAACGTCGTTCCCATGCCGGGCACCGTCATTGATCAGGCGCCAGCGGCGCCGAACGCCGACGTTGCGCCGGCCGATCGCTGGAAAGGCATTGCCGAGTCGGGCACGCCGCTCGCCGCGGGCCTCGACGCCATTGTTGCCCAAGACTCCTCGTTCGATCCCCGTCACTTTCTCTCCGGCGCGCGTAGCGCCTACGAGATGATCGTGCTGGCCTTCGCCAATGGCGACCGCCGGGCGCTGAAGGATCTCCTGTCCAGCGAGGTCTATGAGAGCTTCGAGGCCGTGATCAAGGATCGCGAGAAGCACGAGCAGAAAACCGAAACGCGGTTTGTTTCGATCGACAAGGCCGAGCTGGTGAGTGCGGAAGCCCGCGACCGCGCGGCGCAGCTAACGGTTCGCTTCGTGTCGCAGATGATTTCGGTCACACGCGACAAGACCGGCGGCATTGTCGATGGCAACCCCGATAAGGTCGCCGATATCACCGATGTTTGGACTTTCGCCCGCGACACGAGCTCTCGCGATCCGAACTGGAAGCTGGTTGGCACCGGAAGCGCGGGCTAAGACGCGGAGCCTTGTGGGGCTTGCGTTCGGCGTGCTCGCTTTGGCGTGCTCGATCGCGCCATCGGATGCTGCAGCAGTGCGCCATTCGCGTTCGCAAAAGCTTTCGCATCATCCGCCATCTGCCCGTCACCTCCCATATCCGCAACTTGAATTGCCGTTTCAGATTAGCGGCGGCCAGTATGCGCCGGTCGCCTGGTCCGAGATCGCGGGCTGGCGCGAGGACGATCATCTCGCCGCCTACAAGGCATTTCGCACGAGCTGCAGGCCGATAGCGGCGCAGAAAAAACCGCCCGCCGATCCGAAGGCGCTCGGCACGTCGCTGCGCGACCCCTGCCGCATCGCCAGGAGCCTCGAACTATTTGATGAGGCGAAGGCCAAGACTTTCTTCGAGGAGCACTTTCTGCCCTTGCGTATTTCGCGGCTCGGCGAAGGCGAGGGCTTTGTAACCGGCTATTATGAACCCATCGTCGACGGCTCACGGACGGAGAACGAGGTCTACAAGGTCCCGGTTTATCGCCGGCCGTCGAACCTGTTCGTTCGTGGCACCACGCAAAGCTCGGCCGGCTTGCCCAACAAGGGTCAGGTGTTCCGCAAGATCGGCCGCCGCAAGCTGGTGCCCTATTACGATCGCGCCGAGATCGAGGATGGCGCAATCGCCGGCCGCGGCCTCGAAATCTGCTGGCTGAAGGACCAGACCGACCTCTTGTTTTCGCAAATCCAGGGCTCGGCGCGGGTCAGCCTCGACGACGGCTCGACCCTTCGCATCAATTACGATGCGCATAATGGTTTTCCCTATACGCCGGTCGGCCGCATCCTGATCGAGCGCAACATCATCCCCAAGGATCAGATGTCGATGCAGAAGATCCGGGAATGGATGGAATGGAATCCTAATGAGGCCGACGAGCTGCGGCGGCAGAACAGGTCCTATGTCTTCTTCCGCGAGGTGCAGCTTTCCGACAAGGACGAGGCGGTCGGCGCCCAAGGCGTGCCGTTGACGCCGGGTCGGTCGATCGCGGTCGACAAATCCCTGCATGTCTATGGCACGCCGTTTTTCATCGAGGGCGAACTGCCGATCGAATCGGAACGATCGAAGACACCGTTTCGCCGCCTGATGATTGCGCAGGACACCGGCTCCGCCATCGTCGGGCCCGCGCGCGCCGACCTCTACTTTGGCGCCGGTCTCGACGCCGGCAAGGTATCCGGCCGCCTCCGCCACAATGCGCGCTTCGTGATCCTGGTGCCGAAGAGCCTTGATCCAGTGGCGCGTGGCCGGAAGATGCCGGTGCCCGACGAGCGACCGTCGGAGACGATCGCAAAACTGTTCCCGCAAACCGATCCGTCCAAGGATCCGAAGTATGCCGGAAAGCCGTCCGATGTCACGGCGGCGACCAATGCCAAGCCGGCAGCACAGACGGCGGCAACGCCCGCAGCGGCGCCTTCGCAAGCGCCGGCCGTTCAGGCTGCGGCGGCAAAGCCGGTGCCGCTTCCCGAGCCGCGGCCGAAGGTCGAAGCGGATTCGGCAAAGCCGCAGCCGCGTCACCTGCGCCGATATCGCCACCGTCGATGAAACGCCGGCCGTCGAGCTTGATTCCCGAACTGCCGGAGTCGCCACGCCGCAAGCGCGGCCTGAGCGAAGAGGAGCGCGCGCTGTGGGAGAGCGTCGCCAAGCAGGTCAAGCCGCTGCGCAAGCGGCACCGCGCCTCGAAACCGTCGGTCGTCTCGATGGAAGACCAGCCCAAAGCCGAGCCGAAAACTGCCGCTTCCCCGAGGCGTGTCACACCGGCGCGAATGGTTGCGCCTTCAAAGCCGGAACCACCGCCGCTGGCGCCGATCGGCCGCCGCGAACGGTCGCATCTGTCGCGCGGCCGCAAGGAGATCGACGCCAGGCTCGACCTTCATGGCATGACGCAGACGAGGGCACATCGGGCGCTGTTCGGTTTCCTGCAGCGCGCCCATCGTGACGGGCTGACCTTCGTGCTCGTCATCACCGGCAAGGGCAAGGCTGGCGCCGAGTCCGAGCGCGGCGTGCTGCGCCGTCAGGTGCCGCAATGGCTCGGCCTGCCGGAATTCCGCTCGCTGGTGGTGGGCTTCGAGGAGGCCCATGTCGGCCATGGCGGCGAGGGCGCGTTGTATGTGCGGGTGCGGCGCGCGCGTTTCTAATCTCGCTTGACGGCTACAAAATAAACCGGCTCAGATCCGAGTTCTTGGCGAGATCGCCGATATGCTTCTGCACGTATTCGGCATCGACCTTGATGGTCTCGCCATGGCGGTCCGGCGCGGCGAATGAAATCTCGTCGAGCACGCGCTCCATCACCGTCTGCAGCCGCCGCGCGCCGATATTCTCGACCGTCGAATTGACGGCGACGGCGATATCGGCCAGCGCATCGATCGCGCCGTCGGTGATATCGAGCGTCACGCCTTCGGTCTGCATCAGCGCGACATATTGCTTGATCAACGACGCCTCCGGCTCGGTCAGGATGCGCCGCATGTCGTCGCGGGTCAGCGCTTCCAGCTCGACGCGGATCGGCAGGCGTCCCTGCAATTCCGGCAACAGGTCCGAGGGCTTTGCGATATGAAACGCGCCCGAGGCGATGAACAGGACATGGTCGGTCTTGACCGCGCCGTGCTTGGTCGTGACCGTGGTGCCTTCGATCAGCGGCAGCAGGTCGCGCTGCACGCCCTCGCGCGAGACGTCGCCGCCGAGGCGGTTTTCGCGCACGCAAATCTTGTCGATCTCGTCGAGGAACACGATGCCGTTGTTCTCGACCGCTGAGATCGCCTCCAGCACCAACTGGTCATTGTCGAGCAGCTTGTCGGATTCTTCGTTGACCAGAAGCTCGTGCGAACCTTCAACCGTGAGCCGGCGGGTCTTGGTTCGCCCGCCCAGTTTGCCAAAAATGTCGCCGATCGAGATCGCGCCCATCTGCGCGCCCGGCATCCCCGGAATTTCGAACATCGGCATGCCGCCGGAGGACTGCGTCTCGATCTCGATTTCCTTGTCGTTGAGCTCGCCGGCGCGCAGCTTCTTGCGGAAGGAATCGCGGGTTGCCGGGCTGGACGCGGGTCCGACCAGCGCATCCAGCACGCGCTCTTCGGCGGCGAGCTGAGCGCGGGCCTGCACGTCCTTGCGCTTGCGCTCGCGCACCTGCACGATCGCAACCTCGACAAGGTCGCGGATGATCTGCTCGACGTCGCGGCCGACATAGCCGACCTCGGTGAACTTGGTAGCCTCGACCTTGATGAAGGGCGCGCTGGCCAATTTCGCCAGCCGCCGCGCGATCTCGGTCTTGCCGACGCCGGTGGGCCCGATCATCAGTATGTTTTTCGGCAGCACTTCCTCGCGAAGCGAACCGGTGAGTTTCAGCCGCCGCCAGCGGTTGCGCAGCGCAATTGATACGGCGCGCTTGGCGTCGGCCTGGCCGACGATGAAGCGGTCGAGTTCGGAGACGATTTCACGGGGAGAAAAGTCGGTCATGTTTCCCTAGGTAGGGGTCCAATGTTGCGAGAGCAAGCCGTAGATAAGGCCACTAAATGATCGGTGGCCCACCCTGCCATAGCTTGATCGCCTCGAAGGGGTGAATCAGCATGATGATATTGAGCGTCAGATTGTCGCGAATGTGAAGCGCCATCACGAGCTCGAACAGAAGCGCAAGGGCGACAGTAACGGCGACCGGAAGTTTCCTCGCCAGCAGGAAGCCGCCGATCATGGCGAACGTGTCGGAGACCGAGTTGACGATGGTATCGCCGAAATAGTCGAGCGAGATCGTGCCGGCGCGGTAGCGGTCGATGATCCAGTTGGAATTCTCGACCAGTTCCCAGCTACCCTCGACCAGCATGGCGATGATCAGGCGGCCGGGCCAGGCAAGGCGCGGGAACGCGAGGAAGGCCGCGCCGTAGAACAGGAAGCCGTGCAGGACGTGCGACAGCGTGTACCAGTCGGCGATGTGCTGCGAGTTCTCCGAACTCTGCACCACACCATGCCACAGCTTGACATAGCCGCAGGCGCAGATCGGAAGCCGGCCCATCGCGTACAGGGTCGCGGCCTGAAGGACGAGGATGCCGGCCGCCATCAACAGCCAGTGCCATACTGAAAGGATCCGGATGACCGGAGCTTGCTCGATGCTGCTGGTGGAGGTCATGCGTTGCGGACCATCAATAGGGCGGGACCATCGGGAGTATCGACCATACCAGCTTTTTCAAAGCCCGCCTTCGCATAGGCACGTACAGCCCGGGTATTGGCCGGATCGGGATCAGTAACGATGCGCGGCGCGCCGCGCCTCAACCGGTCCTCGACGAAGGCGCGGATGAGCGCCGAACCATGGCCGCGCTCGATCATGCCCGGCTCGCCGATGAAAAGGTCGATGCCGCGAGTGCCGCGCGGATGCTCGCCAAAGCCCGAATTCCACGCCGTCAGGTCGTAGCACTGCAGGTAGCCGAAATCGTTGCTTCCCGCCGACACGATGAACTGATCCATCGCCGGTTCATCGAGATCGCCGCTGACCAGCTCATATTGTTCGGAGGGATCGCCCCACCATTCGCGCACATGCGGTCGCGCGAGCCACTGCCGAATCAACGGCAGGTCGGCCACAGCCATCGGGCGGAAGACATATTCCGGCGCCATTGGACCGGCGGCTCCCTCAGAGCGTTTCGATCGTGACGTTCCGGTTGGTGTAGACGCAGATGTCGGCGGCGATGTCGAGCGCGCGGCGCACGATGGTCTCGGCGTCCTTGTCGGTATCGACCAGCGCGCGGGCGGCGGCCAGCGCGTAATTGCCGCCGGAGCCGATCGCCATCACGCCCGCCTCCGGCTCCAGCACGTCGCCGGTACCGGTCAGGACCAGCGAGACGTCCTTGTCGGCGACGATCATCATCGCCTCCAGGCGGCGCAGATAGCGGTCGGTCCGCCAGTCCTTGGCGAGTTCGACCGACGCCCGGGTCAACTGCCCCGGATACTGCTCGAGCTTGCTTTCCAGCCGCTCGAACAGGGTAAAGGCGTCGGCAGTGGCCCCGGCGAAGCCGCCGATCACATCGCCCTTGCCGAGTTTCCGGACCTTTTTGGCGTTGGATTTCATGACGGTCTGGCCGACCGAGACCTGGCCGTCGCCTCCGATCACCACCTTGCCGCTCTTGCGGACCGTCAAAATCGTGGTGCCGTGCCAGATCGGCAGGTTGTTTTCTGATGCTTGCATGAATTGCCCTCGTTCCCGTCAGATTTAGGGGTTGAGGGGAAGGGTTACAATCGTGCCGTTTCACTCCCGAATCCGGTCACCATGGGCCGAAGTTCAGCCCATTAAACGTCATCCCGCAGTAGCGAAGGTGACATCCGCCTGTTAAAAGGGCCGCGTTTTCGGCCCAAGCGGCCAAAGGGAAGCAGTTTTCATGCGCACAGCGTCCATCAAGCGCAAGACCAAGGAAACCGACATCGAGGTCGCGGTGAACCTCGACGGTACCGGCGTGTCCCAGGTTTCGACCGGGATCGGCTTTCTCGACCACATGCTCGATCTCTTGGCCCGGCATTCCCGCATCGATATCACGGTGAAGGCGGATGGCGATCTGCATGTCGACCACCACCATACGACCGAGGACGTCGGGATTGCGCTGGGGCAGGCGGTGAAGCAGGCGCTCGGCACCATGGCCGGCATCACGCGCTATGCCTCGATCCATATGCCGATGGACGAGACGCTGTCGCGCGTTGTCATCGACATTTCGGGCCGGCCGGTGCTGGTGTTCAAGGTGGATTTCCCGCGCGACAAGGTGGGGCAGTTCGACACCGAGCTGGTGCGCGAGTGGTTCAACGCCTTCACCATCAACGCCGGCGTGACTTTGCACGTCGAGACACTATATGGCGAGAACAGCCATCATATCGCCGAGTCCTGTTTCAAGGGTCTGGCGAGGGCGCTCCGTTCCGCGGTTGCGATCGATCCGCGCGCGGCGGGCGAGGTGCCTTCAACCAAGGGTCAGCTCGGCGGCTGATTTCTTGTTCGCGTTTTCGTTCGCGGCGGAGAGGTTCGATGCCGGTCTACACAGTGCATGCTCCCGTGGCCAATGGCGCCGATCTTCCGGCGACCGACAAGTTCGTCTTTGTCCGTGACGGCTTTCATTTCTGGGCTGCGGTCGCGAGCGTGATCTGGCTGCTGTGGCATCGGCTGTGGCTGGCGCTGATCGGCTGGATCGTTCTGATGATTGCCGTCCAGTTTGGGATGTCGGCGCTGGGCGCCAGCCGCGGTATGATCTTCACCGTCGATCTGCTGCTCGCCATCCTGATGGGCCTCGAAGCGGCCAGCCTCCGGCGCTGGACGCTGTCGCGGCGCAAATGGCGCCAGCTCGATATCGTGGTCGCCGACGATGAGGAAGCGGCCGAACACCGCTTCTTCGAACGCTGGGCGGCCAAGCAGCGCGGTCTCGCCAACGACCAATGGGCGGTCGATCGCGGCGCGCCGCCGCCGACTCGCCACGTCCCCGGGCAGTCGTTCTCGAAACCGCCGCCGCCGCTGCCGCAGGGTGGGATCATCGGGTTGTTTCCGGAGCCGGGAGGGCCGCGATGACCGTTGCGATCGTCGACTACGGCTCCGGCAATCTTCACTCGGCGGCAAAAGCCTTCGAGCGCGCCTCGCGGAGCATGGAAGATCCGCAGACGGTCATGGTCACGCGCGATCCGGATGCGGTCTACCGCGCCGATCGCATTGTGCTGCCCGGCGTCGGCGCCTTTGCCGATTGCCGCCACGGCCTCGATGCGGTGGACGGCATGCTGGAAGCGATGACCGAAGCAGTACGCGTCAAGGCGCGGCCCTTTTTTGGCATCTGCGTCGGCATGCAGTTGATGGCGACGCGCGGCAAGGAGCACGTCACGACCGACGGCTTCAACTGGATCGAGGGCGACGTCGAGAAGATTTCCCCGCGCGAGGAAAATCTGAAAATTCCGCACATGGGCTGGAACACGCTCGACCTGGTCCGCGAGCACCCGGTGCTGGAGCGCCTGCCGCTCGGGCCGAAGGGCCGCCATGCCTATTTCGTGCACTCCTATCATCTCAACGCTTCCAACGAGGCGGATGTGCTGGCGCGCGCCGATTACGGCGGGCCGGTGACGGCGGTCGTGGGCAAGGACACCGCGATCGGCACGCAGTTTCACCCCGAGAAGAGCCAACGCTTCGGCCTGGCCCTGATTTCGAACTTTTTGAAGTGGACGCCGTGATCCTCTTTCCCGCGGTCGACCTGAAAAACGGTCAGTGCGTGCGCCTCGAGCAAGGCGACATGGCGCGCGCCACCGTGTTCAACCTCGATCCCGCCGCGCAGGCCCGCGCCTTCGCCGCGCAGGGTTTCGAATATCTGCACGTCGTCGATCTCGACGGCGCCTTTGCCGGCAAGCCGATGAACGCGCTTGCCGTCGAGGCGATGCTGAAGGCGGTCACCATGCCGGTGCAGCTCGGCGGCGGCATCCGCGATCTGAAGACCGTGGAAGCCTGGCTCGACAAGGGCATCGCGCGCGTGATCATCGGTACCGCTGCGGTGCGCGATCCCGAACTGGTGAAGAGCGCGGCGAAAAAATTCCCAGGCCGTGTTGCGGTCGGGCTCGATGCGCGCGACGGCAAGGTCGCCGTCGAAGGTTGGGCCGAGACCTCGCAGGTGACCGCGCTCGAAATCGCGCAACGGTTCGAGGATGCCGGTGTCGCTGCCATCATTTTCACCGACATCGCGCGCGACGGCCTGTTGAAGGGCCTCAACCTCGATGCCACGATTGCGCTTGCAGAACGCATTTCCATTCCCGTGATCGCATCCGGCGGGTTTGCTTCCATCGAGGACGTCAAGGCGCTGCTCGAGCCGCGTGCCAAAAAGCTCGCCGGTGCCATTGCCGGCCGCGCGCTTTATGATGGGCGGCTGGATCCCGCCGCCGCTTTGACGCTGATCCGCAACGCGCGCGCCGCGGCCTAGGAGACTTCGCATGTTCAAGGTTCGCGTGATCCCCTGTCTCGACGTCAAGGACGGACGGGTGGTCAAGGGTGTCAACTTCGTTGACCTGCGCGACGCCGGCGATCCCGTCGAGGCGGCGATCGCATATGACGCGGCCGGCGCCGACGAATTATGCTTCCTCGACATCACGGCCACCCATGAGAACCGCGGCATCATGCTGGATGTCGTGCGGCGCACGGCGGAAGCCTGCTTCATGCCGTTGACGGTCGGCGGCGGAGTCCGCACCATCGAAGACATCAAGACGCTCTTGCGCTCCGGTGCCGACAAGGTCTCGATCAATTCCGCCGCGGTCTCCAATCGCGAATTCGTCAAGCAGGCGGCGGAAAAGTTCGGCGAGCAGTGCATCGTGGTCGCGATCGACGCCAAGCGGATCAAGCGCGGCGGCGGCTCCGACCGCTGGGAAATCTTCACCCATGGCGGACGCAACTCTACCGGGATCGACGCCATCGAATACGCACAGGAGGTGGTATCGCTCGGCGCCGGCGAGATCCTGTTGACCTCGATGGACCGCGACGGCACCCGCCAAGGCTTCGACCTGCCGCTGACGCAGGCCATCGCCGACAGCGTCCCCGTACCGGTCATCGCCTCCGGCGGCGTCGGCAATCTCGACCACCTGGTCGACGGCATCCGCCAGGGCCACGCCACCGCGGTGCTGGCCGCCTCGATATTCCACTTCGGCGAATTTACCATACGCCAAGCCAAGGAGCACATGGTGCGCGCCGGGCTACCGATGCGGCTCGATCCCTGACGACTCCCTGTCACAAAAGTGCTAAGTCCTTGGCCGGGACGGCGTCCGGGCCTTCGGCGGGCGCGAGTGTTGAGTTCGGTTGATGTCGCGTTTCACGATCCATGATCTGGCCGCCACCATCGATGCACGGGCCGCATCGGGAGGAGAGGCGTCCTATACCCGCAAATTGCTCGACAGGGGCGCGGAGCACTGCGCCAAGAAGCTGGGCGAGGAGGCGGTCGAGACCGTGATCGCGGCGGTCGAGGACGATCGCGGCCACCTGATCGCCGAGAGCGCCGACCTGTTGTTTCATTTGCTGGTGCTTCTGAAGGCGCGCGGCGTCAAGCTTGAAGAGGTCGAGGCCGCGCTGGCGCAGCGGACGTCGATGTCCGGGCTTGAGGAAAAGGCGTCGCGCAAGCGCGACTAGCCGAGAGGGCAGCTCATGGATATCCGGACCCCCGACCAGCAATACAATCCCTACCGCATCTTCACCCGCGAGCAATGGGCGCGGTTGCGCGACGACACGCCGATGACGCTGGAGCCGGGCGAATTCGAGCGGCTGCGTTCGATGCACGACCGCCTCGACCTGCAGGAGGTCGAGGACATCTATCTCCCTCTATCGCGCCTGCTGTCGATCTATGTCGATGCGACCGATCGGCTCTTCCGGGCGCAGCGTCAGTTTCTCGGCATTCGCGACCGCAAGGTGCCCTATATCATCGGCGTTGCCGGTTCGGTCGCGGCCGGCAAATCGACCACCGCGCGCGTGCTGCAGGCGCTCTTGGCGCGCTGGTCGCCGCGGCCCAAGGTCGACCTGGTGACGACCGACGGCTTCCTGTTTCCCAATGCCGTGCTCGAGCGGCAGGGGCTGATGCAGAAGAAGGGCTTTCCCGATAGCTACGACCTGCCGATGCTGCTGTCGTTCCTCTCCGACATCAAGGCCGGACGCCGGCCGGTGCGCGCGCCGGTCTATTCGCATCTGGTCTACGACATCGTGCCGAACGAGTGGATCGAGGTCGACCGCCCCGACATCCTGATCGTCGAGGGCGTCAACGTGCTGCAGACCGGCCGCCTGCCGCGCGACGGCAAGGCGGTGCCCGTGGTGTCCGACTTCTTCGACTTCTCCGTCTATATCGATGCCGAGGAACCGGTGCTGCGCGAATGGTATGTGCGCCGTTTCCTTGCGCTCAGGGACACTGCGTTCCACGATCCCAAATCCTACTTCCATCGCTACGCGGTGCTCTCCGACGAGGAGGCGACCGCGACCGCGATCGCGATCTGGGAGCGCACCAACCTCGCCAATCTCGAGGACAATATTTTGCCGACCCGTCCGCGCGCGACGCTGATCCTGAAAAAACGTGCCGATCATCTGGTCGAGACGGTAGCGCTGCGGCGGTTGTGATTGCTGTCGTCCCTGCGAACGCAATGCGCACGCAGGGACGACGTCGAGTCGTTTCGATCTCACGCCGCGATGTGCCGTGATGCGACCAGCCCCGCGAGCGCCTCGGCGAGTTTTTCGCGGTCGAGCGGCTTGATCAAGAATCCGTCCATGCCGGCTTCGAAGCAGGCGTAGCGATCTTCCACCAGCGTGTTGGCGGTGAGCGCAAGGATCGGCGTCCGGTTACCCGGCTCGCCGGATTCGAGGGTACGAATCCGCTTGGTGGTTTCGATGCCGTTGAGCTGCGGCATCTGGATGTCCATCAGGACGAGGTCATAGGGGCTGCCCGCGGATTTCGCCGAGAGCCAGGACTCCAGCGCCTCGGCGCCGTCGGTGGTGATGACGGCGTGATGGCCGAGCCGGCCGAGCAGCGATCGGATCAACAGCGCATTGATCTGGTTGTCCTCGGCGACCAGGATCGACAGGCCCTTGTCCGCCGCGGCCGGCGTCTCGCTCGGGTCGATGGCCGGATCCAGGCTCGGCGCGGCCACTTCCGGCGCGGCCATCAGGCGGGCCGCGAGCGAGGCCGCGCGTAGCGGCTTGACCAGATAACCGGTGAGGGCGGAAGCGGCGGACGGCTGCATTTCGTGCCGCGTCGCCGGCGTGAACATCACGATGCGCTGATTGGCATGAAGGCTTGCGGCTTCGCCGAGCCGTTCGATTTCGGCCAGCCCCAGCGCGTGATCGATCAGCACGGCGTGCCAGGGGCGCTCGGGCAGCAGGGCCTCTGCGACATCGGCGTCTGACACCATGCAGGTCTGCCCGCCCCAGCGCTGTAGCCGCCGCGCGGTCAGCGAGGCCTCGATGCTCGCGGGCGAGACCAGCATGATCGAGTGGCCGGAAAGGTCCGGCGCCGCAAAAGAGGTTTGTTCGCCGCCTGCGGCGGCAAAGGGAAGCGACACTTCGAATGTCGAGCCCGTGCCCGGCGTGCTCTCCAGCGTGATGCGGCCGCCCATGCGCTTGACGATGCGGTCGGAGATGCTGAGGCCAAGACCCGTGCCGCCATAGCTGCGGGCGATCTTGTCGTCCGCCTGCTCGAACTCGCGGAAAATCCGCTCGCGCGCCTCGGGGGCGATACCGATGCCGGTGTCGCGCACCAGGAAACTGATTTCATTGGGCCAGATGCCGGGCTCGACGATCAGCGCGACACCGCCGGTCGAGGTGAACTTGATCGCGTTGCCGGCGAGATTGAGCAGCACCTGCCTCAAGCGAGCTGCGTCGCCGATCACGTGCGTCGGCAGCCGGTCGTCGACATAGGCGGCCACCTCGATCTTCTTGGTCTCCGCGCGCGGCGCCAGCAATTCGGTGATGTCCTCGATCAGGCCCGACAAGGCGAAAGGACGATGTTCGAGATCGATCTTGCCGGCCTCGATCTTGGAATAATCCAGCAGTTCCTCGATCAGCGAGAGCAGCGCGTCGCCGGAGGTCTTCACCGCCTTGACATAGGTCGCCTGTTCCGGCGTCAGCGGCGTATCCATCAACAGGCCGCTCATGCCGATGATGCCGTTGAGCGGCGTGCGGATCTCGTGGCTCGCCATGGCGAGGAAGCGCGACTTGGCGCGGCTTGCCGCGTCCGCCTGGTCGCGGGCCTCGGTCAGCGCGCGTTCGCTCTCGGTGCGATCGGTAACGTCGCGGCCGACGCTTTGCATTTCCGCTCGCTCTCCGGCGTCGTTTCGGACGAACCCTTCGCGCCACGCGATCCAGCGCGGGCCGAGCGGCCCCTCGATCCGCTGGTCGTGAACGCGGGTGCCGTTCGGCTCGAGCGCGGTATCGCCCTGTTCGAGAACGGAAAGCGTGAAGCGGCTGCCGGTCAGCGCGTCGCGCGGCATTTGCGCCAGCTCGCAATAGGCGTCGTTGGCGTAGGTGATGTGGCCCTCGCCGTCGCGCAGAACGATCAGGTCGCCCTGCGATTCGAACAGCCGCCGGGTACGCTGCTCGGCTTCCTGCAATTCCCAGTTCCGGTCGGCCAGCGCCTCATTATGCAGCGCGACCTTGCGCATCTTCTTGCGCAGCAGGCGGAGCCGGACGCTGAACGTGGCAAGCGCGACGCAGGCGATCGCAAACAGGAAGGCGACGCCGATCGCAAAGGAGTGCGGGTCGTAGCCGGAATTTTCCGTCGTGGCTCCGGCGATGAAGCCAAAGGCGCTGCCAAACACGACCGAGAAGATCATCAAGGAGCGCAGCGCGAAGACAAGCCAGGGATGCCGGCGGCCGAAACGGCGAAAGCGAAGTTTGATCCGGAAAGTCCGCCCCATCGCCAATGACCCTGAGCTTGCTGCTTGAATTGAACCGGCTTGCTTCGCCGCCTCTCCGGGCAGACGATGCGTCGCCGATGTTGCAAAGTGCTTGAGGCTCCCAGCGCGTCATGGCCGCGATGAGAACAGGGTGAACGAAACGTTAACAGAGCATGGTCCGGACCCGGAGGGCCGCGCTCGCGCAAAGTGGAAACCGGCTTTCCGAAAAGACCATGCTCCGAATTTAGAGTAACGCCGCTTCGATGCGGTGGCGCTCGCCGCGGGCGCCGACGATCAGGGCGGCGGCATCGAGCAGCGAAAAGTTCTTCGAGGACACGAAGATCCGGTAGTCGGCTGGTCCATCCCTGGACAGATAGATCACCGGATCGGAACCCGAGGGCTTCCGGGAGATCGCAACCAGAAGCGGCGGTGCGTTGCTCTCGCAGGCGCCGGCTTCGGCCGTATCGATATCGTCGATCACCGCAAAGTCGGCCGCTTCCGCGTTGTCAGAAATCTGGACCCGCACCGTCGCACGGCCTGGATCGGCGGTGAAACTGACATACCGGTGCGCCTGCCAGGAGAGGGCGGCGATCTGGACGGAAGTGCCTGATATTTCGATGCAGGGTCGCGGACCGGCCAAAAATTCGTCGCGCGCGAACAGGGCGACAATTGCCAGCGGGATCACCGAGGCCAGGATCTTCAAACGCAACATGACACGCTACTCGCTCGCCGTAAGCCCGCGACATGGGACTTATGGTTGGCAGAGGGTAAAGGAAACTAGTTACCGCTGTGTTGACGCGGGTTGTTTTGTGTGGCGGCAGCATCCTTGATGCGAGCGAGGCGAAGGGATTTGGTGCGGCAGCAGCCGCGCGTCGAATGTTCGCTTGTGCGCGCGGCAAATCACTCGACCGAGGGCCGGTTAGCGATGTCGAGATCGCCACGTAGGCTCTGCTCGGGCGCGCTATTGTTCGGCTTCGGTGACGGCGAGGTATCGTGCAAGCTCGTCCCGCGGATTGCCGCGAAAACTCTGACGGTCCCTCAACTCGGGTGGCGCTCGCCAGCCCGGCTCGATGCCCGTCATGTCGGGCAGTTCGTGGGCGATGCCCTTGTGACAGTCGATGCAGGTCTTTTCCTTCGTGACGAGAAACTTGGAGTGGATTTCCGCAGCGCGCCGCGTCTGCTTGTCGAAGTCCATCGCCGCCGAGGAGTGGCAGTTGCGACACTCAAGGGAATCGTTGGCCTTCAGCCTCGCCCATTCGTGCTTGGCGAGCGCGAGCCGATGATCCAGAAATTTTTGCCTGGTATCAATCACGCCGAAGATCTTGCCCCAGACTTCCTTTGAGGCCTGCATCTTTCGGGCGATCTTGTCGGTCCAGTCGTGCGGAACGTGGCAGTCGGGGCAAGTCGCGCGGACTCCCGAGCGGTTCGTGAAGTGGGGGGTGTGCTGCAGCTCCTCGAACACATTGGCGCGCATTTCGTGACAGGAGGTGCAGAACTTCTCGGTGTTGGTGACCTCGAGCGCGGTGTTGAAGGCGCCCCAGAACAGCACGCCGCATACAAAGCCTCCGAGCGCGAGGAAGCCCAGGCTCAAATGCGTGCTTGGGCGGCTCGCTATCTGCCAGAACCAGATCAGGAATGCCTTGAGCCGCTGCATCGACGCTCTCACTTCTTCCCGGGTTCGACGAGCAGCATATCCTTGAAGGTGCTCGGAACCAGCGGCTGCGCATCCGTTTGCTGAACGTGGCACGCGGTGCAGAAATATCGGCGGGGTGTAACGTCGGCGAGAACCTGTCCGTCGCGGTCCATGAAGTGGGTGACGCTGATCATCGGCGCACCTGAGCCTTCAGTGAACTGCCGCCGATGGCAGTCGAGGCAGCGGTTGGTCTTGAGCGTGAGCTGATAATTATCGATGGAGTGCGGAATGATCGGCGGCTGCTCCGGATAGTTGCGCATCAGCCGCTTGTCATCCGTGACCGGCCGCGCCAAAGGCGGCGCCGGCACGTCTCCCATCGGCGCTGCGGCTCCGGTCACGCGCGGCACGATCTGCGGCGCGTTCTGGGCGTAGATCGCACCGCAGACGAATACCAGCATGCCGCCGAGCAGCGCGCCCGCTACAGGACTTCGAAAGCTCTTCAGGCCGGGATGATCTTGACCGCGCATTTCTTGAAGTCCGTCTGCTTGGAAATGGGATCGGTTGCGTCCAGCGTTACCTTGTTGATGAGCTGGCTGGCGTCGAACCAGGGAACGAAGACGACGCCGCGCGGCATCCGGTTGCGTCCCTTGGTATCCACCCGGGTTCGGATTTCGCCGCGCCGCGACACCACCCGGACCTCGGCGCCCTGATTGATGCCTCTGGCGTAAGCGTCCTCGGCATGCATGTAAACTCTGGCGCCGGGATACGCCTTGTAGAGCTCCGGCACCCGCATGGTCATCGACCCCGAGTGCCAATGTTCGAGCACGCGGCCCGTGACCAGCCAGATGTCGTATTCCTTGTCGGGCGATTCGGCCGGCGGCTCATAGGGCACCGCGAGGATTCTCGCCTTGCCGTCCTTGTTGCCGTAGAACTCGACGCCCTTGCCCTTCTTGACGTAGGGATCGAAGCCTTCGCGATAGCGCCACTTCGTTTCCTTGCCGTCGACGACGGGCCAGCGCATTCCCCGATTTTCGTGAAGCGTGTCGTAGGATGCGAGATCGTGGCCATGACCGCGGCCGAACTGGGCGTATTCCTCGAACAGGCCCTTCTGCACATAGAACCCGAAAGCCTTCGCCTCGCGGTTTTCGTACTCGGCGGGAATTTCGCTGAGCGGGAACTTGTCCACATTGCCGTTGCGAAACAGAACATCGAACAGCGTCTTGCCGCGATAATTGGGATTGGCGGCCAGTATCTGCTCCGGCCACACCTCGTCGGTGGTGAACCGCTTGGAGAACTCCATCATCTGCCAGAGGTCGGAGCGCGCCTCGCCGGGCGCATCGACAAGCTGCCGCCATACATGGGTGCGGCGTTCCGCGTTGCCGTAGGCACCTTCCTTTTCGACCCACATCGCGGCGGGGAGAACGAGATCGGCGGCCATTGCGGTGACAGTCGGATAGACGTCCGAGACGACGATGAAATTGTTCGGATTCCGGTAGCCGGGATAGGTCTCGCGCGAATTGTTCGGCGCGGCCTGCATGTTGTTGTTCACCTGAACCCAGTAAAAGTTCAGCTTGCCGTCGTGAAGCATCCGGTCCTGTTCGACCGCGTGGTAACCCGGCTTCTCCGGAATGATGCCGTGCGGGATGCGCCAGATCTCTTCCGCGTGCTTGCGGTGTTCCGGGTTGTTGACGACCATGTCGGCCGGCAGGCGGTGCGCAAAGGTGCCGACCTCGCGTGCGGTGCCGCAGGCGGACGGCTGTCCGGTCAGCGAGAACGGCGAATTGCCGGGCTCGGAGATCTTCCCCGTCAGCAGGTGCAGATTATAGAGAAGCTGGTTGGCCCATACGCCGCGGGCGTGCTGATTGAAGCCCATCGTCCAGAGCGACATCACCTTGCGCTTGGGATCCGCATAGAGTTCGGCAAGCTCCTGCAGGAAGCCGCGTTCGACTCCGGTAAGCTCCGATACTTTCGCGAGCGTGTAATCCTTCACGAAGGCGGCGTAGGCGTCGAAGTCGATCGGCTGGGTTGCGCCGGGAGCGGCCGCGCCCTTCGCCTTGACCTCGAGCGGATGATCCGCGCGCAGGCCATATCCGATATCGACGGCGCCTTTCACGAAGGTGGTGTGGTTCTTCACGAAATCCTGGTTGACCCGGCCGGTCGTGATGATGTGGTTGGCGATGTAGTTCAGGATCGCCAGATCCGTTCCGGGCTTGAACACGATCGGGATGTCGGCGAGATCAGAACTGCGGTTCGTGAATGTCGAGAGAACCGCCACTTTGACATGCGGGTAGCTCAGGCGCCGGTCGGTGAGCCGCGTCCAGAGGATCGGGTGCATCTCGGCCATGTTCGAGCCCCACAGCACGAACGCATCCGCCGCCTCGAAATCGTCATAGCAGCCCATCGGCTCGTCCGCACCGAAGGTGCGCATGAAGGCGACCGCCGCCGACGCCATGCAGTGACGCGCGTTCGGATCGAGGTTGTTGGAGCGGAAGCCGGCCCGCATCAGCTTGGTGGCGGCGTAGCCTTCGAAGACGGTCCATTGCCCCGAGCCGAACATGCCGAGCGCCGTCGGGCCCTTGTCCTTCAGCACCGCCTTGGCGCGGGCGGCCATCACATCGAAGGCTTCGTCCCAGCTCACCGGCGTCAGTTCGCCGTTCTTGTCAAAGACGCCGCCCTTCTTGCGCAGCAGCGGCGTGGTCAGGCGGTCGCCGCCATACATGATCTTGGAGAGGAAATATCCCTTGATGCAGTTCAGTCCGCGATTGACCTCGGCGAGCGTATCGCCGTGGGTCGCGACGACCTTGCCGCCCTTGACACCCACCATCACTCCGCATCCGGTGCCGCAGAAGCGGCACGGGGCCTTCGACCATTTGATCTCCAGCGATCCGACGCCGCCCGCCACCGGTTGCGCCACGGCAGGAACAGTCATGCCGGCGGCCGCGGCGGCGACAGCGGCGGCCTGCGCCTTCAACAATTCGCGTCGCGAGAGTGACATGTTCTAGTCTCCGATATCGGCAAGCCGTTCAACCTGTTCGAACACCATGTTGGCGGACAGGACGCCCTGCCAAGTTGCGATCTGGGCGAGGCGGCCGCCGAGGATTCCGCTCTCGGCCGCCTCCATCACGATGACGATCTTCGAGGCGTCGCGTTGATGGATCTCAACGTCGGGCAGGGCAGCGAGCGCGCGCAGCACCTCATCCCGGCGTTCCGGCAGCACGGAGACGACCGCGCTCGAAATGTGAATGGTGGCTTCGCCTGTCATGCGGCGTCTCCACCGTGCGCAGCGCCCAGGGTGATCGTGGCGCCCGGGCAGGCATCGACGCATTCACCGCATCCGGTGCAGACGGCTTCGTTGACGATGGCCTGCGGCGGCAATCCAATTCTGGGGCGGAAACGAATAGCCGACGCAGGACATGCATCGCCGCAGGAGCGACAGACGATGCCGGCTTCGGCGAGGCACGCGTCACCGATCAGGGCGACCGGCCTGGAGAGGAGTTGTCCGCGAAACAAGGCGCGGCGCGAGGGTCCCTGGGGTTCCATGACGCCTCATCCTCCCGGGGGGCCGGGCGGTCCCAGGATCAATTGGGACATCCAGACGAGAAAACCGTATCCGCCGACCACGCCGACCGCCACGATCGGCCAGATGAAGGCTGCGATGACGGCGAAGACGATCAGCTCAGCACGACGACCGGTCTCAGGTGCCTTGCCCGGCTGCGCATCATGTTTCGTTGACGTGTCGACCATGTAATGACCTGCCGCCTCGGATTCGAACAACCAGCGAGCCGGCTACACCTTCCCCTTGTGCCAGCTATTCTGCCGCCGTCGGACGAAGGCGACGCCATTCCAGGGCTCACTCATTGATTTGGATCAAGCGAAGAATGATAAATGATTGAATTATTTTATGCTCTTTCGGCATTCCTCGCGCCGAGCAGGGATCGTGCGATGCACTACGCCGCGCGCCGCAAATCCTCCGCCAGCGCGCGATACGAAAGTGCTTCGGCGAGATGCAACCGGCCTATCTTTTCCGCACGATCGAGGTCGGCGAGCGTGCGCGCGACGCGCAGCACGCGGTGATAGCCGCGCGCGGTCAGCTTCATGGTTTCGGCGGCGTCGCGCAAAAGTTTTTGGCCCTGCGAATCTGGTTGCGCGATCGTTTCCAGAAGCGAGGCCGGCGCTTCGGCATTGGTGCGGATATGCGGCATGCCGGCCGCGGCATAACGCGCGAGCTGGATGTCGCGCGCGGCGGCGACGCGGGCTGCGACTTCGGCCGAGCCTTCGGACGGCGGCGGCAGGATCAGGTCGGCGGCGGTCACCGCCGGCACCTCGATGCGCAGGTCGATGCGATCCATCAGCGGGCCGGAGATGCGCATCTGGTAATCCGCGGTGCAGCGGTCGACCGGTGCGCGCCTGCAGGAATAGCCGGGATCATAGGCCTGGCCGCAGCGGCACGGGTTCATCGCCGCGACCAGCATGAAGCGCGCGGGGTAGGTGACGCGGTGATTGGCGCGCGACACCGAGACCTCGCCGTTCTCCAGCGGCTGGCGCAGCGAGTCCAGGACGCGCGGATCGAACTCCGGCAATTCGTCGAGGAACAGCACGCCCTGATGCGCCAGCGAAATCTCGCCGGGTCTTGCGCGCAGGCCGCCGCGCGGTCAATGCGCCGTCGCGGATTTCGCCGGCGACGGAGGCGATCATAGATACTTCGAGAAGCTCGGATGGCGACAGCGGCGGCAGGATCGAAGGCAGCCGCGCCGCCAGCATCGACTTGCCCGCACCGGGCGAGCCGATCATCAGCAAGTGATGCCCGCCGGCCGCGGCGATCTCCAGCGCGCGCTTGGCGCTTTCCTGGCCCTTGATGTCGCGCAAGTCGAGATGCGTCGCTTCCGGCTCGTGCACTTTCGGCTGTGGCCGCGATAGCACCTGTGTGCCCTTGAAATGGTTGGCGATCTGGATAAGCGATTTGGCCGCGATGATCTGGATGTCCGGGCTCGCCCAGGCGGCTTCCGAGCCGCACGCCGCCGGGCAAATCAGTCCTTCCTCGCGCCCATTCGCCCCGATCGCCGCCGGAAGCACGCCTGCAACGGGCGCGATCGAGCCGTCGAGCCCGAGTTCGCCGAGCACGGTAAAGCCGTTGAGCGCATCCGGCGGGATCGCGCCGATCGCCGCCATCAGGCCAAGCGCGATCGGCAGATCATAATGGCTGCCTTCCTTCGGCAGATCGGCCGGCGCGAGGTTGACGATGATCCGCCGCGCGGGCAGGGCCAGCCCCGAGGCGATCAGCGCCGAGCGCACCCGCTCGCGCGCCTCGGACACCGCCTTGTCCGGCAGACCCACGATCGCAAACGCCGGCAGCCCGGGCGCGACCTGCACCTGCACGTCGACCGCGCGGGCCTCGATCCCCTCAAAAGCTACGGTAGATACCCGCGCAACCATGCTGCCCCTCTTGACGCAATCGAAGGTAGCGGGGAACCGGAGAGCAAGTCAAGAACATTAAGAGAACATCTTGCGCCTGGGGTCTGTCAGCGCACATCCTGCATCGACATACCGGTGCTCAACCGATCGTCGACATTTCGACCCGCGCTGCCTGGCTAGCGCTCCGTTCGCATGTACGGGCTGTGCTCGGAAACAAGCTTCAGCGCCGGATCATCAGCGAGAACGCGCACCGCCTCTGTCTTTGCAGGGTTCTTATTCTCGGGGATACCCCGGACGCTCCACACCGCGAGCCAGACGACGAGCATTCCGGCTCCGATTGCCACCATATCCTTGGTCATTTGCCGGGCCTCCATACTGGCTGCCAAGCGCTGAGGAAGACCAATTTCGGCGAAGCGCGATGGTTCCTAATTTGGGCCCTTTCGATGAAGGCCCCTCGACGAAGCATCTCAGCCGCACGCATGCGGGTGTGCGGCAGCACTTGGATGATCCGGGGCCGACCACCGGCCGACCCCAAATCAGGCGTCCTTCTCAGAGCTGCATGTTCATCGGCTCGGGATAATACCGGAAGCCATCGCCGTTCTTGGCGACGTGGCCGTAGCCCGGCCAGGCGAAGTGATAGGACATCACGGGAATTTTGTTGGCCGCGAGCATGTCCAGCATCTTCACCCGTGAGGCGGCCGCCTGCTTCGGATCGCTGTCGTAGGAGAACTCCATCCGCGGCTTCTCCAGCAGCAGCACCGCGTGGTGCGAGAGGTCGCCGAGGAAGCAGAAGGATTTGCCCTTCGAACTGACCATGAAGATGGTGTGGCCGACGGTGTGGCCAGGAGCCGCGAGCGCGGTGACGCCGGGCAGGAATTCCTGGTTGTCCTTGATGAAGACGATGCGGTCGCGCACCGGCATCAGGTTCTTGCGGGCGTGGATGATGAAGTCCTTCAGCGGACTGCCGAGCTTGCCTTCATCGGTCCAGAAATCGAAATCGCTCTGGGCGATGTAGACCTGCGCGTTCGGGAATAGCGGCTTGTCGTCGGCGCCGACAAGGCCGCCGATGTGATCGATATGGGCGTGCGAGCACACCACGGCGTCGATGTCCGTCGGCTTGATGCCGGCCGCCATCATGTTCTTCTGCTGCTGGCCGGTGGTCGGGCCGAATGCCTTCGAGGTGCCCATGCCGGTATCGAACAGGATCAGCTTGTCGCCGGTGTTCACGATCGGCGAGTTCTGCTCGAGCACGACGTTGTCCGGGTTGAGGAAGTTGTCGGACAGCATCTTCTTCACTTCCTCCTTCGGCACGCCGGTAAACGTGCCGGAGGGATCGCCCAGCGGCAGCGGGCCGTCGGAGACCACGGTGACTTCGGCGTCGCCGAGAACGAAACGGTGCCAGTAGGGCGTCTGCGTGCCGAGTTTTGGCGCTTTGGCCAGCGCGCTGCCGCCGAGCATCGTTGAAGCGCCAAGACCCATTCCGAGTCCAGCACCGAGCGCAAGCAAAGACCGTCGCGAAAGATTCGTCGTCATGCGTCTTCCTCCACTAATTTTATTGATTGCAGTACGTGCCCGGACGGATTCATCCGTCGCTACAGGCTGCTCCCGCTTCCCGAAATTGGCAAGTGGGATGAAGGGACACGACAGGGATGTGAAAATGCGATGACGCGCCGCGGGACCGGACAGCTACCAATCGTAGTCGTCGTACATCCACTCCCTTGGGTATCGAGGCCGCGTTCTCGCTTGCGGCGGCGACCGCTCTGGTTTGCGCAAGGTCGGAGCCGGCTGCGCCGGACGCGCTGATGCCTTGGGCGAGTTCTGCTCGGAAACCTTCGCGAGATCGCGTTTCATCTCTTCCTGGCTCGTCTTCAGCTCCCCAATGGCTTTTGCATTGTCGCTGGCCATTTGTTGCTGGTTCGCCTTGAGCTGTTCGATGTTTCGTTCCAGGTTCGCGAGGTCGCGCGCGATCGTTTGCAGCAACTGAGTCTGGTCGGGAAGCGCCGCTGTAGCTGGCGGCGGGGCGTCTTGCGGTGGTGCGGCCTGAGCCAAGGTTGGTGCTTGCGGGGGTGCTGCTTGCGGTGAGGACGCTTGCGAGGGTGCTGTCTCCGCGGCCGCCAGTTGAACGGTGGATGGAGCGGGCTGCGCGGGAACCGGCGGATTTTCCGACGGCAATGACGGAGATGAAACGGGCTGCGGCGCCCACCAGGCGACAACCTGCTTGGCTCCGCCGCCATAGGACGACTGCAAAACCAGGGCAGCGACAATGATGAACGCCGCCAGGGGCAAGGCGGCGAGGGTGCGGAGCGTCAGCCTTCCTGGTGGTGATTGCGGGCCAGGTCGCGCCGACTGCGCGGCGGGTCGGGCCGAAGGCGGATGCGCGGCATCGCGCTCCATTTTTGCGACCTGTTCAGTCAAACGCGCAAGCTGCTCATCCGCGCTTTTTATCTGTTCGTGGGCATGCGCGAGCCGTTCGTCGGCGGGCCCGATTAGGGCATCGTGGGGTTCGGTTTGTTTTAGGGCATCGTGGGGTTCGGTTTGTTTCGGAGTAGGTGTGGAGTTCATTGGCGTTCCTTTCCGTCCAATGTCATCCGAAGGTGGCCGGTCGAGCATCCGGCAGCGCTCCGTGCAGTCTTGCCCAAAGAACGGCGGCATGATGATAGGATATGGGATCACATGGCGATAGCGTCCTGTAATCCAGCGTCGCCACTCCCGGCGGCGTAGCAGAACGGTGCCGCGGCTCTCCTCGCCGGTTCCAATCGGCCGGCAGGAGGCGCACGCAATTCATCCGGCCGCATTCATCCGGCCCAGGTCCGGCCGCGTATGAGCGTGCTGCGAATGAACTGGTCGACAGCCCACGAGGGGAAATTACTTCCCGCCGCGCTTTTTCTCGATGGTATCCCAGATCTTTGCCGCGACGTCCGGTCCGCCGAGCCGCTGGATCGCGCGGATGCCGGTCGGGCAGGTCACGTTGATCTCGGTGAGGTTGCCGTCGATCACGTCGATGCCGACGAACAGCAGGCCGCGTTCGCGTAAGGCCGGGCCCAACGTGTCGCAAATCTCGCGCTCGCGCGGCGAAAGGTCGGTCGACTGCGCGGCGCCGCCGCGCACCATGTTGGAGCGGAGGTCGTCGGGAGCGGGGACGCGGTTGACGGCGCCGGCGAATTCGCCGTCGATCAGGATGATGCGCTTGTCGCCGTGCTTCACCTCGGGCAGGAAGCGCTGGATCACCCAAGGCTCCCTGAAGGTGACGGAAAACATGTCGAACAGCGAGCCGAAATTCATGTCCTGCGGCATCACGCGAAACACTGCCGCGCCGCCATGGCCGTGCAGCGGCTTCATGACGACCGCGCCATGCTCTTCGCGGAACGAATTGATTTCGTCGAGGTCGCGCGAGATCAGCGTCGGCGGCATCAGTTGAGGAAAGTTCAGCACGAACATCTTTTCCGGCGCGTTGCGCACGCTGGCGGGATCGTTGACGACCAGCGTCCTGGGATGGATTCGTTCCAGCAAATGCGTCGAGGTGATGTAGGCGATATCGAACGGCGGCTCCTGCCGCAACAGGATGACGTCGAAAGCGTTCAGCGGCTGGCGCTTGGGCTCACCGAGCGTGAAATGATTGCCGGCCTCGTCGCGCACGGTCACCACCTGCACCGGCGCCACCAACTCCTCGCCACGCAGCGATAGCTGGTCCGGCGTGAAATAGGAAAGCCCATGGCCGCGCTTTTGCGCTTCCAGCATCAGGGCGAAGGTCGAATCGCCGCGGATGTTGATACGCGCGATGGGGTCCATCTGGACGGCGACATTCAGTTTCATGAGTGAGGTCCGGGTCTCTGGAGGGAATCTTAAACGCTGGCGTCGAATGCCGCTAACAGATGGCGTGGCAGACGTCTGGGTGCAATCAGGACGGCGTCGAAACGAAGCTCGAATTCGGCATGCTCGGGATGCGCCATCAGCCAGGCCTGCGCTGCGTCGATGATGCGGGCCTGCTGGCGCGCCGTAACGGCGTAGGCGGCGTCATCGAGGCTGGCTCTGGCCTTGACCTCGATGAAGGCGACCAGATTGCGCTTCCTCGCCACCAGGTCAATCTCGCCATAGGGCGTGCGGAAGCGCTTTGCCAGGATGCGGTAGCCTTTTGCCATCAGATAGGCCGCAGCGCGGCTTTCGGCTGAAAGCCCGGTGCGAAAGGCCGCGACCCGCTCGGGGGCGGCGATTTTGGCGGTCGCATCGGGCGGCGTGGGGCCGTCAGCCTTCGCCATCGCCGCCTCGTGCTCGCCTGGGGGTTTCTTTGGCAAGCTCCAATGCGCGGGCATAGACTTCGCGGCGCGGGCGCCCCGAAAGCTCGACCGCATGCGCGACGCTGTCCTTGACGCTTTCGCGCGCCAGCGACGATCGCAGCAGATCGTCGAGGTCGTGCTGCGTCATGATATCGGCGTCCTTGCGCGGCGGGCCGATGACGAGCACGAACTCGCCGCGGGTTTCCAGCGTGCCTGCGGCTTTCGCCAGTTCTGATATCGGCGCGCGCTTGATGTCCTCGTGCAGCTTCGTGAGTTCGCGGCAGATCGCGGCGTCGCGCCCGGCCATGATCTCGGCGAGGTCGGCGAGCGTTTCCTGCACCCGGTTGCCGGATTCGAACATCACCAGCGTGGCGTCGATCCGGGAGAGTTCTGCGAGCCGACTCCGCCGCGAGACTTGTTTGGCCGGCAAAAATCCCTCGAAATAGAACCGGTCGGTGGGTAGTGCCGCGACCGAAAGTGCCGTCAGCACCGAGGATGCACCGGGCACCGCGATCACGGCATGGCCGGCTGCAGAGACCTCGCGCACCAGCTTGAAGCCGGGGTCGGAGATCAGTGGCGTGCCGGCGTCCGACACCAGCGCGATCGAAGCGCCCTGCGCCAGCCGCTCCAGGATTTTCGGCCTTGCCATCGCCGCGTTGTGCTCGTGATATGGCTTGAGTTCCGCCGAGATCGCATAGCGTTCGACCAGGCGGCGGGTGATGCGGGTGTCCTCGCAGGCGATGATGTCGACGCCGGCCAGGGTCTCCAGCGCGCGCAAGGTGATGTCGCCGAGATTGCCGATCGGGGTCGCCACCAGATAGAGACCGGGAACCGGCTTCGGAGCATTCAGAGTGTGGCCGCCAATCAAAAAAGTTCTGTTGGCCGAACCCGGTTCGGTATCAGAGCCATAGCTTGAACTGGGCTTTGCGCGCATCGTGACAATCTAAAGGGGTCTTGGAGCAAGCGCTATATCTGGCTGGGACGGCGGCAAAAACCGGAGTTCCCCGCGGCCAGCGATGTGTGGCGAGATCGTAATCCTTTTGTTTTGGTTAACTAATCCTCGACAATATGCAGAATCCCGAATGTAGGGTTCAGTAGCGGTTCAGGTGCTTCGGCCCAGAAAGCCGGAATCCTGACCGACGGCGGTCGGTCAAGAGAAGAGACAGAATGGTAGGCCCGCTCAATCGTAAGCCCGGATCCTCGGTTCCGTGCCCGTCAAGCCCGACCCGGCGGACGGCACTTGGCCTTATTCTCGGGGCACCGCTGCTCGGCGCCTGCGCCGGCGGCCAGGTTTCCAGCCCGTTCGGCCCGTCCGCGCCCGAGGGGCCGCCGGGCCCGCAGCAACAGCCGCTTGCGGTTGGCACCGGGCAGGTCAAGGTCGGCCTGATCCTGCCGCTCTCGGCTGCCGGCAATGCCGGCGTCGCCGCGCAATCGATGAAGAATGCGGCCGAGATGGCGCTGGCGGAATTCCAGAACCCGAACATTCAGCTTCTGATCAAGGACGACAGCGGCAGTCCGCAGGGCGCCCAGCAGGTGACCCAGCAGGCGCTCGACGAAGGCGTGGAAATCATTCTGGGGCCGCTGTTTGCGGCATCGGTGCCGGCGACCGCGCAACTGACGCGGGCGCGCGGCATTTCGGTGATCGCGTTCTCGACCGATTCCAGCGTGGCCGGCCGCGGTGTTTACCTCCTGAGCTTCCTGCCGGAGTCCGACGTCAACCGGATCGTCGATTATTCCGCCAGCATCGGAAAGCGGTCGTTTGCGGCGCTGTTGCCCGACAATGCCTATGGCAATGTGGTGGAAGCGGCGTTCAAGCAGGCAGCCGGCCGCAAGGGGCGCATCGTCGCCTTCGAGAAATACACCGCCGATCGCGCCGGGGCGGCGCGGACGGTGGCGCAGTCGCTCGGCTCGGCGGACGCGCTGTTCATCGCCGACGACGGCGAATCCGTCGTGGCGACGGCGGACGCCCTGACCGCTGCGGGCGCGAACTTGCGCAACATCCAGTTGCTCGGCACGGGGCTCTGGGACAATCCGCGCGTCTATGCGAACGCGACGCTGCAGGGCGGGCTCTATGCCGCGCCCGATCCGTCGGGTTTCCGCGCCTTCTCCGGCCGCTACCGCGCCAAATACGGCACGGACCCCGTGCGCACCGCAACGCTCGCTTACGATGCCGTCGCGCTGGTTGCTGCGCTGTCGAAGCAGCAGGGCGGCCAACGCTTTGCGCCAGAGACGCTGACTAACCCGTCCGGCTTCGCCGGTACCGACGGCCTGTTCCGCTTCCGCTCCGACGGCACCAACGAGCGCGGCCTTGCCGTGATGAAGGTCGCCAGCGGCGGCAGCACGCCGGTCGCCGGTTCGCCGAAGAGTTTTGGGGCGTGATCTCTCGTCGCCCCTGCGACCCGTCTACGCCGAAGGCTTCGCCAGGGTAGGAGCGAGGGGCGCCCATAGCCACCATCGTTGTTTTTGAGAGAAGCCGTCGCCGCTTGTGCCTCTTGCGGTCGCAGGAACGACGGCTGTCACGCGGCGAGATCCGCCACCACCGCGTCCAGCACCGGAAAACCGTCCTTCGTCACGCGCAGCCTGCCATCCGTATCGACAGTGATCGCGCCTTCCTCGCGCAGCACGGCGATGCGATGCGGATCGAGCGTGCGGCCTGACAATGCCGCATAACGTTCGGGATCGATGCCTTCGGCGAGGCGCAATCCCATCAGCAAAAATTCATCGGCGCGTTCTTCGCTGTTGAGGTAGTCGTCGGTGACGACGCCGTGGCCGTTGGCCTCGACGCGCATCAACCAGGCTTCCGGGCGCTTCTCGGTCGCGGTCGCGTGTCGCGCGCCGTCGATGTCGAGGCGGCCATGTGCGCCGGGGCCGATGCCGGCATATTCCTCGCCGCGCCAGTAGACGAGATTGTGCTGGCATTCCGCCCCTTCACGGGCGTGATTGGAAATCTCGTAGGCCGGCAAGCCATGATGTGCGCAGACTTCCTGCGTCACGTCGTACAGCGCACGCGCCACCGCCTCGTCTGGTGTCTTGAGTTTGCCCGCCGCGTGCAGGCCGAAGAACGGCGTGCCTTCCTCGATGGTGAGTTGGTAGAGCGAGAGATGCTCGGCGGCTTCAGAGATCGCGAGCTTCAGTTCATCCGCCCACATCTGCGGAGTCTGGTCGGGGCGGGCGTAGATCAGGTCGAATGAGTAGCGGTCGAACGCAGTGCGCGCGATCGCGACCGCATCGAGCGCCTCGCGCGCAGTATGCAGCCGTCCGAGCGCCTTCAGCGAGGCGTCGTCGAGCGCCTGTACGCCAAGCGAGACGCGATTGACGCCGGCTGCGCGGTAGCCGCGAAACCGCGTCGCTTCCACGCTGGTGGGGTTGGCTTCGAGCGTGACCTCGACATTGCCGGCGACGCGCCAGTGCTTGCCGATCGCATCCAAAATCGCGGCGACGGTCTGCGGCTGCATCAAGGACGGCGTGCCGCCGCCGAGAAAGATCGACGTCACGGTCCGCCCCGGTGCGCGCGCCGCCGTGGTTTCGATCTCTCGCGCGAACGCGCGCGCAAAACGTTGCTCGTCGATGGGTGCGTGGCGGACGTGGCTGTTGAAATCGCAATAGGGGCATTTCGACAGGCAGAACGGCCAGTGCACGTAGACGCCGAAGGCGTCCTTGGGGCGGGGGCGCTCGCGACTAGCCAAGGCAGATCTCCGCCAGTTTGACGAAAGCCCGTGCCCGGTGCGACAGGCCCAGTCCGAGCGGCGGCAGCCCGTGCTTTTCGATCGAACTCATCTCGCCAAAGGTCCGCGTATGCCCGTCGGGCAGGAATGCCGGATCATAGCCGAAACCGGCGGTGCCGCGCGGCGGCCAGACCAGGGTTCCATCGGCGCGGGCCTCGACCTCTTCGAGATGGCCGTCGGGCCAGGCGACGCAGAGCGCGGAAACGAAATGCGCCTTGCGTTTCTCGGGCGTGGTCGCGCCGCGCTCCTGCAACAGGCGCTCGATCCTTGTCATCGCCGCCATGAAATCCTTGCCCTCGCCCGCCCAGCGCGCCGAATAGATTCCCGGCGCGCCATCGAGCGCATCGACCACGAGGCCGGAATCATCGGCAAAGGCCGGCAATTGCGCGGCCTTCGCCGCCGCGATCGCCTTGATTGACGCGTTGGCCCGAAACGTCTTGCCGGTCTCTACCGGTTCGCCGAGGCCCAGTTCGCCCGCGGAGACCGCCTCAACCCCGTGCGGCGCCAGCAATTCCCGCATCTCGGCAAGTTTGCCGGGATTATGGGTCGCGATCACGAGCCGGCCGGTGATTCGACGGTGCATGTGCGATCAGACTACGCGACGGCCAGCTTCTGCAAGTCCACCAGGCGCGCGACACCCTTGCGCGCCAGTTCCATCAGCGCCAGGAACTCGTCTTGCGAAAACGGCGTCTTCTCGGCGGTGCCCTGTACCTCGATGATGCGGCCGTCGCCGGTCATGACGAAATTGGCATCGGTCTCGGCCTCGGAATCCTCGGCATAGTCGAGGTCGAGCACCGGCGTGCCCTGATAGATACCGCAGGAGATCGCGGCGACATTGTCGCGCAGCACGTTGGCTTTCAGCATGTTGCGGTTCTTCATCCAGCCGATGCAGTCGGCCAGCGCCACCCAGGCGCCGGTGATCGAGGCTGTGCGGGTGCCGCCATCGGCCTGGATCACGTCGCAATCCACCGTAATCTGACGCTCGCCGAGCGCTTCGAGGTCGACGGCTGCGCGCAAGGAGCGGCCGATCAGCCGCTGGATCTCGACCGTGCGCCCGCCCTGCTTGCCGGCCGCCGCCTCGCGGCGGGTACGCTCCAAGGTGGCGCGCGGCAGCATGCCGTATTCGGCCGTGACCCAGCCGCGGCCCTGCCCCTTCAACCAGGGCGGCAGCCGTTCTTCCAGCGTAGCGGTGACCAGCACATGGGTGTCGCCGAACTTCACCATGCAGGAACCTTCGGCATATTTGACCACGCCGCGTTCCAGCGACACGGGGCGCAACTGATCGGGCGCACGGCGGCTCGGCCGCATGAGAAATCCTTTCGAAAGTCGACGAAAATTCGTTCGCGGGTGCTTGTAGGAGGGGGAACGGGCAGCGGCAAGGGCTTTTGCCCTTGGGGGTAGAGGTTCGGTTCTGAATCAATCAGAACCGAACCTCTACCTTCTTGTTTTGACGCGTTTTCTTTACCCGAACCGGCGCCACCCCGGATCAAATCCGAGGGCATGCCTCGCTCGAAAACGCTATGCGAAGCGGACGCTTGTCATCGGCCCGCCGGATCGACAAATTAGGGGTATCAGGGAGTTAACAGTGGCCCACCACGATCCGATTGGCCTGATCGCGCCGCATGCGGGGCTCGCCCAGCTCAACGAGCGCTCGCGCGATATTTTTCGTCAAATCGTCGAGAGTTATCTCGCGACCGGCGAACCGGTTGGTTCGCGCAACATTTCGCGTCTGATCGCGGTGCCGCTGTCGCCGGCTTCGGTCCGCAATGTGATGTCGGATCTCGAGGCGCTCGGCTTGATCTATGCGCCGCATACCTCGGCCGGCCGCCTGCCCACCGAACTCGGCCTGCGCTTCTTCGTCGACGCCTTGATGCAGGTCGGCGATCTCACCGAGCCCGAGCGGGAATCGATCCAGAGCCAGCTTGCCTCCGTCGGCCGGGCGCAATCGGTCGAGGCGGCGCTCGGCGAGGCGCTGACGCGGCTGTCCGGCCTGACGCGGGCGGCTGCGGTGGTGCTGACCGCGAAATCCAATTCGCGGCTGAAGCACATCGAATTCGTCCGCCTGGAGCCGGAGCGCGCGCTGGTCGTGCTGGTCGGCGAAGACGGGCAGGTCGAAAACCGCGTGCTGGCGCTGCCGCCCGGCGTGCCTTCGTCGGCGCTGACGGAAGCGAGCAATTTTCTCAATGCGCGGATTCGCGGCCGTACGCTCGCCGAAGCGCGGCTCGAACTCGAAACCGCGATGGCGCAGAGCCGCATCGAGCTCGACCAACTGACGCAGAAGGTGATCGAGGCGGGCATCGCAAGCTGGTCGGGCGGCGAAAACGAGGACCGGCAATTGATCGTGCGCGGCCACGCCAACCTGCTGGAAGATTTGCACGCGCTGGAAGATCTCGAACGCGTCAAATCGCTGTTCGACGATCTCGAGACCAAGCGCGGCGTGATCGATCTGCTCGGCCGCGCCGAGCGCGCCGAAGGCGTGCGGATCTTCATCGGATCGGAGAACAAGTTGTTCTCGCTGTCCGGTTCCTCCACCATCATCGCGCCCTATGGCGACGCGTCGGGTCGCATCGTCGGCGTTCTCGGCGTGATCGGGCCGACCCGGCTGAACTATGCAAGGGTAATTCCAACGGTGGATTACGCCGCCCGGATCGTCAGCCGGATGCTGGGCGGCTGATCCGCCACGAATCGACCCCAATCCTGGCTGGTTGCGCTTGATTTTCGGCCCCTAAAGCACGATATCCCGCTCAGCAAATCCCCATCGAACCAGAACCGTTTTTTGAGAAGGCAGTCTTATGACCGATCCCAACCGGCCGAGTGATGACGCGGTGAACCCGGCCAACCAGACCGGCGAGCCCGTGGTCTCAAAACCCTACATCATGCCCGACGATCCCGAGGAAGGATCGGTCGAGGCGTTGATGAAGGAAGCGGCGGAAGCGCGCGACAAGATGCTCCGCACGCTGGCGGAGATGGAAAACCTGCGCAAGCGCACTGCCAAGGAAGTCGCCGACGCGCGCGCCTATGGCATCACCGGCTTCGCCCGCGACATTCTCGAAATCGCCGACAATCTGCAGCGCGCGCTCGATGCCATGCCGGCCGAAACCAAGGCCAGCGCCGATCCGGCGCTGAAGGCCTTCATCGAAGGCGTCGAGCTGACTGAGCGCTCGCTGCTGAACACGCTGGAGAAGAACGGCGTCAAGAAGTTCGATCCGTCGGGCGAGAAATTCGATCCCAATTTCCAGCAGGCGATGTACGAAGTGCCCGACCCTTCCGTTCCCGCAGGAACAGTGGTTCAGGTCGTGCAGGCCGGCTTCATGATCGGCGAACGCGTGCTGCGCCCGGCACTCGTCGGTGTGTCGAAAGGTGGCGCCAAGGCAGCGCCGGCCACTGCTCCCTCAGAGCAAAGCTAGCATCTCGTGTCCCGGACGCGGTGCGGCGTGAAACGCCGCTGCGCAGAGGCGGGACCCAAGCCGCAGCGTATGGACCCCGGATCAGCAGCGCACCACGCCGCATGCGCGGCGCGCTGCGCAGCATCCGGGGAACGCCCACAATAGGCGTTACAAAAACTGGATTCATCGGGCGCCCGACTGAATGCGCTCGACGCTGGCCTGCGCTTACAGCGGCTTCTCGTCCGCGTTCGGCCGGTACGTGCCAAAATTCCAGAGATTGCCTTCCGGATCCCGGCAGGCGAAATTGCGGCTGCCATAATCCGTATCGTGCAGTTCCATCTCGATCTTGACTCCGGAAGCCTTCACCTTGGCGTACAGCCCATCCGGATCGTCGACCGCGACGTAGAGCGCGTCGGTGCGGCGGCCATTGATATCGCCGACCAGTTTGCCGTATTCGTCGTCACTGCATTGGCCGAGCATCAGGAGCGAGGAGCCGTAGGCAAGTTCGGCATGTTGCACCGTGTCGCCGTTGCGGTAGATGACGCGTTCGGTGAAGCCGATCACGTCTTTCAGCCAGCCGATCATGGCCTCGTCATTCCGACAGCGCATCGTCGGATAGATGCGCGGCGCTTCGTTTTCGCTTCGTTGGGTCACGGAAAAACTCCTTGCGGACTGTTGCTGCGCCATTGTGCGCACGCACGGCAGTGTCGGCTTGAAGATTTGTTACCAGAGTGGTCAGGCGTCCAGTGCGTCCAGCGAGCGCAGCAGGCGGCTGTCAGTCAGCGCCAGCCGGTGGGCCCAGGCCGTTGGCGGTTCGCCGGCAAGGGTTGAAAATTCGCGGACGAGATGCGCCTGGTCGGCATAGCCGCTTTCGGCCGCTATCCCTGCCCAGCCGCTTGCCGCTCCCCTCCGCGCCAGTCGGCACGCTTCATGAAAGCGCATCATGCGGGCAACCGGCTTCGGCGCCAGACCAATCTCCGTTCGGAAGCGATCGACCAAATGCTTGCGGCTCCAGCCGATCTCTCTTGCAAGCGCAGCGATGCGCACGCCGCCCGTGCTGCGTGCCAGCCGTCCATAGGCGAAAGCGATCTCGGGCGAAGGCCGATGGCTGGCACGGCCTGCAACAAAATCCTCGACCAGATCGAAGCGATCCTGCCAGCGGGCTATAGCACCGAGCCGATCGCGCAGCTCACGCCCTTCGCGGCCCAGCACGTCGCCGATGTCGACCATGCGCGCGGCGAGATCGACGACGGCGCCGCCAAAGAAGCGATAGGCGCCGAGCGGCGTGAAATCGACCTGCACGCATTCGGCGCCGCCATCGGATTCGATATGAACCGGGCCGGCATAAAGCCCGGCGGCGAAGCTCGGCTGCCGGTCGGCGGCGTCAGGCTCGCGCCCGAGCGCAATCAGGAACGGCGTGCCGAAGCTGATGATCAGCGGCACCACCAGGCCGGCGGCTTCGCGCTGGACAAACCGGCCGCGCGCCGTTTCGCGATAACCGGTCATGCCAGTGATCAGGCCCGCGATGCGCTGTGACGGCGCACGACGGATTATCTCGAACGCGAATGGAGCCGCTGGACCTGACATCCCAAGCCTCTGAACTGGGCGAACGAACGCGCTAGCCTGCGATGTCCCCCGACTGAATGCGCTTGACGCCCGCCTTGGTCATGTCGGCCCAGGCTTGTGCGAGCGAGCCCTGGGTGTCGATGCCGCGGCAGGCGTCCTCGATCACATAGGTCTCGAAGCCCGCCTTGCGAGCGTCGAGCGCGCTCCATGCCACGCAGAAGTCGGTGGCGAGGCCGGCGAGGAAAACCCGCTTCACCTCGCGCGCCTTCAGGTAGGCGGCGAGCCCCGTCGTGGTCTTGCCGTCGGCCTCGGTGAAGGCCGAATAGCTGTCGATTCCCTTGTGAAATCCCTTGCGGATGACGAGGCCGGCATGCGGGATCGAAAGGTCCTTCGACAGCGAGGCGCTCTCGGTGCCCTGCACGCAGTGCTCGGGCCACAGCACCTGCCTGCCGTAGGGTAGATCGATGGTTTCGAACGGCTTCCGGCCGGAATGGGATGTGGCGAACGAGATATGGCCCGGCGTGTGCCAGTCCTGCGTCAGCACCACATTGGCAAAACTCTCGGCGATGCGGTTGATGACGGGAACGACCTGATCGCCGTCATTGACCGCGAGGCTGCCGCCGGGCAGAAAATCGTTCTGCACGTCGATGACGAGCAGCGCGGATGCGTCGTCAGGTTCGATCGGTGCGTTCCAAAGCGCCGTTGGAGCGAGGGCAGCGATGGACGTCGCACTGAGCGCTGTCAGAACCAGCCAGCGATCGAGCATCGTGCTTCTCCCGGTTGTGAACCCGACGGGGAAAGGCTAGTTCCACGCATGTGCGAACGAAAGCCCGAAATTGCGGCGCGGCCCGCAAATTTCGCGATCAGGTCCGCGGATGGATTCCGTCGCGCACGGCGCGGAATCGTGGAAAGGCCTTGGTCCAGTCGTCGCGCGGCGAAGAGCCGATGATGCGCATCGAGGTCTGCGAGCCGAACCGCAGCCACTGCACGATCGTCACCGGCGTGTTGTCCTTGCCGCTGATGGCATCGATGCGCGTCTCGTAGCCGGGCTGGCCATCGATGCGGACCGGCTCGGACATCGTGATGCGCCCGTCGCGTACGCCGGGAATGGTTGTCGCGATCTGCTGGGCAAAGCGGCCGCGATCGTCAGGCGATGCCGCCGTCGAGCCGATCAGGCCGATGATCATGAAGGGCGCGATCTCGAAGCCTTTCTTTTCGTCGCTGTCGGAAAGGATCAGGGCCGCTCCCGGCGCCAGTGTGCGGACGTTCTTGAAGCTCGAGAGTTCGCTGATCTTGAACGGCATCAGCCCGAGCTGCTCGTCGATCGGCACCTCGTTGCGGATCACGGCGGATGCAAACATCTGGCGCACGGCATCGTCGGTATAGATCTTCGAGGCGTTCTCCGGCACCTGCACGGCGACGTAGCCCGAGAAGGTGGGGCCGGGCAGGATCATGGAATAGCGGCGCACGTTGGTGGCGCCGTCCTTGGCATTTTCGGCGGTGTAGTAGGCGAGTCCCGCTTTGGTCTCGATGCTCTCCGGCTTGATGCCGCCAGTGCCGCCGGGATTGGCCTTGAAGGCATTGGCGACCTCGCCATAGGCTTCCGCGGGCAGGTCCGCGACCAGCACCTTGACGCCCTTATCCTCGGTCTCGAAGCCGATGAAGGATTTGGCCTTGTTGAGGCCGACCAGCGGCGTCATGCCGACCCTGGCGCCCGGCGGAAAGACCGGATCGGCGGCAAACGCGGAAGCGGCAACGGCAGAAGATATGGCGGCGACGATCAGGGCAACCGCAGCGAAGTAGCGAAGGGGCTTCATGGAGGATCTACCGGGTTTGCATGGAGGCCGCTCAGTGGGCCGGACGATGCAGCGCGTGGAATCTCTAGTCGTATCTCTGGGCCTGTTGGGTACGACAGCGTCGTTCCAGTCGGCCCGCTTTTAGCGGTTTTGACGTCCCTGCAACAGGGCTGGGTAGGCGTCCGTTCCCCCGTTACGTTCCGATATCTCGGCTTTTTTGCGGGTTTCTGCCCGGTCTTCGGGCTCTTTTTGAGGCGCCTCCAGCGGCCAAATACCGCTCCCCCTCGGACGCGTCCCGAGCCCACTCGATAGGCCGATACCCAATTGCTGCGCAACGTCTCCGCGGCGCGATCGACGAGCGGCCTTGCCGATTTCTTAATCGCGCTCCGGGCACAGGCCCCGAGCCGCCCGGGTTGACACATTCTTCCAAACGTCAGGCTTTTCAGGCCCTAAGCTTGCGTTCGGTCCTTGCAGGCCTAACCCACCCTCCTATATGAGGCTCACCGTCGCAATATCGCGAGTATTTGAACGTTGGGGGTTCGGTTAGGTGCGCCGTCCAGGGCCCAGCCAACCTGCCGCAAAAAGAAGGATATGAGGACCATGGGAAAGGTCATTGGGATCGATCTCGGCACCACGAATTCGTGCGTCGCCGTAATGGATGGCAAGACTGCAAAAGTCATCGAGAACGCGGAAGGCATGCGCACCACGCCTTCGATCGTTGCCGTCACCGATGACGGCGAGCGCCTCGTCGGCCAGCCCGCCAAGCGCCAGGCGGTGACCAATCCCGAGCGGACGTTCTTCGCGGTGAAGCGCCTGATCGGCCGCCGCTACGACGACCCGATGGTCGAGAAGGACAAGAAGCTCGTTCCCTACAAGATCGTCAAGGCATCGAACGGCGACGCCTGGGTCGAAGCCGACGGCAAGACCTATTCGCCCTCGCAGGTCTCCGCCTTCATCCTGCAGAAGATGAAGGAGACCGCGGAAGCCCATCTCGGGCAGAAGGTCGAGCAGGCCGTCATCACCGTCCCCGCCTACTTCAACGACGCGCAGCGTCAGGCCACCAAGGACGCCGGCAAGATCGCCGGTCTCGAAGTGCTGCGCATCATCAACGAGCCGACGGCGGCAGCGCTCGCCTACGGTCTCGACAAATCGAAATCCGGCACGATTGCGGTTTACGACCTCGGCGGCGGCACCTTCGACGTCTCGATTTTGGAAATCGGCGACGGCGTGTTCGAGGTGAAGTCGACCAATGGCGATACCTTCCTCGGCGGTGAAGATTTCGACATGCGCCTGGTCGGTTATCTCGCCGATGAATTCCAGAAGGAGCAGGGCATCAACCTGCGCAACGACAAGCTCGCCCTGCAGCGCCTGAAGGAGGCCGCTGAAAAGGCCAAGATCGAGCTGTCCTCGACGACGCAGACCGAAATCAACCTGCCCTTCATCACGGCGGACCAGACCGGGCCGAAGCATCTGACGATGAAGTTGACGCGCGCCAAGTTCGAAGCTCTGGTCGACGATCTCGTCCAGAAGACCATCGAGCCGTGCCGCAAGGCGCTGAAGGACGCAGGCCTCACCGCCGCCGAAATCGGCGAGGTGGTGCTGGTCGGCGGCATGACCCGCATGCCGAAGGTCCAGGAAGTCGTGAAGCAGTTGTTCGGCAAGGAGCCGCACAAGGGCGTCAACCCGGATGAAGTCGTCGCCATCGGTGCGGCGATTCAGGCCGGCGTGCTGCAGGGTGACGTCAAGGACGTGCTGTTGCTCGACGTGACGCCGCTGTCGCTCGGCATCGAGACGCTGGGTGGCGTGTTCACCCGCATCATCGACCGCAACACCACGATCCCGACCAAGAAGAGCCAGGTGTTCTCGACCGCCGAGGACAACCAGAACGCCGTCACCATCCGCGTCTTCCAGGGCGAGCGTGAAATGGCGGCCGACAACAAGGTGCTCGGTCAGTTCGACCTGATGGGCATTCCGCCGGCGCCGCGCGGCATGCCGCAGATCGAGGTCACCTTCGACATCGACGCCAACGGCATCGTCAACGTCTCGGCCAGGGACAAGGCGACCGGCAAGGAGCAGCAGATCCGGATTCAGGCATCCGGCGGCCTGTCGGAGGCCGACATCCAGAAGATGGTCAAGGACGCCGAAGCCAATGCGGCCGAGGACAAGAAGCGCCGCGAGGCTGTCGACGCCAAGAACCATGCCGACGCACTGGTGCATTCCACCGAGAAGGCGCTGGCCGAACACGGTTCGAAGGTCGAGGAAAGCGAGCGCCGCGCCATCGAGGACGCCGTCAGCGATCTGAAGGAAGCGCTGAAGGGCGACGACGCCGAGGCCATCAAGGCCAAGACCAACACGCTGGCGCAGGCTTCGATGAAGCTCGGCGAGGCCATGTACAAGCAGCAGGCCGAGGCGGACGCCAAGCGGGATGCTGCCAAGGATGACGTGGTCGACGCGGAGTTCACCGAGGTCGACGACGACAAGAACAACAAGAAGTCGGCATAAGCGGGCTTTCGATCATGACCCTCATCCAAAAGAGCGCACGGCTCGCGTTCGATGGGTGGGGGTCATTTTTCTTTAAGCCGATGGCGGCATCTTCGATTGAAGGTGCTTTCGGCATGAAGACGAATTTCGGGCGGGTTTGACTGATGTCCACCAAGCGCTGCTACTACGAAACCCTGGAAGTCGAGCGGAACGCGGACGAATCCAAGCTCAAGTCGGCCTTCCGCAAGCTCGCGATGAAATGGCATCCGGACAGGAATCCAGGCGATGCCGCCAGCGAAATTAAATTCAAGGAAATCAACGAGGCCTATGAAGTCCTGAAAGACGGCGAGAAGCGCGCCGCCTATGACCGCTACGGCCACGCCGCGTTCGAGCAAGGCATGGGCGGTGGCGGTCCTGGATTCGGTGCGGGCTTTGCCTCGTCGTTCTCTGATATTTTCGAGGACCTGTTCGGCATGGCCGGGCAGCGCGGGCGCGGCGGCGGACGCGAGCGCGGCGCCGATCTGCGCTACAACATGGAAATCACGCTGGAGGAAGCCTACCTCGGCAAGACCGCGCAGATCGAGATTCCGGTCTCGGTCACCTGCGAGCCCTGTTCGGGCACCGGCGCCAAGGCCGGCACCAAGCCGAAGACCTGCGCGATGTGCGGCGGCGCCGGCCGCGTCCGTCAGGCCCAGGGCTTCTTCACGCTGGAGCGGACCTGCCCCGGCTGTCAGGGCCGCGGCCAGATGATCGAGGACGCCTGCCCGAATTGCTCGGGCACGGGACGGGTGACGCGCGACCGCACGCTGTCGGTCAACATTCCGCAGGGGGTCGAGGACGGCACGCGTATCCGGCTGGCCGGCGAAGGCGAGGCCGGCGTCCGCGGCGGCCCGCCCGGCGACCTCTACATTTTCCTGTCGCTGGCGACCCACGAATTCTTCCAGCGCGATGGCGCCGATTTGCACTGCCGGGTTCCGATCTCGATGGTCGCGGCCGCACTCGGCGGCGAATTTGAGGTGCCCACCATCGACAAGGGCAAGACCAAGGTGAAGGTGCCGGCGGGAACGCAGTCCGGCCGCCGTTTCCGCATTGCATCAAAGGGCATGCCGGTGCTGCGCTCGCGCCAGACCGGCGATATGTATGTCCAGGTTATGGTCGAAACGCCGCAGAATCTGACCAAGAAGCAGCAGGAACTGCTCGCCGAATTCGAAAAGCTGTCCTCCGGGGCAACCCAGCCGGAGGCGCTGGGCTTCTTCACCAAGGTCAAAGACTTCTTCGGCTCCCGCGCGGGCTCCTGAACCCTACGCATGTCGCCCGGGCGAGCGCAGTTCCTCGCCTGTCAGTCATGATTCATTCAGCTTGCACAGTGTGTTATCGCCGGATCGCGGGGACTTCGGCGCGGCCGACGCATTACCGTTTGGCTTGACCGTATCCCCGTCGACCTATACGTGTTTATGACTGTTTTCTGACATCCCCGCTCGTGGGCGGGTCCCGCCTGGTAGCGACATGCCTTTGCAATCGTCCGTGCGTGCGTTGAAGAAGCCTCGTCTCGACGATGAGGTGCGCTTCCTTCGGTCATGGATTGAAAAGCCGCTGCACATGGGCGCGGTGATGCCGTCGAGCAAAGTGCTCGCCCGCACCATGGCGCAATATGTCGACGTCTTGTCCGAAGGACCGGTCGTCGAACTTGGGCCCGGGACCGGCGCGATCACCAACGCGCTGATCGAACACGGTGTCGATCAGAAGCGGCTCGTGCTGGTCGAATATAATCCGGGCTTCTGCGCGCTGCTGCGCGACCGCTATCCTCAGGCCAAGGTCGTGCAGGGCGATGCCTATACGCTCCGCGCTTCGCTTGGAGATGCGCTGGATGCGCCGGCGTCTGCCGTGATCTCCGGCCTGCCGCTCGTGACAAAACCGATGCTGACCCGCCTGAAGCTGATCCGCGACGCCTTCATGGCGCTTGCGCCCGGCGCGCCCTTCATACAGTTCACCTATTCGGTCGCTCCGCCGATCCCGAAATCGCTGCCGGGCGTGTCCACAGAAGCTTCCGAGCGGATCTGGATGAACCTTCCGCCCGCCCGGGTCTGGGTGTATCGCAAGGGCTAAGCCGCCCGCTGTCGCGCGGCCGGTTAGCCCCGAGTGCGATTTCCAAGTATGTCCGCGCTGAAAATCCTTGTGATCCCAGGATCGCTCCGCACCGGCTCGCTCAATGCGAGGCTGGCGGCCGTCGCTGCGCACGAGCTGGCGCAGGCGGGCGCGGAAGTCACCCGCATCTCCCTGGTTGATTTCCCGCTGCCGATCTATGACGGCGATCTGCAGGCGAAATCGGGTGTGCCAAAAAACGCGGTCAACCTCAAGCGCATGATGGCGGCCCATCACGGCGTGCTGATGGTGACGCCGGAATACAATTCCTCGGTGCCGGCGCTGGTGAAAAATACCATCGACTGGGTGAGCCGGGTGCAGGACGCGCACGAGACCCGCGGCCAGGTGTTTCGCGATCGGGTGTTTGCGATTGCGTCGGCTTCCGGTAATCGGCTCGGCGGCGCCCGCGCGCTGGCCGCGCTGCGGCTGATCCTGTCGGCGTGTCATGCAACCGTGATACCGAACCAGTTCGCGCTGGCGTTCGCCGAGGATGCCTATGACGAGATGGACCGCCTGAAGAACGCCGCTGATGCCGAGGGGCTGAAAGCTCTGGTGCGGCAGTTGATCGATATTTCCCAACGCATGATGTGAGGTGACATGCAGCCAGCCGACATCGATCCGAAGGACCGCCTGATCGTCGCGCTCGATTTGCCCGGGGTGACTGAAGCGGAAGCGATGATTGCGCGGCTCGGCGACAGCGTGAGCTTCTACAAAATCGGCTATCAGCTCGCCTATGCCGGCGGATTGCCGCTGGCGCAGCAACTGGCGAAATCAGGCAAGAAGGTTTTTATCGATCTCAAGCTGCACGACATCGGCAATACGGTGGCGCGCGGCGTCGAGAGCGTGGCGAAGCTCGGCGCGACCTTCCTCACCGTGCATGCTTATCCGCAGACCATGAAAGCCGCGGTTGAGGCGCGCCAAGGCTCGGGTCTGAAGATTCTCGCCGTTACCGTGCTGACCTCTTATGACGACGGCGACCTGCACGCCGCCGGCTATCGTCTCAACGTCTCCGATCTGGTCGAGGCGCGGGCCCAGCAGGCGCAGGTGCTCGGCGTCGACGGCCTCGTCAGCTCGCCGGAAGAGGCGGCCGCGTTGCGCAAGATCGTCGGCCACCAGATGAACCTGGTGACGCCGGGCATCCGCCCTGCAGGGGCTGCGACCGGCGACCAGAAGCGCATCATGACACCGGCGCGGGCGATTGCCGCGGGTGCAGACTATCTGGTGGTCGGACGGCCGGTGACGGAAGCGGCCGATCCCAAGGCGGCGGCGGACGCTATTCAGGCGGAAATCAAGCAGGCGTTGGTATAGTAGAATTGGCGGCAAGAAACGGAGAAGTGAGATGGCCAAGGGATACTGGATCGGACGTGTCGACGTGAACAATGACGAGGGCTACAAGCCCTATGCTGCGGCCAATCTCGCAATCTTCAAGAAATTCGGCGGGCGCTATGTCGTCCGCGGCGGCCAGTTTACCGCGGTCGAAGGCCAATGCCGCTCGCGCAATGTGGTGATCGAATTCGACAGCTATGAGAAAGCGCTGGCCTGCTACAATTCGCCGGAATACCAGGACAACATCAAGGTGCGGCAGCCGCACTCGATCGCTGAGCTCATCGTCATCGAGGGCTATGACGGTCCGCAGCCCTGAGCAGGCCGGAATGTCGATTTCCTTCCGTTGTGCCCGGGACTAGCCTGGCCACGACGGCTGATAGGGCCCCGGTCGGTTGCCGGAACGGCCTCGTCCCGCTATAGGGCGTGCAGAGGTAAAAGCCATGGCCGATATGCGATTGATCGTAGCGGGGGCCGGCGGCCGGATGGGCCGCGCGCTGGTGCGCGTCATTTCGGAAACGCCGGGCACGGTTCTGGCCGGCGCGCTGGAAGCGCCGGGCTCGGAACTTCTGGGCAAGGATGCCGGCGTGCTCGCGGGTCTGCCGGCCAATGGCGTCATGTTGTCGGCCGACCTCTGGACATTGTCTGCCAATGCCGACGGCATTCTGGATTTCACCGTGCCGGCCGCCACCATCGCCAATGTCGCGATCGCCGCCGAACGCGGACTCGTGCACATCGTCGGAACCACCGGCCTGTCGGTCTCGGACATGGCGGTCATCAAGAGCGTCACCTCGCGCGCGGTCGTCGTGCAGTCCGGCAATATGAGCCTCGGCATCAATCTGCTCGCCGCGTTGGTCAAGCGCGTCGCGCAGTCGCTGGACGAAAGTTTCGATATCGAAATCGTCGAGATGCACCACAAGGCCAAGATCGACGCGCCCTCGGGCACCGCCTTCCTGCTCGGTGAAGCCGCCGCGGCCGGCCGCGGCATCGACCTGCACGCCCGCTCCGCGCGCGGCCGCGACGGGCATACCGGCGCGCGGCGGCCGGGCGACATCGGCTTTGCCGCACTGCGCGGCGGCACCGTCACCGGCGATCACAGCGTGATCTTCGCAGGTCCGATGGAGCGGATCGAACTGACCCACCGCGCCGAGGACCGGACCATGTTCGCGCAGGGCGCCGTCAAGGCGGCGCTGTGGGCGCGGGGCAAGGCACCGGGCTTCTACACGATGACCGACGTGCTCGGGTTGGCCGACTTCTAACCATCGAAAAACGGAATCCTGGAATGAGCGATCGTCTTCTCGTGCTCGTGCGGCACGGCCAGAGCGACTGGAATTTGAAGAACCTGTTCACCGGCTGGAAGGACCCCGACCTCTCCGAACTCGGTATCTCCGAGGCAAAGGAGGCCGGCCGCAAGTTGAAGGCGCAGGGACTGACGTTCGATGTCGCGTTCACGTCCGTCCTGACGCGCGCTCAGCATACGCTGAAGCTGATGCTCGCCGAGATTGGGCAGACCGGGCTGCCGACCAAATGCGATCTGGCGCTCAACGAACGCGATTACGGCGACCTGTCGGGACTCAACAAGGATGACGCCCGCAAGAAGTGGGGCGAGGAACAGGTCTTGATCTGGCGCCGCTCCTACGACGTGCCGCCGCCCGGCGGCGAAAGCCTCAAGGATACGCTGGCACGCACGCTACCCTATTACGTGCAGGAGATTCTGCCCGGCGTACTGCGCGGCGAACGCACGCTGGTCGCCGCCCACGGCAATTCGCTGCGCGCGCTGATCATGGTGCTGGAGAAGCTGACGCCCGAGCAGATCCTGAAGCGTGAACTCGCGACCGGTGCGCCGGTGATCTACCGGCTCAATGCCGATTCGACGGTCGCGTCGAAGCTCGATCTGGCGGCTTGAGGGCAGATTGTAGGGGTGGGAAAACGTGCACTTGCGCCGTGCCCATCATCTATCCGCATCATCAGCCTGAATGGTGGGCACGCTTCGCTTTGCCCACCCTACAACGTCAATGCAATCCGACTTGCCCGGCTTCCCAGCCGAGCATCGCCTGCTTGCGCGTGATGCCCCAGTGATAGCCGGTTAGCGCGCCGCCCTTGCCGAGCGCGCGATGGCAGGGCACCACGAACGACACCGGGTTGCGGCCGACCGCGGCGCCGACCGCGCGCGAGGCTTTCGGGCTTTTGATCTTGGTGGCGATGTCGGAATAACAGACCGCGCGGCCCATCGGGATCTTCAACAGCGTCTCCCACACCCGCACCTCGAAATCGGTGCCGATCAGCACCACGCGCAGCGGCTGGTCCGGCCGCCACAGCCGCGTATCGAAGATGCGTTGTGCGAGGCCGACGGTGCCGTCATGGTCCTCGACATAGGTCGCATTCGGCCAGCGCCGCTTCATGTCGGCGAACGCCGTCGGCTCGTCGCCGGGATCGGCGAAGGCTAGTCCCGCAAGGCCCCGCTCGCTCGCGATCACGATCGCGGTGCCGAACGGCGAGGCATGGAAACCGTAACGCAGCGTCATACCGGCGCCGCCGTTTTTCCATTCGCCCGGCGACATCGCTTCATGGGTGACGAAGAGATCATGCAGCCGGCCCGGGCCTGACAGCCCCGAGTCGAGCGCGGCATCGAGCACGCTCGCGGAACCGCGCAACAAGCCCTTCGCATGATCCAGGGTAAGCGCCTGCATAAAGGCCTTCGGCGTCAGCCCGGCCCAGCGGCGAAACAGATGGTGCAACTCGTCCGGCGTCACGGCGGCGGCATCCGCCATCGCCTCGATGGTTGGCTGCGTGCGCCAGTGTTCCGAGATGAACGCGATGGCGCGGCGCACCGAGTCGTAATCGCGCAGCGCGGCCGCGTGATGGAGGCCCGGCTTGGCCAGGCGCTGGTCTTGTATGGCTGATATCATCTTGGGGTCTGATTTAGGGCGCATACGGCCTCCAAACCACCCGATTTCTGACAAGCACCTCAAGCCACCGGATTATAGGTTGGCCCGCGCTTGGCGACCTGTAATGCAGCCAGTAAGGCTTTGGCAAAGCTGGCTTTTTCGTCGGGACCCAGAACCTGGCCGATCGACAGCCGGCGGCCGCGGGAGACCAGATAGATTCGCTCGATGCCGAACTCCGGGTCGCCGGTCTGCTCCAACTGTACCCAGAGCGGGTTGCACGACCATTCCATCAAATGGCCGCGATGGCTGACCCGCCGGACGCGCAACTCCGTTGGCGTCACCATGATGTCCTCGGTGGCATCAGCGCTGCGAAAATTGACCCGGAACGCCCAGTAGATCACCAGCGCGTCGAGGCCGAAGAAGCCGACCACTGGCCAGGCGCCCATCAGCAAAAATGCGATGCCGGCAACAAAGCTCACGCCACTGATGAAAATCATCAGCACCAAAAAGCCGGTGCGGTTGAGCGAGCGATGCGGCGTCACCCGCGCCGAAAACAGCGTCGGCTGGTCAAGCTCCGGATCAAAGTCGTTGCCTGCGGTCATCGCGTATCAGTATATCCCCGATCATGGCCAAAATCATCCGCGCTTCCGGCGCCAAGACCAGTGTTTCGTCCGTGCCGAAGAAGCCGACGAAGAAGGGCACCAAGGCACTGCCCAGGGCGAAGAAGTCGCCGAAGCCGAAGCCTCTGAAGTCAAAACAGTGGACATCAGCCGAAATCGAGGAGGCATTCAGCCGGTTTCGCAAGGCCAATCCGGAGCCGAAGGGGGAGCTCGAACATCTCAACCCCTACACGCTGCTGGTGGCGGTGGTGCTGTCGGCGCAGGCGACCGATGCCGGCGTCAACAAGGCGACGCGCGCGCTGTTTGCGGCGGCCGATACGCCGGAGAAGATGCTGGCGCTCGGCGAAGAGAAGTTGCGTGACTATATCAGGACCATCGGCCTCTATCGCACCAAAGCGAAAAACGTCATCGCGCTATCGCAAAAGCTGATCGACGAATTCGGCGGCGAGGTGCCGCGCACGCGGGCCGAAATCGAGTCGCTGCCTGGCGCCGGCCGCAAGACGGCCAACGTCGTGCTCAACATGGCCTATGGCGAACACACGATGGCAGTGGACACGCATGTGTTTCGCGTCGGCAACCGGACGGGACTAGCGCCAGGCAACACGCCACTCGAAGTCGAATTGGGATTGGAGAAGGTGATCCCGTCCGAATTCATGCTGCACGCCCATCACTGGCTGATTCTGCATGGGCGCTATACGTGCCTGTCGCGCAAGCCGCGCTGCGAGGTGTGTCTGATCAACGATCTGTGTCGCTGGCCGGAAAAGACGGTGTAGGGGTGCGGCGCAATGCCCATGCCGTCATTGCGAGGAGCGAAGCGACGAAGCAATCCATCTATCCCCGCGTGGAGAGGTGGATTGCTTCGCTTCGCTCGCAATGACGGGCTTGAGGCGCCCTAGGCAACCGGCATCTTCCGCGCCGGTTCGATCAACTCCGGCCGCGGGCCGGAGAGGCGCTTGTGCATGTGGACCATGAAGGCCATGCCGAACAGCGGCGTCGCCAGATTGACGATCGGGATCGACACGAACGCTGCTATGAACAGGCCGGCGGTGAACACGGTCGCCGCATTGTCCTTGCGCATCGCCTTGGCTTCCGCTGGCGGCCGAAAGCGCATTGCGGCGAGTTCGAAATATTCGCGGCCCAACAGCCAGGCGGTGGCGATGAAGAAAATGAGAAAGCCTGCGCCGGCAAACAGCACGAAAGGCAGCGCGATCAGATAGACCAAGATGGTCAACAGCGCCGTCTTGATGCCCTCGGGGATCGCGACGCCGAGCGGCAGCGCGTCGCCGGGACGCTCCACCGGATAATGCTCGCGCTCGACATGTTCGGCGACATCGTCGACGAACACGCTCGCAACCAGCGAGGTGACCGCCGGCATCAAGAAGATCCCGCCGAGCACGACGCCAAGGCCGGCCGCGATCGAGATGATCCAGGAAAGGATATTGAGCGACGTGTGGAAGCCCGGGCCGAGCATCGCCTCGGCCCAGACTTCGCCGTACTCAGCGAACCAGCTCAATGCGCGCTGCAAGCCGATGGCCAGCACCGTAATCAGCACCAGCGCCATCCCGATCGAGCGCCACAGGATGGTACGCATCGGCGGCGACAGGATTTGCGAAAGCGCCTTGACGGCGGCGTCCAACATGGCGGTTCAACCTCTCGTGAGAAACCCTCGCGAGAAGTAGATATGCCGGAGCGCTTCGGCAAGAGCTTGCTCTGGTGTCTGGCGACGGCGCGACGAGCCTGGCGCCGCATGAATTGCATTTGCGTTATGCAACAGCGGGCTTGCCGTTCGACAGATTACATTTTCCCAATGTGCTGCGAAGGCCTAGTGTAGGCACAAAAGATCGGCTTGTACGGGAGAGAACTACAATGACCGGGACGGGACTGCCGCTTGACGGTGTGAGGGTCGTCGAGATGACCCATATGGTGATGGGCCCGACCTGTGGCATGATCCTCGCCCAGTTGGGCGCGGAGGTCATCAAGGTCGAGCCGCCAGCCGGCGACAAGACCCGCATCCTCGGCGGCATGGGAACCTCGTTCTTTCCGCTGTTCAACCGGGGCAAGCGCAGCGTGGTGCTCGATTTCGCTTACGCCGAAGACCGCGAGATGATGCACCGGCTGCTCGAAAGCGCCGACGTGTTTCTTGAGAATTTTCGCGACGGTCAGCTCGATAAGCAGGGGCTCGGGCCTGAGGAGCTGCGCCGCAGGCACCCGCATCTGATCGTCGTCGGCCACAAGGGGTTTCTGTCTGGTCCGTACGAGCACCGTCCGGCACTCGACGAGGTCGTGCAGATGATGTCGGGATTGGCCGCCATGACCGGCACCCGCGACAAGCCGCAGCGCGTCGGCTCCTCCGCCAACGACATTATGGGCGGCATGTTCGGCGCGATCGCCATTCTCGCTGCACTCTATCAGAAGCGCGGCGGCAACGAGGACGGCGCCGATATCCGCATCGGCCTGTTCGAGAACTGCCTGTTCCTGGTCGCTCAGCACATGGTCGAATATGAGATGACCGGCCGAAAGCCGCGCTCGATGCCGGAACGGGAGCACGCCTGGCCGATCTACGACATCTTCGACACCGCCGATGGCGATCGTATCTTCATCGGCGTCGTCACCGAGGGGCACTGGTGGAGTTTTTGCCGGGAGTTCGGGCTGCAGGAGCTCGCCGACGATCCGACGCTTGGCAATACCACCGACCGGATTCTGGCGCGCGGGAGAATCATTCCGCGTGTCACCGAAGTGATCAAGGGCTGGAAGATCGCCGATTTGTCTGCAAGGCTCGATGCGCTGAACATCGCCTATTCACCGATCAACCGCCCCGAGGACCTTTTGCGCGACCCTCACGTATTGCGCCCCGGCGGGCTCGTCCAGAACTTCAATGCCGACGGTGCGCCATTCCGCGTTCCGGCGTTGCCGGTGGAATGGAACGGCGGCAATATCGGCGAAGGGTTGAAGGTGCCGGTGCTGGGCGCCGACACCGAGGCCGTTCGCGCCGAACTCGAAAAGAAAAAGCTCTCTTCAACCGACAACGCCGCATGAGGCTGCCATGACCCGCGTCCAGCAAATCTATCCCGACAACAGGATCGTCCTGCGCGAGGTGGGACTGCGCGACGGCCTGCAGCTGGTGAAGACGTTTCCGTCAACGTCCGCCAAGCAGCGCTGGATGCGGGACGAATATGCCGCGGGCGTGCGCCATTTCGAGGTCGGCTCGTTCCTGCCGGCGAAGACCTTTCCGCAGTTCGCCGACGTCGGGGACATCATCCAGACGGTGGCGTCGCTGCCCGGCGCCTATGGCATCGCGCTGACGCTGAACGAGCGCGGGGTCAACGAGGCGCTGGCTTCAGGCGTCGCCGAAGTGGCGACGGTGGTGTCAGCGACCGAGGAACACAGCCAGGCCAACGCCAACCGTTCGCGCGAATCGGCCATCGCAAACGTCAAGCGGCTCTGCGAGTTGCGCGACGCCAGCGCGCACAAGCCGGTGGTGAACTCGGCGATCTCGATGGCGCTGGGCTGCTCGATCGTAGGTCCGGTCGATCCGAAGGAGGTGTTGCGGCTGACGGAAAAACTGTTTGAGGCCGGCGTCGACATGGTCGCGATTGCCGACACGGTGGGTTATGCCGGGCCGAAGCAGGTCGGCGAACTGACCGCGGCTGCGGTGAAAATTGCTGGCGCGAGGCCGATCTGCATCCACCTGCACGATACCCGCGGCATGGGCATCGCCAACGCCTCCGCCGCGCTCGACGCCGGCGCGCGTGTGCTCGACGGATCGCTGGGCGGCCTCGGCGGCTGCCCGTTCGCGCCGGGCGCGACCGGCAATGTCGTTTTCGAGGACCTCGTGTTCCTGTGCGAGAGCAAGGGATTTGCCACCGGCATCGACATCGAGAAGCTGATCGCGGTGCGCGGCGTCCTGAAATCGGAAATGCCGGATGAGGCGCTGTATGGCGGTCTGGCACGCGCTGGATTGCCGCGCGGGAAGGCAGCGTGATCTAGCACCTGCCTGGGTGGGCCGTGTCCCGGACGCGGTGCAGCGCCTCTTAGGCGATGCGCCCCATCCGGGGAACGCATGACGCAACTACAGCCGCGTCATCCGCAATCGCAGCGCGTTGCCGACGACGCTCACGGACGATAGCGCCATTGCCGCCGCCGCGATGATCGGCGACAGCAATAGCCCGAACGTGGGATAGAGAATGCCGGCGGCGATCGGGATGCCGGCGGCGTTGTAGATGAAGGCGAAGAACAGGTTCTGCCTGATGTTGCGCATGGTCGCCTGCGACAGGCGGCGGGCGCGGACGATGCCGCCGAGGTCTCCCTTCAGCAACGTGACGCCGGCGCTTTCCATTGCGACATCCGTTCCTGTGCCCATCGCAATGCCGACTTCGGCCGCCGCGAGCGCCGGCGCATCGTTGACGCCGTCGCCGGCCATCGCAACGATCTTTCCGGCTTTCTGCAGTTTTGCGACCACGGCGCTCTTCTGATCGGGCAGCACTTCCGCCTCGACATCGGCGATACCAAGGCCGCGCGCGACGGCGTTTGCTGTGGTCTTGTTGTCGCCGGTCAGCATGATCACCTTGATGCCTTCGGCAGCCAGCGCCTTCAGTGCGTCAGGGGTCGATGCCTTCACCGGGTCGGCGATAGCGAACAATCCCGCGAGTTTGCCATCAACCGCCATGTTGATCACGGTCGCGCCATCGCCACGCAGGCGCTCGCCCTCATCGTTCAACGCGCTGGCGTCAATGCCGAGGGACTGCAGGAAATTCCTATTGCCGAGCACGATGGTCTTGCCGTCGACCTTGCCGGTGGCGCCCTTGCCGGTCGGCGAGTCGAATGCCTCGACCTTGCCGAGATCGAGATTGCGCTCTTTGGCCGACCGCACGATGGCGTCCGCCAGCGGGTGTTCGCTGGCGCGCTCGACGCTCGCCGCCAGCCGCAAAAGCTCTACTTCTTCGAATCCCGCGGCAGAAACGATGGCGACCACCTTCGGCTTGCCTTCGGTCAGCGTGCCCGTCTTGTCGACCACCAGCGTGTCGACCTTCTCCATGCGCTCCAGCGCTTCGGCGTTCTTGATCAGCACGCCGGCCTGCGCGCCGCGGCCGACGCCGACCATGATCGACATCGGCGTGGCGAGGCCGAGCGCGCAGGGGCAGGCGATGATGAGGACGCTGACGGCGGCGACCAGGCCGAATGCCATGCGCGGCTCCGGCCCGAACCAGGTCCAGGCGCCGAATGCGAGCAGCGCCACGACGATGACGACGGGCACGAACCAGCCGGAGACCTGATCGGCCAGCCGCTGGATCGGCGCGCGGGAGCGCTGCGCGTCCGCCACCATCTTGACGATCTGCGACAGCAGCGTGTCGCGCCCGACCTTGTCGGCGCGCATTATGAAGCCGCCGGACTGGTTGAGCGTGCCGGCAATGACCTTGCTGCCGGGCTCCTTGGTCACCGGCATGGATTCGCCTGTGACCAGCGACTCGTCGAGCGAGGAGCGGCCTTCGAGGATGACGCCGTCCACCGGCACCTTTTCGCCCGGCCGGACCCGCAATTTGTCGCCCACCGCCAACGCGTCGATCTCGACCTCGTGATCGGCGCCGTCGTCGCCGATGCGGCGGGCGGTCTTCGGCGCAAGCTGCAGCAGCGCCTTGATCGCGCCTGAGGTCGCTTCGCGGGCACGCAATTCGAGCACCTGGCCGAGCAGCACGAGCACGGTGATGACTGCGGCGGCTTCGAAATAGACCGCGACCGCGCCGCCATGGCCGCGGAAGGTGGCCGGGAAGATGTCGGGCGCAACGGTGCCGATCGCGCTGTAGACATAAGCTACGCCCGTCCCCATCGCGATCAGCGTGAACATGTTGAGATTGCGCGTCACGAGCGACTGCCAGCCGCGCACGAAGAACGGCCAGCCGGCCCAGAGCACGACGGGGGTGGCGAACGCGAACTGAATCCAGTTCGACAGCGTCGGGTCCACCCAGCCATGAGCACCGACAAGATGGGTGCCCATTTCGAGGACGATGGCCGGCAGGGAAAGCACCAGGCCGATCCAGAAGCGGCGCGTCATGTCGGCGAGTTCCGGATTGGGGGGCGCATCGAGGCTTGCCACCTCCGGCTCCAGCGCCATGCCGCAGATCGGGCAGCTTCCGGGCCCGACCTGGCGGATCTCCGGGTGCATTGGGCAGGTGTAGATCGTGCCCTCCGGCACCGCTGCCTTCGGTCTCTTGTCCTTCTCAAGGTAAGCGGCGGGATCGGCGGCGAATTTGGTCCGGCAGCCGGCCGAGCAGAAATGAAAGGTTTCGCCGTGATGGTCGAAGCGGTGCTTGCTGGTCGCAGGATTCACGGTCATGCCGCAAACGGGATCGCGCACGGTCGCCGCACCGTCGGCGCGATGGCTGTGATCGGCGTGGTCGTGTCCGGCATGGTTATGCCCGCCGCAGCAGCCGCTCCTTGATACGCCATTTCGATCGGCGTTTTCATTCTTGTTCATCATCGTCTCCGGCACTTGAAACCTATACCCTGTAGGGGTATATAAGCCGCATGCGAAAAGACATCAAGGCATCCTGTCAGAAACGCCTCAGCCGGATCGAAGGCCAGGTTCGCGGCCTGTCACGAATGGTTGACGAGGACCGCTACTGCATCGACATCGTCACCCAGATCTCCGCCGTCCGGGCTGCGTTGCGGCGCGTCGAGGAGGAGGTATTGCGGGATCACGTGGCGCACTGCGTCGAGCACGCCATCACCAGCGGCAACAAGGCCGAGCAGCGCGAAAAGATCGCCGAACTGATGGACGTGATCAGCCGTTCCGACCGGTAGCATCGGCACCAAGTCCTTTGAGGTCGCCGACTATCTCGCCAGGGCCAACCGCGCGCCTTGATCCAGATCAGTCGTCAGTCGTGCCGGTGGCCATGTTTGCGCAACCGCGGCTTTTTGTCCGGGGTCGTCGGAATCATCACCACGCGGCCGTAGCGCACGCCGCGCTCGGCGATGACGTGATCGGCCAGGTGCCGGACCTCGCCGCTTGCGCCCTTCAGTGCCGTCACTTCCATACAACTATCGTCGTCGAGGTGTACATGCAGCGTCGCCAGCGATAGATCGTGGCGGCCGTGGAAATTCTGCACCAGCCGCTTTGAGAGGTCGCGCGCGGCATGATCGTAGACATAGACCAGCGCGGCAACGCATTGGCCTGATGGCGTCGCGCTCTCGGCACTTTGTTGCAGGCCGGCGCGGGCGAGATCGCGGATGATCTCGGAGCGGTTCTGATAGCCGCGGGCTTCCGCCGCCGCGTCGATCTCGGCGAGCAGCTCGTCTTCGATCGTGATCGTAATCCGTTGCATGGAAAATTCCGTTCTGGCTGCAGTATGATATTTCTATTGTATCGTCATACTGCGCTTGCTAGCGTGAAGCGCCGGGTTAAGTCGAGCTGATGCGGTCGCGCGCCGATTGTAGCAGTTATCATGCGGGGGCATGAGCGTTGCGTCGATCTGCTTTGGGGGCATTTTCCGCCGCCGCATCGCTGCTCGCGATGGTGTCGCCTGCAGACGCGCAGAGCGTAGCTGCCGCGGCGGCCGGCCAGCTTCCTGCTGTGACCATAAATCCTCCCGAAGTGCGTCCGCGCAACCGGGCCAGGCCGCCCCGCCGTCAACAAGCCTCGCAAAATCCAGCCGCCGTTCAACCGAGCGCACCTGTTCTGCTGCCCGCCAGCGGCGGCGTGACCTCCGGCTCCGCGACGGCGGGACCGACATACTTGCAACCGACCGCAGCCAGCGCCACGACGATCGGCGGCGCGGAAGTGAACGCCCGGCCTTTTTCGCGCGTCGGTGAGGCGTTGGAGGTGGTGCCCGGGCTGATCGTCACCCAGCATTCCGGCGAGGGCAAAGCCAACCAATATTTTCTGCGCGGCTTCAATCTCGACCACGGCACCGATCTCGCCATCAGCGTCGACGGCATGCCGGTCAACATGCCGACCCACGGCCACGGCCAGGGCTATGCCGATATCAATTTTCTGATTCCGGAGCTGGTGCAATCCGTCAATGTCCGCAAGGGGCCTTACTTCGCCGACCAGGGTGACTTCGCGTCCGCGGGCGCAGTTGCCATCGACTATGTCAACAGACTGCCGAAGAACGTTGCCGAACTGACGTTCGGCAGTTTCGGCTATCGCCGCGCGCTGGCGGCGGGATCGACGGCGGTCGGCGCAGGCACTCTGCTCAGCGCGTTCGAAGGCGTCGCATATAATGGTCCTTGGGACGTGCCCGACAATGTGCGCAAGCTCAACGGCGTGTTGCGCTACAGCCAGGGCACCGCCACCGACGGGCTTACGCTCTCGGCGATGGCCTATTCCAACGGCTGGAATTCGACCGACCAGGTGGCGCAGCGCGCGATCGACCAGGGAATCATCGGCCGGTTCGGGACGCTCGATCCGACCGATGGCGGCGTCTCGAGCCGATTTTCGCTGTCGAGCAACTGGGCGCAGTCGAGCGCTTATGGACAGAGCAAGATCAACGCCTATGTGATCAACTCGTCGCTGCGGCTCTACAACAATTTCACCTATTTTCTCGACGATCCCGTCAATGGAGACCAGTTCAGCCAGATGGACCGGCGCACGGTCTATGGGCTCAATGCCAGCCATGCCTTCGACATGCGCATAGGCGGCGTCGAAACGCAGACCCGTGTCGGGTTGCAGACGCGCAGCGATGATATCCATGTCGGCCTGTTCAAGACATTGCAGCGCGAGACGCTTTCGACCGTTCGTGAGGACAGCGTCAGCGAAGGCAATGTCGGCCTGTGGGCCGACACGACGGCGCGCTGGACCGACTGGCTGCGTACCACGGTCGGCATCCGCGAGGATTATTTTGCAGGCCGCGTCACGAGCGATACGCCGCAAAACTCCGCCCATGCGCAGGCGTCGATGACGAGCCCCAAAGCCGGCATCGTGCTGGGTCCGTGGTACAAGACCGAATTCTACGGCAATGCCGGTTACGGCCTGCACTCCAACGACATCAGAGGCGCGACCATCGCCGTCGATCCGATCGACAAGGTGACGCCGCAGGATCGCGTGCCGCTGCTGGTTCGCTCGAAGGGGGCTGAGATCGGCATCCGCACCAAAGCGATCCGGGATCTCACAAGCTCGCTTGCGGTGTTCGTGCTGGATTTCGATTCCGAGCTGCTGTTCGTCGGCGATGCCGGCACCACTGAGCCGAGCCGGCCCAGCCGGCGCGTCGGCGTGGAATGGACCAACCAATATCAGATGCTGCCGTGGATGCGGCTCGATCTCGATGTCGCCTACACCCGCGCCCGCTTCACCGACTTCGATCCTGCCGAAGATTTCATCCCGGGTGCGCCGGCATGGGTCGCGAGCGGCGGCGTGACATTCGGCGGCGAGGCCGGCTGGTTCGGCGCGCTGCGGGGGCGCTATTTCGGCCCGCGTCCCCTGATCGAGGACGGCAGCGCCCGTTCGCAATCATCGCTGATCTTCAACGCGCGCGCCGGCTACAAATTCGACAATGGCTTGCGGCTGCAGTTCGACGTGCTCAATCTCTTCAATGCGAAGACCAACCAGATCGAATACTACTATCTGTCGCGGCTGCCGGGCGAGCCGATCGGTGGCGTGGCCGATCGTCACGTGCATCCGGCCGAGCCGCTCGCGGTGCGACTGACGCTGGCGGGGAGGTTTTAGATTGCAGGGTGGGCAAAGGCGCTTTTGCGCCGTGTCCACCATCTTTCCGGATTGTTTGGTTTGGACGGTGGACACGCGGAGCCTGTCATCGGGCGCGCATTCGCGCGACCCGGTGGCTTTGCCCACCCTGCAATCCGTCGCTACGCCATCATCGCCGATGTCCACGGCCTCATGCGGCGCTCCGGCGGGCGGACCGGGACGTATTCGACGGCGAGATAATGTTCCGAGATGGTGACACGTTCGACCATCGTCGCACCGACAGTCACTTCTTCAGCCTCAGCCGGAACCGGCGTCTCTTCGTCAATCTCTTCAGGAACAAGCGGCGGCGACTTGACCTCTGGAAACACACCGAATTCGCCCGCTACCTCCGGGAGCGGCTTCTGCTTGTCGGCCCAGTGCAGGGCCGTGTAGTCGAAGCCGTGCACAATGGTGGGTTTGACGACTTCGAAATAGGGCGAGATGTCGAAATCGCGCGGCATGTAGAGCGAGGAATCGCGGATATGCAGGATTTCGCGCCGGGCCTTTCGCGAGGCGGCACGGGTAATCTTCGGCAGGATCGGGTAGCGCACGGCGTCAAACGCCTGCGCAATCAGCGCCGAGCAGATGATCTTGGTGGGATCGCCGGAGCCGAACGCGATCATGCGCCGCCGCCAGCGCTGCGGCACCGGCAGCGGAATCAGATAGCGCATCAGGTCGACGATGTTCTTGGTGTCGTAGCCGAAGCCGATACGGTTGATGGCGTAGCGGCACACCGTGGTGCGGTCCTCGTAGGACAGGCCGATCGGCCGACAGATGCGGGTGTGATAGGGAAAATATTTCGACAGCGGCGCAGAGGTGACGCCCTCGCCGATATTGGCCTCGATCAGCACGTGCGGCTCGCCGTCTGGCTCGGTGGCGCCGTCAACCGGGCCGACATAGAGCGCGCCATGCGACCAGGTGGACTGCGTGAGGTATTTGATAATGCCGGAGATGCGGTTGTTTCCTTCGACCAGCAGCACGTCGCCGGGCTGGATGACGCCGCGCAAATGTTCGGGGTCGCTGGGCGTGAACGGCTCATAGCCCGGTACTTCCTTTTGAAGGTAGCGGGCAATCAACTGGCCGATCGTGTCGAGCATTACGCCCATGAAACTCCCCCAGAGCGGCTTTTCTTCCGCTTTTTTTGTTTCCTTATCATGGTCGCAAGCCGTTTCAATTTAGTTCATGCGATCGGCGGATCAATCATGATTGATTTACCATGAGTGTTGCTGCCTCCCGTGAGATACGGCACAGTTCGCTAGCTGTTCTCGCGCCCTTCAGGTCCTGGAACCCAAGACATGACAATGACCCGCCGCACCTTCCTGTCGGCGTCCGCAGGCCTGGCGGCGGTTCCGGTTTTGTCTGGAGCGCGTGCGGGGGCCGCACCCTTGCCGCGGGACGCCGACATCGTGGTGATCGGCGCGGGTGCTGCCGGCATTGCTGCGGCGCGGCGGATCATGGCGGCGAACCGCAGGGTGATCGTGGTGGAGGCGGCGAGCCAGATAGGCGGCCGCTGCCAGACCGACGCTTCGACTTTCGACGTGCCGTTCGATCGCGGCGCGCGCTGGATGCACAATCCCGAGACCAATCCGATGATCAAGCTGGCGCGCGCCGCGGGTCTCGAGATCACGAGCGCGCCCTTCGGCCAGAAGATCCGCATCGGCCGCCGTAATGCCCGCGCCGGCGAGACCGAACAGTTTTTGGCGGCGCTGGTGCGCGCCAACCGCGCCATCGACGACGCCGCGCGGCGGTTCGATGTTTCCTGCGCATCTGTGCTGCCGAAAGATCTCGGCGACTGGGCGGACACGGCCGAATTCGTGCTGGGGGCCAGCTTCTCCGGCAAGGATCTGCAAGACGTTTCGGTCGGCGACAAGTCGCGCGCGCAGGACCGCAATACCGCGATCGGCTGCCGCCAGGGATTGGGTACGCTGATCGCAAAACTCGGCGAGCAGGTTCCGGTGGCGCTGTCGACACCGGCCAACCGGATTTCCTGGAGCAACCGCGACGTCATGGTGGAAACACCTGCCGGAAAGATCCTCGCCCGCGCTGCCGTCGTTACAGTGTCGAGTAACGTGCTGGCAGCGGGCAATATCAAGTTCGCGCCCGACATCCCGAAGCGCATGCTCGACGCCGCTTCGAAACTCAGTCTCGGCAGCTACGACCGGATCGCGCTGCAGATGTTGGGCAATCCGCTCGGCCTCGCCCGCGACGACGTCGTCATCGAGCAGAGCAATTCGACGAAGACGGCGCTGATATCAGCCAATATCGGCGGCTCGTCGCTCTGCACCCTCGATGTCGGCGGCTCGTTCGGCCGCGATCTTTCAGCGCAGGGCGAGAGCGCGATGGTAGCGTTTGCTGTGGAATGGCTGACGAAGCTGTACGGTAGCGAGGTGGCCGCCGCGGTGACGAAATCGAGCGCGACGCGCTGGAATGCCGCGCCGTTCGCGCTCGGCGCGATGTCGGCAGCCGGTCCCGGCGGGCAGTCCTCGCGAAAGGTTTTGACCGAGCCGATCGGCTGCATGTATCTCGCCGGCGAAGCCACTCATGAAACGCTGTGGGGAACGATCGACGGCGCCTGGGAGAGCGGCGAACGCGCGGCAGAGGCGGCATTGCGGCGGATCGGCGCCTTGAAGGGCCCCGAGCCGGAGACGCGGCCGGCGAAGCGACGGCGGCGCGCACCGTCTCCGAGCAACTAATGGCCCGTCCCAAGGCACTGATCTCCTGGTCGAGCGGCAAGGACTCGGCGTTCGCGCTACATGAAGTGCTGCGCGCCGGCGAATTCGAGGTCGTCGGCGCGCTGACCACGGTGACCGAGACGTTCGGCCGCGTCTCGATCCACGGCGTGCGGCAGGAGATCTTGCAGGCGCAATGCGAGGCCGCCGGCCTGCCGCAGCGGATCGTGCCGATACCCTATCCCTGTCCGAACGAGATTTACGAGGCGCGGATGGGCGAGGCGGTCGCGCAAGCGGTTGCCGACGGTGTCACGCACATGATCTTCGGCGATCTGTTTCTGGCCGACATCCGCGCCTATCGCGAACAGAAGCTGGCAGGCACTGGTATCACGCCAATATTCCCGCTCTGGGAACGGCCAACGCCGGAGCTCGCGCGAGCGATGATCGCGAGCGGGCTGGAGGCGCATGTCGCTACCGTCGATGTCAAGAAGATGCCGGCGAAGTTTGCGGGCCGCAAATTCGACGCAAGCTTGTTGGCCGATCTGCCTGCTGGCGTCGATCCTTGCGGCGAGAACGGCGAGTTTCACACTTGCGTGGTGGCAGGGCCGATGTTTTCGCAGCGGCTGGCGGTCAAGACCGGCGAACGCATCGAGCGCGATGGTTACGCCTATTGCGATTTCATTTTTCAGACTTGATTCGAATATCGCGATGTGCGATATTTCTCCATGAAGCCTGTTGCCTTCACCGCTGCGAGCGCACGCCAATGGGCAAAGCTATCTCCTGATATTCGCCGCCGGATCGATAGGCGGCTGACGGAGTTTGCCGAAAACGGGCGCGGCGATGTGAAGCGTCTCAAAGGGCGCGATGGCATGCGCCTTCGGGTCGGCGACTGGCGCGTGATCTTCTACGAGGATCAGGAAACGATAGTTGTCGCTGCTGTGGGGCACCGGCGAGAAATTTACGACTGAGAGGACATCATGAGCGTTCGATTTCAGAAGACCCCGCGCGGGGAAGTCGCAATTCTTCCGAAAAAGGATTACGAGCTTCTGGTCGCGAAGGCAGCAGAAGTCGACGAAGATGCGGGCACCGCGCGTATTGTCGCGAGAGCGCGCAAGGAAATTGCCGGCGGTGCGCCGCTACTCCCGAAAGATGTTGTCGACCGCATCGCTAATGGAGAGAATCCCGTACGGGCCCTGCGCGAATGGCGCGACGTCACTCAGATGTATCTCTCATTCAAGACCAACCTGAGCCAGAGCTATATTTCGGATATTGAAAACGGCCGGCGGACAGGCACGGCAGCGGCTCTTCGGCTCATTGCCAACGTACTAAACGTGCCGCTCGATCTGCTCGTTCAGGAAGACTGATCCGCTTTCAATCATCGCAACACTCCATCCAGCGCCGGCAGGCCGAAGATCACCGCCGCCGCGATCAGCGCGTAACAGATCGAGCGGAATACGGTCTCGCTGGCCTTGCCGAACAGCGAGGCGCCGAACCAGACGCCGAAGCCGTAGACGGGGCCGACCACCAGCGCGAATTTGATCGCATCCATCGTGATCAGTCCGGTCGCGGCGTAGCTGACGGCGGAGAAGAAGTCCGACGCGCCGAAGAACAGCACGATGTTGGCGCGCGCGATCACGGAAGGAATCGGCCGGCCGAGCCAGTAGCCGACGATCGGCGGCCCGCCGGTCTGGGCCAGCCCGCTGCAAAAACCCGATAGGCCGCCGATGCCGATCGAGACCGCCGCATGATCCTTGCCGCGATAGCGCCACCCCGAGAGCAGAAGCAACAGCAGAGCGAACACGAAGACGGAAATGATCCAGCGCGTCGTCACCGGCTCTAGCCGGCTCAGGAAATAGGTGCCGATCGGCACACCGATCAGCGCGCCGGTTACCATGATGGCGGTCGCCTTGCGGTCGGCCTTCTCCCACGCGTTCGGCAGCAGCGGCGCGGCGGCGACGAAATCGATGATCAGCAACAGCGCGGCCACCAGCCGCGGGTCGGCAATCGAGCTGGCCAGCGGCATGAAAATCAGCGCCGAGCCGAACCCGGAAAAACCGCGTGCCGTTCCCGAGACGAAGGCGACCGCGCAAATCGCGAGGGCGGCGTTAAGGCTGATATCAGCCGGAATAAGCGCCGCCGGATTCATGCGGCGTCATCCCCGCAAGGTTCCGCCGGTCTTCTTCGTCACCTCGGCCACGAGCTTCGCCGCCACTGCATCGATCTCCTGATCCGTCAGCGTCTTCTCGCGCGGCTGAATCGTCACGGCGATCGCAATCGACTTCTTGGCCGGATCGATGCCCTTGCCTTCATAGACGTCGAATACGGCTACATCGGTGATCAGCTTCTTGTCTGCGCCTTGCGCAGCGCGCACGATATCGCCGGCCTTCACGGTGCGATCGACGATGAAGGCAAAATCGCGCGACACCGGCTGGAACGCGGAGAGTTCGAGCAGCGGCTTGGCGCGGGTCGGCTTCTTCTTGGCATCGGGAATGCGGTCGAGGATGACTTCGAATGCGATCATCGGGCCATCGGCGCCGAGCGCTTCCAGCGCGCGCGGATGCAGTTCGCCGAAATAGCCGAGCACGTTCTGCGGGCCGATCTGGATCGTGCCGGAACGGCCGGGATGCAGCCACGCGGGACCACCGGGAACGATCTGCAACGCCTGCATCGGCGCTCCGGCAGCAGCCAGCACGGCGAACGCATCGGCCTTGGCGTCGAGCGCATCTGCTATGGCCGAGCCGGACCAGTGCCGGCCCATGCCGTTTGAGGACGCAAAGCCGTGGCGTACGCCTGAGGCTGCGACGAACTGGTTGTCCGGCTTGTCGCCCTTGAAGATCTGTCCGACCTCGAACAGCGCGACGTCGGAGTAGCCGCGGTTGGCGTTGGCCTGCGCCGCGGCGACGAGGCCCGGCAGCAGGCTCGGCCGCATGTCGGACATGTCGGACGCGATCGGGTTTGCGAGCACGAGCTCGGCCTGGCCGCCGCCGAACAACTCGGCATGCGGTTTGGAGATGAACGACCACGTCACGGCCTCCACCATGCCGCGCGCTGCCAGTGCGCGTTTGGCGCGACGGGTGCGGTTCTGGATTGTAGTCAGGACTGATTTTCGGGCGTCGTCGCCGCGCTCGAACGCCGTCATCGGCACCTTGTCGACGCCGACGATACGCACGACTTCCTCGACGATGTCGGCCTTGCCGTGCACGTCGGTGCGCCAGGAGGGAACCGCGACCTTCACCACCGGGCCGCTGCCGGCGACCATGAAGCCGAGATGGCCGAGGATGCGCCGCATCTCGACCAGCGGCACCTCGATTCCCGCCAGACGTTTGACCTCGCTCAGCGGGAAATCGATGATGCGATCGTCGCCGAACGCATTGCCGACGACCACGGTCTCCGACGGCGTACCGCCGCAGAGCTCCATCGCCATTTTGGTCGCAAGCTCGATCCCGGGCACCATGAAGGCCGGATCGACGCCGCGCTCGAAGCGGTAGCGCGCGTCCGAATTGATGCCGAGCTTGCGCCCGGTCTGCGCGATGTTGATCTCATTCCACAGCGCCGATTCGATCAGCACGTCTGATGTATTCTCGTCGCAGCCGGAGGTCTCGCCGCCCATGATGCCGGCGAGCGATTCGACGCCGTGCTCGTCGGATATCACGCAGATCGAGGGATCGAGCGTGTAGGTGCGGCCGTCGAGCGCCAGCAGGCTTTCGCCTTCTTTGGCGCGGCGTACGGTGAGATTGCCCGTCACCTTCCTGGCGTCGAACACATGCAGCGGCCGGGCGCGGTCATAGGTCATGAAGTTGGTGATGTCGACCAGCGCATTGATCGGCCGCAGCCCGATCGAGGTCAGCCGCTTCTGCAGCCAGTCCGGAGAGGGACCGTTCTTGACGCCGCGCACCAGCCGCAGCGCGAAGCCCGGGCACAGCGTGGCATCTTCCACCGTCAGTTTCACCGGACAGGGGAATTCGCCCTTGACCGGCTTGATGCCGGGGTCGATGAACTTGCCCATATCGGCGGCGGAGAGGTCGCGCGCGATGCCGTGTACGCCGGTGCAATCCTGGCGATTCGGCGTCAGGTTGATTTCGAGCACGGGATCGCCGAGGCCTGCCCATTCGGCATAGCCCTTGCCGATCGGGGCGTCGGCCGGCAATTCCATGATGCCGTCATGGTCCTCGGAAAGCTGCAGTTCGGCCGCCGAGCACAGCATGCCGCGGCTCTCGACGCCCCGGATCGTGCCGACGCCGAGCGTGATGTTCTTGCCCGGGATGAACGTACCGGGCGGCGAGAACACGCTGACGAGCCCAGCGCGCGCATTCGGCGCGCCGCAAACCACCTGCACCGGCGCAGCACCATCGCCGGTGTCGACCATGCAGACCCGCAGACGATCGGCATTGGGATGCTGCTCGGCCGAGATCACCCGCGCGATGGAGAATGGCGCAAGCGCCTTGCCCTTGTCCTCGATGCTCTCGACCTCGAGCCCGATCATGGTGAGCTTGTCGGCAAGCTTTTCCAGCGGCTCGTCGGTGTCGAGATGTTCCTTCAGCCAGGAGAGCGTGAATTTCATGGTGCGTTCCTAGAAAACCTCAACCAGCCGGAAGCGTTCGCACATCAGCATCATGTCTTCGCGAAACTTGCCTTGCCGGCCGAAATAGGTGCGGTGTGCCTTGCGCCAATAGGCGAGGCTGCGGTCGCCTTCGCCTTCTTCGTACGCAAAGGCAGCATCGACTTCGCCGAACCGGCGGTAGGTGACGTCGGCGGTTTCGATCACGCAACGCGGCGTGCCGCGTCCATCGACCACGATCCAGCGTTCGCCCGGCGTCGACGTGTTCGGCTCGTCCTCGGTGGAGCAGGTCGCGGTCTTCACGCCCTTGATCACGAGGTCGAGCAACTCGTCCGCCAGCCTTGGCCCGTCGCCGAAGGCGAAGGATCGCAAACCCTGATATTTCGCAGGGACAGCACTCACGTGCTCAATCCCCCCGCGAGCGTCGGGACGTCGAGCGGCTTGAAGCCGTAATGCGAAAGCCAGCGCACGTCGCTTTCGAACAATTGCCGCAAGTCGGCGATGCCGTATTTCAGCATCGCGATGCGGTCGATGCCCATGCCCCAGGCGAAGCCCTGGTAGACGTCGGGATCGATGCCGCAGGCGCGCAGCACGTTTGGATGCACCATGCCGCAGCCAAGAATCTCCAGCCAGTCCTCGCCCTCGCCGAAACGGATCTCGCCCTTGTCGCGCCGGCATTGGATGTCGACTTCGAGCGAAGGCTCGGTGAACGGGAAGAACGACGGCCGGAACCGCATGTTGATGTGGTCGACCTCGAAGAACGCCTTGCAGAACTCGTGCAGGATCCATTTGAGGTGGCCGAGATGCGAGCCCTTGTCGATGACGAGGCCCTCGACCTGATGGAATTGCGGCGTATGGGTCGCATCCGAATCGATGCGATAGGTGCGGCCCGGGCAAACCACGCGGATCGGCGGCTTCTGCGACAACATTGTGCGCACCTGCACCGGCGAGGTGTGGGTACGCAGCAGCATGCGCGAACCGTCTTCCTTCGGATTGAAGAAGAACGTGTCGTGCATCTCCCGCGCCGGATGACCCTCGGGAAAGTTCAGTTTTGTGAAATTGTAATCGTCGGTCTCGATATCGGGGCCTTCGGCGATCGAAAATCCCATGTCGGCGAAGATCGTGTTGACCTCCTCGAACACCTGGCTCAGCGGATGGATGCGACCCTGTTCGGCCGCCGCCTCCCGCAGCGGCAGCGTAACGTCGATGGTCTCGGAGGCAAGCCGGGTGTCGAGCGCCGCCGATTTCAGGATGTCGCGGCGTGCGGTGAGCGCCTGCGTAACCTTGTCCTTGGCGAGGTTGATCGCCGCGCCTTGCGTCTTGCGCTCGTCCGGCGACATCTTGCCCAGCGTCGCGAGCAGCGCGGAGATCGAACCCTTCTTGCCGAGCGCCGCGACGCGCACGGCTTCGAGCGCAGCTTCGTCGCCGGCAGCGGCGATATCGGAGAGAATGGATTTTTCGAGTGTGGCGAGGTCGGACATGGCGACGGTACCTTTGAGGAACGCGTGCTCGCAGTCCAAACGGGACCGTCATGATCCGCGAAGGCGGATGATCCAGTAACCCCCGGAGTCAAAATGTCGGTCGGTCGTTACTGGATGCCCCGCCCCAGTGCGCAATGGCGCACAAGGCGGGGCATGACACCGGAATTGCAAGAACGCCGCAGCGATTGCGAATTAGGCCGCCAGCGCGGCCTTGGCCTTTTCGGCGATCGCCTGGAACGCCGCCGGCTCGTTGATGGCGAGATCCGACAGCACCTTGCGATCCACCGTGATGCCCGACTTCGAGAGGCCGTTGATGAAGACGCTGTAGGTCATGCCGTACGGGCGCACAGCGGCATTGAGACGCTGGATCCAGAGCGCGCGGAAGGTGCGCTTCTTGCGCTTGCGGTCGCGGAACGCATATTGGCCGGCCTTCTCGACCGCGGCCTTGGCGGCGCGGATGGTGTTCTTGCGGCGGCCGTAAAAACCCTTGGCGGCCTTGTAGACTTTCTTGTGCTTGGCGTGGGCGGTCACACCGCGTTTGACGCGAGACATGACTGATATCCTTGATCAGAACTAAGATGACGGGATCGCCGCGCGGGCGCGGCTCGGCTGCTGTGGCGTGAACGCGATCAGGCGTTCGGCAAGAAGTACTTCTTGACGTTGTCGCCGTCGGTCTTGAACAGCACGCGGGTGCCGCGGAGCTGACGAATCTGCTTCTTCGTCCGCTTGATCATGCCGTGGCGCTTGCCGCGCTGGGCATGCATCACTTTGCCGGTGGCAGTCACCTTGAAGCGCTTTTTAGCGCCTGACTTGGTCTTCAGCTTGGGCATTTGGCTCTCCTGTGGCCGCAGAAAAACGCGCCCGCGGGGCGCTTTTGCGGCTTAAAATGCTCGTTAGAGCGTTGAAAGTGCTCAGGTTTTCCCCAAAAAGCGAGGCAACCCGCACGGACATCGACACGGCAGCCCTTGATCAGCCGGGCGATGAAGGTCGGGCTTATGGCAGAGGAAACGCCAAATGGCAACGATGAACCGCGGGGGGCGGTGCCGCTACTTACGCCGTGATGTCGTCAATCACCTCGGTGCGGAGCAGGAAGAATGACCCGATTTCAGCGATCGATTGCCTGTCTTAACGTGTTTCCCGGCCTGCGCTCCCTGTGCTGGCTTCCCGTATTCGCAGCGCTTGCCGCGGTGGCCGCGCCCGGTGGTGCCGATGCCGCCACCAGAAGGGCCGCAGGCGTCTATGATGGCACCTGGAACGTGATCTTCGCCACCACGCGGGGCAATTGCAGTTCCGGGTACAGCGTCCCGTTTACTGTCGCCGGTAACCGCGTGTTATCGGCCGGCGGCGGCCGGGTTTCCGGTTCGGTCAATCGCACCGGCGCGGTTGCGGTCAAGGTTTCCGTTGGCGCCTCCAAGGCCAGCGGCGGCGGCCGGCTCGCCGGCACCAATGGTGCGGGCGCATGGAGCGGCATCATCACCGGCGACCGCTGCAGCGGCACCTGGCAGGCCACGCGGACCTGATCGCTCGCAAAGCAAACGGCCCGCCGGATCCGACGGGCCGCTCTCAATTCCGCTCACTCACATCAACGCGGCGCCAGCACCATCACGACCTGGCGCCCCTCGAACCTGGCATCCTGCTCGACCTTGGCGAACTCGGCAACGTCCGCCTTGACCTTGTCCAGGAGCTTGGTGCCGATTTCCTGGTGCGCCATTTCGCGGCCACGGTAGCGCAAGGTGATCTTGACCTTGTCGCCTTCCTCGAAGAACCGCTGCATGGCGCGCATCTTCACGTCGTAGTCGTGATCGTCGATCATCGGCCGCAGCTTGATCTCCTTGATCTCGACGATCTTCTGCTTCTTGCGCGCCTCGGCGGCTTTCTTCTGTGCCGAATACTTGAACTTCCCGTAGTCCATAATCTTACAGACGGGAGGATTGTTGTTCGGCGAAATCTCGACGAGATCCATGCCCGCCTCGAGGGCCATCTTGATGGCGACCACGGTCTCGACCGTTCCGTGGTTGGTGCCGTTCTGATCGATCAGCTGGATCTGCGCGTTGCGAATATCATCGTTGGTGCGCGGCCCGTCTTTGGTTGCAGCGGGCGGGGCTCTGTTGGGACGGCGAATGGGTAACTCTCCAAAGTTGTGAAAGAAGGGCGGTAGTTTGAAGCAATACGCTGAAGACAGCAAGCGAACTCACGGTCTGCGCCCGAAAACCGTCAAATGCGAGGCATTTCGGTCACGTCCGGCAAATATAGCGCGGCGGCCTGATCCGCAAGCGCCGGGCGGTCGCGCTTGACCCATGAAGCGCGCTCGCGGACAAAGCCGTGGGCAAGAGTGACAGATCCATGACCAATTCAGCGACAATCGACCAGGAACCGGCCCTTATCGAGGTGGGAGAGGGCGATGGCCGCCGCCGGATCGCGGTGCGCGCCCGTGCCGGCAGCGGGCCCGGGCTGTTCTGGCTCGGTGGCTTCAATTCCGACATGCGGGGCACCAAGGCGCTCGCGCTGGACGCCTGGGCCGCGGAACACGGCCGGGCTTGTATTAGATTCGATTATTCCGGCCATGGCGAATCAGGCGGCGCTTTCATCGACGGCACCATCGGGCGCTGGCTGGAAGAGAGCGTTGCGGTATTCGAGCAGTTCTGCCGGGGCTCGCAGGTCGTGATCGGCTCATCGATGGGGGGCTGGATGGCGCTCCTGCTGGCGCGCGCTATTGCCAACCGTGAGGCCAGGCAGGCGAATCTCGCCGGGCTGGTGCTGATCGCGCCGGCGCCGGACTTTACCGAGCAATTGATGTGGAACGGCTTCTCCGACGAGATTCGCGAGGAGATCACGACCAAGGGCGTGTGGATGCGGCCGTCGGAGTATGATGATGGCGCGCCCTATCCGATCACGCGCGCACTGATCGAAGAGGGGCGGAATCACCTGCTGCTCGGCAGCGCCATCGACGTGGGGTGCCCGGTCCGCATCCTGCAGGGCGCGCAGGACCCGGACGTGCCCTGGCAGCATGCCTTCGCGCTGGCGCACCGGTTGCCGGCCGAAGACGTGGTGTTGACCATGATTCAGGACGGCGATCACCGCTTGTCGCGCCCGCAGGACATCGCGCGGATTCTCGCGGCCGTGGCGGAGATGGGGTGAGTTCTCGCCGCAACCACGGTGTCATCGTCCGCCACCGTGTTCGCGCGAACGCGCGCCCGATGACAGGCTCCAGCGGATGATTCAGTACGCCGCGCCTATCGATTAACGTCGCATTCTCTGGAATACTGGATGCCCCGCTTTCGCGGGGCATGACGACCGGAGATAAACGATGAACACTTCCACCATGCTCCGCGCCTTCTGCGACGCCGTCGAGCAGCGCAACAGCAAGGCCTTTGCGGAACTGTTCACCGAGGACGGCGTCTATCACGACGTTTTCTACGGCGCATTCGCCGGCCGCGCGAAAATCGCAGGCATGATCGACGACTGGTTCTATCGCACGGCCACCGATTTCCGCTGGGACATGCACGACCCCGTCAGCGACGGCGAGACGCTCTATGCGCGTTACACCTTCAGCTACCGCTCGACGCTGCCGGAAGCGCAAGGTGCACGCGCGATGTTCGAGGGGGTCGCGATCATGCGGCTGCGCGACGGCAAGATCGTGGAATATCACGAGGTCGCCAACACCGCGCCGGCGTTCGCCGATCTCAAATTTGCGCCGGAGCGGATTGCCAAGATCGTGGCTAAGCAGGGCGCGGCGCTGAAGGCGCGGCCGGAGATGAAGCGGCATCTGGAGTGACGCCCTCTCTGTTTGTCATCGTCCGCGAAGGCGGACGATCCAGTACGCCGCGGCTTCTCGGTTTTGCTCCGCGCTCTCTGGAATACCGGATGCCCCGCTTTCGCGGGGCATGACAATTTTGCGCTACGGCGGCGGCACGTTTGTCATCGGCTTGCGCTGCGCCAATGCCGCGACCGTCGATGTTCCGATCGGCCCATGCTCGTCATAGAGCCAGCACTCGCCGATCGCGATGCCGTCGGTGGCGTGATGGTTCACCACGTCGAAGCCGATCCATGGCGTCACGGGAAGGCGGTGCAGATACAGCGTGACGTCGCTGTTGATGTAACCCAACCCCTGATCGCCGGCATTGGCGAAGGGGCTGGCGAAATCGGCGCCCGTGGCGACATGCACGAAGGGCGACATCGGCACGCCCTCGACGAGTTCGCGCACCTCGCTCATCCACAGACGCCGCGGCCCGAGCGAACCCATGTGGCCGACGATCGGCCGCGTGGTCCATTTGCCGTTCATGCCGAGCCTGGGATCCGTCGGCTTTGGAATGTCCGCGGGCTTCGGCGCATCCCAGTCCGGCGGCGACCAGACATTGCCCGGCGCGTTTTCCGTCTTGCGCAATAACTGGCAGGAGGCGCGCGCCATGCTGGTGCCGCCGGAGAAGAACTCGGCCTCCACCACCCTGATGCGCATGCCGTCGCGGACAAGCTTGGTCGTGACCTCGATCGGCGTCGTGACGTTTGGCAGGCGGAACATGTCGACGGTAAGCCGCGCCGGCACGAACTCGCTGGAGCCGTGGCGCTGCTCGATCACGTGCGCAAGCAGGCCGATGACGACACGGCCGTGCAATGAATTGGTGTCCCAAGGGCCGTTCGAAACGGGCGTGGGCGTGAAGGTGTCGTTGATGCGGTTGTGCGTGAAGAACGGCTGGTTTTTTGTCATGGCCGGCGACCATGGCGGATTTCACTCCACCTGTCATCGTCCGCGAAAGCGGACGATCCAGTACGCCGCGGCATATCACCTTATCCGAGGTGTCTCGGAGTACTGGATGCCCGCCGGAGCCTGTCATCGGGCTCGCCTACGGCGAGGCCCGGTGGCGGGGCATGACGGAGGAGATTAGATCCCACTCCTCAAGCACGGTTTCGTCCGTCTCGCTGCCTATCGCCTTCGCAGCCAGCGCCTCGAATCGCTCCCGATTCACCAATTGCGACATCGCCCACACCGCCGCGCCGCGCACCAGCGGGCTTGCATCGTCCAGCAATCGCTCCGCCTCGCTCGCCAGCGACGGCTGCTCCGCATTGCCGATCGCGATCAGCACGTTGCGGACAAAGCGGTCGCGGCCGATGCGCTTGACCGGCGATTTCGAAAACAGCGCGCGGAAGGCGGCGTCGTCGAGCCGCGCCAGCTCCGCCAGCGACGGCGCACGCAATTCCGCGCGCGCGGCGAGTTTCGTCTCGCGGCCCTGTTGCGCGAACTTGTTCCACGGGCACACCGCGAGGCAATCGTCGCAGCCATAGATGCGGTTGCCGATGCTTTTGCGAAATTCGTGCGGGATCGGGCCCTTGTTCTCGATCGTCAGGTAGGAAATGCAGCGCCGCGCATCGAGCTTGTAGGGCGCCGGGAAAGCCGCCGTCGGGCAGATTTCCTGGCAGGCGTTGCAGGAGCCGCAATGATCGGTGTCGACGGTGTCGCGCGGCAGGTCGGATGCGGTGAAGATGGCGCCGAGGAACAGCCATGAGCCGAATTCGCGCGAGACGAGATTGGTGTGCTTGCCTTGCCAGCCCAGTCCCGCCGCCTGCGCCAGCGGCTTTTCCATTACCGCTGCGGTGTCGATGAACACTTTCACTTCCTCGCCCGATGCCGCGACCAGCCACCGCGCCAGCGTTTTCAGGCGCTTCTTGATGACGTCGTGATAGTCGTCGCCCTGGGCATAGGCGGAGATCGCGCCGCGTGTGCGCTTTTCGAGAAGCGCGAGCGGATCGTCATCGGGTCCGTAATTGAAGCCGAGCATGATGATTGACCGCACGCCCGGCCACAGCACGCGCGGATCCATCCGCCGCTCGGGTTGCGCCGCGAGCCAGTCCATGTCGCCATGTGCGCCGGCATCGAGGAATTCGCGGAAATATTTTCCGGCATTGCCGATCGCGTCGGGATCGGTGACGCCGATGCAGTCGAAACCGAGCGCCTTCGCTTCGCGCACGAGCGCGGACTTCAGATCGGCAGCGGCAAGTTTGACGCCCTGGTTCAGAAGTCGAGGTCCACGTAGGTCCGCGACGCCGGTACCCCCGCCAGCCATTCGCTCAGGAGCGGGCGGAACGACGGGCGGGATTTCACCCGCGCGTACCACATCTTTGCCGCTTCGTCCTCGCTCCATGGCACATCGCCCAGATAATCGATCGCCGAAAGGTGCGCCGCGGCGGCGAGATCCGCGTAGGTCAGCCGGTCGCCGGCGAGGAAATTCCGCGTCTGCGCCAGCCAGCCGATATAGGCCAGATGATAGCGCACATTGGCCTTGGCCGCGCGGATCACATCGGCCGCCGGCGCGCCGCCGCCATTTTCCTCGCTCATGAAACGCTTATAGATGCGCTCGGTCACCAGCGGATTCGATGCCTCCTCGAAGAATTTCTCGTTGAACCACGCCATCAGCCGGCGCACCTCGACGCGCTCCGCCATCGAGGCCGGCAACAGCCGGCGCTCGCCGGCTTCCAGGCCGTGCGTCTCGTCGAGATATTCGGCGATGATTCCTGCGCCGGGGATCGGCGGAAAGCCGTCAGCCATCAACACCGGCGTGGTGCCCGCGGGATTGAGCACGAGAAACCCTTCGCGCCGCTCCCAGGCCCGCTCTTCCACCAGGCGCAGGTCGAGGCCATGTTCGCCCAGCACCAGGCGAATGAAGCGCGAATGCGGACAGAACGGATGGTGATAGAGCGTGTACATGAAATCCTTGAACAATTCGCGGCGACGCTCAAGGAACCCGAGCGGTCAAGCCGCGTCATGCGAATCGCGACACTGGAGCCTATTCGGTTCTGCCTCAAATCAGAACCGAATAGGCTCTAGCCCTTGTTTTGACGCGTTTTGTTTGCGCGAACCGGGATTCAGTTCGCTCGAAAACGCTATAGCCAAGCCGGCGCAGGAGGCAACCTGTCTTTGGCGTTTTTTTGCGATTGCGGCATCGGGATGAATAGGCGAGAAGGGCGCGATTTTTCCAGCCAAAATGGACCCACATCATGATGTCGGATGTAGTGAAGGCGGTGATTCTCGGCATCATCGAGGGCGTCACGGAATTCCTGCCGGTTTCGTCGACGGGCCATATGCTGGTCGCGCAGCGCTTCTTCGGCCTCGGCGAGGGCGCCTTCTGGCAGAGTTTTGTGATTCTGATTCAGCTCGGCGCGATCCTCGCCATCGTCATGCTCTATTTCGTCAAATTGTCGCGCGTCGCGCTCGGCATGTTCACCAATCCCGACGACCGGCGATTCGTGATCGGCGTTTTGCTGGCGTTTCTGCCTGCGGTGATCGTCGGCCTGGTTGCCGGCAAGTACATCAAGGAGTTTCTCTTCAATCCGTGGGTGGTATGCTTCACGCTGATCGCCGGCGGCGCAATTCTGTTGTGGGTCGATCAACTCTATCTCAAGCCGACGCAGCATGACGCCACGCGCTATCCGCTATTGATGTATCTGTGGATCGGCATCGCGCAATGCGTGGCCATGATCCCGGGCGTGTCACGCTCCGGCGCCAGCATCGTGGCGGCGATGCTGCTCGGCGGTGACAAGCGATCGGCCGCGGAATTTTCGTTCTTTCTCGCGATCCCGACCATGGTCGGCGCGTTCGCCTACGATTTCTACAAGAACCGCGCCGAGATGACGACCGATCACATCGGCATCGTCGCGATCGGCTTCGTGGTCTCATTCATTACTGCGGCGATCGTGGTGAAGACGTTCCTCACCTACGTCACCCGCCACGGATTCACGTTCTTTGCGTGGTGGCGCGTCGTCATCGGCATGCTCGGCCTGATCGCGCTGGCGCTGGGGAAATAGGCTCTCTCCGTCGTCTCCGCGAACGAATGCAGGCACGACGAAGAAATCTACGCGCTCTTCCTCTGAAACTGCCCGGCGGCGCGGAAGCGCCAGAGATATTGCGGGGCGATCGCTTCCATCGCTTCCGGCGTGATGCCGAGCCCTTGCAGCGTCAGACCGGCCGCCTTGGCGCCGTCCGACACGACATTGTCGACTTGCAGCATCGCCACCTGGTCCGGCGTCAGGTTCAACGGACCCGGCGCGAATTGCAGGAATAGCGCCTTTAGCCTCGCCAGCCCGAACGGCAGCGAAACCAGCATGCGCTTGCGCTCAGTGATCTTGAGGATGATTTCCATGATCTCGCGCATGGTCAGCACATCCGGCCCGCCGAGCTCATAGGTCGCGCCCGGCTTGGTCTTGCCCTCGGCGGCGTCGGCGACCGCGTTGGCGACGTCGGCGACATAGGCCGGCTGCACCCGCGTCTCGCCGCCGCCGATCAGCGGCAGGAAGGGCGATATCCGGGCGAGCGACGCAAAGCGGTTGGTGAATTGATCCTCGGGCCCGAACAGCAGCGACGGCCGCAGGATCGTGGCGGACGGCGCTGCCGCCAGCACGGCCTTCTCGCCCGCCGCCTTGGAGCGAAAGTAGGCCGATGGCGAATTCTCGTCGGCGCCGATCGCCGATACATGCACCATCTCCGCGCCGATCGCGCTGGCGGCCCTGGCGATGGTTTCGGCGCCTTTGGTCTGCACCGCGTCGAAAGTCTGCGCGCCGCTCTCGGCCAGGGTGCCGACCAGGTTGACCACGGTTTCGGAACCGCGCATCACCGCCTCCACCGAAGCCGGATAGCGCAGATTGGCCTGCACGGGGTGGATCTGGCCGACCCGGCCGAGCGGCTGCAGGTGCCCCGCCAGTTCGGGCCGCCGCACCGCCACCCGAATCCGATAGCCGCGCTTGGCCAGCGCCCGGACCACGTTTCGCCCCAGAAAGCCCGATCCGCCAAACACCGTGATGAGCGTTTCCAGGTTCGCTGCCGCATGCGATGTCATCGGGGTCAATTCCTGCCGGTCAAATTCGAAGATATCGGTGGGATTTAGCGGATTCGCGATACGCCAACCCGGCTCCGCTGTACAGCGGATTTCGGATGGCATTGAAGCGATTTGACAAGCGCGTGACCGATCCTTACTAACCCGCCCGGGCCCAGGTGGCGGAATTGGTAGACGCGCTGGCTTCAGGTGCCAGTGGCTTCACGGCCGTGAAGGTTCGAGTCCTTTCCTGGGCACCATTGCCCATGCCCGAGCGAGTTGAGACGCCCGCTGGCGCCAAGCCCCGGGCAGTGAATCCCGACTTGCAATGGCGATATGTTGCTGACCTTAGGCGGTTGGATCCGAATCGGATGCCGTGTGTCCGTCCGGGCCACGACTGAACACGCCGTAATCGCTCGACTTCGCCCCGTCGCCGTTGGCGGTAAGCACCGTCAGCCCGAGTTTCAGCAGTTCGCGAACGGCCGCTGCTCGCGTCGGCATTCGGTGTTTGAAGCGAAAATCGTCAACTGCGGTCAGTTCATCCGGCGAAAGCATGACCTGTAGTCGTTCACCACGAATGTCGGACATCGCTGTGACCCAAACTGAGTGGATTGAGCAATTTACTCAATGCGCACGATTGGTGTTGGTTCCAACAAGCAAGACTCAGCTGTCAAATTAGTTAAATACATCAGTAAAAACAACGTGTTAATGGTTGAACTGGGCCCGCGCGGGCGCATTCTTTAGTCTCGGAGAATAGGCATGACCGAGAACATCAAGCTGCCGCGCAAGCTGTCGGAGGAGCGGGAGCAGCCACCGCCCCGCCGGCCGAGCCATGCGCACGTCATCGAAAATCTCGACCGCTGGGCCAACAGTCCGGAGCTTCAGCCGCCGAAATCACCCGACGGGAAGACGACCTAATCGGTCCTGCATCCCCCAGCAACCTGCAGAGGCGGCAATGCTTCGCCTCGCGCGAAGCGGGCGATGGCCTGACTAGCGGGCGAAATCACCGCGAAGTCCGCAATTCCCGTTCTATAAGCTGTGGTCGGCCGCTCGCCTCCGGCGGCTCAGGGCGCTAGTGTCTCGGTCGAATCGACTAAAGACACGAGGCTTTCTTTCATGACCATCCGCCTGCATCGCGGCGACCTGCCCGATCTGTCCCGCTACAAGGACTCGGTTGCGATCGATACCGAGACCATGGGACTCAATCCGCACCGCGACCGGCTCTGCGTGGTGCAGATGTCGAACGGCGACGGCAGCGCCGATGTTATCCAGATTCCACAAGGCCATACCGATGCGCCGAACCTGAAGGCGCTGCTGGCCAATCCGAACATCACCAAGATCTTCCACTTCGCGCGATTCGATGTCGCGGTGCTGTACAAGACCTTCGGCGTGATGCCGCAGCCGGTCTACTGCACCAAGATCGCCTCGCGGCTGAGCCGCACCTATACCGACCGGCACGGCCTGAAGGATCTTGTGCGCGAGGTGCTCAACATCGATCTGTCGAAACAGCAGCAGTCGAGCGACTGGGGATCAGCTAGCCTGAGCGAGGCGCAGCTCGCCTATGCCGCCTCCGACGTACTGCATCTGCATGGCCTTCGCGAGCGGCTCGATGCCATGCTGGCGCGCGAGGAGCGCACGGCGATGGCGCAAGCCTGTTTCGACTTCCTGCCGACTAGGGCCAAGCTCGATTTGAGCGGCTGGGAGGCCGAGGACATCTTCGCGCATTCGTGACCGGGACCATTTGAAGCGCCGATTACCGGCTTCCGCCCCGTTTCGGTCACACTCATCGCGAGTGTCCGGGCTGCATAATCCCGCGATTGCGGGTAGGATGACGCTGTCTTGGGCGTCTTTGGAGCCGCGGTGAACCCGATACAAAACCCAGCCTTTGCCACCGGAATGGAGGCCCGCTTTGCCGCGGCCGCCCGCCATAGCCGGATGGTGCGGGTGCTGCGGGTCGCGGTCCCGACGGCTGTGGCGCTGGCGATGGCCGTCATCATCATCATCGCTTTCTTCAACCCGTTCCGCATCACCGGGCTCTCGAAGCTGCCGGTCGATATGGGCAATCTCGTCGTGTCAGGCACCAAGATCACGATGGAGACGCCGCACCTTGCCGGCTTCTCCACCGACCAGCGGCCGTACGAATTGTGGGCCAAGGCGGCGATCCAGGATTTGTCTGCCCCCGATCACGTCGAACTGCAGACGCTGCGGGCCAAGGTCATGATGGAGGACAAGAGCACGGTGACGATGGATGCCCGCACGGGATTTTTCGACAGCAAGCAGCAGATGCTGGACCTGCGCAAGGATATCTTCCTGCAATCCTCCACCGGCTACGAAGCCAAACTCTCGCAAGCCTATATCGACATCAACAAGGGGACGGTGACGTCGGACGAACATGTCGACGTCAAATTGCTGAATGGTACGCTGACTGCCGACAAGCTCAGGATCCTCGACAGCGGCGAGGTGGTGCGCTTCGAGGGCAACGTCGTGATGAATCTGATCATGGAAAGCCCTCCGGCACCTGCTCCTGAGCCTGAGCCGCAGACGGCGCCGAAGACGCGGTCCATCAGCGGCAAGTCCGCCAACACGAAATGATTTCGATGATGCAGTTGTTCTCGCGCAGTCTTGCGGCAGTAGCGCTTGCGCTTGCGTTGACCGCCTCCGGTGACGCCTTCGCGCAGGGCGCCATGTCGGGCGTGCCGAATGCGATGCAGGGCTTTTCGCAAAACCGCGATCAGCCGATTCAGATCGAGGCGGCGTCGCTCGAGATGCGCGACAAGAAAAAGGAGGCGACCTTCTCCGGAAACGTGAAGGTCGTGCAGGGCGACACCACCATGACCTCGAAGTCGCTGGTGGTGTTCTACGACTCCGGCCCGGCATCGGACGCGCCGCCCGCTGCGCCCAAGGGATCGAAATCCGGCTCGATGCAGTCCGCGAGCCCCGGGCCTGGTGGCAGCTCGTCGATCCGCCGGCTTGAAGCCAAGGGCTCCGTCGTGGTCACGCAGAAGGATCAGGTCGTGACCGGCGAGACCGCGATCTTCGACACGCGGGCCAATCTCATCACCATGGTGGGCGGGGTCGTGCTCACCCAGTGCAAGAATGTGCTCCGCGGCGATCGCCTCAAGGTCGACATGACGACCGGCGTGTCGCGCGTCGAATCCGACAGCGGCAAGGTGCAGGGCATGTTCATCCAGGGAGAGAATTGCGGGTCGGGATCGGGCGGTGCGAAGCCCGCTCCGGTCCAGATACCCTCGCTGATCCCCGGCAAAAAATAAGACAGATCAGCGCCTTAAGGATTATTTGGGGCGGCCACGGTTGAAGCCGGTAGCGCGAGCCTGTATCTACTGGGCAGGGCGCACGGCGGGGTGTTTCGCTGGGCAGGGGACATCCATTCATTCATGGTTCGCTAGCGAAGCGATTCGCCGGCGGGCACGTCGCGGAATCACCGTGAAAGGCTTAAGCGAAGCGGGATGGTGGATTTATTCGGCATGTTCCGTCGACGCCCCGCGAAACGCGGCCCTGTGGGCTTTGCGCGTTCGCGCGAGGACATCACCGCGCTCGGCGATTCCTTCGGCGACATGCTTGCGAGCCCGGTGCGCGATACACCGCCAATGGCGCGCTCCGCCGCACTGCCCGGGCTGGAATTGCCGCAGCCGGATCCCACCGTAGAACCGCCGCGTGGGGAGAGGCCGCGTTCCCGCGCACAGGCGCCTCGTCCCAAGGCCAATGGCGGCGAAGCCCCGCGCCTGATCAAGCGGCCCGGCTTCCTCGCTGTGCATAGCGTGGAAAAGAGTTTCGGCACGCGCCAGGTCGTGCGCGGCGTCAGCATCTATGTTCGCCGCGGCGAGGCGGTCGGTCTGCTCGGCCCGAACGGCGCCGGCAAGACCACGGTGTTCTACATGATCACCGGGCTGATCAAGGCGGATCGCGGCGCCATCGAACTCGATGGTCACGACGTGACGCAACTGCCGATGTATCAGCGCGCGCGGCTCGGCATCGGTTATCTGCCGCAGGAGGCCTCGATCTTTCGCGGCCTCACCGTCGAACAGAATATTCGTGCCGTGCTCGAGGTCGTCGAACCCAACCGCAAGAAGCGCGAAGCCGAACTCAACTCGCTGCTCGACGAATTCAACATCACGCGCTTGCGCAAATCGCCATCGATCGCGCTCTCCGGCGGTGAGCGCCGCCGCGTCGAAATCGCGCGCGCGCTGGCAACGCGCCCGAACTACATGCTGCTCGACGAACCCTTTGCCGGCATCGATCCGATCGCGGTCGGCGATATTCAGGACCTCGTCCGTCACCTCACCAACCGCGGCATCGGCGTCCTGATCACCGACCACAATGTGCGGGAAACGCTCGGCCTGACCGACCGCGCCTATATCGTCTATGCCGGGCAGATCCTGACCGAGGGCAGTCCGGAAGAGATCGTCAACGATCCGGATGTACGCCGTCTTTACCTTGGCGAGGAATTCCGACTGTAGCGCATGCCCCGCCAATGCATCGACGGTTCGGTGTTAAGGTATTGCGCTTATTCAGGAAACTGTGGGCGCCGGGGACCCGAAACCAGCTTCCGTTGCTGCTGGTCGCGCCATAGCCCAATTTTCCCGCGCGTCAAGCCGTGTACAAGGGCTTTGGACTAATATAAGCAAGAATCGGACCAACTTTTTATGGATCGGTTCTTGGCTCCATGGCGCTGACGCAAAGACTCGAGTTCCGCCAGTCGCAGTCGCTGGTGATGACGCCGCAATTGATGCAGGCGATCAAGCTGCTGCAACTGTCGAATCTCGACCTCTCGGCTTTCGTCGAGGAGGAATTGGAGCGCAATCCGCTGCTGGAGCGGGCCAGCGACGGCCCCGAACCCCCGGTTGCAGGCGAGCCGGTATCCGAGCGCGCCGAGTTCTCCGATTCCGGCAGCTTTGGCGACGAAGGCGGCAGCGATGCCTCCGATATGGCCGCAGGCGCGGGCGGCGAGACCTTCGAGCCCGGCCAGGAGGACTGGCTGAACCGCGAGCTCGGCAGCCGCACCGAGATCGAGCAGACGCTCGACACCCCGCTCGACAACGTCTTTTCCGAAGAGCCGGCGGAAGCGGCCGCGCGCGCCGCACAGGACGCGGCGCCGACCGCCTACACCGAATGGGGCGGAGGCGCCTCCAACGACGACGAATACAATCTGGAAGCCTTCGTCGCTGCCGAGGTGACGCTATCCAGCCACCTCGCCGAACAACTCGCGGTGGCCTTCAGCGCGCCGGCGCAGCGCATGATCGGGCAGTACCTTATCGATCTGGTCGACGATGCCGGCTATCTGCCGCCGGATCTGGGGCAGGCCGCCGAGCGGCTGGGAGCCTCGCAGGCAGATGTCGATACCGTGCTCGCGGTGCTGCAGAAGTTCGATCCGCCCGGTGTCTGCGCGCGGAACCTGAGCGAATGCCTCGCGATCCAGCTCCGCGAACTCGACCGCTACGACCCGGCCATGCAGGCGCTCGTGGAGAATCTCGATCTGCTGGCGAGGCGCGACATTGCGTCTTTGCGCAAACTTTGCGGGGTCGACGACGAAGACATCACCGACATGATCGGCGAGATCCGGCGTCTCGATCCGAAGCCCGGCCTCAAGTTCGGCTCGGCGCGTACGCAGACCATGGTGCCCGACGTCTATGTGCGGCCCGGCCCGGACGGCGGATGGCATGTCGAACTCAACAGCGACACCTTGCCGCGTGTGCTGGTCAATCAGGTCTATTTCACCGAGCTGTCGAAGACGATCCGCAAGGACGGCGACAAATCCTATTTCAGCGACTGCCTGCAGAATGCGACCTGGCTGGTGCGCGCACTCGATCAGCGCGCCCGCACCATCCTGAAGGTCGCCACCGAAATCGTCCGCCAGCAGGACGGATTCTTCACCCATGGCGTCGCGCATCTGCGGCCGCTGAATCTGAAAGCGGTAGCAGACGCGATACAGATGCATGAATCCACGGTGTCGCGGGTCACCGCCAACAAATACATGGCGACCAATCGCGGCAGTTTCGAGCTGAAATATTTCTTCACCGCCTCGATTGCGTCGGCCGATGGCGGCGAAGCGCATTCGGCGGAGGCGGTCCGTCACCACATCAAGCAATTGATCGATGCGGAAGCGCCGAGTGCGATCCTTTCCGACGATACGATCGTGGAACGATTGCGCGAATCCGGCATTGATATCGCCCGCCGCACGGTCGCGAAGTACCGCGAAGCCATGCGCATTCCTTCCTCGGTCCAGCGCCGCCGCGACAAACAAAGTATGCTCGGTAACGCACTTTCAGCCCCCGCCACCTCCTCCGACCGATCCCGCGATACGGCGCCGGCCTGATTGCGTTCGCGTCAAATCGCGATAGTCTCGGTTCCCGCCAGAGCATGATCCAGGAAAGGGAGGCTACCGGTTCATCGACAGGACTCACCCTCCAACCAAACCAGAGTAGTCGAGGCATCAAGCGAGGCATCAAATGACCCTTCGAATCTCCGGGAAGAGCATCAGCATCGGCGAGGCGCTTCGTTCGCGCGTCAACGAGCGCACCGATGAGGTCCTGCGGAAATATTTCGACGGCAATTATTCAGGCCACATCACACTGAGCAAGGATGGGTTTGGCTTTCGCACCGATTGCGCGCTGCATCTGGACTCCGGGATTACGCTGGAAGCCGACTCCAACGCCACCGACGCCTATGCCAGCGCCGACCAGGCGCTCTTGATGATCGAGAAGCGCCTGCGCCGCTACAAGAGCCGGCTGAAGGACCGTTCCGCCCGCAAGGCCTATGCTGCCTCCGCAGCGCTGGCGGAGATCGACGGTCCGATGCTCGATGCGCCGAGCTATGTGATCGAGGCGCCGGCGGAAGGCGACGAGGAGGTCACATCCTTTAGCCCCGTCATCATCGCCGAGGCGACCACGTCGCTGAAGCGGCTTTCGGTCAGCGAGGCGGTCATGGAACTCGATCTGACCGGAGCCGCCTGCATCGTATTTCAGCACGGGTCCAGCGGCCGGGTGAACATCATTTACCGCCGGCCGGACGGCAATGTCGGCTGGATCGATCCTCCCTCGGTTACCCCCTGAGATCTATACCCGATGGCATTGACGCCCCGATTGGCCCTCCCTATGGTCCGCCGCTTCTTAAGTATAGGGGGTGCAGGAACTGGCCCTTCGGGAGTTGGCACCGCGCGTGCGTTGGAGTAGAAGCCGTGCAAATCGGGACCCAGGCTTAACCCCGCCTCCCGCCGCATCTTCTTGACGCCCCGGTTCTAGAACCTATCTCGCAACCTGACGGTTAAATTCACCTCGGAACGCCCCATGACGATTACCGATCTGGTCGCACCCGAGGCGATTCTCCCCGCATTGAAGGTCATCAGCAAGAAACAGGCGCTGCAGGAACTGGCCGCGCGTGCTTCCGCCCTGACCGGCCAGAACGAACGCTCGGTATTCGAGGTGCTGCTGCAGCGGGAGAAGCTCGGCACCACCGCCGTTGGCTATGGTGTTGCCATTCCGCACGGCAAGCTGCCGAAGCTGGAAAAGCTGTTTGGGCTGTTTGCACGCCTGGAACGCCCGATCGATTTCGAGGCGATGGACGGCCAGCCGGTCGACTTGATCTTCCTGCTGCTGGCCCCGGAAGGCGCCGGCGCCGATCATTTGAAGGCACTGGCGCGGATCGCGCGCCTGTTGCGCGACCAGGACGTCGCCAAGAAGCTCCGCGCCTCCCGCGATGCCCAGGCGATCTATTCGGTGTTGGCGTTGCCGCCGGCAAGCGCCGCGTAGTGCCTCGCGAGGAACGGCGGTTCTTCGCCCGGTGGTAGAGCAGCTAAACGCAATTTTAAGCTAAATGGCAGTTATTTGGTCCGCTGGGATTTTTCCTCTGCCCGGAGAACATTGCCATGACGCTGCGGCTGACGATTTCGCGCGCGATATTGATTTTTGGTTTGGTCACTGCATTGGGCCTTGGTGCCGTGATTGCCACCAGTGTTTACGGGCTGTCGCAACTCAAGGTCGGCGGCCCGCTCTACAATCAGATCAAGCTCGGCAATGACCTCATCGCCGACATCCTGCCGCCGCCGGAGTATGTCATCGAGGCCTATCTCGAAGCCACGCTCGTGCTGCACGATCCGGCCAAGCTTTCGGCGCATCGCGACCGTATTGCGCAGCTCAAGAAGGAATATGACGAGCGCCACGATTTCTGGGTCAAATCCGATCTCGATCCGGTGCTGAAGGCGAAGCTCGTGGAGAAATCCCATAACGAAGTGCGGCGCTTCTGGACCGCGATCCAGGAAGGTTTGCTGCCGGCGTTGTCCAAGAACGACAGTGCCGCGGCGGCAAAATCCTATGCGGAGATCGCCGCACGTTATGCCGCGCACCGCGCCATCATCGACGACATCGTCAAGCAGGCCAACGACCGGAATGCGGCGACGGAGGTCGCGGCGACGGGCCGCGTCAGCACATTCACGTGGCTGCTGTGGGGCGTTTCGGCCGTGGTGTTTTTCATCATCGGCGCTGGCATTTTCGGCGTGGCATTCGGCGTCATTCGCCCGATTGCGGAAATGACTAACGTGATGAAGGGCCTTGCCGCGGGCGACCTCAATGTCTCGGTCCCGGCGCTCAGCCGCGGCGACGAAGTCGGCGCCATGGCGCGGGCGGTTCAGGTCTTCAAGGAAAACGCGCTCCGCGTTCGCTCGATGGAATCGGAACAGGCCAGCCTGAAGCTGAAGGCGGAAGGCGACCGCAAGGCCGCGATGCAGCAGATGGCCGATGGCTTCGATGCCGCCATCGGAAAGATCATCCAGACCGTATCGACCGCCTCGTCCGAACTCGAATCATCGGCCGGCAAGCTGACCAAGACTGCCGAAGTGACCCAGATGCTCTCGGCAACCGTCGCCTCCGCGTCGGAGCAATCCTCGGCCAACGCGCAGTCAGCGGCGGCGGCCGCGGACCAGATGGCCTCGTCGGTGTCCGAGATCAGCCGCCAGGTTCAGGATTCGCACAAGATATCCCGCGAGGCGGTCAGCCAGGTCGAGCAGACCAACGCGCGGATTGCCGATCTCGCGCAGTCCGCCAGCCGGATCGGCGAAGTGGTCAAGATGATCAGTGCGGTCGCCGAGCAGACCAACTTGCTGGCGCTGAACGCCACGATCGAAGCGGCGCGCGCCGGCGAGGCGGGACGTGGATTTGCCGTCGTCGCATCCGAGGTCAAGGCGCTTGCCGCGCAGACCGCGAAAGCGACCGAGGAAATCAGCGGGCAGATCGGCCAGATGCAATCGGCGACCAATCAGTCGGTGTCGGCGATTCAGGAAATCGGCGGCACGATCGGCCGCATCGCGGAGATCTCGCAGGCGATCGCGGCAGCCGTGGAAGAGCAGGGCGCAGCAACCCAGGAAATCTCGCGCAACGTGCAGCAGGCGGCGCAGGGCGCCACGCAGGTCGCGGGCAGCATCACCGATGTCAACCGCGGCGCGACCGATACCGGCGCGGCATCGACGCATGTGCACGGTCTGGCCCGCTCGCTATTGGGGCAGAGCAATCACCTCAAGGGCGAAGTGGAGAAATTCCTCTCGACCGTGCGCGCTGCCTAGGCGGATTGGATTTGCATTAACGAAGATACGCGGGCGATGCCCGCGTATCCGAAACCCTCTTCTCGCACTCACCCGGCATCAGATCAGCCGATGCGGGCGAAGCTGCGTCAGTGACAGCAGCAAGTGCTGCGTCAGTGCACGCTGACGGCCTGAAGCTCGTTGCTCCATGCGTTGGCGATCGCAGCTTCCCGGCTGTCGGTCAGCATGATCGGCGTGCCGTCGGCGGCATGCAGCGCGAACAGTTTCAGTCCCGGCGCGATTTTCGGCGCCTGCGGAAACAATCCCGGCACGTCCTCGGAACGGACTTGTTTCACATAGGCGATATGGCCTTCACCAAGATGGGCCAGCGCCTCAACGGAAACCTTTTCGGATTCGAAGGTCACACTCACATCACTCATGGTCTCGACTCCTCTGGAGACTAAGCGGTCGAGTCCGCTCCTTGTTCCACTATTATTCGTGCTCATTGATAGCGATTGTCTTAACGACCCTTTCAGGTTCTGGCCTGGCAAGATCGATCGACAACAGCCCGTTTTTCAGATCCGCGCCCAGCACCAACATTCCCTCCGCCAGCACGAACGTGCGCTGGAAGTGGCGCGCGGCGATGCCGCGGTGGATGTATTGCCGAGCCTTGTCGTCCTGCTGGCGGCCCCGGATCACGAGCTGGTTTTCCTCAATGGTCACATCGAGTTGGTCACGGGTAAATCCCGCCACCGCCAGCGTGATGCGCAGCCGTTCGGGCTGGCCGTTGGCACGGTCACACCGCTCGATGTTGTAGGGAGGATAACCGTCGGCGCCTTTGACGACTCGATCGAGCGCACGCTCGATTTCGTCGAACCCAAGCAGGAACGGACTGGATAACGAAGGAACACGAGACATCACAAAGTCCTCTCGAAGCGACTTTGAGGGGCCCTTGCGGCGCCCCATTCAACCGGCCGGCCGACTCGCCGCCCGGTCAAGGAACAATATGGGGGTGATTTGGGGAGGGTTCAAGCGCCTCTGAACGCAGGGTAAATCGGCGGTAGCGGAGTTTTCCACCGTCATGCCGGGCGCGAAGCGAACCCGGAATATCGAGATTCCCCGATGTGCAATGGCACATCTGAGGTCTGGTCCTTCGAACCATCCGCTCAGACCCGCTTCCGTCCATCGGCGGTAAAAAGATGCAGCTTGTCGGGTGCGGCAACCGCCCTGATTCGCTCGCCGATGGCGGGACCGACGGCGCCGGGAACGCGCACGATGATTTCCCCCGGCGGCAGTTCGCCGGGCGTGGCGGCCACTCCCTGCATCTCCTGCTGCCTCGTGCCGTAGACGAAGGTCTCGGCGCCGACGCGCTCGATCGCCTCCACCGTAAGGCCGAGCGCTACGCCACCCGACACCGCTTCGTTCGAGATGACGAAGTCCTCGGGCCGGATGCCGATGATGCCGGCTTCGGCGGCACGGGCATCGCTGGCCAGTTGCGATTTCAATTCGGAGCGCAGCGGCATCAGGTTCATCGGCGGCGCGCCGATGAAGGAGGCCACGAAGGTGGTGGCGGGCCTCTGGTAGATCTCCAGCGGATTGCCGATCTGTTCGACCTCCCCGCCATTCATGACCACCAGAATATCGGCCAGCGTCATCGCCTCGAGCTGGTCGTGGGTGACGTAGATCGATGTCGTGGACAGCCGGCGCTGCAATTTGCGGATTTCGACCCGCATGGCGATACGCAGCTTCGCATCGAGATTCGACAGCGGCTCGTCGAACAGGAACACCTTTGGCTGCCGCACGATGGCGCGGCCCATCGCCACGCGTTGGCGCTGGCCGCCCGACAATTGCCGCGGCTTGCGGTCGAGCATCGCGCTGAGCTCGAGAATGCGCGCGGCTTCCGCGACCCGCGTCTTGATCTCGCCCTCGGCCATGCGGCGGTTGCGCAGGCCGTAGGCCATGTTGTTGTAGACGGTCATGTGCGGATAGAGCGCGTAGTTCTGGAACACCATGGCGATGTCGCGCTCGGCGGGCTCGATCTGGTTGACGATGCGCCCGCCGATATCAATCTCGCCGCCGGTGATGGTCTCCAGCCCCGCGACCATGCGCAAGAGCGTGGATTTGCCGCAGCCGGAAGGGCCGACCAGCACGCAGAACTGGCCGTCGCCGACCTCGAAATCGATGCCCTTGATGGCCTCGAAGCCGCCAAGGTAGGTTTTGCGGACGTTGCGGAGCGTTACGTTGGCCATTTCACTTTTCCGTCTGGACCAGGCCGCGCACGAACAGCCGCTGCATGAATATGACGACCGCGACCGGCGGCAGCATGGCGAGGACCGCGGTCGCCATCGCGAGCTGCCATTCGGCGAGCTCGTCTGTCGTCACCAGCATCTTCTTGATGCCAATCACGATGGTCTGCATCGAATCCTGCGTCGTGATCAAAAGCGGCCAGAGATATTGATTCCAGCCATAGATGAACTGGATCACGAACAGCGCGGCCATGGTCGTCACCGACAGCGGCAAGAGCGTATCCCAAAAGAAGCGGAAGGGTCCGGCGCCGTCGATCCGCGAGGCTTCCAGCAGTTCGTCCGGCACCGTCATGAAGAATTGTCGGAACAGAAGCGTGCCGGTGGCGGATGCAATCAGCGGCAGGATGAGGCCGGCATAGGTGTTGAGCAGGCGCAAGTCCGCGGCCACCTTGTAGGTCGGGTAGATGCGCACTTCGACCGGGAGCATCAGCGTGATGAAGATGATCCAGAACGCCGTCTTGCGGAACGGAAAGCGGAAATAGACCACTGCGTAAGCGGACAGGATCGAGATGAAAATCTTGCCGACCGCAATACCGATCGCCGAGACGAAGGAATTGATCAGCATGTTAGCCACCGGCTCGCGGCTGGTGCGCGCGCCGCCGACGAAGATGGCGCGGTAGTAATTTTCCAGCGTCTGCGCGCCCGGCGTCGCCGGCATGTGGCCGCCGACCACGGTCGCCGCGTCATGGGTCGAGGCGATCAGCGCGAGATAAACCGGGAAAGCGACGATGAACACGCCAAGCGTCAGGATGGCGTAGGCGATGAAATCGGTGAGCGGGCGGTGCTCGACCATCAGTACTGCACCTTGCGTTCGACATAGCGGAACTGGATCGCGGTCAGCGCGATCACGATGACCATCAGCACGACCGACTGTGCCGCCGAGCCGCCGAGATCGCCGCCGAGCCTTCCGTCGGCGTAGACCTTGTAGACCATGGTGGTGGTGGCGCCGGCCGGTCCGCCGCCGGTGACGGCGTCTATGATGCCGAACGTATCGAAGAAGACGTAGACGACGTTGACCACCAGCAGGAAGAACGTCGTCGGCGACAGCAGCGGGAAGATGATGGTCCAGAACCGGCGCATCGGCCCGGCGCCGTCGATGGCGCCGGCCTCGATCACGCTCCTCGGGATCGATTGCAGGCCGGCCAGGAAGAACAGGAAATTGTAGGATATCTGCTTCCACACCGACGCCATCACCACCAGCATCATGGCGTGGTTCTCGTTAAGCAGCGGATTCCAGTCGAGGCCCATGCCGCGCAGCGGACGCGCCAGCATGCCGAGCGAAGGTTGGAACATGAAGAACCAGAGCACGCCGGCCACCGCGGGCGCCACCGCATAGGGCCAGATCATCAGCGTCTTGTAAGCGGGCGCGGCCTTCAGGTTCTTGTCGGCCTGGGTCGCGAACAACAGTGCGATCGAGAGCGACAGCGCCGCAACCAGCGTCGAGAAGACCACCGTCGTCAGCATCGACCGGTAGTATTCCGGCTGAGCAAACAACGCCTGATAATTTTCCAGACCGACATATTCGGAGACGAGGCCGAACGCGTCCTCGCGCAGGAACGACTGCCAGATCGCCTGGCTTGCCGGCCAATAGAAGAAAACAACCGTGACGACGAGTTGCGGCAGCAGCAGCAAATAGGGCAGCAGGCGGTTATTGAAGACGGTGGACTTTTCCATTCAGGCGTCGCGGTCTTACCGGTGATGCAAGCGCTCCCTCCCGGGTTTCAGGAGGGAGCGCCGGTAGCCTAGTTCAGCTTCGCCTACTTTGCAGTCTTCTCGAAGGCGCGCAACATCGCATTGCCGCGAGAGACGGCGGCATCGAGGGCTTCCTTCGCGCTCTTCTTGCCGGCCAGCGCCGCCTCGATTTCCTCTGACCAGAGGTCGCGCATCTGCACCATGTTGCCGAAGCGCAGGCCGCGCGAATTCTCGGTCGGCTCCTTGTTGGTGAGTTCCTTCAAGGGCGTCTGCAGGGTCGGGTTCTTCTCGTAGAAGCCGTCCTTGATCGACTTTTCGTAGGCCGCCTTGGTGATCGGCAGATAGCCGGACTCCTGGTGGAGCTTGGCCTGCCGGTTGGTATCCGACAGGAAGGTGAAGAACTTTGCGACACCCTTGTATTCGTCCGGCTTCTTGCCGCCCATCACCCAGAGCGATGCGCCGCCGATGATCGAGTTCTGCGGGGCGCCGGCGACGTCAGGGTAATAGGGCATCGGCGCCGACGTGAAGTCGAACTTGGCCGTGCCTTTGGCGGTGGCGTAGTAGCCCGACGAGGTCAGGAAGATCGCGCATTCGCCGGAGCCGAAGCGGGCCTCGTTGGTGCTGGTGCGCCCGCCATAGTCGTAGGTCTTGTCCTTCTGCAGATCGACCAGGTTCTGCAGATGCTTCACGTGCAGCGGCGAGTTGAACTTCAGCTCGGTATCGAAACCGTCGAGGCCGTTGGCCTTGGTGCCGATCGGCACGTTGTGCCAGGCCGAGAACTGCTCGATATGCACCCAGCTCGCCCAGGCGTTGGAGAAACCGCAGGTCGCATGCCCCGCCGCTTTCAGCTTCTTGGCGGCGTCGAACACTTCCGGCCAGGTCTTCGGGATTTCGGTGATACCGGCCTTCTTCAATTCATCCTTGTTGATCCACATCACCGTCGATGAGGAATTGAAGGGGAACGAAAGCATGTCTCCCTTGGAGGTCGAGTAGTAGCCTGTGATGGTCGGCAGGTACGCCTTGGGATCGAACGGCTCGCCGGCATCCTTCATGAGCTGGTAGACCGGCTTGATGGCACCGGTGGCGCTCATCATGGTGGCGGTGCCGACCTCGAACACCTGCATGATGTGCGGCGCGTTGCCGGCGCGGAACGCGGCGATGCCGGCATTCATGGTGTCGGGATAGCTGCCCTTGTAGGACGGCACGACCTTGTAGTCGGACTGGCTGGCGTTGAACTCTTCGGCGAGCTTGTTGACGATGTCGTTGTTGCCGCCGGTCATGGCGTGCCACCACTGTATCTCTGTCACAGCGTAGGCAGGCGTTGCGAGCGCCAGCGCAGCAGAAACTGCCGCGGCTGCGCCGATTTGTCGAAATGCCATGTAATTCCTCCAGGTTGGGGTCGTCATCTTCGTTTCGCGCGATAACAGCGCCGGATGACGTGCAAATGACCGTATAAGCGAAAGGATGCTAGTGGGAAAGCGTGTGGCTGGGGAAGCCGGAAAATAGGCGAAGGGCAAACGGTAGCCGTCGCCCCTGCGGTTCGCAGGGGCGACGATGTTTAGCGTTTGCGTTCGGAGCCGCAGACCGCGCCCGTGGCGACCAGCGCCTCGATCTCGCCCGTGGAATAGCCGAACTCGCCTAGCACCTCTGATGTGTGCTGGCTGAATTTCGGCGGCGTGCGGCGCAGGCTGGGCTTGGTCCGCTCCAGCCGGATCGGGGAGGCGACGCCCTTGTACCAGTCCTTTTCAATGATATCGCCGCGATGCAGCGTATGCGGATTGGTCAGCGCCTGGTCGATCTTCTGCACCGGACCGGCCGGCAGGCCCGCCGCCAGCAGCCGATTGCAGAGCGGTTCGGCCTCGTGCTGGCTGAACACGGCGGCGAGCTCGACGCGCAGCGCGTCGCGGTTGGCAATGCGGTCCTTGTTCCGGGCAAAGCGGGGATCGGTACCGAGCTCGGGCTTGCCGATTTCCTTGGCGAGCTTGCGGAAGGTGCCGTCATTGCCGACGCCGATGAAGATATTGTCCGTCTTGGTCGGAAAGATCGCGTAAGGAACGAGGTTCGGGTGCTCGTTGCCGGTGAGCGACGGCGGTTTGCCATGCATGAAATAATTGGCGGTGTGCGGATGCATGATCGCCAGGCCGGTCTCGTACAGCGTGGTTTCGAGAAACTGGCCCAGCCCCGAACGCTGCCGCTCCGACAGCGCCATCAGGATACCGATCGCCGCGTATAGCCCGGTGGTAATGTCGACCAGCGGAACGCCGATCCGCATCGGCCCGCTTTCCGGCGAGCCGGTCGCCGCGATCATGCCGGTCATGGCCTGGATGATCGCGTCATAGCCGGGATTGCCGCCGCGCGGGCCGTCGGCGCCGAAGCCGGAAATCCGGCAATGCACCAGTTTTGGAAACTTCGCGCGCAAGACGTCGTTGCCGATGCCCCATTTGTCGAGCGTGCCCGGCTTGAAATTCTCGATCAGGACGTCGGCCGTCTCCAACAGCTTCATCAGCACCGCACGCCCATTTTCGGACGCGAGGTCGAGGCCGATCGAGCGCTTGTTGCGGTTGATGCCGACGAAATAGGCCGCGTCCTCTTCATGGAAGGGAGGACCCCAGTCGCGCACTTCGTCGCCGGCCGGCGGTTCAACCTTGATCACGTCGGCGCCGTGGTCGGCGAGGATTTGCGTGCAATAGGGGCCGCCGAGCACGCGCGTCAGATCGATCACGCGCAGGCCGGTCATTGCGCCGGGAGAACTCATGGAGAAGACCTTCGCTCAGGGTGAAAATGGAGCCTTGAGCTAGCGGTCTTCGGGCGCGGCGGCAATGGCGTCTCGCGCACAGGCGCATGACGCGGTCGCCGTAGCACGAACTGGAAATTCCGCCGGACGAACGGCCCGCCGATATCAGCGGCGGGCCGCTGGTGCATCGTCGTCAGACAACGGTCAGGCGGACGTCGACATTGCCGCGCGTGGCGTTGGAATAGGGGCACACCTGGTGGGCCTTCGCGACGAGGGCTTCCGCTTCTGCCTTGGGAACGCCGGGCAGGGAGACGGCGAGTTCGACGTCGAGGCCAAAGCCGCCCGCCGAACGCGGGCCGATGCCGACTGTAGAGGTTACAGTAGCGTCCGCGGGCACCTTCGGGCCGCCCTGCGAGGCGACGAATTTCATCGCGCCGATGAAGCAGGCGGCATAGCCGGCCGCGAACAACTGCTCGGGATTGTTGCCGGCGCCACCGCCGCCGCCGAGTTCTTTCGGTGTGGCGAGCTTGACGTCGAGCGCGCCATCGAGGGTGGCGGCGTGGCCATCGCGGCCGCCGGTGGCCTTGGCGCTGGTCTTGTAGAGCACGTTCACTGACATGTCGGTCTCCCCTTGGGTTTGCCGTTTCGATGGATCGTGTATTGCACACAATTAGATTGTGCGCAATTGAAATTGTTTGCAGAGGCCGCAATTAAATTGTATGCAATTGAAATCAAGCGCTTACGCCCCTGATTTGGGTGGCAGGCGCTGTCCGTTGACGAGGTTGTGATGGCCAGAAAACACGCGGCCGACCTGCCGCTGAGACTCGATAATCAGCTCTGCTTTGCGGTGTACTCCACCGCGCACGCGTTCAACCGCGTCTACAAGCCGTTGCTCGACCGGCTGGGCCTGACGTACCCGCAATACCTGGTCATGCTGGTGCTGTGGGAGCGCGATGGCGTGCCGCTCAAGGACATCGGCGAGCGGCTGCACCTGGACTCCGGCACGCTGACGCCGCTGCTCAAGAGGTTGGAGGCGGCCGAACTGATCAAGCGGACACGTAGCACCGAGGACGAGCGGCAGGTGCGGATCGCGCTGACACCGAAAGGCGAGGCGCTGCGGGAGAAAGCGAGAACCGTGCCGCAGGCGATCCTGGCGGCGTCAGCCTGCTCGGTCGGCGAACTCGTGGCGATGAAGAACGAGATCGTCGCGCTGCGCGATCGATTGAATGCGGTGGTGGGGGAGTAGGGGGCTAGAGGCGTTTTCTGGCGAAAGCGCGGCCGGAGGCTGACTTCAGGTATTTCTCGAAGGCGATGGCCTGAGCTGCGTCGCTGAACGCGACGTAGGTCTTGATTCGCCAGGGCCCGTGCTTCGACGTGTGCGGGACTTCTCCAGCATTGTGCTTGGCCAGTCGCGCGCGCAGGTCGTCGGTAATGCCGACATAGAAGTGTTCGGAATCGAGGCTTTCAAGAATGTAGACGTATTTCATTGGCTGCCCTGCTGTTGGCCGTTGAGGAGGCCTTCGCAGGATATCGCTTTCCGAGCAGCCTATCAGTATGCTCGGATAGAGCCCGGCTTCGCCCTTCGGGCTACGCCGCGGCAGCCTTCGCTTGCTTCGCTACGATAGAGCGCGGCGTGGCTTGCCGAGCCGTAGCTTGCGAAGCAAGCGAAGGCTGGTGGAGCCAGGCGGGATCGAACCGCCGACCTCTTGCATGCCATGCAAGCGCTCTCCCAGCTGAGCTATGGCCCCTTAAGAATCGCGCGCCTCAATTCGGCGTGCGGGCAACGACCCTGAACCACAGTTTAGGGCCGATCTCAAGTCTCTTCGTCACCTCCGACGTCGCCGATGATGTCGGTGACGTCCTCATCGCCCTCCTCCTCGTCGGGAATGAAGGTGGAATCGTCGTCGTCATCGTCCTCGATGGTCTCGTCGATCTCGATATCGTCTTCCGATTCGGGAACCACGGCCTTGACCTTGCCGGTATTCTCCTCGGCATCGGCCTCCTCGAGCGAGACCAACTCTTCGGCCTCGGCGGCCTCCGGCATATCGGCGGCGGCGGTAGCCGACGCGGCGGCTGCAGCGCGCGCGGCATCGCCACGGGCGGCCCGCGGCGGTGCGATCGGGGCAATCGGAACGACCTCGCCGGTGTAGGGCGAAATCACCGGGCTCTTGTTCAGGTCATAGAACTTCTTACCCGTCGTCGGGCAAATACGCTTGGTTCCGAGATCGGATTTGGCCACGTGTGGATCCTGGGAAATTCTGAAAAACGGTGCTTCACTTGGCTAGTTGAGAGGCCGGTGTCAATAGCGCTTTGAAGCATTTGAGGGCCGCGTGACGCCGTGTGGTCCATGTGATACTGCCGCCCGCGCAGAGGACCACGATCTTGACCCATTCAACCACCCCCACCCCACTGGAATCCCGCTCCAGCGGCCCCCTGGCAGGGAAAGTCCGCGTTCCCGGCGACAAGTCGATTTCGCACCGCGCTCTCATCCTGGGGGCGCTTTCGGTCGGCGAAACCAGGATCTCCGGCCTCCTCGAGGGCGAGGACGTCCTCAATACTGCCAAATCGATGCAGGCGCTGGGCGCCCAGGTCGAGCGAACGGGCCCCTTTGCCTGGCAGGTCAGGGGGGTCGGCGTGGCAGGCTTCGCCCAGCCGGCTTCCCCGCTCGATTTCGGCAATTCCGGTACCGGGTGCCGGCTGGTGATGGGGGCCGTGGCGGGCTGCCCGATCACGGCCGTGTTCGATGGCGACGCCTCGCTGCGCTCCCGCCCGATGCGCCGGATCCTCGATCCCCTGGAACTGATGGGGGCCAGAGCCGGGGAGACCAAGGAAGGTGGCCGCCTGCCGCTGACGCTGCATGGCGCCCGCGATCCGGTGCCGATCCTGTATTGTACGCCGGTGGCCTCGGCGCAGATCAAGTCGGCGGTGCTGCTGGCAGGGCTCGCTGCGCCGGGCGTCACCACCGTCATCGAGCAGGAAGCCAGCCGCGACCATACCGAGCTGATGCTGAAACATTTCGGCGCAGAAATCGTCTCAGTCAGGGAAGGCAACCACGGCCGCAAGATCGCGCTCACGGGCCAGCCCGAACTGCACGGTGCCGAGGTCGTGGTGCCCGCCGATCCGTCCTCGGCGGCATTTCCGATCGTGGCGGCGCTGATCGTCGGGGGTTCCGATGTGACCTTCTCCGACGTCATGACCAACCCGTTGCGCACCGGCCTGCTCACGACGCTGCGCGAAATGGGCGCCGCCATCGAGGAAAGCGAGGTCCGCGGCGACGGCGGCGAGCCGATGGCCCGCTTGCGCGTGCGCGCCTCAAAACTGCGCGGCGTCGAAGTGCCGCCGGAGCGCGCGCCCTCGATGATCGACGAGTATCTGGTGCTCGCGGTCGCAGCCTCCTTTGCCGAAGGCACCACCATTATGCGCGGCCTGCAGGAGTTGCGCGTCAAGGAATCCGACCGATTGGAGGCGACCGCCGACATGCTGCGCGTCAACGGCGTCAGGGTCGAGATCGCGGGCGATGATTTGATCGTCGAGGGCCGCGGCCACGTGCCCGGCGGCGGTCTGGTCGCCACGCACATGGACCACCGCATCGCCATGTCGGCGCTGGTGATGGGGCTCGCAGCCGACAAGCCGGTCAAGGTCGACGACACCGCCTTCATCGCCACCAGCTTTCCGGATTTCATTCCGATGATGCGCTTGCTGGGGGCTGAGTTTTCATGAGAGTGTGCATTGCGCCAAGTGAGGAGCAAGCCAAGTGATAGACTCTCTTGCGCAGGCGGTCGCACGCATTAACCTTGGAGAACCCTACTTCGTAGTCCTCCCGGAATTTCACGATCGCTTCGTGGCTACAACAGACGTGGATGTCCGCGCTGCCATGTTAGCTGAAGCACCGCTGTTAACTGGCGATCGCCGGCTCGATGCTATGGTAGGGGCGATCGCTCACTATCTGGCTGGCCGATATAAGCTAGCGGGTATTCCCAGATGGACGAGCAATCCCTCCAGGAGGCTCGAAAAGCCGTGGCATACGAGTTCCATCGGTGTCGATTGGAGACGTGAGTATTTGAGCGATGGGATGCGCGAGTATCTGACCTTCAGTAGTCCAGCCGAATTCGCATCGCGCAATATCTTCACAGAAGAGCGTCCGCTGCAACGCTCTCTTGGCACTCAATCGACAACCGAGCATTAGCATGATCATCGCCATCGACGGGCCGGCAGCGTCCGGCAAGGGTACGCTCGGTAAGCGGCTCGCGCATCATTACGGCTATCGCCACCTCGACACCGGCGTGATCTATCGTGCGGTGGCGAAGGCGCTGCTGGACGAGGGCTTTGATCTGACCGACGAGGCGCGGGCGGTCGCTGTCGCGATGGAGCTCGATCCCGAAAAATTCGGCCATCCCGAGCTCAAGACGCAACGGATCGGCGATGCCGCCTCGGTGGTATCGGCGATCCCCAGCGTGCGCGAGGCTCTCGTCAATTTTCAGCGCCAGTTCGCGGCCGATCCGCCGGGCGCCGTGCTCGACGGGCGGGACATCGGAACCGTGATCTGTCCGGATGCCGATGTGAAGATTTTCGTGGTCGCCGATCCGCAGGTGCGGGCCCGCCGCCGGACGCTGGAAGCCCGCGCGCGGGGCGAGGAGGCCGACGAGGCGGCGGTGCTGGCCGATATTCTCAAGCGCGACGAGCGGGACCGCAATCGCGCCGCCGCCCCGCTCAAGGCGGCCGACGACGCCCATGTCCTGGATAATTCCAATCTCGACATCGAGGCCGGCGTTCGCGCCGCGATTGCCATCGTCGAGGCCATCCGCGCTCAACGGAAATAGGGCAGGATTCGTCCTCTCACGGTGGCCTGAAACGGGCGCAAATCGGGCATTTCCGGCTTGCCGAAAATGGCCCGTGGGGCTATATCCACGGCCATCCGGGCCGCCATCGATGAGATCAGGGCTGTCCGAGCGGGCCGGCCGGAGGTTTGAACCTCCCGCCGTTATTGGAGGAAAGCCCGCTCCAGGTTCTTGAAGTCGATATACTCGTTTCAGGCTCCGGATTTCTGACGCTACGCGCACTCTTCCGCTGAACCGGTACTCGCTTTTGCGGATGCGCGACATCAAACGTATCGAACGTGCAGGCATGCTGCCGGCCCGCTTTTGCGCCCTCCGCAAATGCGGTCGTCAGGGTTTGCGGACCCCTGACACTTCACGCGCGATGCGCCCTTTAACCCGAACGGCCGGCAATATCCCGCATTGGAGAACAAATGGCTTCGACTACTGCTGCTTCTTATAATCCGACCCGCGACGATTTCGCTGCGATGCTGGACGAGTCCTTTGCCGGCGGCAATCTGCAGGAAAGCTCCGTCATCAAGGGCAAGGTGGTTGCAATTGAAAAGGACATGGCCGTCATCGACGTCGGCCTGAAGACCGAGGGCCGCGTGGCGCTGCGCGAATTCGCCGGCCCCGGCCGTGAAAGCGATCTCAAGGTCGGCGACGAGGTCGAGGTGTTCCTCGACCGCATCGAGAATGCGCTCGGCGAAGCCGTGCTGTCGCGCGACAAGGCGCGCCGCGAGGAAAGCTGGGGCAAGCTCGAGAAGGCCTTCAACAACAACGAGAAGGTTCACGGCGTCATCTTCAACCAGGTCAAGGGCGGCTTTACCGTCGATCTCGATGGCGCAGTTGCCTTCCTGCCGCGCTCGCAGGTCGATATCCGCCCGATCCGCGACGTCGCGCCGCTGATGAACAATTCGCAGCCGTTCCAGATTCTCAAGATGGATCGCCGCCGCGGCAACATCGTGGTGTCGCGCCGCACGGTTCTCGAAGAGACCCGCGCCGAGCAGCGCCAGGAGCTGGTGCAGAACCTCGAAGAAGGTCAGGTGATCGACGGCGTGGTGAAGAACATCACCGATTACGGTGCGTTCGTTGATCTCGGCGGCATCGACGGCCTGCTTCACGTCACCGATATCGCCTGGCGGCGGGTCAATCACCCGACCGAAGTGCTGACCATCGGCCAGACCGTGAAGGTCAAGATCATCAAGATCAACCACGAGACCCACCGCATTTCGCTCGGCATGAAGCAGTTGCTCGACGATCCGTGGCAGGGCATCGAGGCGAAGTATCCGCTGAACGCGCGCTTCACCGGCCGCGTCACCAACATCACCGACTACGGCGCGTTCGTCGAACTGGAGCCGGGCATCGAAGGCCTGATCCACGTCTCGGAAATGTCGTGGACCAAGAAGAACATGCACCCCGGCAAGATCGTTTCGACCTCGCAGGAAGTCGAAGTGCAGGTGCTCGAGGTCGATTCGGTCAAGCGCCGCATCTCGCTCGGCCTCAAGCAGACCATGCGTAACCCCTGGGAAGTCTTCATCGAGAAATTCCCGGTCGGTTCGATGGTCGAAGGCGAGGTCAAGAACAAGACCGAGTTCGGCCTCTTCCTCGGTCTCGAAGGCGACGTCGACGGCATGGTTCACCTGTCCGACCTCGACTGGAAGCTTCCGGGCGAGCAGGTCATCGACAACTTCAAGAAGGGCGACATGGTCAAGGCCGTGGTGCTCGACGTCGATGTCGAAAAGGAACGCATCTCGCTTGGCGTCAAGCAGCTCGAAGGCGACCCCTTCGCAGAACCCGGCGACGTCAAGAAGGGCGCGGTCGTGACCTGCGAAGTGCTCGAGGTGAAGGAAGCCGGCATCGAGGTGAAGATCTCGGGCACCGACTTCACCACCTTCATCAAGCGCTCCGAGCTGGCCCGCGACCGCAACGATCAGCGCGCCGAACGTTTCGCCGTCGGCGAGAAGGTCGATGCGCGCGTGATCCAGTTCGACAAGAAGGCCCGCAAGGTGCAGGTCTCGATCAAGGCGCTGGAAGTCGCCGAAGAAAAGGAAGCCATCGCGCAGTACGGCTCCTCCGATTCGGGAGCGACGCTGGGCGATATTCTCGGCACCGCGCTCAAGAACCGCGAGAAGTAAGCGTTCGCTTATTGGCTGCGACATCAGGCCCCGGTTTCGACCGGGGCCTTTTTGTTTTCCCTTCTCCCACAAGGGAAGAAGGGAAGAAGCCGGGGTCTTGTTTTCTTCATATTGCGTCGCAATTGATGTATTCAGATAACGCTTCGCTAGCGCTGCGAATGCAAAACGGCCGGGATATTTCAGGAGAATTTCGATGTCGCTCGATTCGGACGTGATCGTCGATCGCCGCAGGATCCGCCGGAAGCTGACGTTCTGGCGGCTGGTGGCCGGCCTTGTCACGATCGCCGCGATCGTCACCTTTGGCGCGATCGCGACAACGCGCGGGCCGGCTGTGCTGACGCCATCGGGATCGATCGCGCGTGTCAATATCGAAGGGCTGATCCGCAGCGACCAGCAGCGCGTCCAGGCGCTGGAGCGGCTGGAGAAATCGAGCCATGCTGCGGTTATCGTGCACATCAACTCGCCGGGCGGCACGACGGCCGGTTCCGAGCAGCTCCACGAGGCGCTGGTCCGGCTTAAGGCCAAAAAGCCGCTGGTGGTGGTGGTCGAGGGGCTGGCCGCTTCAGGCGGTTATATCGCGGCCATGGCCGCCGATCACATCGTCGCCCGGCAGAGCTCGCTGGTCGGTTCGATCGGCGTGCTGTTTCAATTTCCGAATTTCACGGAGCTGATGAAGACCGTGGGCGTCAAGGTCGAGGAGGTGAAATCCTCGCCGTTGAAGGCTGCGCCCAACGGGTTCGAGCCGACCAGTCCTGAAGCGCGCGCGGCGCTGGATGCGCTGGTGAAGGATTCCTATGCCTGGTTCCGCGGCCTGGTGAAGGAGCGACGCCGCATGGATGACGCGCTACTCGAAAAGGTCGCAGACGGTCGCGTCTTTACCGGCCGCCAGGCGGTCGAACTGAAGCTGGTCGATCAGCTCGGCGATGAAAAAGCAGCCGTCGCGTGGCTGGTTGCCGAGAAGAAGATCAAGAGCGATCTGCCCGTGCGTGACTACAAGCTGAATCCGCAGTTTGGCGACCTGACGTTTCTGCGGGCGGCGGCCACCATCGCGTTCGATGCGCTCGGCTTGAGTTCCATCGCGCGCCAGATCGAGCAGGCTGGCGTGGCGCAGGCGGTCGACCAGCTCTCGCTCGACGGGATGCTGGCATTGTGGCGCCCCGCAGCCCCCAATTGAGCCGCAGCGGCTGCCTTCCGCCACGTTCTCCCGCATTGCGGGTGTTGTCACAAACCGCTTCCGGGCGGTTTGTCACGCCATTTCGCGTTGCCCAAAAGTGATTTAGCGTCTTGACAGTTCAAGGCATTTTCACGGAAATGGATATCCGCACGACCCCGGATCCCAACGTCGATGATCAAATCCGAACTTGTTCAGCGCATCGCCGAGCACAACCCGCACCTCTATCAGCGGGATGTGGAGAACATTGTGAACGCGATCCTCGATGAGATCGTCGCAGCGCTAGCGCGCGGCGACCGTGTCGAGCTGCGTGGCTTCGGCGCCTTTTCGGTCAAGCATCGCCCGGCACGGGCGGGGCGCAATCCGCGCACCGGCGCCCATGTGCCGGTCGACCAGAAGAGCGTCCCGTTCTTCAAGACGGGCAAAGAAATGCGCGAGCGGCTGAACCGCGACAACGGCTCGCCCGAGGCCGGCGCGTAAGCAATTTTTTCGATTTGTAGCCGTGTTGCGGGTCTCGTGCCCGCCTTTCTCCATCACGACGAGAGATGGTCATGCGAAAGTTCTTCACGGCGCTGGTCGTCATTCCCCTCGGCCTGATCTTCGTCGTCTTTGCGGTCGCCAACCGCCATTTCGTCACGGTGTCGTTCGATCCCTTCAATTCGACCGATCCGGCGATTGCGGTGAGCATGCCGCTGTTCGTCGTGATCATCACGGTGGCCATTCTGGGGGTAGCGGCGGGCGGCGTGGCGACCTGGTTCCGCCAGCGCCACTGGCGCCGGGCGGCGCGCCACCACGAGGCGGATGCCCGCCGGGCCCGGGCGGAAGCGGCCGATTTACGGGCCGCGGCAGCGGTTTCCCGGGCCGATCAGCAACGGCTTCCGGCGCCGTCCCAGTACGGCTTCTACGGGGCCACCGGGCGAGACAAGCAGGGCGCGACGTTGTAGAACCCGCCCCGTCAACTTGTTCCAATCGGCCATGGCGGCCTTAGACCCGCCCCTGAGAGACCATGTCCCTGCTCGTCAAAATTTGTGGCCTGTCCACACGCGAGACGCTCGACACAGCGCTCGAGGCAGGTGCCGACATGGTGGGGTTCGTATTCTTCTCCCCGTCGCCGCGTCATCTCAGCCTCGAGACCGCGCGCGAACTCGGCCGGGAGGTCAAGGGCCGCGCCGCCAAGGTGGCATTGACTGTCGATGCCGACGACGCGACGCTTGAAAATATCGTCGAGACCCTGCGGCCGGAACTGCTGCAATTGCACGGCAAGGAAACCATCGCGCGTGTGCGCGACATCAAGGCGAAGTTCTCGCTACCGGTCATGAAGGTGATCGCGGTCGAGACCTCGGCCGATCTCGCCGCGCTGCCCGGCTATGCGAGCGTTGCCGATCGTATCCTGTTCGATGCCCGTGCGCCGAAGGGCGCCACGCGCCCCGGCGGGTTAGGGGCCGTGTTCGATTGGCACCTTCTGGAAAAGCTCGATCTCAAGCTGCCCTTCATGGTCTCGGGCGGGCTCAGCGCCGACAATGTCGCCGAGGCGGTCCGTGTCAGCCGCGCCGGCGGCGTTGATGTGTCCTCCGGCGTCGAAAGTTCGCCCGGCGTCAAGGATCCCGAGCTGATCCGCAATTTCATTCGCGCCGCGCGCGCCACCGAAGAACTGATGGTCCGATGAATCCACGTCTTCCCAATTCCTTACGCACGGGTCCCGACGAGCGCGGGCATTTTGGCAATTTCGGCGGTCGCTTCGTCGCCGAAACGCTCATGCCGCTGATCCTCGACCTGGAAAAAGCCTATGCGGCGGCCAAGGCCGATCCGGCATTCCAGGCTGAGATGAACGGCTATCTCAAGGACTATGTCGGCCGGCCATCACCGCTCTATTTCGCCGAGCGGCTCACCGAACATCTCGGCGGCGCCAGGATTTATCTGAAGCGCGAAGAGCTGAACCATACCGGCTCGCACAAGGTGAACAACGTGCTCGGCCAGATCATGGTCGCGCGCCGCATGGGCAAGAAGCGCATCATCGCCGAGACAGGCGCCGGCCAGCACGGCGTCGCCACCGCGACGCTGTGCGCGCGCTTTGGTCTCGAATGCGTGGTCTATATGGGCGCGGTGGACGTCGCCCGTCAGGCGCCGAACGTGTTCCGCATGGAGATGTTGGGCGCCAAGGTCGTGCCGGTGCAGTCGGGCACGCGCACGCTGAAGGACGCGATGAACGAGGCGCTGCGCGACTGGGTTACCAACGTGCACAACACCTTCTACTGCATCGGCACGGTGGCGGGCCCGCATCCCTATCCGATGATGGTACGCGACTTCCAGTCGGTGATCGGCGAGGAAACGCGCAAGCAGATGCAGGAGGCCGAAGGCCGGTTGCCGGATTCGCTGGTCGCCTGCATCGGCGGCGGCTCCAACGCGATGGGCCTGTTTCATCCCTTCCTGGACGATCCCTCGGTCGAAATTTTTGGCGTCGAAGCGGCGGGCCATGGCCTGACGCAACTGCATGCCGCCTCGATCGCCGGCGGCCGGCCCGGCGTGCTGCACGGCAACCGCACCTATCTCTTGATGGACGATGACGGCCAGATCCAGGACGCGCATTCGATTTCGGCGGGGCTCGACTATCCCGGCATCGGCCCGGAGCATTCCTGGCTGCACGAGACCGGCCGCGTCACCTATCTTTCCGCGACCGACGACGAAGCGCTCGCCGCCTTCATGCTGCTGTCGCGGCTGGAGGGCATTCCCCCCGCGCTGGAATCTGCGCATGCGATCGCCAAGGTCACGGAGCTCGCGCCGAAGCGGCCGAAGGAGCATCTGATGGTGGTCAATCTTTCCGGCCGTGGCGACAAGGACATTCCGCAGATCACGGAGATTCTGAAAGGCAGGAAGCAGTGACCACCCGCATCGACGCACGCTTTGCCGAACTCGCAAAAGAAGGCCGCTCGGCGCTGGTCACCTTCCTGATGGCCGGCGATCCCGATCCGAAGACTTCGCTCGACATCGTCAAGGCGCTGCCCAAGGCGGGCGCCGATATCATCGAAATCGGCATGCCCTTCACCGATCCGATGGCGGACGGTCCGTCGATCCAGGCTGCGGGCCTGCGCGCGCTCAAGGGCGGCATGACCCTTAAGAAGACGCTCGAAATGGTGCGCGGTTTCCGCAAGGAGGACGACACCACGCCGCTGGTGCTGATGGGTTATTACAATCCGATCTATATTTATGGAGTCGACAAGTTCCTTAACGACGCCAGGACCGCCGGCGTCGATGGCCTGATCATCGTCGACCTGCCGCCGGAGGAGGACGATGAGCTCTGCATTCCCGCGCTGAAGGCCGGGCTCAACTTCATTCGCCTGGCGACTCCCACAACTGACGACAAACGCCTGCCCGCCGTGCTCGCGAACACCTCCGGCTTTGTCTACTACGTCTCGATCACCGGCATCACCGGCGCCGCGGCGGCCGATTCGAAGGTGGTCGGCGATGCGGTGGCCCGTATCAAACGCCACACCAAGCTTCCGGTGTGCGTCGGCTTCGGCATACGCACCCCGCAGGCGGCGCGCAGGATTGCCGAGAAGGCCAATGGCGTCGTGGTCGGCACCGCCCTGGTCGATGCCTTGCGCGACAGCCTCGACACCCAGGGGCAGGCGACCACCAAGACGGTGGCTGCCGTGGCCGATCTCGTGGCATCGCTGGCGCAGGGCGTCCGGGGCGCGAAGCAGGCCGCGGAATAAGCCACAATTTGCGTGGAAATAGGCGTTAACCGCGGCTTGCCGGATTCAGGCCAGGCCGCCATATATCCAGTCAATGCGTCTAGCCGCATTTCGGAGCGAACCATGAATTGGCTCACCAATGTCGTCCGGCCGAAAATCCGCAACATCCTGCGTCGCGAGACGCCGGAGAATTTGTGGATCAAGTGCCCGGATTCCGGGCAGCTTGTGTTCTACAAGGACGTCGAGGCCAACCAGTTCGTCATCCCCGGTTCGAACTACCACATGCGCATGGGCGCGGTGGCGCGGCTGAAGTCGATCTTCGACAACGAGACTTGGTACGACATCGCGTTGCCCGAGGTCACGGCCGATCCTCTGAAGTTTCGCGACGAGCGCAAATACGCGGACCGCATCAAGGACGCGCGCGCCAAGACCGGGCTGAACGACGCCATCAAGGTCGGCTACGGCAAACTCGAGGGCGCCGGCGTCGTCATCGCGGTGCAGGATTTCGATTTCATGGGCGGTTCGCTCGGCATGGCCGCGGGCGAAGCGATCGTGCGCGGGCTCGAGCTTGCGGTTGAAAAGAAGTCGCCGTTCATCGTGTTCGCGGCCTCCGGCGGGGCGCGCATGCAGGAAGGCATCCTGTCGCTGATGCAGATGCCGCGTACTACCGTCGGCGTGCAGATGCTGCGGGAAGCGAAACTGCCCTACATCGTGGTGCTGACCAATCCGACCACCGGCGGCGTCACCGCATCCTACGCCATGCTGGGCGACGTGCAGATCGCCGAGCCCGGCGCCCTGATCGGCTTTGCCGGCGCGCGCGTGATCGAACAGACAATCCGTGAAAAACTGCCGGAAGGTTTCCAGCGCGCCGAATATCTGCTCGACCACGGCATGATCGACATGGTCGTGCATCGCCACGAGATGCGTTCGACGCTGGCGCGGCTGTGCCGTCTCCTGACCAGATCGCCGCCGCTCGAAGCAGCCTCGAAGCCTTTGCCGCAGGTCACGGACCCCGTCCAGATCGTCTCAAGCCCGGAAGCCGTGCCGGCTGCGCCCCACGCGTGAACCTGCCTGCCGCCAGACCCCAGCCGCTCGGTGAGTTGATCGCGCGGCTGTCTGCCTTGCATCCGAAGCGGATCGACCTCAGCCTCGATCGGATGCACCGCCTGCTGGCGCGGCTCGATCATCCCGAACGGCTGCTGCCGCCGGTGATCCATGTCGCCGGCACCAATGGCAAGGGCTCTACCATCGCTTATCTGCGCGCGATACTGGAGGCCGCAGGCCTGCGCGTGCACGTCTTCACATCGCCTTACCTGGTCAGGATCAACGAATGCTTCCGTCTCGGCGAGAAGGGCGGCGGCCGGCTGGCTGATGATGGTGAGTTGCGCCGGGTGCTGGAGCATTGCGAGCAGGTCAACGCGGGCGATCCGATCACGATTTTCGAGATGGAGACCGCGGCGGCGTTTTGCCTGTTCGCAGAGCATGACGCCGATGTCGTGCTGCTGGAAACGGGTCTCGGCGGCAGGTTAGATGCCACCAACGTCATCGATCGCCCGATTGCTGTCGTCATCACGCCGGTCAGCATGGACCACACCGAATTTCTCGGTAACTCGCTGACGGTGATCGCCGGCGAGAAAGCCGCCATCGTCAAGCGCGGCGCGCCGGTGATCTGCGCCGAGCAGGCGCCGGAGGCAATGGCGGTGATCGAGGCGCAGGCCAACCGCATGCGCGCGCCGTTGCACGCGGCCGGGCAGCAATGGCATGTCGGCGTCGAGCGCGGGCGGCTGGTCTATCAGGACGAGCGCGGCCTGATGGATCTTGCGGCGCCAAAGCTGTTCGGGCGGCATCAATTCGATAATGCGGGCCTTGCCATCGCGACGCTGCGCGCGATCGAGGCGTTCCGGATCGGGATGGGCGCATTCGAGGCCGGCATCGTTGGCGCCGAATGGCCGGCGCGCATGCAGCGCCTGGTTTCGGGCGCGCTGGTCGATCAGGGCCCGAAGGGGTGCGAGATCTGGCTCGACGGCGGACACAACGCCGAAGGCGGCCGCGTTGCCGCTGCGGCGCTCGGCGATCTCGAAGAGCGGGTGTCGCGGCCCTTGGTGGTGATCGCGGGCATGATGGCGAACAAGGATGCCGGCGCGTTTCTGGCCAATTTCGCAGGACTGACGCGGCACATCGTGGCGGTGTCGATTCCCGGGCGCGACAATGCGATGCCGCCGGACCGGCTGGCGGATGCGGCGCGCGCGCTCGGCATGCGCGTTGAAAATGCGGCAAGTGTCGAAGCCGCGCTGCACGCGCTGGCGCGTCTCGCTTACGAAGTGCCGCCGCGGATTCTGATTACCGGCTCGCTCTACCTCGCCGGCCACGTGCTCGCCATCAACGGCACGCCGCCGGCCTAGTGTCCCACAAAATTAAATGACCGCTGGAATTGCTTCCAGCGGCCGCCCGGGAAGAAATATCGATTGCTTATGAACTAGCCAGCCCCGGTGTTTGCAAATTCTAGCCAACTCGCTTTGACGCTGCGAGTCGGAACCCAAGCTCCGCAATAGAAGTAAGCATAATGTTGCAGGCTGGTTTCACCCAAATGAGGTAGATGGCGCAGCATCGTTCTTGCAAGGCCGTACGACGATCACCTGCCAAAAGCTGGACTCCCCATGCGTTTTGCCGCCCTTGCCGACGTGCACGGAAACTATCTCGCCCTGGAAGCCGTGCTGGCCGACATCCGCGCGGAAGGAATTGGCGATATCGTCAATCTCGGCGACATGGCGAGCGGTCCGCTTGATGCGCGGCTCACCATGGATGCGCTGATGGCGCTCGACGCCGTTCACGTACTCGGCAATCATGACCGCTATCTGATCGACCGGCCACCGGAGAAGATGGGATCATGGGACCGGCCGGCGCACGCGCAGCTCGAAGAGCGCCATCTCGATTGGCTTCGCGCGGTGCCGAAGACGGCCGTGTTTCGCGATCGGGTCTTCCTCTGCCATGCCACCCCTGAGCATGACGAGGTCTACTGGCTGGAAACGGTGTTGCCCGACGGCACCGTGCGAATGTCATCGCTGGATCAAATCGAGGAGCGCGGGCGGGGCGTCACGCAGTCCCTGATCCTATGCGCGCACACCCATCTTGCCCGCGCGGTCAGGCTTCGCGATGGTCGATTGATCGTCAACCCCGGCAGCGTCGGCTCGCCCGGCTATCGCGACGTGTATCCCTTTCCGCATGTCGTCGAAGCCGGCACGCCGGATGCGCGCTATGCTATCCTCGAACTTGCTGATGGCGCCTGGCGCGTCACCTTCCGCCATGTGCCGTATGATCACGAAGCGATGGCCGCGCTGGCGCGACAGAACGGTCAGGCAGAACTCGCGAACGCGCTGGCGACAGGATGGATCAGATAAGCGATGCCTGTAGCCCGGATGGAGCGAAGCGAAATCCGGATTCGCGCCGCAAACACAGACCCGCTTCGCTTCACCCGGGCGACGCCCGCTTCACTTCAGCAGCTTGATCGGGTCGGCAGCTTTCTGCTTGAGCTGATCGAAGGTGCATTGCCGCGGGGCCTTGTCAGGCCGCCAGCGCAGGATGGAGGTGCCGTGGCGGAATCGCCCGCCGCTGAAATGATCGTAGCAAATCTCGATCACGAGCTTTGGTTTCAGCGGACACCACTTTGCCGATCGCTCGGTCGACCACCGGCTCAGCCCGCCCGGCGCATTGCCGGTGAAGCCGGGCGGCGCGATCAGCCGTTCGAGCCGATATGTCAGCGCCGGTCTGTCCGCCTGCTTGATCGCGGAGGTGAAGCCGACATGATGCAGGCGACCCTCATCGTCATAGAGGCCGAGCAGCAGCGAGCCGACGACCCTGCGGTTCGCGATTTTATTGGTGGCGTAACGGAAGCCGCCGACGACGCAATCGGCGCTGCGGAACTTCTTGATCTTCTGCATGCCGTCGCGGTTGCCGGCCTGATACGGCAGGTCGACGCGCTTGGCGATTACGCCATCTGAACCGCCGCCGGCTTGCTTGAGCCATTTCTGGGCGGTGGTGTAGCTCGTGCTGACCGGAGACAAGCGAAACGTCGGACTGGATTTGAACTGCGCTTTCGCAAATGCTTCCAGCGCCGGCCGGCGCATCTGCAAAGGCGATGCGGCGAGCTTCTTGTCCGCGGCGGTCGCCAGCAGGTCGAAGGCGATAAACAGCGCCGGCGTCTCTTCCGATAGCTTTTTCACCCGGCTCGCGGCGGGATGTATCCGCTGCAGCAGATCGTCGAACGAAAACGCCTTGCCATGCGGCACGACGATTTCGCCGTCGAGCAGGAAGCTGGTCGCCTTCAATGCAAGCGCGGCGCGAACCAGTTCGGGAAAATAGCGGGCGAGATCCTCGCCGGACTTGGAGCGAAGGTCGACCAGATCTCCCTGGCGCGACAGCAGGCAACGAAAGCCGTCCCATTTCGGCTCGTACTGCCATTCCGCGCCGCGCGGGATGACATCGACCGAGCGGGCCTCCATTGCCGCAAGGGGGGCGGGGCGCCGACGAGCCTTTCCGGACGGCAGGCTCAAGAACCCTTCAACGCGAGACATACCGTCTCAACGCAAACGGCCGGCTATTCGCCGGCCGTTGTCGAAAATTTATTGTCCGAAGACGGCGATCAGACCGCCGCGGTGATCCACTGCTGCAGCTTCGCCTTTGGCGCGGCGCCGACCTGGCGGGAGGCCATCTCGCCGCCCTTGAAGATCATCAGGGTCGGAATCGACATCACGCCGTATTTCGAGGCCGTCTTCGGGCTCTCGTCGACGTTCAGCTTCACGATCTTGACCTTGTCGCCCATCGCGCCGGAAATCTCGTCGAGCGCAGGCGCGATCATGCGGCAGGGGCCGCACCATTCGGCCCAGAAATCGACGACCACCGGCCCGGTCGCCTTGAGCACTTCGGCTTCGAAATCGGCGTCAGAAACCTTGCCAACGGCCATCGGAATTACCTCTCGGTTAGAAATTAAGGGGCGCGGTCAAGAATCGCGCCCGGGATGATAGTGGCAAACCTATGAACGCGCTTCCGCCGGGTCAAGCGCGGTCACGCCGAGATGATGGATGCCAGCTCAGCCTCCAGCGCGGAAGCGGAAATCTCCATCAATTCAGCGGTTTCAGTCCAAAGCAGCGCCGTGCGAACCGGCCGCTGGGGATAAAGCTTCCCGAGCATCGCCCGGTACAGCGCGAGCTGCCGGACATAGCCCCTCGGCGCCTCCTCGGGCCGGCTCGGCGGGGCATGGTTGGTCTTGAAATCGACGATCAGGACCTCGCGCTCAGTCACTAGGAGGCGGTCGATCTGCCCGGATACCAGCGCCGGCCGTCCGCCCGGCCGCTCCAGCCGTCCGACGATCGAGACTTCAGCGCGGCTGCCAGGGGCAAACACCGGGGCAAACCGCGCATCGGCGATCAAGGCGAGCGTGCTTTCGGCCAGCATTTGCCGCTCCTCGTCGGTCCAACCATCGGCATTGCGGGCCAGATAGGTCAGCGCGGCCTCGCGGCGGCGCTCGGCGGCGACATCGGGCAGCGATTGCAGGAGCCGGTGCACCAGCGTGCCGCGCTGTAGAGCACGGGCACGCTGCGTGAGCGACTCCGCCGTCCGTACCGGGTGTTGCTCGCTGTTTGCCGGGTCCGAGGGCCGCAACAGACTTTCCGGGGAAACTTCGGACTGCGCCGGCGTCAGCAGCCAGGTGGGCAGCACGATCGGCGCCGCTGGGGATGATCCAGCAGGCGGAGCGGTGGAGGGCGCGGTCTCCTCGGGTCGCGTATAGCGCTTTACCCGGCCTATGGCGGTCTCGATCTCCTGAAGCTGCAAGGTGGAGCCGGCGAGCCCTTTGGTGATCAGATCGTACCAGGACAGCGGCCGGACACTCTTCATGTTGCCGGGCATGCAGCCGCCAACGATCAGGCGGTCGGCGGCACGCGTCATCGCGACATAGAGCAGGCGGCGGTATTCATCCTCGGTATCGCCGATCATCGCCTCACGGGCCGCGATGACGGCAGGCGGATCCTCGGCCTTCCGGCCGGCCCAGACCACGACACCGGGCGCGTGGGGATCGGCATTGCCCAGCGGCAGGTTAATGAGCTTCAGCCGCTGCGTATCCGAAGGCGAGGTCGTGGTGTCCACCAGAAATACGACGGAAGCCTCAAGCCCCTTGGCGCCGTGTACCGTCATGACGCGGACTTCGTCGCGCGAGATCTCCATGTCGCGCTTCACTTCGAGATCGGCGGTGCGCAGCCACGCCATAAAGCCCTGCAGCGAGGCCGGCGCCTTGCGTTCGTAGCTCAGCGCCAGCTCCAGAAATTCATCCAGCGCATCGTTCGCCTCGTGCCCGAGCCGCCGCAGGATTCGCGCGCGGCCGCCGTCACCGCCGAGCAGCCAGGCATAGAACGCGAATGGCGTCTCGCTGGCAAAACGACGCTCGCATTGTTCGAGCCGCCACAGCGTGTCGCGCAGCCGGCCGTCCGTCGGGGCCCGCTCAGTGAGTGCCGCGCGCAACGATCCCTTGCGTTGCCAGGCGATCTTGAACAGGTCGTCGTCGGAAAGTCCGAACAACGGGCTCTTCAGCGCCACCGCCAGCGCCAGATCGTCCTGCGGCAGCAGCAGCGCGTCGGCGAGGTTCATCAGGTCGATGATCGCAATGTGCTCGGTCAGCTTGAGGCGATCGGCACCGGCGACCGGGATGCCGGCATGCTTCAACGCCTGGATCACGGCGTCGAACGCGTTGCCGCGCCGGCGCACCAAGACCAGCATGTCGCCATAGCGCAGCGGACGGCGGTCGCCCTTGCTGCCGGTCATGGCGCCGCTGCCGACCAACGTCTTGATCTCAGCCTGAATGCGCCTCGCCAGCTTCACCTCGGGGCTGGTTGCGGAGACGCCGTCGAACGGCGCGCGCCAGCCTTCGATGTCCTGCCGGTCATCGGCTTCCGCTAGTTCCCAAAGATCGATCTGGCTTGGCCCAGCGTCGGCAAGCGCGTGATGGATCGGATTGCCGACATCGACCGCATGAATGCTGCGATAGATGTCCTGCTCGCGAAACACCTGGTCGACCGCATGCAGGATCGCCGGCCCCGAGCGGAACGAATAGGTAAACGACACCGGATCGAATTTCAGTCCGGCGCCCTCGAACTTCCGCTGCAAGGCGCGGCGGCGCAGGTCGAATTCGCGCGGGGCCGCGCCCTGGAACGAAAAGATCGATTGTTTCTCGTCGCCGACCGCGAACACTGTTCTCACCACGCCATCGCGCGCGCCGGCGCCCGAGGTGAATTCGGAGATGATATGCGCGACAATGTCCCATTGCCGTGGGCTGGTATCCTGCGCCTCGTCGATCAGCACATGGTCGACGCCGCGGTCGAGCTTGTAATGTACCCAGCCCGAGGAAACGCGGTCGAGCATTTCCAGCGTCTTGTCGATCAGATCGTCATAATCGAGCAGGCCGCGTTCCTGCTTCTCGCGGCGATAGTTCGCCGCCGCAGCGGTTGCGATATGCAGCAGCGCTTCGGTACGGTCGCGCGCCACCAAGGCGCGGCGCCGTTCGATCAGGGGGAGGACGCGACTGGCTTCAGACTCCATCAGCCGGCCAACAGCCGGATTGTTGTCACAGAATTTCTTCGTCACCACCGACTTGCGGGGCGTGCGCTCGGTGTCGGTGAGGAACAGGGTGAGATATTGGTCGACCTGCGCCGCGTCGCTGAACACCAGCGCATCGCGCAGCCGCGCCGCCTGATCCTGATCGGATTTGCTGCCGGTTTCCAGAACCAGCGCAATCTCCGGCCATCGCGAGCGCGGCAGATTTGGTCCATCGATGATATCGCGCTCGACATCTTCGACGCGGTCATTGGGATCAACGCCGAGTGCGGCTGAAATTTGCGCGGCGGCGGCCTGCGCGCTTCCGGCGGCATCCGTCCAGGCCATGAAATGATCGCGGCTGAGACAGGCTTCGCGCACCACATCCTTGAAGGTGACGTCGGCGGCACTGGCCATGGCCGTCATCAGCGCGCGCCCGGTCGCGCTGTCAGGGTTGTGCGACGCTTCGAGGAAAACCGCGAGATTGGCGCGTTCCATCATCTCGTTCTGGTCGCGCTCGTCGAGCACGGAAAACCGCGCCGGCACGTTGGCCTCGAACGGGAATTGCTGCAGCAGCCGCGTGCACAGCGCGTGGATGGTCTGCACCTTCAGTCCGCCCGGCGTCTCCAAGGCGCAGGCAAACAGTTTGCGCGCCGACCTGCGCAGGCGTGCGCTGGGATGGGGAATGCCGGCCTCGCGGATCGCCGCATCCAGCGCGTCGTCGTCGAGCGTCACCCAATGGCCGAGCGTGGTGAACACGCGCTCCGCCATGTTGGCGGCAGCAGCCTTGGTGAAGGTGATGCAGAGAATTTTTTCCGGCGCCACGCCGTCGAGCAAGAGCCGGATCACCCGCTGCACCAGCACATGCGTCTTGCCCGAGCCCGCATTCGCCGAAACGAAAGCAGACGCCGCCGGATCGGAGGCGCGCGCTTGCGTCGCGCGGACAGCGTCGGGAATGATACGCCGGGCCTTCACCATTCCTCGATCCCCAGGCCGCCGGCCGCCGACCATTCCTTGATGCGGGCGAGATCGTCATACGCGCCGTAGCGGTTCGACCACATCGACAGGTTCAGCGAGGTATATGGAGTCTCCTCGATCTCGAACTTGCGGATCAACGCTTCGAGCTGCTCGCGGGCATAGTCGGCCGCTTCGTCCGGCCGCTGCGGCGTGTCGTTGTTCCTGATCTTCAGCTCCAGCGAGCGCTGCTCGCCGGGTGGATTATTGCCGCTGAGCCTGACATAGACGAGCTCACCGACGGATGAACCGGCGTGAATGTTCTCAAAGCCGCCCTCGCGCAGGATCGCGGCCTCCAGCGTCAGTTGCGGCGACAGACCCATCCGCACCTGCTTGCCGGTCGGCGGTTGTCCGGTCTTGTAATCGAGAATCGCAAAACTGCCGTCATGGCGCTGCTCGATCCGGTCGGCGCGCGCGGACAGCGTGAAGGTGCGCTCGTTATCGAGCGGAATCTTGATCTCGCCCCTGATCTCCGCGGTGATTTTCTCGATGTCGTCGCGCCGCGCCTTTTCCCATTCCGCAAACCAAGCGGCGATGCGCTGAAACCGCGGCCACCACAGGGCGCGTGCCTCGGGACGTTCCATCAGCGGCGCGAAATATTTCTCGCCGATGCCGCGCAGCGCCAGCGCGGGCTGTGGGGGAAGAGCGTCGGCGAACCTTTGCGTGAACTCGCCGAGCGCGTCATGGATCGCCGAGCCGCGATCGGCCGCCGACAACGGCATGTCGACGGGATCGAGCGGGTCGAGCCGCAGGATGTATTTTGCGTAGATCGTATAGGGATCGCGCAGCCAGTCCTCGATCGCCGTGACCGACAGCTTTAGCGGTCGCGTCGCGACGGGCGGCTTCGGCGCGGGCTGCTCGATCGGCTTGACCTCGTCGGGCTGGTCCAGTTCGGCGGCGAAGCGGACGTAATTTTCCCCGGCACGTTTCGCCTCTTCCCAACGCGCTTCGCTGGCCACCGCTTCCAGCCGGTGCAGAAAACGCGAGGCGACCGCCGGCGCGCCGCCGACTTTTGCCGAATGGGTGAGAATCACATCTGGCGTGCCCAGCAATTGCGCGAAGTCGTGCGCCGAGAGGCCGATGCGCCGCTCCGGCAGATCGAGGCCGAGTTCATGGCGCATCGGCCGGCTCAGCCACGGATCGACCCGCGGCGCCGGCGGCCATACGCCTTCGACCAGCCCGCCAAGGATGACGCGGTCGGATTCGGTCAGCCGCGCTTCGAGCTGGCCGTAGATCTGCAGTTGCGCGTTGGCGGATTCCGGCCGCCGCACCATGCGGTCGGCATAGGCGGTCTGAAACACGTCAGGATAATCGCCGAGTTGCACCATGAGGCCGCTCGGTTTTTGCTCGGCAAGCAGATCGTCAAACGCCGCCGACAACGCAGCGCCTTGCGCTTCCTCGAAGACGACGGCAACACCGTTTTGATCGGACGACAGCGCGATCAGGATGTCGCGATGGCGCAGCGCCAGCTCGGCAAAATCGTACGGTTTTGATGAGCCCATGACTTCCAGCGGCGACAGCGCCCTCTGCAACGCCGCGATCAGCGCCTGGGCCTGATCGAGCTCGTCATCCCTTAGTTTCGCGCGCGGCTCGGAAGCATGAAGCGAGGAGGTTTCCTTGCGCCGGAGCTTTCCGAGTTCGACGCGGAAGCGATCGAAATCGCGCGCCAGGCCGGCGGTTCCTGCCTGCGGCCGGGTGCCGCGCAGCAGCGCCAGTTCGAGGGTTTCGATGGCATGCTTGAATGCGCCGGATGCGCCACCAAGTCGAAACAGCGGATGCTTTAGCAGCGCGAGCAGCGTCGGCGGCTCCAGCCCCTGGGCGGCGGCTTCTGCGGCGAGGCGGGCAAAGACGCCGCTTGGCGTGTCCATCAGCGCGTCGCCGCCGGAATCGTCGAATTCGAGATTCCAGCGCCTCAGGGCCGCCATCACCCGCCGCGCCAACGCGCGGTCCGGCGTTACCAGCGCGGCTGACTTACCGAGGTGCCGCGCCTCGCGCATCGCGACCGCGATCGCCAGCGCCTCCATCTCCGAGTTGGGCGCTTCGACGACAGCGAGATTTGCCATGCCGGCAGCGATACTGGCAGATACTTCCGGCTGCGCCAGCCGGTCGTGCCATTGCTCGGTCGCCGTCGACGGGCGCATCGTCTCCGATACCAGCACTTCCCGGCCCTGCTGCGCCGGCGTGCCGAGAATTTCGACGTCGCTTCGCTTGACGCCAAAGCGATCCAGCAATCCATGCATCGCGAATTGCGGGTGGTTCGAGGAGGGCTGCGTGGTGAATTTGCCCTGCGCGTCCCTGACGCCGCCAATCGTCTGCCAGGCTTCCTCATCGAGATCGGTGTCGAGCCCGGGCAGCACCACCGCACCGTGCTTCAGGTGGGCCACGGCATTGAGGAATTTTGCGGTTGCCGGCATCGAACCGGTCGAACCTGCCGCAACCACCGGCCCTTCATGATGCGCGGTCAGGCGCGCGGCTTCCGCCTCAATCAGGCGGTCGCGCCGCTCGGCGGGTTCGATTCTTGCGATTTCCTTTAGGTGCTCCGGCCACGCCTTGCGCGCGATGCGCAGGAATTCGAGCGAGTGCTGCCAGTATTTGTCGAATTGGTCGGGCACCAATTTGTCGAGCGCCTCCCAGGCGACGCCGCGCGTCACCATGTCGTCCATCAGCCGCGCCAGGTCGCCGGCCAGCGCCAGCGTCGAGGCTGGGCCGCCGACCACGAGCGGCGCCGATACCGGACTTTTCGCCCAGGCCGCCACCAGATGCGCCAGCGTCAGGCGACGTTCGAGTTCGCCGAGCCGCGGCGGAATGTCGAGCGGCGCCACGCCGCTGAATTGTTCGGAGCCTTCCGCAAACGCCAGTTCGTCCTCGTCGATGTCGCCGAGGGCTACGATGCGCGGCAGAATCGCTGCATCGGTCTTCAGTTCATCGAGAAAGATCTCCCGCGCCAGCCGGCCGGCGCGGCGGGTCGGCAGATAGAGCGTCGCGCGCGCCAGATTCAGCCGATCCTTTCGCGCCTCGAATCCCTCGACCAGCCGGCCGTCGACCAGCGCCGCGATGACGGTGCGCAGGAACGGTGCGGAGATGGGAACGCTGAAAACGCGCATGGGCTTCCTGATTCGGGATCAGGCGCCAATATAGGGAGGTAATACGGGAAGGTCATGCGGGTGGGGGTGGCATCCCCGCTACCCACTGCCAAAGCAGGAGCTGATGTTGGGCCGCGACAGATGGGCCGGCATGGGCGCTAGTCGTAAGCTTCAGCTAACCTGAAGGGTTCGAAATTTCTGTTGGGCATCTGGGGCTTCGAGGAGCCGTAGTGCTCTGGAAACTTCCGCTTTCGGGGCACCGCACACATGGCTTGAGCTGCTGTCGGATCGACCCGGTCGCGATTGACCCCGAGCAGACCTCCTAGTTGGTGGCTTTGCCATAGCTTGGAATAGCTGGCGTCGCTGGTAATCGGACTTCACGTATCGTAAGCCCATTTGAATCGGCGGGACACGAAAGATACGGGCTGAAGCGGATTGGGCTATTGCGATTGCACCTTGGTGGGATGTTGTACGCGGCTCGCGGCTGAACCGCCTCCGCGAAAATGCGCTGCACGTTATCGGGGGCCGATGCCCACGCCTTCGTCGGCCGTTCGCCTCAAGAGGCTACGGTCAGTTTTGATGCCGTTGACCGGATGGAACGAACGTTGGACCAACTAGCATCTGTGAGAACTGCCAGAATTACATTCGCGCGGCCAGAGGCCAGAACTGGTGTTCATCATTTCGATATTATAGTGATCTTTTGGTCAAGGATTCGCGCGGACACCAGCGAGAGTGAAGAGAGGCGAATCTGGCCGGCGCTTAAATGATCCATCCACGGTACCAACGAATGTCATACAACCGCTTTTTCATAGTAACATTTGTACTCTGTTGGACAATCATCGCTTTTGGCCGTTCGTCGTTTGGCGCGCCGGTCCGTTTAGGCATAATGGGCGATAGCAACTCGGATGAATACCGTGCCGACGAAAACAATCGAGGCGGCATATATGCCTCGACAACCCTCAACTGGAGCGAGCAACTGCAGCGCTATCGCGGCATTGAGATAGGCTCATGGGGCAGTTGGAGCGGCACGCGCCGCAGCGGGTACGAATACAATTGGGCGCTTACTGGCGCGACCGCGGAAGATGTTGTCAAAACCGGCCAAGCCGCGGGCCTAGCCCAACAAGTCGCTGCCGGTAAAGTTAATACAGTAGTCCTTTACGTCGGTGCCAACGATTTTGCGATCTGGAACAACACCTACGCCAACATTTACAACGGTGTACTCGCTGGGCAATCCTTGAAGGATTACATCAATAGAATCGTGTCCAGTGTAGCAATCGCGATAGACACAGTACGCACCACCGAAGCGGTCAACATGATCGTTGCTAACCTCCAAGACCGCGGCCAGAGTCTTGGTTTTATTGCCCACTTTCCTGATCCGGCCAAGCGGCAGGCCGTGACCAATGCTATAATTGCTGTCAATGCCGGAATAGACAATGTGGTCCGGGCGCGTCGGAATGTGGCGCTTGTTGATCTCTACAACTACGTAGACTCCCCAAAGTATAAATCGCGCATCAACCTCGCTCGCGGCACTGTTACAGTTGGCCGCGAACAAATTTCATTCGCCACGCCTGGCGACGAGCCGCATCACGCGATGTTATCCGATGATGAGCATAGCGGCGCAGTTGTTCAGTGCTTGTTGGCAAATTACATTTTTATCGGTCCGCTTAATTCGAAGTTTGGTCAACGGATAAGGCCATTTACCGACGAGGAATGCCTCACCAACGCAGGGATTTTGGTTCGCGGCAGATGACAACGTTTTTGATACCCTCGTCTAATTGTAGGGCCTCGGCGATCGTCCCAGCTCCACCGATCATTTAATTACGGGCGAAGAATCGAGCCACGCGGCGGCGGGCGTGTTTTGCCTGTCGTCCATAACCAAACATATCGATTGGAGGCATTGCTATTGGGACGTCATGGTGGCGAGACGCGCGTGCAAGTCGTAGGAAACTTCAAACGCCGCGGTTTTCGCGAAACCGAGGTGAAGAACAATGCCGCCATCGCCGCCAAGACGCGCTACGCAGCGCTGCGCCTCGCTTTGGGTAGGAATCGGGCGTCCGCCGCCATAGTAACCGAGAATCCGCGCCGGCCGCGTGGTGCCATGCCTGGCATCAGCCGCTCTCGAGAAACTCCGGATCGGTGACGTTGTGCACGGAAGCCAACGGGACACGCGCTACCCTTCGCAGCCCGCGACAGCGCCGGTGCGTTAATCTTAATATGCTCTTCCCGCGTATCTCGTGCGCCTGAGAAATCCGACGCGGCCGTCCTGGCATGGTTCTGGCTACGCCCTTGGCGGAGCCCCTGTCTTGTCCCGTTTCGGGCCAAGGGAGACGGCGACAGCCGCGCCGATGAACCAGAACTACACACTGGCGTCGCGGCCGCAGACCAGCCGGGTCCCGCGCGGGTGGGCCGTGCTCTCGCGCTCGGCACCTTCTCCGGCTCGATCTTGCTGACCGATGTGTAGAGGAAGGAAGAATGGAATGTCAACTAGGAGGAGAAAAGCGATCCGCAAGACTGCACCGATTTTTGGTGCGGCCGCCGCTGCGGGGTTGTTCTCCGTGATGGGAACAGCAATGGCGGCGGATACTTCGGCTCAGCCAGTCAGTCACATCGTTCTGTCTGACGAAGCAGAAGTCACTTTTGTCGGTTGGAACAACGGCAACTCCCATTCCTATCCAGCGCGCACCCGTCGGGCCTGGGGTAAGGATGCTGGTGCCGTATGAGTGCCAATCGCACAAGCAAGAACGGGATGAACGGCGGCAACGCCGTTCATCTTTCAAATTTGAAGATCGTCAACGGCTGTCTCGCGTTCGATGTTTGCTCCGGCAAATTTCATCGCATTAACGAAAGCGCAGCATTTGTCATCAGCAAACTCAAACGACAGACACCCTTAGGAGCGCTCATCACCTCCTATTCGCAGCGCTACGAAATAACGCCAGCTATCGCTGCGCGGGACATCGAACTGTTCTTGAATGAAATATCGGTGGTACGATGACCAAGCAACTAAGGATCGCCGTCAGTGGCTTGCACCGTGGCGATAACCCACAACCCGGTCCCGCAGTTATTCGGAGCATTCGTCGCCGGTATCCGTCCGCTCAGATAATCGGTCTGTCATACGATCCGCTTGAGAGCGGAATCTTTAGCAAATCGGATGATGGCGTTGATGCGGCGTTTCTGATGCCGTTTCCAAATAAAGGCCCCAATGCTCTTATCGAACGTTTGGATGAAATCTCCCAAATCTATCCGCTCGACGTAGTCATTCCGTGTTTAGATTCGGAGCTTCCCAACTACCTCGACCTGTCCGACGAGTTCAAATCTCGCGGAATCAAAACGCCCCTGTTGACCAAGAAATCCTTTGATCGGCGTAGCAAAGAAAATCTATTCCAACTTGGAAAAGCAGCCGGCGTTCGTGTGCCACGAACAATTGTCGTCACTGATCTAATGGCTGCCCACAAGGCATGTGAGAAAATCGGATTTCCTCTGTTCCTGAAAGGCAAGCAATACGGCGCAGGACGAGTAACATCGCCTGCTGAAGTCGCCTATGTGTTTCATTCGCTTATGGCTGCGTGGGGTGGACCTGTAATCGCACAGTCCGCAGTCCATGGCAGTGGCGACGAATACGATGTGATCGGTCTGGGTGACGGGCGGGGCGGCCTGCTTGGTTCCTGTGCTATTCGCAAGATCATGTTGACCGGCAACGGCAAAGCGTTCGGTGGAATCGTTGTTGCCGATCCGGCTCTCCAAGAGAGCGTGGAAAAAATCATCAAGAAACTAAAATGGTGGGGCCCCTTCGAGCTTGAATTTGTCAAGGGTAAACAAGGTCACGAGCTAATCGAAATGAACCCACGGTTTCCGGCTTGGACTGACTTTCCGTCCCAGATCGGATGCAACCTCCCAGCCATGCTGGTTGACATGCTTTTTTCCCTCCCGGTAGCACCGGCCTCTCCGTGTGAACCAGGACGAATGTTCATTCGTCATAACCTTGATCTTGTGGGAGACATTTCGCAGTTGGCGGAGTTGTCCAACGGCTCCCTGATCAGAGACGCACGACCGAATCTGTTGCAATCTTTGGAGCCTGTGAACTAATGCGTGCCTCGCAATCAAAAACGTATTCGCCACCGACCATAACGGGGGAGTTGGGTCGCGGTGACGCCGTCGTCGCCCGCAACTCTCACAATCGGAACGTGCTGCCGTTTTGTGATCAAATCGACGGGGTCAAGATTGACGACCTTGTCAACCGCTTCGGCTCGCCTCTTTTCGTCTTCTCCGAACGCACGGTGATTGAGACGGCGCGGCGCGCTAAAAAAGCCTTCAACGACGTGTATCCGAATACGACGTTTGGTTGGTCTTACAAGACCAACTACCTCAAAGCGATCTGCAACATCTTCCACAAAGAGGGGTGGATCGCCGAAATCGTTTCTGATTTTGAGTATCAGAAGGCCGAACACGCTGGCGTTCCGGGTAGGGACATTATCTATAATGGTCCCTGCAAGTCGCGTGAGAGCCTTGAACACGCCCTGCGTCAAGGCTCCCTGGTTCAAATTGACAATTGGGACGAGCTTCGAGCGATCGAAGAAATTGCGTCTACAATGCATCGCCCCGTCGATGTTGGCGTCCGTATTTGGATGGACACCGGTTTGACTCCGGCTTGGTCCAAGTTTGGATTTGCATTGGCCAACGGCGAGGCGGCACGGGCTGTGTTGCGTGTTATCTCAAATCCACATTTGAATCTGCACACTCTGCACAGCCACATCGGTACCTATGTTCTGGAACCGAAAGCCTATGCCGTTGCGGCAGAGCGACTTGTTACCTTGCGAGAGATGGTCTTTCGCAAGACCGGCCATCTTGTGCCTTGCATTAATCTCGGTGGCGGTTTTCCTTCCAGCAGCTTGCTGCACGAAATGCCCGAGAACACTAAGGCGCCTCCGATTGAAGAATATGCTGAGGCGATTGCGGGCGTCCTGAATGCGCTCCCTCGCGTACGACGCCCACAATTGCGACTCGAAACCGGTCGCCACCTTATCGATGACGCAGGCTACTTGATTGCTTCCGTTGTCGCCGTCAAAGGAGCCGAACGCGATAAGGCTAAGCCCAGTTCAGGAAAGCAGACTCGCGGCGGCTATATCGTCGATGCCGGGGTGAACCTTCTCTACACTTCGACGTGGTTTAAAGTCGGCGTGATGCCCACTACGCCGAGTGATCCGCTGCTCACCAACGCCGTCAAACTCTATGGCTGTCTGTGTATGAACATAGATGTAATTCGGCAAGAGGTCGAGCTTCCGCCGCTTGAGGTCAATGACAAGTTGGTGCTCCATCCGGTTGGAGCTTATAACTTAACTCAGTCAATGCAGTTCATTGGCTTGCGACCCGCGGTAGTTCTTATCGGCCTTGATGGTTCCGTTAATGTGATCCGTCGCCGTGAGACGCTAATTGATGTCGAAAGTGGGGAGCAAGTTCCCACGCATCTCCAACTCAAAGCAACGTAGAACTACCGCGAAATCCACACTACTCTCGCCCGACGCCCCTGAAGAAGTATTAGGTTGTACCGATCGTGGCGAGTTACCTGGAAATAATTCTATCTGAGGATAGACCGAATCGACACAGGTCCGCGATATCGATTTCCATACCGTGATATGTCAGCATTTGGCCCATCGCGAAATTTTCCGTCATGCAAAACTCGGTTGCTATCGGGGCATGACGGACATCGAGCAAGCCTCACCCCGTTCAATTTGGCTGAAGCTGCCTACGAGCAGCAGGTGCCCATTCTACTTTGCATGGGGTTGTTTTCGAGATTTTTTGTCTGGGTCCTGCGGACGGACCGCCGAACAGGATCAGGCCACACTCTCCAGAAACGCCTCTTCCGCCGCCTGTACCGCGTCGGGGGTTCCGACATGCATCCAGACGCCGTCGAGCCTGAGGCCGAACAGCCGCTCCTGCTCGTTGGCGCGGTCGAACATTTTGGTCAGCGAAAACTCGCCCTTGGGCGCGTCGGCAAACAGCGACGGTGACATGATCGCCGCGCCCGCATAGACGAACGGCACCACCTGGTGTTCGCGCCGCTTGCGCAATGCGCCGTCCGGCAGCATGGCGTAGTCGCCGCGGCCGGCATAGCCGATGCTGCTCGTGGTCGGTGCCATCAAGAGCAGGATGTCCATGCGATCCGCGTCGAAGGTTTCGGCAAGCCGCTCCAGGTTGGGCCGCACGCCGTCGATCCACATCGTGTCGGCGTTGAGGTGGAAGAACGGCTCCTTGCCGAGCAGCGGCAGTGCTTTTACCACGGCGCCGCCGGTGCCGAGCACCTCGTCGCGCTCGTCGGAAATGACGATGCGCGGGCGCTTGCGGTTCGCGGTGTGCTGGATGATCTGGTCGGGCAGGTAATGCACGTTGACCACGGCCTCGCCGACGCCGGCACCGGCGAGCTTGTCCAGCACGTGATCGAGCAGCGGCTGGCCGGCGACGCTCACCAGCGGCTTCGGCATGTGGTCGGTCAACGGGCGCATGCGCAAACCGAGACCGGCGGCAAGGACCATGGCTTTGGTGGGCGAAACGGACATTTTTGGAGCTTCTCGAACCATCAAATCGCGCCGCGGATCATACCACGGCGATTCGCTTGAACCCAGCAACCATGAGGCCTTAGTAGCCGCACATGACGGCCGTACGACGGCCGCTGACGCAACCAAACGTCAGGCGTCGGCGTCCTCGCCGCGCTTGGCCGCTTTCTTCTTCTTGTCGCTCTGCTTCAGGAAGTTGACGCCGATCTGATCGCCATTGACCCAGGCCAGTTCACAGCGCCGATAGGCCAGTCCCGTCGACGACAGCAGCAGGAAGAATTCCTTCAGATGCAGGCCCTCGACCGAGCCTTCGACGGTCAGCTTGGCGCCGGTTTCGGAGACGTCCTCCATCACGCAATCGCGCCGCCAGGTGCCGTCGATTCCCATCATGTGCGCCGCAAAGCCGCGCTCGAATACGACTCGATCTCCCCTGCGCCGTTCCGCCCCCGCCATGGCCGTCTTCCCGATTCAAAATGCTGGTCCACGCCTGCGCAGCATGGCCGGTTCAGATTAGATGCGGGTTGGCTAACAGGAGGTAAATCAGGGCTGCGGCGGCGGCACGTTGGCGGCATACCATTCGCGAAACGCCGCCAATGCCGGGTGCGCCAGCGAGCGGTTCAAATAGGTCCAGATCCGGGGCTGGTGGCGCAGATATTGCGGCTTGCCGTCGCGCCCGTTGAGCCGGGCGAAGGTGCCGAGCAGGCGCGTATTCCGTTGCGCCGACATGATGGCATAGAGCTCGGCAAAGCTGGCCGGATCGAACTGGTCATCTACCGCGCGGCGTGCCTTGATGTAGCGGGTCAAGAGCGACAACTCGAGTTGTTCGGGGACGTCGATGCGCGCGTCCTGCAGCAGCGACACCAGATCGTAGGCGGCGGGGCCGAGCACGGCATCCTGGAAGTCGATGATCCCGACGCGTAAAATCCCGGTGCGCTCGCCAAGCCAGATGATGTTGGGCGAATGAAAATCGCGCATCACCCAGGTTCGCGGCGCAGCCGCCGGCTTTTCCAGCAGCGTTCGCCACATCGCGACGAATTCGCCGCGCCGTTCCTGGCTCACTTCAGCGCCGCGATCCGGCAGATACCATTCAAGCATCAGCCCGATTTCGACCAGCCATGCATCGATATCGTAGACGGGAATTTGGTATGCGCCCTGGGGCGTCAGCGGCGCCGTTTCGGGCAGGGGTTTGCGATGCAGCTCAGCCAGCATGTCGGTCGCCGCCTCATAGCGCTCGGCGATCGGCCGCGGCGGGTCGCCTTCGACGATGCCGGCGCTGCCGAAATCCTCGGTGATCAGGAATCCGGAATCGAGATCGGCGTGACGGATCGCGGGCGCCGAGAAGCCGTGCGCGCGCAGGCCATTGTCGATAGCGACGAACGGCTTGACGTCCTCGGCGAGATGAACGGCTGCGCTGTAGGATTTTCCGTCATAGATCGCCGGGCCGTCCGGACGGCGCGGCGAATTCATCAGGATGGATGTGCCGTCATCGTCGACCAGACGCGCATAGGAGCGCGTCGAGGCGTCGCCGGGCATGCGCTCGCGCGCTGCATCCAGGAATCCCGCCTCGGTGAGAAATTTGCGCAAGCTGCTTAGTCTCGCCACTTGCGCCGTCGCCTTGCCGTGGCCGGTGATCTCGGCGGCGCGCGCACTCGATCCGAGCGCGGGGCGGTGGCTGAAAGCGATGTCGATGCGGTCTTCGGGCAGCGCGTCGGGTGCGCGCTCCGGCCATTCGACCAGCGCCAGCGTGCCTTCGGGCAACGGTGACAAGCCGATCTCCTCCAGCTCGCTCGAATCGTTGATGCGGTAGAGATCGGCGTGGACAATTGGAAACGGCAGCTCGTAGCTCTGCGCCAGCGTGAATGTCGGGCTCGGCACTTCGAGTGCAGGATCGTCGGCGAGATAGCGGATCATGGCGCGCGCCGCCGCGGTCTTTCCCGCGCCGAGATCGCCCGACAGCGTAATGACGTCGCCAGGGCCGACCAACAGCGCGAGGTCGGCCATCAGATGCGCCGTTGCCGCCTCGTTTGCCAACGCCACTGTAAATGTCGCAGGCGCGGTCATTCGGCGGCGTTACGGTGGGCGTTCTGGTCGATCGGGAAGTCGCAGGTGACGGTCGTGCCTTTGCCGACGACCGAATCGACGCGCACCTTGCCGCCATGCAGTTCGACGAACGAGCGCACCAGCGACAGGCCGAGCCCGGCGCCGCGGTGCCGCGAGCCGTGCGAGTGGCTCTCGAACCAGTCGAATACCTTGTCTTTCACTTCGGCGGGAATGCCGGGGCCGGAATCGGAGACGGTGAAGATCACGCGATGCTCGGTTCGTCGCGCGCTGATCGTGACCGCGGCATCGTGCGGCGAGAACCCGACGGCGTTGGCGAGAAGATTATAGAGCACCTGCACCACGCGCCGCTCGTCACCGGTGAAGTTGCCGATGTCCGGATCGATATCGACCTTGAGCTCGATGCGGTCGGTCGCCAGCCGGTCCTGGATGCCTTCGGCCGCTGCCTGAATGGCTTTTTCGATATTGACCGGGCCGAGCTCGAGCTTCATGGCGCCGGCATCGATGGTGGCGAGATCGAGGATGTTGTTGGTGAGCGCGAGCAGCGCGTTGGTCGACTTGGTGACGTAGTCGAGGTACTCGGCCTGCTTTGGCGTCAGCGGGCCGGTCGAGGGATCGCTGAGGAAATGGGCGAAGCCGATGATGGTGGTCAGCGGTGCGCGCAGCTCGTAGGACACGTGGTGGACGAAATCCACCTTCATCTGGTCGGCGGCTTCCAGCGCCTCGTTGCGCTCGCGCAGCGCGCGCTCGACATTTTCGGTGTCGGTGATGTCCTGGAACGTCAACAACGTTGCGCCGTCGGGCAGCGGCATGGTCATGCAATCCAGCACGCTGCCGTCCTTGCGCTCGAGTTTCAGTGCCACCTGCGCCCGGTTCTCGATCGCGGTGATCGCCTCGCGCAGCGCCCGCCAGGTCAGCGCGTCGTCGAACAGCGGCTTGCACCACGCTTCCACGGTCTCGATGTGGGGCTGTTCTTTGAGCGATTCTGCCGACAGCTTCCACATTTTCAGGAAAGCGGGGTTGAACAGTTCCACGCGGCCATTGCTGCCGAACACCGCGACCGCTTCGGCTAGATTGTCGAGCGTTTCGTGCTGGACCCGGGTCAACCGGTCGTAGCGGCGTGCGAGATCGAGGCTCTCGGTGACATTGTCGAAAAGATAGGTGACGCCGCCTTCGAGGTTGGGCGTGGTGACGACGCTGACGGCGCGGCCGTCGGGCAGAAACCAGGTGTAGTTCTCCGGCTCGACGGCGCGATAGGCTTCGTGGAGCTTGGCCTTCCAGGCGCGGAAGTCGGGCTGTTCCGGCAGTTTGCGGGCTGCGCGCAGACGGTCGAGTACGCTCGAATCGTCGGGATTGGAATCGAGGAAGGCCTGATCGAGGCCCCACAGCCGCCGGTAGGACTCGTTGTAGAAGGCAAGCCGCCGCTGGCCGTCGAATACCGCAACCCCTGACGACAACTGATCGAGGGTGCGGCGATGGGCTTCCGCCATCCGCTCCATGGCGTCGCGCAACTGGGTCGCCTCGCTGGCGTCGATGGCGATGCCGGCGCTGCCGCCGCCCAGCCTGAGCGCCTGAACGTCATAGACGCGCCGCTCGCCGCCGACCACGATCGGCAGCCGCGCGGTATAGGTGGAATTGTCGCTCAGCACCCTGCCCATCTCGGTACGATGGTCGTTCTCCAGAAGTTCGAGGTTGCGGTGGATCGTGTCCGCGACGCTTGCACCTTCGGTGGCCCGCACATAGGCGGTGTTCGCGTAACGCAGATTGCCCTCCGCGCTCTTGGCCCAGATCGGCCAGGGCGCCGCGGCGGCGAAGTCGCGCAGCAGCTCGGTCTCCTCCAACAGCGTCCTGTAGCGGAGATTGGATTCGGCGAGTTCACGGCGCAAGCCACCGAGTTCGCGAATCCGCACAATCGCTTGCCCCCCAATGGCGCGGCCCATCGCTTCGATCGCGCGGCCGTTCGAGGTGGAGAGGTTGAGCAGAAAGCCTTCGCCGGCTTCGCGCAGCGCGTCGACCGCATGGTCCATCTGCAGCGCCGGTTCCGGCGGCAGCCAGGTTCCAAAGGCAAGAATGCGTTGCGGCGAATTCGACAGCGCGTCCTGCGAGATCAGAAGCGAGGCATCGCCGCTGATCTGGGGCCGGTTGTCGCCCGCGGCCCAGGCGATCAGGATCTGGGGCTCGGCGAACAAGAGCGCGCGCAGCCGATCGGCCTGCACCTGCAGCTCGGCGATGTCGGAGCGCAGGCCGAGTTCCAGCCGGGTGGCCCGAATGCGCGTGCGCATCAGCAGGATCGCGGCCACCACGGTAAAGCCGAGCAGCGATAGCGCCGTCGTCAGCGCCGCGAACTCCTGGTGATTGAGGTCGAGCAAGGCATGAAGGGCTTGCGTGATGGTCAAATCGTCAGCCAATGCGGGTTCCGGCAGCGCGGAGAGAGCGGTGGCGAGCACAATCGCGCCGTGGCGCGCCAGTGAGGTGCACGACAGCAGGGTTCGACGCATCGCAGCGACTACGCCCGACATTATTTGCCCCAAGAACGCATGACTGCAGGCACCACCCCCAGCACATAATCCGCCAAAATGTGAGCGGTTTGCGTTGAGATTATGCGCCGACTAAGGATTGAGCGCGCCCGGACACAAAACCGGACCCCACTTTTGCTGGCCGCGCTCTACACGAATCGGGTCGAGAGTATCCCCTTCGGAAGTCGACCGGTAAGAGTCCAGACCGTGAACGCAAAACTGCCTGTGAAAAAATCAAGGCGGCGGAGTTCCAAGCCGTTCAAACTGAAAGGATTCAGCGGCCGGTCGAGCCAAAACCGCCGCTGCCACGGCCGGTTGCCGTCAGCGAGGCGACGGGAACCAGTTCCGCTTGCACCACAGGCGCGATCACCATCTGCGCGATGCGCTCGCCGCGCTTGATTGGAAAGGGCGTATCGCCGTGGTTGATCAGGAGCACGTTGATCTCGCCGCGGTAATCCGCATCCACCGTGCCGGGCGAATTCAACACCGTGACGCCGTGTTTGGCGGCAAGCCCGGAGCGCGGCCGCACCTGCGCCTCATATCCGGATGGCAACGCGATCGTGAGCGCGGTCGGCACCATGGCGAATTTTCCGGGCGGGAGGATCAGCGGCGTATCCGCCGGCACCGCCGCGAGCAGGTCGAGCCCGGCGGCATCGGCGCTCTGATAGGCCGGTAGTGCGAGGCCTTCGCCGTGCGGCAGTTGGCAGACATCGACCTTCACTGTCACGCTCACGAATTCTTCTCCACGGTCTTCGCAATCTTCGCCACCAGTTCGGCTGCCACCTGTTCCTTGGTCATCACCGGCCAAGACTCCACCTTAATGCTATCGACGTTGATTTCCTCGCCGTCACGCGTCAGCAGGTGAACGGTGTTGCGGTCGCCGCCCATCACGCCGGTTGCAGGCGACACGTCGTTGGCGACGATCCAGTCGCAGCCCTTGCGGGCGATCTTGGCTTTTGCGTTGTCGATCAGATGCTCGGTTTCGGCAGCAAAGCCGATCACCAGCGGCGGACGTTTGTCTGTCAGCTTGGAAATCGTCGCCAGAATGTCGGGATTTTCCACCAGTTGCAGTGGCGGCATGCCGGCAGAGGTTTTCTTCAGCTTCTGCTCGCCTTCATTGGCAACGCGCCAGTCGGCAACGGCGGCTGCGAAAATCGCGATGTCGGCCGGCAAGGCGGCTTCCACCCGATGCAGCATGTCACGCGCCGATTCGACCCGGATCACCGTGACGCCGGGGGGATCGCGCAAGTCGACCGGGCCGGAGACCAGCGTGACGTCGGCGCCTGCGGCCTGGGCGGCGGCGGCGATGGCAAAGCCCTGCTTGCCGGAGGAGCGGTTGGCGATATAGCGCACGGGATCGATCGCCTCATGCGTCGGGCCTGCCGTGATCAGCACGCGCTTGCCCGCGAGCGGGCGCGGTCGCGGCGGGCGCAGGATGTCGATGGCGGCAGCCGCGATTTCGACCGCCTCCGACATCCGCCCGATGCCGGCCTCATTGGACTCAGCCATTTCCCCGGCGCTGGGGCCGATCATGTGGATGCCGTCGCGCCGAAGCTGCAGCACGTTACGGCGGGTGGCGGCGTTGTTCCACATCAGGGGGTTCATGGCGGGCGCCAACAGGATCGGGCGGTTGGCCGCCAGCAGGATCGCGCTGGCAAGATCGTCGGCATGGCCGTGCGCCATCTTCGCCATCAGGTCTGCGGTCGCCGGCGCCACGATGATCAAATCGCATTCGCGCGCCAGCCGGATATGGCCAGCATCGAATTCGCTGCCGGGATCGAACAGATCCGTATAGACGCGCTCGTGCGACAGCGCACTGGCCGAAAGCGGCGTGACGAATTGTTGCGCGGCCCTGGTCAACACGCAGCGGACATCGACGTGCCGCTCTTTCAGCCGCCGGATAAGCTCCAGCGACTTGAACGCGGCAATGCCGCCGCCGATGATCAGGGTGACACTCCGTGCGCCGGTAGCGTTGACCGATGGCGCTGCCCGTGCGGGGGCTTCAGAGGACGGGAGTGCGGTGGTGGCGCCGGATAATTCCGGGCGCGCTTGGATTAGTTCTCCCAGGATGACCCGAACTTCCTCTTCGACGGAGCGGCCGTTTCCGGCCGATCGGAGTCGCAGATAGGCTTTGACGGCTTCGTCGAGTTTTCGGATGGTTAGGCTGGCCATGGGCGGCCTCCGGTAAAGGTGTGCCGTCAATGCTAGCACAATGTGCTAGCATTGCAATCAAAGCTGCCGGATTGCAACCAGAATTCCGATGAAGGTCGCCGCGATGATCCAGAGCGCCACCGTACGCCAGCGGCTCTTGCGGCCTTCGGCCCGGCCGAGCGCTGCAATGGTCTCAGGCGACAGCGTCAGCCCCTCCCGCGTCATCTTTTCCATGTTCTCGATCACGGCAGCCGCCCGCGAAGCGATCGCCGGCAGGCCGGTCATCACGCGCCCGAGTTCGCCGGCGCCGGTCATGGCCCCCTGAACCCGCCCGAGCGGACCGAGATTGCGCTCGATCCATTCGCGCACCACGGGATCGGCGACCTTCCAAATATCGAGCTTCGGGTCGAAGCCGCGCGCGACGCCTTCGACCACAACCATGGTCTTCTGCAGCAGGATCAGTTCGGGCCGGGTCTGCATGTCGAACAGGCCGGTGACCTCGAGCAGCAGGGTCAACAGCTTCGCCATCGAGATTTCTTCGGCGGTGCGGTTGTGGATCGGCTCGCCGATGGCGCGGATGGCTTGCGCGAAATTCTCCACCGAATGATGCCCCGGCACGTAGCCGGCCTCGAAATGGACTTCCGCAACGCGGCGGTAGTCGCGCGTGATGAAGCCCAAAAGAATCTCGGCGAGGAAGCGCCGCTCCTTCACGCCGAGCCGGCCCATGATGCCGAAATCGACCGCCACCAGCCGGCCGGCTTCGTCGAGAAACAGATTGCCGGGATGCATGTCGGCATGGAAGAAGCCGTCACGCAGCGCGTGACGCAGGAAGCTCTGGATCACCTTGCGCCCGAGGTCGGGCAGATCGACCTGCGCTGCTTCGAGGCGCGCATGGTCGTTCAGCGCGATGCCGTCGATCCACTCCATCGTCAGCACGTTATGCGTGGTGCGGTCCCAGTCGACCACCGGCACGCGGAAATCCGGATCGTCGCGGGTATTCTCTGCCATCTCGGACAGGGCGGCAGCCTCGAGCCGCAGGTCCATCTCCATCGCGACCGAGCGCGACATCGTGTTGATGACCTCGATCAGCCGCAGCCGCCGCGCTTCGGCCGAATGCGCTTCCGCGTTGTGCGCGACAAAGAAGAAGTCCGAGAGGTCGCGGCGAAAGCGCGTGGCGACATTGGGCCGCAGCACCTTTACGGCGACCGGCTGGCGTACGCCATCGCGCTCGATCTCGCCGCGATGCACCTGCGCGATCGACGCGGCGGCGACCGCCGGGCCGAGGCTGACAAAGGCCTTAGCCACAGAGCGTTCCAGCGACAGTGCGATCACCGCTTCCGCTTCGCTTTGCGAAAACGGCGGCAGCCGGTCCTGCAGGCTTTCCAGGTCGCGCGCCATCGCAACCCCGACCACGTCGGGACGGGTCGCCAGAAACTGTCCGAGCTTGAGGTAGGCCGGTCCCAGCCGCGTCAGCGCGCGTGACAGCCGCGGGCCGGATTTGGCACCGGGCCGCTCGATCAATCGCGCCAGCCGCAGCGCGAGCTGCCCGGGCGCCGGCACCAGGCTCGGATCGACGACGCCGAACACGCCCTCGCGCGCGAACACGTAAGCGGCGCGGACGAGCCGCGCGATGTGGGTCGCCGCAGAAATCACAAGCGCCAGCCCGAATGCAGTGCCACGATCCCGCCGGAAAGGCTCTCCCATTTCACCCGCGAAAAGCCGGCGGCGCGGATCATCTCGGCAAATACATTGGGCCGGGGGAATTTCCGGATCGATTCGACGAGGTACTGATAGGATTCCGCATCGCCGGTCACGGCGCGGCCGAGCGGCGGGATTACCCTGAACGAGAACTGGTCGTACAACCAGTCCAGTCCGGGAACGTCGACGGTGGAGAATTCCAGGCACAGGAATCGGCTGCCCGGCCGCAGCACGCGATAGGCCTCGCGCAGCGCGGCATCGATCCGCGGCACGTTGCGAATGCCGAAGGCGATGGTGTAGGCGTCGAAAGAGCGATCCGGAAAAGTCAGCGCCTCGGCGTTGCCCTCGACGAAAGACACCTGATGGTCGAGATGCTGCGCCAGCGCGCGGTTGTGGCCGACCTCGAGCATATCTATATTGATGTCGCAGACGGTAGCGCGGAAGCCAAAGCCTGCGGCCTTGGCCGCGCGGAAGGCGATGTCGCCGGTGCCGCCGGCGATGTCGAGCAGCGCAAACGGCGCGTCGCCCCTCGGCGGATTGAGCGCCGTGATCATGATGTCTTTCCAGACCCGGTGCAGGCCCGCCGACATCAGGTCGTTCATCAGGTCATAGCGCCGGGCCACGCTGTGAAACACGTCGTTCACCAGCGTCTGCTTGTCGCCCAGGGGCACGTCCCTGAAGCCAAAATGGGTGGTTTGATCCGGCCGATCCATTAGATGTACTCCACTACCGGACCATAGCGCGCCCGTCGCAATGGCGCTATCACGTCACCTCCATAAGGTGAATGCCTGCATGCCTGAATTGCCCGAAGTCGAGACCGTCCGACGCGGCCTGCAACCCGCCATGGAGGGGGCGAAAATCCTCAAAGCGGAAGCCCGGCGCAAGGATTTGCGCTTTCCCTTTCAAAAAGACTTTATCGCGCGGCTGGAGGGCCAGACCGTGACTGGGCTAGGCCGGCGCGCCAAATACCTGATGGCGGATCTTACCTCCGGCGACGTGCTGTTGATGCATCTGGGCATGTCCGGCTCGTTCCGGGTGCTCGATGGCGGCGCTAACGACACGCCGGGGCAATTCCACCATCCGCGCAGCGAGGACCGCGCTCATGATCACGTGGTGTTTCACATGTCGTCGGGCAGATCCGTCGTGTTCAATGATCCGCGCCGCTTCGGTTACATGAAGATTATTGCCCGCAACGTGCTGGAGCACGAGCCGCTGTTGAAGGGCCTCGGGCCCGAGCCGCTCGGCAACGAATTCGACGCCGCGATGCTGGCGCAGTCCTGCTTCAACAAGAAGACCAGCCTGAAGGCCGCGCTGCTCGACCAGCGGGTGGTCGCCGGCCTCGGCAATATTTATGTCTGTGAGGCGCTGTACCGGTCGCATCTCTCGCCGCGGCGGCTGGCGGCGACACTGGCAACGAAAAAGGGCGAGCCGACCGACCATGCCGGGCGGCTGGTGAATGCGATTCATTCGGTGCTGAATCAGGCGATCAAGGCCGGCGGCTCCTCGATCAGCGATCATCGGCTGACCTCGGGCGAGCTCGGCTATTTCCAGCACTCGTTCCAGGTCTATGACCGCGAGGGCGAAAAGTGCCAAACTAAGGGCTGCGGCGGTGTCGTGCGGCGCTTCGCCCAAAACGGCCGTTCGACCTTCTGGTGTCCGAAATGTCAGAAATGACCATCACGCCGACGCTCGAAACGAAGCGACTGATCTTGCGGCCGCTGGCGCTGTCCGATGCGCCGGCGATCCAACGCCATTTCAACAACTGGAACATCATCCAGCATCTCGCGCAGGTCGTTCCCTGGCCGTATCCGGAAGACGGCGCGGAGACCTTCATCAAGCAGGAATTGGAAAGGGTCGCTGCGGGGGAAGTTATCTATAATTGGATGCTGGTGCTGCGCGGCGGTGACGGGGAGGCGATCGGGAATATTCGCTTTCGTCCCTGGACAGACAGCGCGAAGGGCAACAGGGGCTTCTGGCTCGCGGAGCGCTATTGGAATCAGGGCTTGATGAGCGAAGCCGTCTCGGCGGTGAACGATTTCATATTCCGCGAACTGGGTGTTGAGGTCTTCTACGCCTGCAACGCAGTGACCAATGAGGCATCGCGCCGGGTCAAGCAAAAGACCGGTGCCGAACTCGTTGGCTACACCGAGCTTGCCCATCACAACGGTCAGACGCTGGCGGAACGATGGCGTGTGACGCGGGAAAAGTGGCTGCGCCGGAACAGGTAGCGGAGCGAAGCAATCCGGCGGGGCCGGTGAGCCGGATTGCTTCCGCCTTCGCCCGCCGGGCTTCGGCGGACAAGCCCCCGCGTTGCCCCTCGCAGTGAGGTTGCGGAGCGCGGGGTGTCAGCTTCGAGCTGGCGCTCTCAGGAAGAGGGCGCTGTCGTTTTCGATGGGCGCGAGCGCAGCCATTGCCGGAAGAATCTCCGGGGTTTCCGCGAACGCCTCGGCGAACTCCTCGTCGGCGGCCGTCGCATCGTTCAACCTGGCCGCGATCCATTGCCAGAGGCCACGGATTTCCTCGGCGGATTTGCCGTTTGGCGCATATTCGCTGACCGCAAGGCCGGCGCTCAAGGCGTCCTGGTGATCGTTGCGCATCACGATGAAAGGACTGGCAACAATATCGATGATGTCGAGCGCGGCCTCATCGCTCAGCGCATTTTCCGCGCCGGCGAGGCGCGCCGCGGCCCGGATCGGGGTCTGGTTCAGGACGTAGGCGAAAGGCTTTTGCCAGGCCCTGACGACGCGCAGCGTCGCGGCGGTCGCCTCGATGTCGGCGATGCTCGGACGTGTCGGAATCAGGCAGAAGTCGGCATAACGAATGGCTGAATTGGTCGCTGCGCTGACCCCGCCGGCGGTATCGACGATCGCTACCGTCACGCCCTCGCGGTCGAGCGATTGCAGGCGTTGTTCAAGCTCCCTGGCGGCGTAGACCGGCTCAACGATCGGCTGGGCATATCGGCGCCGGCGCCGCCAGTTTGAAACGGTGCCCTGCGAGTCCGCCTCGATCAGACGGACAGCGTGGCCGGCCCGGATGGCGGCAAGTGCAAGGCTGATGGCGAGCGTGCTTTTCCCCGAGCCGCCCTTCTGGGTGGCCAATACGATCGTCTGCATTTCAAGTCCTTTGGATGGCTTTCAGGTATTTGGGTTACGGCACACGAGCTGCGCCGCATTCTGCGACGCCGAGTTACGCGCTCGCTCAGACGTGCCCAGCCCGATCCAAAGGTCAGGGGATCGCGGTAGTCCGAATCAGTCAGCTTGCAATGATGCCCCATTATGGAAATGGGGTCATCCGGGCAAATACTGCCGTGCGGCGCATTTTGCCAATGAAAACGGCAGCAGAAGCAGACGCAGCGCCCCCTCGGCGATGCGTAGCATCTTCCGCGACACGAACTCTACTTCCTGACGCAGATCACGCGGACCACCGACGCCTTGGCATCGGTCGATCCGCCGGCTGCATTGATGCCGTTGGCTTTGAGGAAGTCGCGCACGGTATCGGCTGTCACCAGCACGGCCTGCGCCGCCGGTATGCCATTGGTGGGTCCCGCCACCTGAACCGGCTTCAGCAGCGCGATGCCGGCGAACTTGCCGTCGCCGTCCTGCGCGGGCGCGCCGGAAAAGCCAAGCGCCGGCGCGGCTGTCAGCGCGATGTCGCTGCCGCCGCCAAGCTGGGACACCGAAGCCTTGACGCTGGTCACCGCCCTGCCGCCGCCCTGGTTCTGCGGATCGGCAATGCCGGTGACGTCGAGCGCCATCTTGGTGGCGGCGTTGGCGAGATTGAGCGCCTTCAGCCCGCGTGCGCCATAGATGCGCAAAAGCGCAAGATCGTGCTCCTTGTCCGCGGCGACGCGATCGGCATTGCCGAAGCCTGCAATTGCGACCGCGAGGCAGCCATCGGTGATCTGGCGGTCGGCCAGAATCGCGCCGTCGTCACCGACGACGACACCGGTGCCGTATTCCACGCTCTTGCGCGGGGGAGGCCCCGCCGTCTGCGCTGCCACCGGAAATGCGTTGAACGCGCTCGACATCGCGATCACGACCGGCTCGACGATGTTCTCGGTCGCCTGGTCGTACATGATGGTGAGGATGCGGACCTCGTCGCCCTTGAAGGTGCCGCGCATATAAAACTTCTTCAGGCCCTGCCGGCCGGACAGCACGAAGAATTCCGGCTTGACCACGGTATAGTCGATGTTGCGGCCCGGCTCCTTCTTCTCGCGCTCTGCGAGTTTTGCCGTGGTCGGATTGGCTTCCTTGCGCCGTGCCAGTTGAATCTGGATCGTGCCGGTCGGCGAGGTCCATTTGGTGCCGTTGGCGTCGCTGGCCTGCTGCGGCACCAGCTTGGTCGGAATCCCCAGCCGCACGCCGGTGCCGGGATCGATGGCGACCTTCCAGCCGACGCTCTCCTGCTTTTTCCTGGCAGTATCGGTGAGGAGGCCGCGCTCCTGCGGATTGAGCACGCCGGTTGGCTTAGCCCCGCGCGACTTCTGGAATTCCTTGATGGCATTGACCATGCGTTCGCTGACGTCGCCGGTGATCGCGCCGTTATATTGCCCCACCCAGGCGAGGTCCGACTGCAGCGCGAGCCGCTCGGCCTGGCTCATAGCCTTCGCCGTGTCCTCCGGCTTCTGCAGCGCGGGACGGATTGGCACCGTCGTGACTTGTTTAGGCTTGGTACCCGCCGTGGAAGGTGGCGTCATCTGCGCCTGCGCGGCGGCCTCGGAGATCACAAAAACCGAGGCTGCGATCGTCAATGTTGCTGAAAGCACCAATCTCATGACAAATCCCGGCAGAATAAGGAGGGTGCGATCATTGACGCCCGGCCAATTAAGCACATCTGCTTAGTCGGCAACAACCGCGCCCCGGTTCAGGGGGATCCCCTCACGATGAGGGTTTGCCAGCGAAGGAAGGACAGCGCACGACCATGCTGAGCGCCGACGAACTCGAACGCTACGCCCGCCATATCGTGCTGCGTGAAGTCGGCGGTCCCGGGCAGGCTGCGCTGAAGCAGGCATCGGTGCTGGCGATCGGCGCCGGCGGCCTCGGCGCACCGGTTTTGATGTACCTTGCGGCGGCGGGTGTCGGCAGGCTCGGCGCTGTCGATGACGACGTCGTCTCGCTGTCCAATCTGCAGCGGCAGATCATCCACACCACGCCGGATATCGGACGGCGCAAGGTCGACAGCGCCGCGGAGACGGTTCACGCGCTCAATCCCCATGTTCAGTTCCAGGCGCACGCGGTGCGCCTGGACGCAAAAAATGCGATGTCGCTGATCGACGGCTACGATCTCGTGCTCGACGGCTCCGACAATTTCGAAACCCGCTATCTGGTTTCCGATGCCTGCTTCTTCGCCGGCAAGCCGCTGATCACGGCGGCACTCGGGATGTTCGACGGATCGCTGACCACGATCCGGGCGCATGAGCGCGGCGCCGACGGGCAGTTCAATCCGACCTATCGCTGCCTGTTTCCCGAACCGCCGCCGCCCGGCACCATACCGGCCTGCGCCGAGGCCGGCGTCATGGGCGCGCTGGCGGGCATGTTGGGCTCGATGATGGCGCTGGAAGCGATCCGGGAAATCGTCGGCTTCGGCGAGAGCCTGGTCGGGCGGCTGGTGATGGTGGATGCGCGCGCGATGCGGTTCGAAACCCTGCGCTACGCGCGCGATCCGCAAAACCCGCTCAATGGCGATACGCCTGTCATCATCGATTTGAGCGGGCACGCGGCGTAGAGTCCCGCGGTCAGAATCCCCGAGTGGCTGCCCCCGCCCCGACTCTCTCCCGCGTGCGGGGGAGGGCGGGGTGGGGGTGCCGCCGCATGCACCAGCCTTAGGTATGTCCCGCTCACGCTCCGGCGCGCTTCTCGCTGTCCATGTGCGCGAGCTGCGCCTCCGGATACCGCGCGCCAGCCGCGGCGCCAGGCGGAAACGCCTTCGCAAGCGCGGTGAGATGCTTTTCTGTCAGCTTCACTTCGAGCGCGCCGAGCGCTTCAGTGAGGCGGTCACGGCGGCGGGCGCCGACCAGTGGAACGATATCTTTGCCTTGCGCCGCGACCCATGCAATCGCGACCTGTGCGGGCGAAGCGCCAACACCATCCGCAATCGCACGCAGCGAATCCACCAGCGCGAGATTGGCGTCGAGATTGCTTCCCTGAAACCGCGGGCTCATGGCACGAAAATCCTTGGTCCCGCGGTCGGCGTTCCAGTGCCCGCTGATCAGTCCGCGCGACAGCACGCCATAGGCCGTGATGCCGATGCCGAGTTCGCGGCAGGTCGGCAGGATGTCGTCCTCGATGCCGCGCGAGATCAGCGAATATTCGATCTGCAGATCGCTGATCGGGTGCACCGCATGGGCGCGGCGGATGGTTTCCGCACCGACTTCCGACAGGCCGATATGCCTGATCCAGCCGGCCTTCACCATGTCGGCCATCGCACCAACCGTCTCTTCGATCGGCACGTCCGGATCGAGCCGCGCCGGCCGATAGAGGTCGATGGTCTCGACGCGCAGCCGCTGCAGCGAATAAGCGAGGAAATTCTTGATTGCTGCCGGGCGGCTGTCATAGCCGGACCAGTTCTTTGCGGGATCGCGCAGCGCGCCGAACTTGACGCTGATCCGGACATTGTCGCGGCCGCGCGCGGCGAGCGCCTCGCCGATCAACATTTCATTGTGGCCCATGCCGTAGAAATCGCCGGTGTCGAGCAGGGTGATCCCGGCATCGAGCGCGGCATGAACGGTAGCGATGCTCTCGCTGCGGTCAGCCGGACCGTAGAAGTCCGACATGCCCATGCAGCCGAGGCCGATGGCGGAAACGGTTGGGCCCGTCGTGCCGAGTTTGCGTTTTTCCATGATGTTCTCCTCGAAATCGCCGGCGAACGTCTCGCGCCGCGCTGACGAGGCAGATATGAACCCTCGCGACTGGGCCGATAAGCTGGACAATTCGAAATAGCTTGTTCACAATATCGAACAATGAAGGATTTCGACCTCCGCGATCTCGATGCTTTCGTTGCCGTGGCGCGCACCCGGAATTTCCGCCGTGCGGCGATAGAGCAGGGCGTCTCTGTCTCGAGCCTCAGCCAGCGGCTGCGCGACATGGAGGAGCGGCTCGGCGTGCGCCTGATGAATCGCACCACGCGCAGCGTAGCCCTCACCGAAGCCGGCGAGTTGCTGCTGGGGCGCGTCGGCCCGGCGATGTCGGATGTCGGCGCGGCGCTCGATCAGGTGCGCGGCCTGCGGGCCGTGCCGTCGGGGCGTCTGCGCATCAACGCGCCACCGCCGGCGATCGATCTGGTGCTGGCGCCGATGGTCGCGCCGTTTCTCGAGAAGCATCCCAAAATCGAGCTGGAGATCGTCGGCGAGAGTTCGTTTGTCGATATCGTCGCCGCCGGTTTCGACGCCGGCGTGCGCTACGGCGAACATCTGGCGCAGGACATGATCGCGGTCTCTCTGGGGGCGCCGCAGCGTTACGCGGTGGTGGCGTCAAAAGAATACGTCGCGCGGCACGGCAGGCCGAACGCGCCGAAGGATTTGCTCGATCACGCCTGCATCCGCACCCGCTTCGGCAGCGGCGCGATGCTGGACTGGGAGTTCGAGAAAGCAGGGCGCGTCGTGAAGGTCTCGCCGCCGGCCAAGTTGATCGCAACCTATCTGGGACTGGCGTTGCGCGCCGTCCATGACGGGGTAGGCTTCTGGCTGACGTTCGAAGGTTACGTACGCTATGGCATCAAGTCGGGCGCGCTGGTCAGCGTGCTCGACGATTGGTGCCCGCCGTTTCCGGGACCGTTTCTGTACTACCCGAGCCGTCGCCAGCCGCCGCCGGCGCTTGCAGCGTTCGTGGCCTTCGTCGCGGAGTGGCGCAAGCGGGAGAGGCGGCGGAGCAAGACGCCGTAGCTGTTACCCTCCAGGAGAGGGTAAGCGCAGGGCCAATCCGACCGCTCACAGCATGCTGGGCAGCACGCGGTCCGGCGGCTTGTGGTTGTCGAGGAAGGTCCGGATGTTGATGATCACCTTCTCGCCCATCTCGACGCGGCCCTCGATGGTGGCCGAGCCCATATGCGGCAGCAGCGTCACCTTGCCGGCTTTCGCCAGCCGCACCAGTTTCGGATTGACCGCGGGCTCGTGCTCGTAGACGTCGAGGCCGGCGCCGCCGACATCGCCGGCTTCGAGCAACTTGATCAGCGTGTCCTCGTCGATCACGCCGCCGCGCGCGGTGTTGACGATGTAGGCGTCTTTGCGGATCAGCTTCAGCCGCCGCGCCGACAACAGGTGATAGGTCGCAGGCGTATGCGGACAGTTCACCGAGATGATGTCCATCCGCGCCAGCATCTGGTCGAGGCTTTCCCAGTAGGTAGCGCCGAGTTCTTCGGCGATGATAGGCGCTACGGGACGGCGGTTGTGATAGTGGATCTGCAGGCCGAAGGCGCGCGCGCGGCGGGCGACGGCCTGGCCGATGCGGCCCATGCCGATGATGCCGAGGCGCTTGCCGCCGATGCGATGGCCGAGCATCCAGGTCGGCGACCAGCCAGCCCAGTTCTTGCCTTCGGTGAGAATCGAGGCGCCTTCGATCAGCCGCCGCGGCACGGCGAGGATCAGCGCCATGGTCATGTCGGCGGTGTCTTCGGTCAGTACCTTCGGCGTATTGGTCACCGTGATGCCGCGCGCATGCGCCGCCGCGACGTCGATATTGTCGACGCCGTTGCCGAAATTGGCGATCATGCGCAGCTTGCAGTCGGAGTCCTTGAGGATCCCTTCGCTGATCACGTCGGTGACAGTCGGCACCAGCACGTCGGCGGCGCGGACCGCATCCGCGATCTGTTCCGGCGTCATCGGCGTATCGTCGAGATTCAACCTCGCGTCGAACAGTTCGCGCATCCGGGTCTCGATCGAGTCCGGCAGTTTGCGAGTGACGACGACGAGAGGTTTTTTCTTAACCGACATGTCCTGCTCTCATGAGGGAGGGTGCGCGGAGGCGCGCCGTTCAGACCTCATTAACCCGGTTGTTCGACACTGCGATGGCCACGCGGTCCCGGTATCCGGCTGTTTGCTGAGGTAAGTCCCTTGGGTTCCCAATACTTGCCTCGGATTTTCGGCAGAAAATCCGGGCGTTCTGGTTCTAGGCGTTCCGTCCTCTCTATCAGAAGGCCGGGCCAAGACAAGAACCCCTCGGCCGTCGCAGGCCGGGTGCGGCCAAAGCGGGGCACGGGGTCTGGGGTTTTTCGGGGCGTTGGCAGGCGGTTTCAACTCGGAGAATTCGAGTTGGGATTGGCTCGACAGGAGACGGGTTGATGGCGTTGGGGCGTTTCTGTTCGGTGTTGGTGCTGGCGGCGTGCTGGCTTCTCGCATCGGTCAGCACAGGATTTTCGGCCAAGGATTCGGCCACCACCACAAGCGGCCTGCCGGTGCCGCGATATGTCAGCCTCAAATCCGATCATGTGAATGTGCGGGCCGGTCCGACCAAGGACAACGACGTCGCCTGGGTCTATACCCGCTCGGGCCTGCCGGTCGAAATCACCGCCGAGTTCGAGAACTGGCGGCGCGTGCGCGATTCCGAAGGCGCCGAAGGCTGGGTCTATCATTCGCTGCTGTCCGGCCGCCGCACCGCCGTCGTCACCATGAAGAGCAAGGACGAGTTGGCGTCGCTTTACGATCGCCCAGATCCGACCAGCGCGGTTGCGGCCCGCCTGCAGGCCGGCGTCGTCGCGCAAGTCAAGAAATGCGCCGCCGGCTGGTGCCGCGTGATCGGCAACGGCTTTGATGGCTGGATCGAGCAGCAGCGCCTGTGGGGCGTGTATGCGGATGAGAGGGTGGATTGAGATTCTCGGTCGTCCCTGCGAACGCAGGGACCTATACGCCGCGGCTTCTCAAAAGGGCGCGCGGGTAGACGCCCTTCCTCACAACATAGATGTGTGGTTATGGTCCCTGCGTTCCGCAGGGACGACGAAAGCGTTCAGCGCTTCTTGCGCAGCCGCACGACCATGTCGACGCGGGAAATCTCGTAGCCCTCGGGCACGTCGGGCATCTTCGACAGCACCAGATGCGGATCGGGAATGTCGACCAGCTCGTGGTTGTTCTCGAGATAGAAGTGGTGGTGCGCGGTGACGTTGGTATCGAAGTAGGTCTTGGTGCCGTCGACCGAGACCTGGCGCAACAGGCCGGCATCGGTGAGCTGGTTGAGCGTGTTGTAGACGGTCGCAAGCGACACCGGAACCTTGGCGAGCGTCGCCTCCTCGTACAGCATTTCCGCGGTCAGATGGCGGGCGCCCTTGCCGAACAGGAGCCAGCCCAGAGCCATGCGCTGGCGCGTGGGCCTGAGGCCTGCGGCCTGCAGCATTTCATTGACGTCGTGCCACGGACAGCCGGTCAACGCCGGCTGATGTCCGGCCGCGCGGGCAGCCGGATCGATACCGTCGTCGTTATGGGGCGAGGCTTGGTCGTTCATGTCCACTTCGGGTACCACACGCGCTAACTTGGCAATATTCTTGCCCAATATAAAAGGAAATCAGGTAGATGCAAGTTTTTCGCAACTAGAACCGGCCCAAGGTTAAGAGGAACCAGCGCAACTACGCGGCGTTTTAGCCCGTTCCAGTGCTTTGCCGGGCCGCAATGCCTATGTTACAGAGCGCGCGGACCACATATGCGATTTCGGCAGAGGCTAACGCCGATAGCACCCTAAGTAGCGCCAAATTGCGGGAAACAAGCGTTCTCCCGTAGGGAAACGGGTCCGGTTCGCTCAAAAGCGCTCCATCGGGACATCTAAGGTGAGGCTGAATACGATGCTGGATCGGCGCAGCGGTTATGAATATGAGGATTTGCTCGCCTGCGGCCGCGGCGAGATGTTCGGCCCCGGCAATGCGCAATTGCCGCTGCCGCCGATGTTGATGTTCGACCGCATCACCGAGATCACCGACAAGGGCGGGGAGTTCGGCAAGGGCCTGATCCGCGCCGAACTCGATGTGAAGCCGGACCTGTGGTTTTTCGGCTGCCATTTCAAGAACGACCCGGTCATGCCGGGCTGCCTCGGCCTGGACGCGATGTGGCAGATGGTCGGATTCTACCTCGGCTGGATTGGCGGCGAGGGGCGCGGCCGGGCGCTGGGATTGAGCGAACTGAAGTTCTCCGGCCAGGTGCTGCCGAACGCCCGCAAGGTTGTGTACAACATCGACATGAAACGCGTGATGCGTTCAAAGCTGGTGCTTGGCGTTGGCGACGGCTGGCTTTCCATGGATGGCGAGATTATCTATCGCGCCAAGGATCTGAAGGTCGGGTTGTTCAAGCAGGGCTCCGCGCCGGGCGGCTGAACCGCGCGACTGCACAGCAAGATGGTCTTCACACAAGAACGGAAACGGTAGGCGAGGCGAACATGAGGCGGGTTGTCATCACGGGGATGGGGATTGTCTCATCCATCGGAAACAACACCCAGGAAGTGCTGTCGAGCCTTTACGAGGCGAAGTCCGGCATCACGCGCGCCGAGAAGCATGCGGAGCTCGGCTTCCGCTCGCAGGTCCAGGGTGCGCCCACGCTCAATCCTGCCGAAGTAATCGATCGCCGCGCGATGCGTTTCCTCGCCGAAGGCGCGGCATGGAATCACGTCGCAATGGAGCAGGCGATCCGCGACTCCGCGCTCGAACCCGATCAGGTCTCGAACGTCCGTACCGGCATCATTATGGGATCGGGCGGTCCGTCGACCCGGACGCTGGTGGAGGCTGCCGACATCGCGCGCAGCAAGGGCCCGAAGCGGGTCGGTCCGTTCGCCGTGCCCAAGGGCATGTCGTCGACTGCGTCGGCAACGCTTGCGACCTGGTTCAAGATCAAGGGCGTGAATTATTCGATTTCCTCGGCCTGCGCGACCTCGAACCATTGCATCGGCAATGCTTATGAGACGATCCAGATCGGCAAGCAGGATGTCATCTTCGCCGGCGGCTGCGAAGAACTCGACTGGACGCTGTCGGTGCTGTTCGACGCCATGGGCGCGATGTCCTCGAGATACAACGATACGCCGGCGACCGCCTCGCGGCCCTACGACATCAGCCGCGACGGCTTCGTCATAGCCGGTGGTGCCGGCGTGCTGGTGCTGGAAGAACTCGATCATGCACGGGCGCGCGGTGCCCGCATCTACGCCGAAGTTGTGGGCTACGGCGCGACCTCGGACGGCTACGACATGGTCGCGCCCTCGGGCGAAGGCGCGGAGCGCTGCATGCGCATGGCGCTGTCGACGGTGAAGGGCCCGATCGACTACATCAATCCGCACGCGACCTCGACGCCGGCCGGCGATCCCCCGGAGATCGAAGCGATCCGCAAGGTGTTCGGTACCGGCGACAAGTGCCCGCCGATTTCCGCGACCAAGGCGCTGACCGGCCATTCGCTCGGAGCCACCGGCGTGCAGGAAGCGATCTATTCGTTGTTGATGCTCAACAACGGCTTCGTCTGCGAGAGCGCACACATCACGGAGCTGGATCCTGTGTTCGCCGACATGCCGATCGTGCGCAAGCGTATCGACAACGCCAAGCTCAACACCGTGCTATCGAACTCCTTCGGCTTCGGCGGCACCAACGCCACGCTGGTCTTCCAGCGGCTGGATGCGTGATTTGCGATCCGAAACGGAGTAGGTATGATTATTGAACCGCGCGTGCGAGGTTTCATCTGCACGACGGCACATCCTGTCGGCTGCGCCGGCAATGTCCGCGACCAGATCGCTTATGTTCTGCGCCAGGGGCCCGCTCCGGGGTGCCCCAAGCGCGTCGCCGTGCTGGGATGTTCGACGGGTTACGGCCTCGCGAGCCGCATCGTTGCGACTTTCGCCGGCGGAGCGGAAACCATCGGCGTGTCGTTGGAGCGCGAGCCTTCGGCAAGCAGGACGGGCAGCGCTGGCTGGTACAACAACCGCGCATTTGAGAGCGAGGCTCAGAGGATCGGACGATCGCCCCTCACGCTTGAGGGCGACGCCTTCTCCGACGAGTTGAAGAAAACTTTCATCGACCGTGTCCGCGAAAAGTTTGGACAACTGGACATGCTGGTCTACAGCATGGCCGCTCCGGTCCGCACGGATCCAGTCACGGGCAAGACTTATCGCTCGGCGATCAAGCCGCTAGGCGCCCCCGTCGAAATCAAGACCTTGAACACTGAAACGGGCGAGGTCTTCGAGACGACTCTTGCGCCGGCAAGTGAGGATGAAGGCGCCGCCACGGTAGCGGTGATGGGGGGCGATGACTGGAAGCGCTGGATCGACCAACTCGCGGACGCCGGTGTTCTGGCGCCAGGCTTCCGGACGCTCAACTACACCTACATCGGCAGCGAACTGACGTGGCCCATCTACTGGAAAGGCACCCTTGGCCGCGCCAAGGTCGATCTCGACCGCAAGGCGGAAGAGATCCGGGGCCGGATCGGCCAGGACGCGGCCCGCGTGGTGGCGTTGAAGGCTGTGGTCACCCAGGCGAGTTCGGCCATTCCCGTGGTGCCGCTCTATGGGACGGTGCTGTTCAAGGTAATGAAGCAACTCGGGCTCCACGAAGGATGCATCGAACAGATCGATCGCCTGTTCCGGACTCGCCTTGGCCCGGGTGTCGAAGTTGACGAGGCGCGGCGCATCAGGCTCGACGACTGGGAGCTTTCTCACGAAGTTCAGGCGGAGGTGTTGCGACGATGGCCCCTCCTCTCCACCGAAACGCTCGGCGAATTGGCCGACCTTCCAGAATACAGGAGCCAATTCCTTCGCCTGTTCGGCTTTGGCATCGACGGCATCGACTACTCACAGGACGTGGACCCCCGCGTCGTGCCGGGTTAAGCCACTCGGGAAGGTCCATCCCGGCTGCGTTCGATTGCGTCTCACCCCGCTGCGATCTTCTCCGCGCGCTGAAACGCCGCGCGCGCCGCGCAGCGGTCGATATAGGCATCGAATGATGGCCGCGGCGGCACCATCTTGAACAGCCGCACCGCAAAATTCAGCCCCGAGCCGAGCATGATGTCGGCGGCCGAAAACTTCTCGCCGAGAATCCAGGGGCTCTCCTGCAAGGCGGCATCGAGCACATCGAACGTCTGCGCCGCACTTCCCCATGCCGCCGTGCTCGCCGGCACCTCCAGCTTGGTAAAGAGCTGGATCAGCGCCGGTTCGATGCAGCTCGGCGAAAAGAACAACCACTGCAGGTACCTTGCGCGCAGCGGATCGGTCGCGGCCGGTGCGAGATTGGTTTCCGGATAGCGGTCGGCGATATAAGCACAGATCGCGGCGGCTTCCCCGAGCGCGGCGTCGCCGTCCTTCAGCCCAGGCACCTTGCCCATCGGATTGACCGCGAGATATTCCGGCGCCTTCTGCGCGCCCGTAGTGATGTCGGTGAGCACGCGCTCATAAGGCAGCCCGGCTTCTTCCAGCAGCCAGATCGCGGAGAAGGAGCGGGAGCGCGGCGACCAGTAGAGTTGGATCATGGGATGAACCTTTCTTCGGCGTGGACGAACGGCGCTTGTTCATTGCGCGTCTACCGCGAATTGGCAATGCACTACGCCTGGAACTAACGAGCCGTGCTCCAACGACATGTTGGTCAACTTTATTTCGCACGCCGGATCGGTTGACGATTTCCGGAGTCCCGACCCACCGTGGTCTCGCTATGCAGGGGTGCTTAGTCGTTTCGCCAGCGATAATATTTCATGAAGCGGCCGATCGCCGGTTCGACCTCCTCCTTCTCGAACACAAAGCCTTCGCGCTCGTACCAGTGCCAAGCCTTTTCGTTCTCTCGCACGCAGCGCAGCCAGATTTCGTCCGGCAGATGTTTGCGCGTAAAAGCGAGTAGCTGGCGTCCGATGCTGTTGCCCTGATATTCCGGCGCGACGAACAATTGATCGAGATAGCGATCGGGAAGATGCAACGCGAGCATCGCCGCCAATTTCCCGTTATCGTCGGCGACGTAGAGGCTCCAGCCCTTCTCCACCTCCATCGGGACGCGCGCACGGAGTTTTGCCAGCAGGGCATCGCTGGCATCCTCCAATCCGGTCGAGGCCCAGCTCTCCATCCAGATGCGGGCGACCTCATCGTACTCGTCGGCGCGGGCGAGGCGGATGATCGGTTGTGACATGGTCGATATCTCCCGAGGCGCCCGGCCGGTCAGGTCCGTGATTTCCGTGATGACGATCCCGTCTTGCGCTGTTCGCGCAATGCGTCGGCCGCGAGGCAAACCACTTCGGAGATTTGCTGGAGCTGTCCGGCGAGCGGGCTCGTCCTGCGCCAGACCATGCCGATGGTTCGCGACGGCTGCGGATTCCTGAAGCGGGCGACGGAGACCTGTGCCGAGCGCGTTTCTACAGCGACCGCCATTTCAGGGATCAGGGTGACGCCGATGCCGGCGCCGACCATTTGCACGAGCGTCGACAGTGAGCTCGCATCCAGGACTTCCCGCGGCGGCGAGGATTGCATGTTGCAGAACGACAGCGCCTGATCGCGGAAACAATGACCCTCCTCGAGCAGCAAGAGTCGCATTTCACGCAGCATTTCATGGCTCGGCACCGGCGTGTCCTCATCCTCGCCCGGCCGCACAAGGAGGAAATTTTCCGAAAAGCAGGCGACCTCGGTCAGCGAAGGTTCTGATACGGGCAGGGCAACGATTGCGGTATCGAGCCGGCCCTCCGTGACCTCCTTGATCAGCTTCGGCGTCAAAGTTTCGCGCACATGAATATCGAGCTCGGGATGCAAGCGCGCGAGATGCTCGATCACCTTGGGCAAGAGATAGGGCGCGATCGTCGGGATCATGCCGATGCGTAAGCGCCCCGCGAGCCGGTCGCGTGCGGCACGCGCAAAATCTCCGAGTTCATCGACCGAGCGCAGGATGTCGCGGACGCGCTGGACGATCTCTTCGCCGAATTTCGTCAGCGTCACCTGTCGTGCGCTTCGCTCCAGCAGCACGCCGCCGAGGATTTCTTCCATTTCCTTGATCTGCATCGACAGCGCCGGCTGCGAGATCGAACACTCGTCCGCCGCGCGTCCGAAATGGCCGTGACGCGCCAGCGCATCGAAGTAGCGGAGCTGTCGGAGCGTGACCTGTATCATCAGAATATCTTATCGTATCGATCATTAAAATCAACTTCACCTGATGGAAGGCTCTGCTTAGAGTGTTTCCAATCCGAACAGGAAGCCACCTCAGGAGAAAATCATGGACGACAAGACCAAATGCCCGTTCTCGGGCGGCAATCGCGCGCGCACGAACCGCGACTGGTGGCCGGACGCCCTGGACGTTTCGGTTCTTCACCGCAATTCCACACTCTCCGATCCGATGGGCGGGGCGTTCGACTACGCCAAGGAATTCAAGACGCTTGATCTCGATGCCGTGATCAAGGACCTGCACGCGTTGATGACGGACTCGCAGGAATGGTGGCCGGCCGACTTCGGTCACTATGGCGGCCTGATGATCCGCATGGCGTGGCACAGTGCAGGCACCTACCGCATCACGGATGGCCGCGGCGGGGCCGGCGCCGGTCAGCAGCGTTTTGCGCCGCTGAATAGCTGGCCTGACAACGCCAACCTCGACAAGGCGCGCCGGCTCCTGTGGCCGATCAAGCAGAAATACGGCCGGAAAATCTCGTGGGCCGACCTGATGATTCTCGCCGGCAACGTCGCGCTGGAATCGATGGGCTTCAAGACGTTCGGCTTCGCCGGCGGCCGCCCCGACGTCTGGGAGCCGGAGGAGCTGTTCTGGGGGCCTGAGGGCACCTGGCTCGGCGACGAACGCTATAGCGGCGAGCGCCAGCTCTCGGAGCCGCTCGGCGCCGTGCAGATGGGTCTCATCTACGTCAATCCGGAAGGGCCAAACGGCAATCCTGACCCGATCGCGGCGGCCAAGGACATCCGCGAGACGTTCTTCCGCATGGCGATGAACGACGAGGAAACCGTCGCCCTGATTGCCGGGGGCCACTCCTTCGGCAAGACTCACGGCGCCGGCGATCCGTCGCTGGTCGGACCGGACCCGGAAAGCGGCGCGCTGGAGGATCAGGGCCTCGGCTGGAAGAGCAAGCATGGCACCGGCATCGGCGCCGACGCCATCACCGGCGGCCCGGAAGTCACCTGGACCCAGACGCCGACCAAGTGGAGCAATCTGTTCTTCAAGAACCTGTTCGAAAACGAATGGGAGCTGACGCAGAGCCCGGCCGGCGCGAAGCAGTGGAAGGCAAAAGGGACGGAGGCCACCATCCCGGACGCCTACGACAAGTCGAAGAAGCATGTGCCGACCATGCTGACCACCGACCTCTCGCTGCGCCTCGATCCGGCCTACGAGAAGATCTCGCGGCGCTTCTACGAGCATCCGGACCAGTTCGCCGACGCATTCGCGCGTGCCTGGTTCAAGCTCACCCACCGCGACATGGGCCCGATCGCGCGCTACCTCGGCCCGCTGGTGCCGAAGGAAACGCTGATCTGGCAGGACCCGGTCCCGGCGGTGGATCATCCGCTGATCGGCGAGCAGGACATCGCCGCGCTGAAGGCGAAGATCCTCGCCTCCGGCCTGTCGGTCTCACAGCTCGTCTCGACCGCATGGGCGTCGGCATCGACGTTCCGCGGCTCCGACAAGCGCGGTGGCGCCAATGGCGCGCGGATTCGTCTCAGCCCGCAGAAGGACTGGGAGGTCAACCAGCCGGCCGAGCTCAAGACGGTGCTGCAGAAGCTCGAAGCGATCCAGAAGGAGTTCGGCAAGAAAGTTTCGCTCGCCGACCTGATCGTTCTCGGCGGCTGCGCAGCGGTCGAAAAAGCCGCCAAGGACGCTGGCGTCGACGTGAAGGTGCCGTTCACGCCGGGGCGCATGGACGCGTCGCAGGACCAGACCGACGTCGAGTCATTTGCTCCGCTGGAGCCGCGTGCCGACGGCTTCCGCAACTTCGTCAGCAGCAAGAAGCATCAGTTCATGGCGCCTGAGGAGGCATTGGTGGACCGGGCGCAACTGCTGCGGCTGACGGGGCCCGAGATGACGGTTCTGGTCGGCGGCCTGCGCGTCCTCGGTGCGAATTTCGGCGGGTCGAAACACGGCGTATTCACTCAAAAGCCGGGCACGCTGACGAACGATTTCTTCGTCAACCTGCTCGACATGGGCACGCAATGGCAGCCTGCCGGCTCCGACGGCGTGTACGAGAGCCGGGACCGGAAGACGAATGCGTTGAAGTGGACCGGCACCCGCGTCGACCTGATCTTCGGTTCGCACTCGCAGCTCCGCGCCTTCGCGGAGGTCTATGCGTGCACGGACTCGAAGGAGAAGTTTGCGAAGGATTTCGTGGCGGCATGGACCAAGGTGATGAACCTCGATCGGTTCGAGCTCGCCTGATCCCCACGAGAGCCATCTGCAAAAACAAAAAGGGCGGCCGAGAGGCCGCCCTTTTCACATCGAATGCGATCACACGCCGAGCGTACCGGCCTTCGCCGCAGCATAACGCTCCGCGATCTTGGCCCAGTTCACCGTATTCCACCACGCCTTCAGATAATCCGCGCGGCGGTTCTGGTAGTTCAGGTAATAGGCGTGCTCCCAGACGTCGTTACCCATCAGCGCGCGCCTGCCGTCCATCATCGGGTTGTCCTGGTTCGGGCGGGTCTCGATCGCAAGCTTGCCGTCCTTGCTGACGGTGACGAACACCCAGCCCGAGCCGAACTGACGACCGCCGGCGGCATTAAAATCATTCTGGAATTTTTCCATGCCGCCGAGGTCACGGTCGATCGCCGCCAGCACCTCGCCCTCCGGCTTGCCGCCGTTCGGGCCCATGATCTCCCAGAACATGGTGTGGTTGGCATGGCCGCCGAGATTGTTGCGGACGGTGAACTTGATGCTGTCGTCGAGCGCATTCAGGTTGCCGAGCACGTCCTCGATCTTCGCCGTGCCCAATTGCGAATGGGACTTGGCGACGTTGTTGAGGTTGGCGACATAGGCTGCATGATGCTTGCCGTGGTGGATTTCCATCGTCTTGGCGTCGATGTGGGGCTCGAACGCATTGGTCGGATAGGTCAGCGGCGGCAGCGTGAACGGCCCAGTTGGGGCGGCGGCCGGGGCGGGAGCAGCGGCCTGCGCGAAGACGAGACGTGGGGCTGCAGCCACGGCCGCGATACCGGTTGCAGCAAACATCAAATGGCGCCGGGATATGGATGACATCGACTTCTCCTTAACTGTAGGTGAGCTTGGTGACTGTGTGCGCCGTAGGCCGCTGCGCGCGGCAAGTTACGGGTGAGGAGCGGGATCGGGTTTCGTTTTCTTTCCTTATACTCCTGCGACGGAATCGCACAGGTGCCGCGGTCCTGGCAGTGTAACTCGGGCAGCCAACAAAAAAGGGCGGCCGTTCGGCCGCCCTCTTGTTCACATTTTAGCGATGTCTTACTCGCCGGCCGCTTCGCGCGGTGCCTGGCCTTCCGCCTTCTGCTTGGCCTCGAGGTCCTCGCCGGTGGTCTGGTCCACGACCTTCATCGACAGCCGGGTCTTGCCGCGGTCGTCGAAGCCGAGCAGCTTGACCTTGACCTTGTCGCCTTCCTTGACGACGTCGGAGGTCTTCTGCACGCGGCTGGCGGCGAGCTGGCTGATATGGACGAGGCCGTCCTTGGCGCCGAAGAAGTTCACGAAGGCGCCGAACTCCATCACCTTGACCACGGTGCCGTCGTAGATCTGGCCGATCTCCGGATCGGAGGCGATCGACTTGATCCACTTGATCGCGGCCTTCATCGCCTCGCCGTCGTTGGAGGCGACCTTGACGGTGCCGTCGTCCTCGATGTTGACCTTGGCGCCGGTCTTCTCGACGATCTCGCGGATCACCTTGCCGCCGGTGCCGATCACTTCACGGATCTTGTCGGTTGCGATCTTGAAGGTTTCGATGCGCGGCGCGTATTCGCCGAGCTCGGCGCGAGCGTTGGTCAGCGCCTTGGCCATCTCGCCGAGAATGTGGACGCGCCCCTCCCTGGCCTGGCCGAGTGCGACCTTCATGATCTCCTCGGTGATGCCCTCGATCTTGATGTCCATCTGCAGCGAGGTGATGCCCTGGTCGGTGCCGGCCACCTTGAAGTCCATGTCGCCGAGATGATCCTCGTCGCCGAGGATGTCGGACAGGACTGCAAAGCGGGAGCCTTCCAGGATCAGGCCCATCGCGATGCCCGCGGTCGGCCGCTTCAAGGGAACGCCTGCATCCATCAGCGCCAGCGAGGCGCCGCATACCGAGGCCATCGACGACGAGCCGTTGGATTCGGTGATCTCGGAGACCACGCGCACCGTGTAGGGGAATTCGTGGTGCGGCGGCAGAACCGGATGGATCGCGCGCCAGGCGAGCTTGCCGTGACCGACCTCGCGGCGCTTGGTGCCGCCGAGACGTCCGGTTTCACCGACCGAGTAGGGCGGGAAGTTGTAGTGCAGCAGGAACGTCTCCTTATACGTTCCCGACAGCGCGTCGATATACTGCTCGTCCTCGCCGGTGCCCAGCGTGGTCACGACCATCGCCTGGGTCTCGCCGCGGGTGAACAACGCCGAGCCGTGGGCGCGCGGCAACACGCCGACTTCGGCGATGATGTTGCGCACGGTCTTGTTGTCGCGGCCGTCGATGCGCTTGCCGGTGTCGAGGATGTTCCAGCGAACGATCTTGGCTTCGAGCTCCTTGAACACGCCGGCGATGCGCAGTTTGTCGTATTTCGGCTCCTGGCCTTCCGGGAAATAGTGCGCGATCACCTTTTCCTTGGCCTTGCCGACCGCCGCATAGCGCTCCTGCTTGATCGGAATCGCGTAAGCCGAGCGCAGGTCCTGCTCTACCAGGCCGAGCATTTCCTTCTCGATCTCGCTGTTGTCGATGGTGGTGACTTCGCGCGGGTCCTTGGCGGCCTTCTCGGCCAGCTCGATGATCGCCTTGATCACCGGCTGGAAGTGGCGATGACCGAACATGACCGCGCCGAGCATGATCTCTTCCGAAAGCTCCTTGGCTTCGGATTCGACCATCAGCACCGCGTCCGACGTCCCGGCGACGACCAGGTCGAGCTGCGTGTCGGTCATCTCGTCGAGCGTGGGATTGAGGATGTATTCGTCGTTGCTGAAGGCGACGCGCGCGGCGCCGATCGGTCCCTTGAACGGCGCACCCGACAGCGTCAGCGCGGCCGAGGCCGCGACCATCGACAGCACGTCGGGATCGTTCTCCATGTCGTGCGAGAGCACGGTGACGATGACCTGGGTTTCATTGCGCCAGCCGTCGGCGAACAGCGGACGGATCGGGCGATCGATGAGGCGGGAGACCAGCGTCTCCTTTTCGGTCGGACGTCCCTCGCGCTTGAAGTAGCCGCCGGGAATGCGGCCCGCGGCGTAGGTCTTTTCCTGGTAGTCGACGGTCAGCGGCAGGAAGTCGACGCCCTCGCGCGGCGCTTTGGCGGCAACGACGGTGGCGAGCACGACGGTTTCGCCATAGGTCGCCATCACGGCGCCGTCGGCCTGACGGGCGATCTTGCCGGTTTCCAGCTTGAGGGGACGTCCACCCCAGTCGATCTCGACGGAATGCGTATTAAACATAGTGGTCTTCTTTCATGGGTTCATGAGCGAACGGAGCCCAAAAACACAAAGACCATGCGCAAGATGGCGGGACGTTGATCGCAACATGAGATCAGCATCCGGCGATCCTGCCATGGTCCTTGTCTTTCGGATGGCGTCCATCCTCTCGGCAGTCATGGGCACCTTGCCCTGTCCAGCGGCCGGATTGCTGCTGGACGTTTGTCGAGCACGATCCTTGTCGGATGATGCTCCTTGCGCATGATCGTCTCCAAAAACTGGAGTCCGGTTTCCTCGGAAAATCATGCGAAAACGCGCGCAAACTGCGCGCGCACACTCAAATCAACGACGAATGTTATGCTTTTCGAGCAACGCCTTGTAACGCGCCTCGTCCTTCTTCTTGATGTAGTCGAGAAGGGAGCGGCGCGTCGACACGAGCTTCAGGAGACCGCGGCGTGAATGATTGTCCTTCACGTGGGTCTTGAAGTGGCCCGTGAGGTTGTTGATGCGTTCCGACAGGATCGCAACCTGGACCTCGGGCGAGCCGGTGTCGCCGGCTTTGGTGGCATTCGTCTTGATGACTTCCGCTTTGCGTTCGGCGGTAATCGACATCGTCAAACTCTCTCATTGCTGCGACCGGGACTGGCAGTCAGCCCGGTCAGGTTGAACACGCGCTTGGGGATGAGTTCGCCATTGCCAATTTCGGCAAGCGCCAAAAGGCGGCCTGCCACCGTGACATAGACTGTGCCGCTACTATTGGGCGCATCCCGTCCGCGCAACAAAACGGCCTGGCCCCGGTGGAGCCTTGCCGCATCAGCCCGTGTGACGGCCAGTGCCGGGATGTCGTCCAGCGCGGTCTCAACGGGCAAAAGCGCGTCGGCGAGGCTTCCCTCGCCAGACGCGGCTCTATTGCACAAAGCCTCCAACTCTTCCAGCGGAATCATGTCCGTCTCGCGGAACGGGCCGACCAGGGTCCGCCGCAACGCGCAGATATGGCCGAAACAGCCCAGAATCCGGCCGATATCGCGGGCCAGCGCCCGGACATAGGTGCCCTTACCGCACTCCGCCTCGAACACGGACTGGCCGTTATCTCCATGTTCTACAAGGGTTAATTCGTGAATCTCGACCGGCCGGGGCTTCAATTCGACGGTTTCGCCGTCCCGCGCCAGGTCATAGGCCCGCTCGCCCTGAACCTTGATCGCCGAATACTGCGGCGGGATCTGCTCAATCAGGCCGGTGAACTGGGGCAGCAGGGCCCGGATGGCATCCGCCGACGGGCGGAGCTCGCTGGTCTGGGTCACCCGCCCCTCGGTATCGTCGGTGTCGCGCTCCTCGCCCCAGGCGACCGTGAAACGGTAGCGCTTGCGGCCGTCCATCACGAACGGAACCGTCTTGGTGGCCTCGCCGAGTGCGATCGGCAGGCCGCCGGACGCCAGCGGATCGAGCGTACCGGCATGGCCGGCGCGCTTGGCCTGGAACAGGCGTTTGAGCACCGCAACCGCATGCGTCGAAGTCATGCCGATCGGCTTGTCGAGAATCACCCAGCCATGAACGTCGCGCTTGTCGCGTCGCGGCTGGTTGTTCTGGCGCGGCTGCTTGTTGTGACGCGGGTCGTTGTTGGTGCGGCGTTTGCCGTCGTCGACGTGGCGTTCACCATCGTTGCGCGAATCGGAAAAAATATTTTTCTCAGCGTCGTGCGAATCGGCAGTTTGCTGCTCGACCACGCGGTTGGCGGTGGGCATCGTCATCACTTGTCGTCCGAATCGGGTGCGAGGTCTCTCTGCACCGCAGGTGTTCTCAGTAATTTCTCGATCCGTTCCGCTTCATCGAATCGTTCGTCGACGCGAAAGCGAAGGTCGGGAGCAAATTTTAAGTTAACGCGATGCGCGATCTCGCCGCGCAGGAACTTCTTGTTGCGCTCGAGCGCCGCAATCACGACGTCGGTGTCGCGCCCACCGAGCGGCATCACGTAAATCGTCGCGAGTTTCAGGTCCGGCGACATTCGCACCTCGGGAACGGTGATGATGTGGCCTTCGAGGTCGGGGTCGTGCACGTTACCGTGCGATAGAATATCGGCGAGCGCATGGCGTACGGTCTCGCCAACGCGCAATTGGCGTTGCGAGCCGCCGGGAGCGGAACTCTTGTTGTGGTGGCGGGGCATTGCTGTCTCTCAAAGCCGTCATGCCCGCGCTAGTCGCGGGCATCCACGTCTTGCTTGTTTAATCAGGATCAGGACGTGGATGGCCGGAACGAGTCCGGCCATGACGTCACACTTTCAGTCAATAAAATCCCAGGCTCTTCGCAAGATTTGGACTTACAGAGAGCGCTGGATCGTCTCCACGCGGTAACACTCGATCACGTCGCCGACACGCATGTCGCCGTAATTCTCGAACGCCATGCCGCATTCCTGGCCGGACTGCACTTCCTTCACTTCATCCTTGAAGCGTTTCAGCGTCGAGAGCTTGCCTTCGTGCACCACGACGTTGTCGCGGATCAGGCGAACGTTGGCGCCACGCTCCACGGTGCCGTCGGTAACGCGGCAGCCGGCGACCTTGCCGACCTTGGAAATGTTGAACACTTCCAGGATCTGGGCATTGCCCAGCATGGTTTCGCGCAGCGTCGGCGCGAGCAGGCCGGACATCGCCTTTTTGATGTCGTCCACGAGATCGTAGATGATGTTGTAGTAGCGGATCTCGATGCCGTTGCGCTTGGCGGCCGCGGCGGCTTCCTTGTTGGCGCGCACCGAGAAGCCGATGATCGCGGCATTGAAACCCTCTGCCAGCGTGACGTCGGATTCGGAGATGCCGCCGACACCCGCATGCAGGATGCGCGCGGCCACTTCCTCGGTGCCGAGTTTTTCCAGCGAACCCAAAATGGCTTCGAGCGAGCCCTGCACGTCGGCTTTGACGATCAGCGGGAATTCCTTGCGGCCCGCGGTCTTGAGCTGCGACATCATCTGTTCGAGCGAGCCGCGCATGCCGGAAATCGAGGCGGCGGCATTCTCGCGCTTCTGGTGGGCGCGATAGCTCGTCACCTGCCGGGCGCGGGCTTCGTTCTCGACCACCGCGAGGCGGTCGCCCGCTTCCGGCGGGCCGTTGAAGCCGAGCACCTCGACCGGTACCGAAGGTCCGGCCTCGTCGATGTTCTCGCCCTGGTCGGAGATCAGCGCGCGGACGCGGCCCATTTCGGCGCCGGCCACGATGATGTCGCCGACACGAAGCGTGCCGCGCTGGACCAGCACGGTCGCGACCGGACCGCGGCCGCGATCGAGCTTGGCTTCGATCACGGTGCCTTCGGCAGGCCGTTCGGAGTTGGTCTTGAGGTCGAGCAGTTCGGCCTGCAACGCGATCATTTCCAAGAGCTTGTCGAGATTGGTCTTGTTCTTGGCGGAGACCTCGACGTCGACGACTTCACCGCCGAACGATTCGACCTGAACCTCGTGCTGCAAGAGTTCGGTACGCACGCGTTCCGGCTTGGCGTCGGGCTTGTCGATCTTGTTGATCGCCACGATCATCGGCACCTTCGCCGCCTTGGCGTGGTTGATCGCTTCTACCGTCTGCGGCATGACGCCGTCATCGGCCGCCACCACCAGGATCACGATGTCGGTGACCTTGGCGCCGCGCGCACGCATCGCGGTGAACGCGGCGTGGCCGGGCGTATCGATGAAGGTGATCTTCTTGCCGCTCTCCGGCGAGGTCACCTGGTAGGCGCCGATATGCTGGGTGATGCCGCCGGCTTCGCCCGACACCACGTTGGCGTGGCGCAGCGCGTCGAGCAGCGAGGTCTTGCCGTGGTCGACATGGCCCATCACGGTGACGACCGGCGAGCGCGGCTCGGTATCGGTGGAATCGTCGACGACGTCGAACAGGCCTTCTTCAACGTCGGACGCGGCGACGCGCTTGACGGTGTGGCCCAGTTCCTCGGCGATCAGCTGCGCGGTATCGGCATCGATCACGTCGGTGATCTTGTGCATCGCGCCCTGCTTCATCAGCATGCGGATGACGTCGACCGCGCGCTCCGACATGCGGTTGGCGAGTTCCTGGATGGTGATCGCTTCCGGGATCGTGACCTCGCGGACCAGCTTTTCCTTCGGCTCGTTGGAGGCATGGCCCTTCAGGCGCTGGGTGCGGCGGCGGAACGAGGCAATCGAACGCTCGCGCACGTCATCATTGAGCGCGGTGACCACAGTCAGGCGGCCGCGCTCCTTTTGCGGGCCGGGCTTGTGGGTGGTCTTGGGAGCGGCTACGGGGCGCATCGCGCCGCCGGGGCCACGCCGAACCTGACGCGGACCTTCGTCTTCATCGGAACCGTCGGCGGCAACGCCCGGGGCGCGCGCGGGCGGCACAACCGCTGGCCGGGCGCCGGACGGGCGGGCAGCAGCGGGGCGCGCCGCGGCGGGTGCCGGCGTCGTTGCGGCGGGCTTGGCCTCGGCCTCGCCAAATCGCTTCTTGGCCTCGACTTCGGCCTTGCGCTTGGCTTCCTCTTCCTGGCGGTGCCGTTCTTCCTCCGCCTTGCGGCGGGCTTCAGCGGCCTCGCGTTCGGCCTGCTCGATGCCTTCGCGGCTGGCGCGGCGCTTGGCCTCTTCCTCGGCCAGCCGGCGTTCTTCGATTTCACGCACCTTGGCGTCGGCCAGCGCGCTGGCACGGGCGGAACGCTCGTCTTCCGTCAGCGTTCTCAAAACCACGCCCGAACCGCCGCGCGGTGCGGCACCCGGCGTTGCCGCAGGGCGGGAGAGGGGGGGCTTTGCAGCCGGCGCCGCCTTGGCGGCGGCCGGCTCGGGCGCATGGGTCTCAGCGGCGGGCGCATCGCCGCCGACGCGGCGCTTGCCGCGCTTTTCGACCACGACCTGCTTGGTCCGGCCATGGCTGAAGCTCTGGCGCACGGTGCCCGTCTCGACCCGCGGCTTCAGCGTCAAGGTCTTGGTCGGGACACTCAAAGTCTTGTCGCCAGGCGTTTTGGTATCAACCATTCAGCAAGTCCTAATCTCGTTAGCGTTGTGCGTTTTCCGCACCGTCATTGAAGCAGGTCTTCGGAACCGATCTTCGTCAGAATTTCTGGCCGCCATCCCCGGTCTTGTCGTCATCGTCCGTCCGGTATCGAACCAGGATCTGGCAGCGCGACAGGAACGTTTTGCTCGCCGGGCCCGCGAGCAGCGCAGCATGTATCACATTTGACCGGCCCAGTGCCAAATCCAATTGTGTCGAGGTTAAAGCGGTGACGATCGGCAAATCCCGCGATTCACCGATATTTCGGCCCCTTTGCCCGGCGATCGCGTCCAATTTGCGGATTCCGTCGGTTGCGCCGTCGGAAGCGTGGATCAGGACTTCGGCCCTGCCCTGCTCGAGCAGGCCCTCGACCTTGGCAAAGCCGGAAATCACCTGACCGGCCTTGGCCGCCACGGCCAGTGCCTCGGTGCAGCTTCGTTCCAGCAGGGCCTCGGTATCGGCGGGAAGGGTCGCCGCGACCCGGACGTCGCGCTTGAACCCTCTGCTAAATTGGTGACGCCGCACCGCTTCCGCAACCGTCCGGCGCGAGCCCGATACCCAGAGGCCGCGGCCGGGCAGCTTGCGCTTCAAATCGGGGATTACCTCGCCCGAGGGGGCGACAACGAACCGGATCAGCTCGTCGATCGGGCGCACCTCGCGACTGACCGCGCACATCCGCATGGTCGCGGACTTGTCGGTCCGCGGCCCATGGTCGAGATCGGGGTCAGCCAAAGCGAGCATGCCTGTTTGATGGCTCCAGTCATCTGCGCACGGTCTGCGCGCAGAAAAGAGTTTCGGATTTGCGGAACTCCCGCATTACGCCGTCTGGTCTTCGGTGGCTTCAGCCGCCTCGGATTGCTTGGCGAGTTCGGCCTCGGTGATCCAGCCGGCAATGACGCGTGCCTGCATGATCATGGCTTCCGCATCTTCGCGCGAGATCTCGTTGGCATCGAGAATGCCGGGATGCTTGGTCGGCTCGCTGCCTTCCTTGCGCTCGGTCCAGCCGACCAGATCGTCGGTGGCGCAGCCCGCCAGATCCTCGACCGTCTTGATGTCGTTCTCGCCGAACTTCACCAGCATCTTCGAGGTCACGCCGGGGACCTTTTTCATTGCATCTTCCACGCCGAGTTCCTTGCGCTTGTTTTCCAGCTCGGTTTCGAGCTGCTCCAGATATTCTTTCGCCCGGCTCTGCAGCTCATTGGCGGTTTCCTCGTCGAAACCCTCGATGCCGGCCAGTTCCTTGACATCGACCAGCGCCAGTTCCTCCACCGACGTGAAGCCTTCCGACGCCAGCAACTGGCCGACCACTTCGTCGACGTTCAGCGCCTCCATGAACACCCGCGTCGAATTCTCGAAATCGGCCTGACGGCGCTCGGATTCTTCCTGCTCGGTCAGGATGTCGATATCCCAGCCGGTCAGTTGCGAGGCGAGGCGCACGTTCTGGCCGCGGCGGCCGATCGCCAGCGAGAGCTGGTTGTTGGTATCGGGAACTACGACCTCGATCCGCTCGCGGTCCTCGTCGATCACGACCTTGGCCACCTCAGCAGGCGCCAGCGCGTTGACGACGAAGGTTGCGATGTCGGGCGACCACGGAATGATGTCGATCTTCTCGCCCTGCAGTTCGTTTACCACCGCCTGCACGCGCGAGCCGCGCATGCCGACGCAGGCGCCGACCGGATCCACCGAGGAATCCCGGGAAATCACGCCGATTTTCGCGCGCGAGCCGGGATCGCGGGCCACCGCCTTGATCTCGACGATGCCGTCATAGATTTCCGGCACTTCCTGCGCGAACAGCTTGGCCATGAACTGCGGATGGGTGCGGGAGAGGAAAATCTGCGGTCCGCGGGTTTCGCGGCGGACGTCGAAGATATAGGCGCGGACGCGGTCGCCGTTGCGGAACACCTCGCGCGGCAGCATTTCATCGCGGCGGATGATCGCTTCACCGCGGCCGAGATCGACGATGACGCTGCCATATTCGACACGCTTGACGACGCCGTTGACGATGTCGCCGATGCGGTCCTTGAATTCCTGATATTGCCGGTCGCGTTCGGCCTCGCGCACCTTCTGCACGATCACCTGCTTGGCGGATTGCGCGGCGATGCGGCCATATTCCAGCGGCGGCAGGGTGTCGGCGATGGTGTCGCCGACCTGGGCGCCCGGATTGGCGCGCTGCGCGTCCGCCAGCGAAATCTGGTTCGCCGAGTTCTCGACGTGATCGACCACCAGCATGTGGCGGGACAGCCGCAGCTCGCCCTTCTTGGCGTCGATCTCGGCGTGAACGTCGGTCTCGCTGCCGTAACGGGCGCGGGCCGCCTTGGCGATGGCGTCTTCCATCGCGGCGATCACGATGCCGCGGTCGATCGACTTTTCGCGGGCGACCGCGTCTGCGATCTGCAGCAGTTCGAGTTTGTTGGCACTGACTGCCATGACCTAGTCTCCTTCGGTAGGATCGATCTCGCCCCTGCGCAGTCTGTCTGCGGCGAGGCGGTGTTTCTTGGTATTCACGGGCTCCGGCTTCTTGCCGGTCTTCGGTTTCTTGCCCGTCGCCGGATCGCTTTTCTTTGCGTGCGGCGGAGGCGGCGGCACCAGCCCGAGGTTCTGCTTCAATTCGCGCTCGGCCTGCTTGCCGCGCCGCATCGATTCCGCAATCAACTCGTCGGTCAGGACCAGGCGTGCGTCGGAGATATCTTCCATCACCAGGAGCACGTCCGCATCTTCCTCGGCGCGTGTGTCATCCCGATGTAGCCGCACGGCATCGCCTTCGACGCCAGCCAACGTACCACGGAAACGCTTGCGGCCCTGATGGGCGACCGCCATTTCGATCTTCACGAGATGACCGGCGCAGCGTTCGAAATCGGAGCGGCGCACCAGCGGGCGGTCGATGCCGGGCGATGATATCTCCAGACGGTAGGCGCGGTCGATCGGATCGGCAACGTCGAGCACCGGCGACAGCGCCCGCGAGATCGCCTCGCAATCCTCGATCTGCATCGAGCCGTCGGGCCGCTCCGCCATGATCTGGACGGTGCAGCCGGCCTCGCCGGAAATCTTGATCCGAACCAGCCGGTAGCCCATTCCCTGCAACACCGGTCCGGCCACCGCCGCCACCCGCGCCGCCACGCCTGGCTCGACGACGAGACGGGGCTCGGCCAGCAGGTCGGCATCCTCGGAAACAGCAGTTGGATCGGTCATGTCCAGGGTCAAAAGCGTCTTACTTGCATGGGCTTAGGCCGGGCCTAACCAGAGGTCCGGCCGGTTCCCCGAACCGCCCTTGGGGCCCCGTTCTGGGCAGGGCAGGTTCAGGTAATAAAAAAGAGCGGGTCCCGGGGGGCCCACTCTCAATACGCGATCGTATGAGAACCATAAGTTGCCGCGGATATAGCGGTTTTTCCGCAATCCGACAAGGCCCGCAATCCCGTTAAGACCGATTTTGCCAAGGTTTGAGAGCGGGGTAAAGTCTAACCCTTCATTCATGAACGCTGCCTAGATTTCCCGAAAAACCAGCCAAATTCGGCTGGTTTGGGTGGGCTTATGATCATTTCACCAGCGCTGATCCCGGAACTCGACGACATCGTCAGTCGTGGCGACCCCAAGCGCCGCGCCGATGCCGCGCGCCGTGTCAGCGAGCTCTTTCTACAGGGCGCGGCGAGCTTCCGCCCCGATCACGTCGATCTGTTCGACGGGGTCCTGACCAGCCTCGTTCCGCATGCCGAGATCGAGGCGCGCGCCGAGTTGGCCGAGCGCTTGTCGACGCTGGCGAATGCGCCGCGCGGTCTGGTCGGCCAGCTCGCCCATGAAGATGAAATCGCCATTGCAGGCCCGTTGCTGCGCCGCTCGCCGGTCATCGATGAAAAAATGCTACTCGAAATTGCGTCCATGAAGGGCCAGGGTCATCTGCTGGCGATGGCGGAGCGGCCTACGCTTTCGGCCGATCTCACCGACGTCATGATCGCCCGCGGCGACCGCGCGGTGGTCAGGCGCGCCGCCGGCAATGCGGGCGCGGCCTTCTCGTCGAACGGCTATTCGTCGCTGATCAAGCGCGCCGGCCAGGACGGCGTGCTGACGATCAGGCTCGGCCAGCGCGACGATCTGTCACCTGCGCAACTGAAGGAGCTGCTCTCCGGCTCGATCGACGTCATCCGTCGCCGCCTGTTCCAAGTCGCCAAGCCCGAGCGGCAGGCCGACATCAAGCAGGCGATGACCGCCATCATCGGCCCGTCCGAGCGCGAGGAGCGGCGCGACTTCGTGCCGGCACAGCGCACGGTGCTGAAACTTCATCGCGAGGGCGCGCTCGGCGAAGGCGCATTGCTCAACTTTGCCAGGGCCTTCAAATACGAGGAGTCGATCGCCGCGCTGTCGGCGATGACCGGCGTCAAGATCGAAACCCTCGACCGTCTGATCAGTGGTGAGCGCTACGATCCGATCCTGATCGCCGGCAAAGCCATCGATCTCGAATGGGCGACGGTGCGCGCGCTGATCCTGGTTCGGCTCGGTCCGAACCGGACGGCGTCCCCCGCCGACATCGAAAGCGCGCGTGTGAACTACGTGCGCCTGATGCCCATGACTGCCCAGCGCGTCGTCGAGTTCTGGAAGACGCGGTAATCCGGCCCTAGGCCTTTCCCCGTCATTGCTGACAGCTCAACTTATTTTGCGAAACCTCAAATACGCCGCCACTCTTCCCTCGCGCTCGGCTTTGCGGCCGTAGCGCGTCATGGTGTAGCCCTCCCATGGCTTTTGCCAGTCGGCGGCGCGCTCGGCGGTCCAGACAAAATCGGAGCTGTGCATCAGGTGCGCCAGCGTCCAGGCGCAGTAATCGTCGATGTCGCTGACGAAGCGGAATTCGCCGCCACCCTTGAGGATGCGCGCCATGGCCGCAACCGTCGCATCCTGCACGAAGCGCCGCTTCCAGTGCCGCCGTTTCGGCCAGGGATCGGGATGGATCAGGTCGATCCGCGCCAGCGTCCGCGGCGGCAGCCAGGCCAGCAACTCTGCAGCGTCGCCGGCATAGAGCCTGATATTGCGGAGATTATGCGCCTCGATCTGGCTCAGGATTTTCGCCATGCCGTTCACATACGGCTCGCAGCCGATGAAACCGATGTTCGGAAACGCCTGCGCCTCCGCGATCAGATGTTCGCCGCCGCCGAAGCCGATTTCGAGCCTGACATCCTCAGGTCCGCCATCGAAGAGATCGGCAAGCCGCTCTGGCGCCGGCGCTCCGATGTCGAGCGCCAGATGCGGCAGCAGATTGTCGATCAGGTCGGCCTGGTGGATGCGGAGCTTGTGGCCCTTGCGGCGGCCGAAGAACGAGCCGCGCGCATGCGCAGATGTGCCGTCATCCGGCGGCGCGTCGCGGTGGCCGATGTCGCGCGGTGAGACCATCATCGCAGTGTCTGGTACAGCCGGTACAACAGCCGCGCCCTCGGCTCGATCGAAGAGATGTACATCTGCTCGTAATGGGTATGCGCGCCGCGGCCGTCGACGCCGAGCCCGTCGAGGGTTGCGGTATGCGGCGCGGTGAAATTGCCGTCGGAGCCGCCGCCGGTCGAGGTGTCGACCAGGTCGAAGCCGATCTCCGCCGCTATTGTCCTGGCATGCTCGTAGAGCGCCGCGCCGGCATTGCTCTTTTCGTATGGCGGACGGTTCAGCTCGCCGATCACCTTGACGGTGACGCCTTCGGTGCGTGATTTCACATTGAGGATTTTTGATGCGAGCTCGTCGGCATCAGACATCGTCGGCACGCGCAAATCGACCTCGGCATAGGCGTCTTCCGCAATCACGTTCGGCCTGGTGCCGCCTCTGACGACGCCGACATTGACGGTGATGCCGCGCGTCAGGTCGTTCATCGCCTCCAGTGTTTGAATGACGTGGCCGAGTTCGCGAATGGCGCTGCGGCCGTCCTCCGGCCGGGTGCCGGCATGCGAAGGCACGCCCTTGATGAACACCTCGAAGCGGCCGACGCCCTTGCGTCCGGTAACGATCTTGCCACCGTCGCGCGCCGGTTCGGTGACCAGCACGTATTTCGCCGTGCGGCCCTCGGCCTCGATCAGCGCGCGCGAAGTCGGGCTGCCGATCTCTTCGTCGGAGACATAGAGCTGCGTGATGCCGAGCGGCGGGCGTGCACTATCGGCGCAGACTTGCCGAAATGCATGATAGGCGAGATAGGCGCCGCCCTTCATGTCGTAGATGCCCGGGCCGAACGCGCTGTCGCCCTCGATCCGGAATGGGAGGCGCTCGATGAAGCCAAGCGGATGCACCGTATCGAGATGGCTCAGCACCAGGATTCCCGGTTCACCCTGCCCCCATGCCGAGCGCGCCACCAGGTGATCGCCGCAGCCGGAGTGCCCGGCGATCCGCTCCACCGTCGCGGGCAGATCGCGATAGCTTTCAGCGACGAGGTCAGCGAGCTTGTTGACCTGCTCGGGCGCTTCGGTCGGGCTCTCGATTTCGACCCAGCGGCGAATGCCCTCGAGGATAGGTGCAGAATCGAAGGGATTGGTTGTCGTCATGTCTCTCGTATCCGATACGGCGTCATGCCCCGATGCGCAACACATCTTGGGCCCACGCCAATGCGGGCGCGAAATCACGGCATATTCCAGAATACGAAATTCTCAAACCGGTGCGGTATGAAAATCAGCGCGGGTCGGGGCCGTCGCGCGACGCAATCTGCTCGACCAACTCGACGATGGAGCGGCGCATTTTGGAATCGGTGATGCGCGTGAACGCGCGCGTCAGCGCCAGGCCCTCCGACGTCGCGAGGAAATCGGACACGTAGGCTGGAGAGGCGCCGTCGCCAAACCCGTCCGCATTCGCCACGCCGCTCGGCCCGCCATCGAACAGAAACGACACCGGCACCTGCAAAATCTCGGAAATCTGCTGCAAGCGGCTGGCGCCGACCCGGTTGGTGCCTTTTTCGTATTTCTGAACCTGCTGGAACGTGAGGCCGAGCGCTTCGCCCAGCTTTTCCTGGCTCATGCCCAGCATGATGCGGCGCATCCGGACGCGGCTGCCGACATATTTGTCGACCGGATTGGGCGCTTTGGTGGACATCTACATCACTCCTAGGATTGCGCGCCGGGGGTGAGGCAGTGGAAGTTCTATGCCTCAGGCGCGCCGGTACCGTCATATCCTGCTCGGAGGATCGGGTAGAATTGCGGACGATCTGAGCAACGGAAGTGACTGGTTGTTGTTTTTGGCTTGCAACCGCAGAAAGCGAATCACAGCCGCGATGTCAACAGGTGGAACCGCGCGCGCCGCGTTTTTAGTAAACGCGTGGCAGCTTGGTCGTGTGCAAATGTCAGGCAGCGTGCTTCGCAACGCGGCGTCTGACGACAACCACCAAGGCAACGGCCACAATGACAGCCGCCGGGATATCTCCAAGGCGAGCATAAACCGTCGGCGGCAGCGCGGATGGCAGGCTGGCATCCAGCACGCCTTCGATGCCGAGGCCGAGCCGTGCCACAATTCGTCCTGAGGGATCGATCACTGCCGAGATGCCGGTGTTGGCGGCGCGCACCATCGGCAGACCTTCCTCGATCGCACGCAGCCGCGCCTGCTGCAGGTGCTGGTAGGGACCTGTCGAATTTCCAAACCAGCCGTCGTTGGTCAGGTTGACGATCCAGCCGGGACGATCGTCACGCGCCGCCACATTTCCGGGAAAAATCGCTTCATAACAAATCAGCGGTAGCGCGCGTGGCGCATTCGGGATCTCCATCGCACGGCGCCGCGTGCCCGGAATGAAGCCGCCGTGGACCTTCGTCAGTTGCACGAAGCCGAGCTTTTCCATCCATTCCTGAAATGGCAGGTACTCGCCGAACGGCACCAGATGCAGCTTGTCGTAGACCGACAGCACGCCGCCGTCATGGTCGATCACATATATCGAATTGTAGGCGCGGGAGACGCGGGCGCCGGGCGTGCCGTCGGGGGCGCGCACCGAGCCGGTCATCAGCACCGTGCCCTTGGGCAGGAGCTCGGCGATCTGTGCCATCGCGTCGGCTTCGCGCGTCAGGAAAAACGGGAAAGCCGATTCCGGCCAGATCAGGATCGGCACGTCGCGCACGCCGGTGGAGTGCGGGCCTGAAGCGCGATCGGACAGGGCAAGGTATTTCTGCATCACCTCCGCTTTGGCGCCATAGTTGAATTTGACGTCCTGCTGCAGGTTCGGCTGCATGATGCGTAGCTTGACCTTGGTCAGAGCCGTCGGCTGCAGCGATAGCCGCACGGCGCCGTAAATTCCCATCGCCGCGAGCAGCGCGAGCGCCGCCACCGGCGCAATCCAGGGCCTGCGGCCGCGCGAAGACCCGTCGATCAGCGCCGCCGGGCTGGCAAAGATGGCGACGCTGAGGAAAGTCATGCCCCACAGCCCGATCAGCGATGCGGCCTGCGCCAGCGCCAAGGGCTCCGACAGCGCGTAGCCGAAGGCATTCCACGGGAAGCCCGATAGCACATAGCCGCGCAGCCATTCGCTGACCGTGAGCCCGATCGCAAGCGCCAGGACCCGCGACGCATCCCGCGTCCAGATCAGCCGCGCCAGCGCGAAGCCGAGCGCCGGAAACAAGGCGAGATAGGCCGGCAGGCCGAGCACCGCGAACGGCATCAGCCAGGCGAAGGTCGGCGCATCCACCAGGAAAGCGTTGCCGATCCAGTACAGCCCGGGCACGAAATAGCCGAGCCCGAACCAGAAGCCTGCCATCGCCGCCGCCGGCATGCCGCGCCATTTTCCGGCCGCAGCTCCGTCAATAAGCCAGACCACGACCGGAAACGTCACAAACAGCACCGGCCAGGCGTTGAACGGCGCCATCGACAGTGCCGACATCGCGCCGGCGACGAGCGCGATCGCTGCGCGCTTCCAGCCCCAGGCCAGGATGATCGAAAGTCCCGCCATGCGGAATTTGCTGGTTGGGATCACTGCGAGCCGGCTCCATCGCCGGGGGGCGGCGTATTATCGTTGGTCGGCGGCGCGCTGGTATCGGGCGCGGCCTCGCGGCGGCTTCGCTCGCGCGTCGCGCGTGCCGCGGGACGTTCTTTGCGAATCCCGATCCGCAGCCGCTTCACCCGCCGCGGGTCGGCATCGAGCACCTCGATCTCGAAATTGCCCGGGCCCGCAATCACCTCGCCGCGCACCGGCAGGCGGCCGACCTGCGCGACCAGATAGCCGCCAAGCGTCTCGACCTCCTCGCCGGCCTCGCCGGGGACGAATTCCTCGCCGATCATCTTGCGCGCGTCCTCGAGGCTGGCGCGGGCATCGGCAATGAAGGCGTTGTCGCCCTGCCGAACGATCGCCGGCGGCTCGTCGCTGTCGTGCTCGTCGTCGATTTCGCCGACGATCTGCTCGACGATGTCCTCGATCGACACCAGCCCGTCGGTGCCGCCATATTCGTCTACCACCAGCGCCAGATGGATGCGCGACGCCTGCATCTGCGCCAAGAGGTCGATCGCCCGCATCGACGGCGGCACGTAGAGAAGCTTGCGGATGATGTTGGCCTCCGCCAGCGGCATTGCGAGGTCGACCGCACGCAGGTCGAGGCCAGCAGGGAATGGCTTCTTGCGCTTGGGCTTGGTGGTATCGCCGACCCGCCCCTTCGCGGTCATGAATGCCAGGAGATCGCGGATGTGAACGATGCCTTCGGGATCGTCGAGCGTTTCGTCGTAGACTACGAGCCGCGAGTGCGCCGCGCTTTCGAACAGGCTCATCAGTTCGCCAAGCGGAATATCGCGCTTGACCGCGACGATATCGGCGCGATGCACCATCACGTCGGCGATGCGCCGCTCGTTGAGGCCGAGGATGTTGCGCAGCATGGTGCGCTCGATGGCGGAAAAGCCGGCATCGTCAGGGGTGGAAGTGTCGAGCACCACCTGAAGATCGGCGCGCACCGATCCCGCGCTCCAGCCGAACAGCGTGCGGATCGCCCGTATCAGCCAGCTCTCGGCGGTCGGACGCAGAACCTCGCCTTCCTGCACCACTACCGGCAGGTTGCGCGTGTCGCGCGGATTGTCCTGTATCGGGTCGGAGTCCGGCATTTCAGTCCATCCGCTCCCGGTCCGCATAAGGGTCGGGAATGCCGAGCTGCGCGAGAATCTCACGCTCGAGACCTTCCATGGCTTCGGCGGCGTCGTCCTTGTCGTGGTCGTACCCGATCAAATGCAGGAACCCGTGGACCGCAAGATGGCTGAGGTGATGATCGAACGGTTTTTCTTCGTCATCGGCCTCTTTCCGGGTGGTCTCATAGGCGATGGCGATATCGCCGAGCATACGTGGCGCGTCCGAAGGCGCGCCCGCGGCCGGCTGCAGCGCCGGAAACGACAGCACGTTGGTAGGTTTATCGATGCCGCGCCAGTTGCTGTTCAGCGTGCGGATGCCGGCATCGTCGGTCAGCATGACCGCAAGTTCCGTGTCGCCGACATCGGCGTCGGCGATTTCGGCCGCCGCATTGATGGCGCGATGGATCACCGCCTCGGCCTCCGGCTCGGTCTGCCAGCAATCGGCGACGACGAGAACTTCGGTGAGGGGAAGGACGGACGACACGAGCGTTCCAGCGGTTTGCATTGCAATGTTGGGCTTGCGGCTCCGGCCTGCCGGCGGCAGGTCCGGGCGCGGAGAGTTTGCGGTCAAGATTTTCCGGTTGCCGGTTTCTGCGGCAACCCCTCATAGGCGGCGACGATCCGCGCCACCAGTTCGTGGCGGATGACGTCTTCCGCGGTGAATTTCACCTGCGCAATGCCTTCGACGTTGTCGAGCAGCTTGCAGGCTTCGGCAAGCCCCGACGCCTGTCCGTTCGGCAGGTCGACCTGCGATGGGTCGCCGGTGACGATCATGCGGCTGTTCTCGCCGAGCCGGGTCAGGAACATCTTCATCTGCATCGACGTGGTGTTCTGGGCTTCGTCGAGGATGATGACGGCATTGGTCAGGGTGCGGCCGCGCATGAAGGCCAGCGGCGCGATCTCGATCTCGCCAGCCTGCAGCGCGCGCTCCACGATACGAGAGTCCATCAGGTCGTACAACGCGTCGTAGATCGGCCGCAAGTATGGATCGACCTTTTCCCTGAGGTCGCCGGGCAGGAAGCCGAGCCGCTCGCCGGCCTCGACCGCAGGCCGCGACAGGATGATGCGATCGACTTCCTTGCGCTCGAACAATTGCGCGGCATGCGCCACCGCAAGCCAGGTCTTGCCGGTGCCTGCCGGGCCGATGCCGAACACCAGTTCGTGGCGCTTCAGCGCGCGGATGTAGGAATCCTGCGCCGCGGTGCGGGCGCGCACCGGACGCTTGCGCAGGTTGATGGTCTCGAACGAGGGCTTTGCGGTCTTGGCGTCGAATTCGAACAGCGAGCCCTGCGCGAGCACCGCGCGGATCGCACCCTCGACCTCGCCCTGCGAGAGGTCGTGGCCCTGCACGGCCTGTGAATAGAGCGTCTCCAGCACGCGCCGCGCGGCGTCGCAGCCATCGCGCGAGCCTCCGATGGTGATGTGGTTGCCGCGGGAATCGACGACGACTCCGAGCCGCCGTTCGATCAGCGCCAGATTCTGACCGTAAGGGCCGACGAGCGCGGAAGCGGCGCGGTTGTCGTCGAAGTCGATGACGACCTGGGTCTCGGGCGGAACTTGCATGTCGCGATCAAATTTGCGGCTGGGAGCGAGCGAAGATGAATCCGATGCGCTTTTCGGCAAGGGTTCAGGCTCCCGTCATCATGGTTGAAGGCGTTGATTGGCCGGCTTGCGGGGGAGCGCTCGCGAGTTCGCCGAGCAGGCTGTAACGCTCCCGGCTCTCGATTCTGACCGGCAGCACCTGCCCGATGATGTCGGGCGAGGCAAACACATGCGCGGGCTGAAGATAGGCGGTGCGGCCGACGATCTGGCCGGGATTGCGGGCCGCGCGTTCGAACAGCACATCGACGGTGTTGCCAATCATGGCCCGGTTGAAGGCCGATTGCTGACTGTCGATCAATTCCTGGAGCCGCACCAATCGCTCGTCCATTTCAGCCGCTGACACCGTCTCCCGCATGTCCGCCGCCGGCGTGCCGGGCCGCGGCGAATATTTGAACGAATAAGCCGCAGCGTATCCGATTTGCATGACAAGCGCGAGGGTCGCTGCAAATTCTCCCTCGGTTTCGCCGGGGAAGCCGACGATGAAATCCGATGAAAACGCAATATCTTGGCGGGCGGTACGGAAACGGTCGATGACGCGGCGATAATCATCGGCGGTATGCTTGCGGTTCATGGCCGCCAGAATCCGGTCGGAGCCGGACTGCACCGGAAGATGGACGAACGGCATCAGGCCTGCGAGGTCGCGATGCGCTGCGATCAGCGAGTCCTCGACGTCGCGGGGATGGCTGGTCGAATAGCGCAGCCGCGCGATGCCCTCGATTTCGGCAAGCCGGTGCAGTAGCTTGCCGAGCGGCCAGGTCCGTCCGTCGGGGCCCTCGCCGTGATAGGCGTTGACGTTCTGGCCGATCAGCGTGATCTCGCGCACCCCGTTATCGGCCAGCCGCTTCACGTCGTCGACGATTTTAGCGACCGGGCGCGAGACTTCCGCGCCTCGCGTATAGGGCACCACGCAGAAGGTGCAGAACTTGTCGCAACCTTCCTGCACGGTCACGAAAGCGGAAATGCCGCGCGCGCGGATCGCAGCCGGTTTCGGCTGGGGCAGAAAGCTGAACTTGTCCTCGACCGGAAATTCGGTTTCCAGCGCACGGCCTTCGCTCTTCGCGCGCGCGAGGAGTTGCGGCAGATGATGATAGCTCTGCGGCCCGACCACGACGTCAACCGTCGGCGCGCGGCGGATGATCTCTTCACCCTCCGCCTGTGCGACGCAGCCGGCGACCGCAATGCGCATCTCGCGCCCGTTACGTGCCGCCTCGTCCTTGGCGACGCGCAGCCGGCCGAGTTCGGAGTAGACCTTTTCGGACGCCTTCTCCCTGATATGGCAGGTGTTGAGGATCACCAGGTCGGCGTCGTCAGCGCTTTCAGTCTCGACAAAGCCCTCGCCCGCCAGCGTGTCCACCATGCGTTGTGCATCGTAGACGTTCATCTGGCAGCCATAGGACTTGATATGCAGCTTGCGCGGCGGCTTCATGGAACCTGGGTTTCGGGGCTTGAATGGACGCCAATCCGGCGTCAGGGCTCAATTATAGGCTAAGGGGCCGAAAATCCAGCGCAATAGGCGCCATTTCCGGGGCCGATGCGCCAGAACCCGACCCGGAATCGCGAGATTCCCTCGATAATATGCAGGGACCCGTCTGCCCGCCGAAGGTCCGCTTTCAGGGGGCGTTACGCCGCCTCGGTTGCATGGACGAACGCATCCAGCGAAGCAATGGTGATCCGAATATTGTCCTTACGGACCCTCAGGCTCCGCGCCAGCAGCGGATAGGTCGGGTCCGACAGATCGCGAACGCCCGCGCGGGCCTCCTCGTGGTCTATTTCCAGGGTGAGCAGCTCGACCGAACGCGAGAGGCTTTCGATCAGTGTCGCAATTTGTGGCCGGCTCGACGTTGCGGTTCCCCGGAGAGTCTGAAGTTGATGTGAAATTGCCATTGGTAGCCTCTGCGTTGATCTGGTTTGGGACGCGTTCACGGCGCATTCCGGTGTCCAGCAAAGGCGGTGCCAATCAGGCCCGCGAAAACCTCCGTAGTTCTCCGGTCATGCATCTAGCCGGCCATTAGGCCGATCTGCGCAATCAAATCGGGCAATTGCCGCATATCGTCGAAGATCACGGCCGCGCCAGCAGCGCGCAACCTGTCGCCATATGCTTCCCGGCAATGGCTGCCGCCGTGAAAACCGAGCACGGTCATGCCAGCGGCGCGGCCGCCGGTGACGCCGGGAACGCTGTCCTCGATCACGACGCAGCGTTCCGGCGCAACGTTCATCTGTTCGGCCGCGAACGGAAACAGGTCCGGTGCGGGTTTGCCGTTGGAGACCTGCGAGGCCGAGAAAATATTCGGCGCAAAGCGGTCGTAGAGCCTGGTGCGGCCGAGGCTGATTCGCATGCGTTGATGCGAGCCGCTGGACGCCACGCAGACCGGCTGGGCGATGGCATCGAGCGCGGTGTGAATGTGCGGTATCGCTTCCAGATCGGCTTCGAACGTCCGGTACAACTCATCCTGCAACTGCAGATGAAAGTCGTCAGGTAGAGCGCGGCCGAGTTCGGCCTCGATTTCGATATTCGCCTGGCGTGTCGAGCGGCCGAGGAAGCGGTGAAACACCTGCTCCGACGTGATCGGATAACCGTGGCGCGTCAGTGTTTCCGCGTGCGCGCGGCACGAAATGACTTCGCTGTCGACCAGCACGCCGTCGCAGTCGAAGATGACCAGATCGAAGTTCGGATTCAAGTTGGCACGCGATCAGGATTTGTCGTCGTCGAGCGGCACGCAATAAAGCTCCAGCCGGTGATCGACCAGTTTGTAGCCGAGCTTGCGGGCGATCTCGGCCTGCAATTTCTCGATTTCTTCCGAGGTGAACTCGATCACCTTGCCGTCGCGCAGATTGATCAGATGGTCGTGGTGGCTGTCGGGCATCTGCTCGTAGCGCGCCCGGCCCTCGCGGAAATCGTGCCGCTCGATAATCCCGGCATCCTCGAACAGCTTGACGGTGCGATATACCGTCGAGATCGAGATCTTGTCGTCGACCGCGACACAGCGCCGGTAAAGCTCCTCGACGTCCGGATGGTCGGCCGAATCGGCCAGCACGCGCGCGATCACCCGGCGCTGTTCGGTCATGCGCATGCCGGTGGCGGCGCAGCGAGCCTCGATGCCGGTATTTTTTTGCGCAGACGGGGATTTCAGTACGGGCATGACTTTGGGCCTTGAAGAACAGGTCGGGGCTGTTGTGCCACCCTGCGCATATTACGACAAGTCACGCCGCATCAGAAGCGCATTCAATTGCTCCCCGCCGGGTTGCTGATAGTAGCGTTCCCGGCGGCCGACGACCTCGAAGCCGGCCCATTCATACAGACGCCGCGCCGGCTGATTGTTTTCTTCAACCTCGAGGAATACCTTGCGCACGCCGCGGCCGGCGAGATGACCGAGATGCGTCAGCAACAGGGTGCGTGACAGGCCACGTCCGCGTTGCGTGGCGTCGATCGCGATCGACAATAGCTCCGCCTCGTCGGCCGCCATGCGCGACACCGCAAAGCCGATGATCTTGCGCCCGAGCCTGAGACGGTGAACGAGCGTATTGCGCTCGGTCAGCATCACCTCGAATTCGCCTTCGCCCCAGCCGCGGTGAAACGATGCGCCATGCAGTTGCGCCAGACGTGCTGCGTCGCGCGGACTGGCCGGTTCGATCACCGCCGTGCCGCCACCCCACCAATCGGAGAGCCAAGTCATCATGACGCCGGCGGCTGCGGTGCGCCGGACAGCGGATTCTTCGGTGGCTTGGCGTCGGGGGCGCGCAGATAATAGGGCCGTGCCGGCGAGCTCTCGGGATTGACCGCAGCGCCCAGCCACGCCACCCAGGCGATATCGGGCGCGGCCTGCTGATCGATTTTGAAAGGCGGCGGCGCATCGGCCGGCCAGCGGTCGGCCAGAATTTTTGCTGCATTGCCGACCAGATGCGGCGCGCCGAAGCGCGACGCGGCGACCGCTTCCGCGATCGGCGCTACGGTTGCCTTTATCAGCGAACTGCCGTCGCCGCCGAGCATCTGAAAATAGACGTGTTCATGCCGCGCATCGACGGCTGATATGACGGGGTGTTCGCTGCTCTCGCTGACGATGGGGGCGGCAAACGCGGTCAGCGTCGTTACGCCCACCACGGGCTTGCCGGCGGCGAGTGCAATGCCACGGGCGGCGGAAAGGCCGACGCGCAATCCGGTAAAGCTTCCCGGACCGGTCGTCGCGGCGACGCGGTCGAGCGCAGCAAAGGCAATGCCGGATGCCTTCATCACGCGCGCGATCAGCGGCATCAGGGCCTCGGCATGACCGCGCTTCATCGCCTGCGATTCCTGCGCAATCACACCGCCTGCGCTGGTGTCGAGCACGGCCGCGGCGCAGGCATCGAGCGCGGTATCGATGGCGAGGATCAGCATGGAGAGAGGGCGAACAGCGAGTGGCGAATGGCGAGTAGATTATTCGAGTTCGTCTCTATTCGCCATTCGCTACTCGCCATTCGCCCCTCATCACATCGGCCGGACTTCGACCACGTCGGGCACGAAATGCCTTAGCAGATTCTGGATGCCGTGCTGCAACGTCGCCGTCGAGGACGGACAGCCGGCGCAGGAGCCCTTCATGTTGAGATACACGACGCCGTCCTTGAAGCCGCGGAAGGTGATGTCGCCGCCGTCATTGGCGACCGCGGGCCGTACCCGCGTCTCGATCAGGTCCTTGATCGTGGCGACGGTGTCGGCGTCAGCCTCGTTGAAGAACTCGCCTTCCTCGTCCACCGCCTCGTCATTGCCGGCGGTGCCGTCCGCCAGCAGCGGCGCGCCGGACATGTAATGTTCCATGATGGCGCCGAGGATCGCGGGCTTGAGATGCTGCCAGTCGCCGTCCGCCTTGGTCACGGTGACGAAATCGTAGCCGTAGAACACGCCGGAGACGCCGGGCACGCCGAACAGTCGCTCCGCGAGCGGCGAACGGGCGGCGGCATCGCGGTTGGAGAATTCCATCGTGCCGGTGTCGAGCACGGTGCGACCAGGTATGAACTTCAAGGTGGCGGGATTGGGCGTGGCTTCAGTCTGGATGAACATGATTTTTCTCCGGCGTCGCCGGTTCAAGGCCGGCGCGTGGGTGTCCCTTAGCAGATGGCGACCGGCAGCGCACCTTCAAGGGGCGCAAACCAGCAATTCTCCAAGTAGATCAAGCCCTAAGACAGCCCGTCGATCTCGGAATCGCTGAGGTCGCCGGGCACGATGACGACGGGAATTGGGAACGAGCCGGCGGCCTGGGCCATCATGCTGATCAGCGGCCCCGGCCCCTCGGGACCCGGATTGGCCGCCAGTACCAGCATTGAAATATCGACGTCCTTGTCGATCACGTCGAGAATCTGGGTGGTCGGATCGCCCTCGCGAATCACCCGTTCGGGCGTGATCGCGGCGATGCCGTTGGCGCGGCCGGAGGCGCGGTCGAGCGCCTCATTGGCGGCGTCCTCCGCCTCGGCGCGCATCAGGTCGGCGACACCCAGCCATTGCTGGTTCTGGTCCTCGATGGCGATGATGCGGAGCATCACCACGCCACCGTTGACGCGTACCGCCCATCGGCTGGCGTAGTAGACCGCGCGGTCCCATTCCGCGGTGTCGTCGACGATGACAAGGCATTTTGGGTTGTGACCCGTCTCGTAGCTTCGTCGCTGGGTGGTCATGCATGTCCCGGTGCTGCGCCAAACCGCCGCATGGTGCCACGGCGCAGCCGCTTTCGACAAGCGGCGTCGCTGTTGCAACGCAGTGGGAGCCATCTCTAGCTTTTTCGGATGAAACCGACGATGTCCCGCGTCGCCCGCATGGTTTCATCGGCTAGGACACGCGCGCGGTCGGCGCCATCGACCAGGATTTTGTCGACATGGCCGGGATCGGCGACCAGCCGCTTCATCTCGGAGGCGATCGGCGAGAGTTTTGCCACGCAAAGTTCCACCAGCGCATTCTTGAAGCTGGAGAACTGCCCGCCGCCGAATTCGCGCAGCACGTCGGATTTGCTCTTGTCCGAGAGCGCCGCATAGATGCCGACGAGGTTGTCGGCCTCGGGCCGGCTTTCCAGGCCCTTTTCCTCCGACGGCAACGGTTCCGGATCGGTCTTGGCTTTGCGGATCTTCTGCGCGATCAGGTCGGCATCGTCGGTCAGGTTGATGCGCGAATTGTCCGAGGCATCCGACTTCGACATCTTCTTGGTGCCGTCGCGAAGCGACATCACCCGCGTTGCCGGGCCGGTGATGAACGGCTCCGGCAGCGGAAAGAACTGGCCGTCGTTGAAGCCGTGGCCGCGAATCGAATCGCCGAAATCGTTGTTGAATTTTTGCGCGATGTCCCGCGACAGCTCCAGATGCTGCTTCTGGTCCTCGCCGACCGGCACGTGGGTGGCGCGATAAAGCAGAATGTCCGCCGCCATCAGCACCGGATAATCGTACAGCCCCACGGACGCGTTCTCGCGGTCCTTGCCGGCCTTCTCCTTGAACTGCGTCATGCGGCTGAGCCAGCCGATCCTCGCCACGCAATTGAAGATCCAGGTCAGTTCGGCATGGCCGGCGACCTGGCTCTGGTTGAACACGATATGCTTCTTCGGGTCGATGCCGGCGGCGATGAAGGCCGCGGTGACCTCGCGGGTGTTGCGGGCAAGCTCCGCCGGGCCGCCCCAGACGTCGACGCCCATCGTGATCGCGTGCATGTCGACGACGCAATAGATGCAGTTATGGGTTTCCTGCATCTTCACGAAGTTGACGATCGCGCCGAGGTAATTGCCGAGATGCAGATTACCGGTCGGCTGGACGCCGGAGAAAACCCGTTCAACAAAAGCCATTGTCAGCTTCCCGAGGATGCCTGTTTCGCGCCGTCGTTTGCCACGCAGGGGCTATCTGCGCAAGTCGCTACCCCTTTGTTTGCCTGACGGCGTTAACCGCGTCGCGCCAGCCGGTGACGCCGAAAAACCGCAGAAACAAGCCGTAAGTCACGATTCCTGCCGAGATCAGGACCAGCAGCAGGACGGCCTGCACGAGCCCGTGTGCACCCGAGGTGAGGGCGGGCAGCGAGCGCGCCGCAAGCCACAGCAACGCGCCCATCGCCAGCGCCGCCAGCGCGATGCGCGGCAGCCGCCGTTTTGCTTCCCTGTCGATCGAAAACCCAAAAGTTTCCGCGCCGCGGCGGATCAGGCTGAACGCCATGCTCCACGCGCCGACAGCGATGGCCGCCGCGATGCCCTCAGCGCCGTACCAATGGCTGAGCAGGAAGGCAGAAGCGATCGCCAGCACGACGCCTGTCAGCGCGGCGACCAGCGGCGTCATCGTATCCTCGCGCGCGAAGAACGCTGGCGACAGCGCCTTGACCAGCACATGCGCGGGCAACGCCAGCGTCAGCCACGTCAGCGCGCGGGCGGTGGCTTTGGTGTCATCGCCGGTAAACGCGCCGTGTTCGAACAACAGCCGCACGATCGGCTCGCTCAGCACGATCAGGCCGAGCGTTGCCGGCAGCGCCAATCCAACCGCGAGTTCGAGCCCGCGCGATTCCGCGTGGGCAATCGCGGCAAGGTCGGTGCCGCGCACCGCGCGCGTCAGTTCCGGGATCAACACGGTGCCCATGGCGACGCCAACAATGCCGAGCGGCAGTTCGACCAGGCGGTTGGCGAAATACAGCCACGACACCGCCGATGGCTGGGAGGACGCAATGATCGCGCCGGCGACAATAAGCAATTGCGGCGCGCTCGATGCCATCATGCCCGGCAGCGCCTTGCCGAGAAAGCCGCGGATCTCCTTGTCGAACGAGACGCGCAAAGGGGTCGCGACGGGTGTCGCGATGTTCCCGCCACGGCGCAGCACCAGCACGGAGAGCTGCAACAGCCCGGCGATGCCGACGGTCGCGGCAACGATTTGCGCCGCCTGTACGGCGTCCGGCCGCGCGACCAGCAATACGGCCATTACAGCGATCAGCGCAATGTTGAACAATAGCGGCGAGAACGCCGTCAGCGCAAACCGTCCCTGCGCGTTCAACAGCGCCATCATCACGGTTACCGGCCCGGCGAAGGCGAGGTAGGGCAGCATGAGGCGGGCATTTTCGACGGCGAGCTGCAGCGTCTCCCGGCCGGCAAATCCCGGCGCCAGCGCCGTGATCACCAGCGGCATCGCCAGCGCGAGCAGCGCGGTGGCGATGATCAGCGCCGCCGTGACCGTTCCGAGCACGCGCCCCGCAAACGCCGCCGCCGCAACCGCGCCGTCGGTTTCGCGGACCCGCAGCCAGGCCGGCACCAGCGCCGCGTTCAGCCCGCCCTCGGTCAACAGCCGCCGCACCACGTTGACCAGTTGAAACGCCGCCAGAAATGCATCCGCCACAGGCCCCGCGCCGAGCAGCGCGGCCAGCGACGAATCGCGCGCGAATCCCAATAGCCGCGAGGCCAGCGTTCCCGACGATACCGTGAGAAAGGAGCGGATCATGGAGGCTCTATAGCAGCCGCTTCACTTGCTGGCGCTACGCCGATCTGGTAGGCCGCAGCCTTCTTAGCCGTGCTCGGCTTCTTCGCGCAACGCCGTAAACAGGACGGGTGGATGACTGACGCAAAATACGACGTTCTTGCTATCGGCAATGCGATTTTCGACGTCTTCGCGCAAACCGACGAGAAATTCCTTATCCGTCACGGCATGACCAAAGGCGGCATGGCGCTGATCGACGAGGCCCGCGCCACGGCGATCTACCGCGACATGGGCCCGGCGACGGAGGTGTCGGGCGGATCGGCCGCCAACACCATTGTCGGCATCGCCAATTTCGGCGCCCGCACCGCCTATGTCGGCAAGGTCAAGAACGATCAGATCGGCGGCCTCTACACCCACGACATTCGCGCCGCCGGCGTAGCCTTCGAAACCAGGGCCGCGTCCGACGGCCCCGCCACGGGCTGCTCCTACATTCTGGTTACGCCGGACGGCGAGCGCACCATGAACACCTATCTCGGCGCGGCGCAGAATCTAATGCCGGCCGACATCGACGAGGCGCAGATTGCGGCATCGCGCATCGTCTATCTCGAAGGCTATCTCTGGGATCCCCAGAACGCCAAGGAAGCCTTCGTCAAGGCAGCGGGCATCGCCCATGGTGCCGGCCGACAGGTGGCGCTCACGCTGTCGGATTCATTCTGCGTCGATCGCTACCGCGACGAGTTTCTCGATCTGATGCGTAAACGCACGGTTGATCTCGTCTTCGCCAACGAGGCCGAACTGCATTCGCTGTATCAGACCTCGGATTTCGAGGGCGCGCTGAAGCAGCTCCGCACGGACACAAAACTCGCCGTCGTCACCCGCAGCGAGAAGGGCTGCGTAGTGGTGTCGTCCGATGGCGTTGTCGCGGCGCCGGCGTTCCCGATCGAAAAGCTCGTCGACACCACCGGCGCCGGCGACCTCTTCGCCGCCGGCTTCCTGTTCGGCCTGGTGCGCAATGCCAGCCATGAAATGTGCGGCCGGCTGGGTGCGCTCGCTGCAGCTGAGGTGATCCAGCACATCGGCGCGCGGCCGCAGGTGTCGCTGAGGGAGCTGGCGGGGCAGAACGGGTTGGGAGTGTAGGGCGAAGGTCTTTCCACTTGTCATGGCCGGGCTTGACCCGGTCATCCACGTCTTTTCCTCAGTTGCCGACTAACGTCCATAGCAGCCCGCTTCGTTTTCCATCCGACATTTGGTATGCAACCTGCGAGACGTTTCTCTCGGGGGCTGCATGCTGACTGGTGAACTTCGTTCCAAAATCGACAATGTATGGAACGCATTCTGGGCGGGCGGGATCGCCAATCCGCTCGAAGTAATCGAGCAGATCACTTACCTGCTGTTCATGCGCGGCCTGGATGACGCGCATACGCTCGAGGAGCGCAAGGCCAATCGCCTCGGTAAGCCGATGGAACGACGCATTTTCCCGCCCGGCAAGGACAAGATCGGCAAGAGCGGCGGCGTTGCCTATGAGGAGATGCGCTGGTCCAAACTGAAGCATAAAGACCCCGCAACGATGTTCGAAATCGTCTCCGAACACGTCTTTCCGTTCCTGCGCAACATGGCCGAGGCCGGCACCGCGCACGCCACCCACATGAAGGGCGCGCGCTTCACCATTCCGACGCCCGCTCTGCTCGCTAAAGTGGTCGATCTCCTCGCTGAAATCCCGATGGAGGATCGCGACACCAAGGGCGATCTCTACGAATACATGCTGTCGAAGATTGCGACCGCCGGGCAGAACGGCCAGTTCCGCACTCCGCGCCACATCATCGCGCTAATGGTCGAGATGATGGCGCCGGGACCGAAGGATGTCATCGTTGATCCCGCCTGCGGCACCTGCGGTTTTCTGGTCGCGGCCGGCGAATATCTGCGCGAGAACCATCCGAAGCTGTTTCATGAGAAAAAAAGCCGCGACCATTTCAACGAGGAGATGTTCCACGGATTCGATTTCGACGGCACCATGCTGCGGATCGGCTCGATGAACATGACGCTGCACGGTGTTGAAGACCCCGATATTCGCTACAAGGATTCGCTGTCGCAGGAGCATGCCGGCGACGAGGATCGCTACTCGCTCGTGCTGGCAAATCCGCCATTCGCGGGATCACTCGACTATGAGACGACAGCGAAGGATCTGCTCGCGATCGTCAAGACCAAGAAGACCGAGCTTCTGTTCATGGCGCTGTTCCTGAAGCTGTTGAAACCAGGCGGTCGTGCGGCAGTGATCGTGCCGGACGGCGTGCTGTTCGGCTCCTCGACCGCGCACAAGGCGATTCGAAAGATGCTAGTTGAGGACCACAAGTTGGATGGCATCGTCAAACTGCCGTCGGGTGTCTTTCGACCATACGCCGGCGTATCTACTGCAATCGTGCTGTTTACGAAGACCAATTCGGGAGGCACGGATCAGGTCTGGTACTACGATTGCCAGGCCGAAGGGTTTTCCCTGGACGACAAGCGCATTGCGCTCTTGCCGACAGAAAAGATCGGCTCGAAAGCAAGGCTCGCCGAAGGCGAGCACGCCAAGAACAATCTGCCCGACATAGCCGCGCGCTGGACGCAACGCCATGGCATCGAGCAGAGACGCCCCCGTACCGCGCAGAGTTTTTGCGTTCCCAAGGCCGAGATTGCAGCAGCGAGCTATGACCTTTCGATCAATCGCTACAAGGAGGTGGTGCACGAAACGGCCGCGCATCGTCAGCCGAAAGAGGTCATCGCGGAGTTAAAGGCGTTGGAGAAGGAGATCGCGGATGGGTTGGATGAGCTGGAGGCGATGTTGTGAACATCACGGCGCGCGTCCCTCCAATAGTAGGATGGAAGCGATTTACACTCGGCGAGGTGCTGACCTTAGTAAATGGTCGAGCTTACAAGCAAGACGAGTTATTGGAGAATGGAACGCCGGTTGTCCGCATTCAAAATCTGAACGGAGGAAGCAATTGGTACTACTCTGATCTCAATCTACCCGACGACAAGTATTGTGAGAATGGTGACCTCCTCTTTGCGTGGTCCGCAACATTTGGGCCGTATTTCTGGAGCGGATGCCGCGCAATATATCACTATCATATTTGGAAAGTTCTGCCTTCTCCATTGCTGGACAAGAAATACGCATTCTACCTGCTGCAAAATATTACTGAAAAAGTGAAAGCCTCAGGTCGAGGCATATCGATGATTCACGTGACGAAGTCAGGGATGGAAGCTTGGGAGGTAGATAGCGGCCCGGAGAAGCTATTTGATGAAGAGAGGGTCGCAAAGCTCGTTACAAGAATTAGGGCGATCAATGACAGCGCGGTAGCATAGTACTGTTTGTGCCTAAGCCAGCAGGCTTCGCCGGCGTTGCCGCTTCGTGTCCATCCAGCCGCCAGGCTACTTTGCATGGGGTTGTTTTCGATATTTTAGCTGAGGGGTGCGCGGAGCCCGGCGGCCGATGATGAGGCGAGGGCGCGCGATACGAGGATGCGCCGCCGCCACGCCTTCCCCCTCACGCCGTCTTCGCCGCTTTCAATCCGAGCCGCGCTTCCACCGCCTCCCGCATCAGAAACTTCTGTATCTTCCCCGTCACCGTCATCGGGAACTCGTCGACGAATTCGACGTAGCGCGGGATCTTGTTGTGGGCGATCTGGCCTTGGCAGAAGGCGCGGACCTCGTCGGCGGTGAGCGTATCGCCGGGACGCGTGCGGATCCAGGCACAGAGCTCTTCGCCATAGCGATCATCCGCAACGCCAAAGATCTGCACGTCCTGGATTTTGGGATGGCGATAGAGGAACTCCTCGATCTCTCTTGGATAGAGGTTTTCGCCGCCGCGGATCACCATGTCCTTGATGCGGCCGACGATGTTGCAATAGCCCTCCGCGTCGATCACGGCGAGGTCGCCGGTGTGCATCCAGCCATTGGCGTCGAGCACGTCGGCGGTCTTTTCCGCCTCGTCCCAATAGCCCAGCATGACGCTGTAGCCGCGGGTGCAGAGTTCGCCGCGCTCGCCGCGCGGCACCACGCGTCCCTCGAGGTCGACCACCTTGACCTCGACATGCGGATGAATCCGCCCGACGGTCGACACCCGCCGTTCCAGCGGATCATCGGTCGAACTCTGGAAACTGACCGGCGACGTCTCGGTCATGCCATAGGCGATCGTCACCTCGCCCATGTTCATCTCGTTGTTGACGCGCTTCATCACTTCGATGGGGCAGGGCGCGCCCGCCATGATGCCGGTGCGCAGCGATTTCAGGTCGAAGCGCGCAAACTCTGGATGATCGAGCTCGGCAATGAACATGGTCGGTACGCCGTACAGCGCCGTGCATTTCTCCTGTTCGATGGTCTGCAGCGTCGCCAGCGGATCAAAGCCTTCGCCGGGATAGACCATGGCGGCGCCCAGCGTGACGGAGGCGAGGTTGCCCATCACCATGCCGAAGCAGTGATAGAGCGGCACCGGAATGCAGATCCGGTCTTTCTCGGTCAGCCGCATCGCGCGGCCGACGAAATAGCCGTTGTTGAGGATGTTGTGATGCGTCAGCGTCACGCCCTTCGGCGAGCCCGTGGTGCCGCTGGTAAATTGAATGTTGACGGCGTCGTCGAACTGCAGCGTCTTCGAAAGCTCGGCAAGCTGCTCGCGATGCCGCGCCCCGCCCATCCGCGCCACGTCATCGAACGCGATCGTGCCGGGGCATTTCGGCCCGCCGATCTGGATCACCGTGCGCAGTTGTGGCAGCCGCGTTGCGTTCAATTCGCCGGGCTGCGAGGTCGCGAGTTCGGGCAACAGCGTGTTCAGCATCTCCATGTAGTTGGAAGTCTTGAAGGCGGTCGCCGTGACGATCGCCGCGCAGCCGACTTTCGCCAGCGCGAATTCGAGTTCGCTGAGGCGATAGGCGGGATTGATGGTGACCAGAATTAGGCCGGCCTTGGCGGCGGCGAATTGCGTCAGCGTCCATTCCGGGCGGTTGAGTGACCACACCCCGATCCGCGCGCCGCGTTCGAGGCCAAGCGCGAGAAAGCCCGCCGCCAGCGCGTCGACGCGCCCAGCAAATTCCTTCCACGTCCAGCGCACGCCATGGCTCGGCGAAACCAGCGCGTCGCGATCGCTCCAGCGATGAGCGGCCCGATCGAGGCAGCCGCCAATGGTGTCGCCGAGCAGGGACGCGTCGGAAATGCCGGAGACGTAGCTGTGGATGGTGTCGGTCAAATCATATCTCCAAGTGTTGAGAAAGTATGCGTCGCGATTGCAACTGCGCTCTCTCCCCCGCAAGGGGGGAGGGAACGGAGGGAGTGCGCCGTGACGCACGAAGAGGAAAAGCGATCACGGCGCCGTCTGCAATTAAGCCGCCTTCTGCCCGGCATCGAGCCCGGCATAAACCCCGCGCTCAAACCCCGCAAAGGCTTCCAGGCACCTGGCATCGGCGAACGGCAACAACTGCATCAGGATGACGCCGGCGACGTCGCGCGCCGGATCGATCCAGAAGTAGGTGTTGGCGAGGCCGGCCCAGGCGAGACTCCCGGCGCTGCGGCCCTCCGGCGTCTTGGCGGTGTTGATGAGGAAGGAGAGTCCCCACTTCTTGACCATGTCAGGGTAGAGATCGACATCGTTGGTGTAGATCGGCGCGACCGTCACCATCTTGCCCATGGTGAGTTCGCCGATGTTGTTCTGGCTCATCAGCGCGACCGTCTCCGGCTTCAGCAGCTGGTTGCCGTTGCCGCGGCCTTTGTTGAGGATCATCTGGGTGAATTTGATGTAGTCGCCGGCCGTGCCATAGAGGCCGCCGCCACCCATGTGGAATTCTGGATTCTGTTCCAGCTCGAACGGCATCGGCGCCAGCGATCCATCTTCGCCGCGCGCATGCATGCCGACCAGCCGCTGGCGCATGGAGTCGGTGATCTTGAAAGCCGTATCGTTCATGCCGAGCGGCGTGAGCATGTTATCGCGCAAATACGCATCGAGCCGCGTGCCGGTCACCGCTTCCACCGCCTTGCCGACGAAGTCGATGTTGGTGCCGTATTCCCAGCGCGTGCCGGGCTCGCTCATGATCGGCGTTTTCAGCGCGGCGTTCAGGCAGGTGGTGATAGCCGGGGTTCCGGTCTTGTCGAGATACGTCGCACACACTTCGCTCCACATGTTGTAGGCGAAGCCCGCGGTGTGGGTCATCAGATGGCGCAGCGTGATCGGCTTGGTGGCGGGACGCAGCTTCGGCTCGCCAGTGGCGTCGAAACCTTCCAGCACCTGTGGCGAAGCGAGATCGGGCAGCACTTTTCCGATCGGCTCGTCGAGCGAGAGCTTGCCCTGTTCCACGAGTTGCATGCCGGCGGCCGTCGTAATCGCCTTGGTCATGGAAGCGATCCAGAACACGCTGTCGGCGGTCATGGCATCGTCCTTGGAGAGGTCGCGCTTGCCGAACGCGCCCTGGTAGATCACCTCATTGCCGGTCGCGGCCATCGCGACCACACCGGGAATTTCCTTCGCCTCGCATTTCTGCCGCAGAATCTGGTCGATCTCAGCCTTGCTTTGCATGGGTCACCTCCCGTTTGCTTTTTATGGAGTGGAACGATCTTCCTACCGGCCGTGTGATCCCGCAAGCGCTCGGCGAGCGCCGGCGCCAATGTCGCGATCTCGTGATGGGCAAGAGGGCGGGCAGCGGGCGCGCAGGGGCCACGGCACAAAACTGCAACACCTCCCCACAATTCGCGTGGATGGAGATCTCGGCCGGTGACCCGATTGGGCAGCCACGATAACGTGATTCCGCGGCGATTCCCGGCGCCGATTTTCTGCAGTAAAGCGTTCAGATTCCAGCACAAACGTTGCTGGTTGCAGCATTGATTTGATGAAAAACGTTGTAATTTTCGAAGTTGCGAGGCGGTGCGATGATCTCGACCTGGAGTGAATGGAAGCGGTATCCCCGTCCTGGACGGGGCGAGAACATCGAGGCGCCGATCACGCCCGGGCTCTACGAAGTCCGCTATGCCGGTACCGGCGCGCTACACTCCTTCGAGGCGGTCGACAACGTCGCCCAGGCGCTGGCGCAGCTTGCGGTAGGCTCCAAATCCTGGTTCGGCCGCCGCGACACCGCCAAGCTGCCCGACCTCGAATACCGGACCTGTGCGACCTCCTCGAAGGCCGACGCCAAGGCGGCCGCGCAACGCATGATCGGCCGCCGGGAAACTTATATGAGCGGCGCGGCGTAAGGGCGCACCGTCGCCCTCAACATTCCTTGAAGCAGGGTTGCCTCAGCCGCCGGTGCATCGCCGCGGATATCGGCCTATACTCGGACTAATCCCTCAAGAAAATCCGAGGAGTACGCCATGAACCCGCCCGTCGCCGCACGCGCTTCAAAAACCCCCACACCCTCGTTGCATGACCGCCTGAAAGATCCCTCGCTGCTGCGCGACCGCTGCTACATCGACGGCGCCTGGGTCGGCACGCCGTCGCGCCCCGTCACCAATCCCGTCAATGGTGTGGAACTCGCCAAGGTGCCCGCATTCAGCACGGCCGAAGCGACGCAAGCCGTCGAAGCCGCCGAGCGCGCATTCCCGGCCTGGGCCAAGCTCACCGCCAAACAGCGCTCCAACATTCTGCGCAAATGGTTCGATCTGATCGCGGCGAACCGCGAGGATCTTGCGCTGATCCTCACGTCAGAGCAAGGCAAGCCGCTGGCGGAAGCGCTCGGCGAGGTCGATATCGGCGGCGCCTATGTGGAGTTCTTTGCCGAGGAAGCCCGCCGCGTCTATGGCGAGACCATTCCGACCCAGCGGCCGGATGCCCGTCTCCTCGCGATCAAGCAGCCGATCGGCGTCTGCGGCGCCATCACGCCGTGGAATTTCCCGTGCTCGATGATCACGCGAAAGGTCTCGCCGGCGCTGGCCGCCGGCTGCACCGTGGTGCTCAAGCCCGCCAATGAAACGCCGCTGACCGCGCTGGCGCTGGTGGCGCTCGCCGAAAAGGCCGGCGTGCCCAAGGGCGTGTTCAACATCCTCACCGGCAATTCGTCCGCGATCGGCAAGGTGCTGTGCGAGCACCCGGCGGTGCGTTTCGTCGGCTTCACCGGATCGACCGAAGTCGGAAAAATCCTCTATCAGCAGGCCGCGGTCGGCGTGAAGAAGCTCGGCCTGGAGCTCGGCGGCAACGCGCCGTTCGTGGTGTTCGATGACGCCGATATCGACGCCGCCGTCGAGGGCGCGATCGTCTCAAAGTATCGTAACATGGGCCAGACCTGCGTCTGCGCCAACCGCATCTACGCCCAGGACAAGATCTACGACTCGTTCGTCGAAAAGCTCTCGAAGAAGGTCGCGGCAATGAAGATCGGCGACGGCACGGAGCAAGGCGTGGTGCAGGGTCCCCTGATCAACATGGACGCGGTGCTCAAGGTCGAGAAGCACATCGAAAATGCGGTGAAGGGCGGCGCCAAGATCGTCACCGGCGGCAAACGCCACGCGCTCGGCGGCAGCTTCTTCGAGCCGACGGTGCTTTCGAATGTGAAGCCCGATGCGCTGGTGGCGCACGAAGAAACGTTCGGGCCTTTGGCGCCGGTGTTCCGCTTCAAGGATGAAGCCGACGTGATCGCAATGTGCAACGCCTCGCCGTTCGGCCTCGCCTCGTACTTCTACTCGCGCGACCTCGGCCGCGTCTGGCGCGTCGCCGAAGCGCTGGAGTCGGGCATGGTCGGCGTCAACACCGGTCTGATCACGACGGAAGTGGCGCCGTTCGGCGGCGTCAAGGAGAGCGGTCTCGGCCGCGAAGGCTCGCATCACGGCATGGAGGAATATGTCGAGATCAAATACGTGATGATGGCGGGCGTGTGATCTCTTCACCTTCCACGCGCCAGCCCTGGGCCCGCGCGCAGCGCCGGTGACGAGGGCGACTAAGAGGTCATGACGCGGTCCTTTGCTCGGACCCGCGGCATGACAGTTTAGTTGGTCGCGCGCGAGGGATCAGAATTGGGCACCGACGTACCTGAGGCGGCTTACGTCGGATTGTCCCTGCTCGGGGAATTCGAGCGTCGGCGTGACATGGCCGACGAGTATGCCGGGCGTCACTCTTGTCTTGATGTACTTCGTCTCGCCCGCTGCCAATTGGAACGTAACCGCATTTTCGACCTCGGTTGCCGTTGTAACGGCGTATTTCCCCGGGGATCGGTCGACATAAGAGAACCCGCCGGGCACAGATCTGCCGACGACTTCATTGTTCATCCGAATCTCGGGCTGAATAGCCGACCCCGTAAGTTCGCTCGCCCGCGTGAAGTAGACACGGCCGTAACCCGGCTTCAATGCCGGGATCTGCAAAGGCGGTTCATCGAGGCCGCGTGGACTCGCGCAACTCCCCAGCAAAAATCCGACAAACACAAGGGGCAGCGCCCCGATCTTCGACCCCATATGCCCCGTCTCGATATTGAAAGTGCCCAGTCCCAAATCGACGGCAAACAACAAACGGCTGGCAATTGCCTTGTTGTTTCCTCGCCCCAAGTGCTCAATTAGGCATACACGCGTTGATTGTGCAATCCTTTTTAGCTCCGCGCGATCTCTGCGACCGCGCGCGCGAGCAAATCGCCCCCGGCAACTCAACCGCGCACCAAGGCGCCACTTATTGACGATTTGCCGAGCGTCCACGGCCGCGCTTCAAATGAGCGTCACGAGCAGCACCCTCAATCATTCACCTCACGCCCAAACGCCCCGTGGCGTCCAACGCCCGACGCAAAGCGCGCTGCGCCGGCTAATGTTTCGCCTGAGCCGATCACCTCCAGGCCGCCGCGCATTTCGTTGCTAATCGCTTCCTCTTCCGACAGATCCCATTGCCGCAGCGCCGACAGCCGGTCGGCGCGCAGGCAGGTCTGCGGGAAGCGCGCGATTTCCCGCGCCAGCGCAATCGCCTGAGCGACCGCCTCGCCGCGGCCAACGACGCGGTTGGCGAGCCCCATGCGCAGCGCCTCCTGCGCGCCGACCGGACGTCCAGTGAGGATCAAATCGATCGCCTGCGAATGGCCGATTAGCCGCGGCAGCCGGATGGTACCGAGATCAATCAAGGGCACGCCGAAGCGGCGACAGAAGATGCCAAAGGTCGCGTCTTCCGCGACCACGCGCATGTCGGCCCATAGCGCGAGCTCCATCCCGCCGGCGACCGCAAAACCTTCGACCGCAGCGATGACCGGCTTCGACAGCCGCAGCCGGCTCGGCCCCATCGGTGCGATCGAGTCGTGTCCGCCGATCTCGCGCCTCTTGTTGGGATCGCCCGCCGCGACTGCCTTCAGGTCCGCGCCGGCGCAGAAATAGCCGCCGGTGCCGGTGAATACGGCAACCGAGGCCGCCTCGTCGGCGTCGAATGCGAGAAACGTGTCGTAGAGTTTTCGCGCCGTCGCGCCATCGACGGCGTTGCGGCAATGCGGGCGGTTGATGGAAACGATGGTCACGGGACCATCGCGCTCGACGAGCACGGTCTCGGCTTCGGACATGGGGCGCTCCCTGGATATTATTTCCTGGAAGCTTGGCATTAGACGCGAGGGTGACGCAATCCCAACGCCGTCATTGCGAGCCAACGGGTCGCGCGAATGCGCGCCCGATGACAGGCTCCGCGAAGCAATCCATACTTTCCGGGCGGCGGGATGGATTGCTTCGTCGCTGCGCTTCTCGCAATGACGCGGTTAGATACTCAACTCATCCCCCGTCACCCGCCGGTACGCTTCGAGATAGCGCTTGCTGGTCTCCTCCACCACGCTGGCCGGCAGCGGTGGGGGCGGGGCGTCGCCGTTCCAGCGGCCGGCGCGGCGCTCGGCGTCGAGATAGTCGCGCAGCGGCTGCTTGTCGAAACTCGGCTGCGGCCGGCCGGGCTTGTAGACGTCGGCGGCCCAGAACCGCGAACTGTCCGGCGTCATCACCTCGTCGATCAGGATGATTCGATCGTCGGCCGCCCTGCCGAACTCGAATTTGGTGTCGGCGATGATGATGCCCTGATGGCGCGCGATCCGTTCGCCGAAATTATAGACCGTGCGCGCCATGCCCTCGAGCTTCTCGGCGATGTCGCTGCCGACGATCTCGCGCATGCGCGCGACCGTGATGTTTTCGTCATGACCAGTCTCGGCCTTGGTCGCCGGGCTGAAGATCGGTGGCTCGAGCTTTCCGCTTTCGAGCAGGCCTTCCGCCAGTTCCTCGCCCGCAAGCGTGCCGGAGGCCGCATACTCCTTCCAGGCGGAACCGGAGATATAGCCGCGGATCACGCATTCGACCGGAAATACGGTGGTGCGCCGGCACAGCATTGCGCGCCCGAGGATGTCGGCGCGGTGGTCCTTCAGGCCGGGCACCTTGTGGATGATCTCGTCGGCGTCGGCGCTGATCATGTGGTGCGGCACCACGCCTTCGAGCTGGCGGAACCACCAGGCGCTGATCTGGGTCAGCACTGCGCCCTTCATCGGAATGGTTTCCGCCATCACGACGTCGAACGCGCTGATGCGGTCGGTGGTGAGTAGCAGCACGTAGTCGCTGCCGACGGCATAGATATCGCGCACCTTGCCGTGGCCGATCCGGGGCAGGGGCAAGTCGCTGGCGAGCATTGCGTTCATATGGTCAGGCTTTCAAACAGGCTCGCGCGCTGGCGCGCGGGCCCCGATAAGAGAAAGCGGAGCAATAGCTCACTCCGGCAGCGGAATGAACTCATGTTCTTGCGGAACGGCCGCAAACCGCCCGGTTTTCCAATCCTGTTTGGCCTGCTCGATCCGCTCCTTGCTGGAGGAAACGAAATTCCACCAGATGTGCCGCGGACCTTCCAGCGCATCGCCGCCGAGAAACATCATGCGCACCGGCGTGACTGCTTTCACCGTGATGCGATCGCCGGGGCGGAAGATCAGGAGCCGCGGTCCTTCGTAGCGCTCGTTGGCGATCTCGACCTCGCCGTCGACGAGATAAATCGCGCGCTCTTCATGGTCGGGGTCGAGCGGCACGGAGGTAGCAGCCTGCGCCGTCACTTCGGTATAGAACCAGGGCGAGACCATGCCGACCGGCGATTGCACGCCAAAGCCGTGGCCCGCGATGATGCGCGCGGTGAATCCGCTCTCCCTCACGGTCGGCAGCGCCTCGGCGGCGTAATGCTGGAACGACGGCGCGATCTCTTCCGAGCCCGCCGGCAGCGCGATCCAGCTCTGCAGGCCGAGCATCTTCTGGCCGTCGCGGCGCTGCACGTCGGGCGTGCGTTCGGAATGCGCGATGCCGCGGCCCGCCGTCATCAGGTTCATCGCGCCGGGCTGGATCTCCTGGATGTTGCCCTCGCTGTCGCGGTGCATGATCGAGCCGTCGAACAAATAGGTGACGGTGGCAAGTCCGATATGCGGATGCGGGCGGACGTCCATGCCCTTGCCGGCCATGAACTGCACGGGACCGAAATGGTCGAAGAAGATGAAGGGCCCGACCATCTGCCGCTTGCCATGCGGCAGCGCGCGCCGCACCGCAAAGCCATCGCCGAGATCGCGGGTGCGCGGCACGATGATCAGATCGAGCGCGTCGCAGCTTTTGGGATCGCCGAGCACGGGATCGTTGGAGGGTTGCCAGCTCATGGGGACTCCTTGATGTTTGCGGCGATCATAGCAGGAATTGCGGCGCGGCCTATCCACGTCATTGCGAGCGAAGCGAAGCAATCGTCTCGCCTTGGGGATAGATGGATTGCTTCGCTACGCTCGCGATGACGGCGGTAGGCACGTGCACAGACCTCTCCCACAAGGGGAGACGGCACGCCGTCGATGTGGTGCTAGCTCGATCTATTGCCGCCCCAACTGCGTGGCCTTCTCGACGCGGTCGAACCGCTCCAGCGACAGGATCGCGTCGGCGAGCTGGTCGGCGCGGCCGTTCAGCACGGGGCGGGCGAGCGTGAGAAACTTCTGCTGCATCGCCTGCGCGTCCGGAAACGTATCCGGCTCGCCGGAGGGATCGGCATAGAGCCGCTCGTGCACGCCGTCGTCGGTGGTGATCGAGACGCGCGCGCCGAAGGGGTGGGTGCGGCCGATCTCGAGGCGGTCGTCCTGCACCACGTCGAACTTGTCGGCGAGCGCGTTGACGGCGGCATCGCCGAGCCGCGCGTAATCGTCCCAGCCGAAACGGCCCTGGTCGAGCGCCAGCGCGCCGGTGAAGAACATCGAGAACTGTCCGCCGACGATCGAGGTCGGATGCCGCTTGGTGGCGGCATCTCCCGTCAGCGTGATGCCGTTGCGGTGCAGACCGATCTCGACCCGCTTGATCTGGTCCGGCGTCAGATTGTGTTCCCTGCGCATCGCGATCAGCGCATCCAGCGCGGCATGGGTGTAGCGGCAGCTCGGGTAGGGCTTCACGCCAATCTTGAGCGTCTCATAGGTCCTGCCGAGGCTTGCGACGGCCTTGTCGGGATGAGCGTCGTCGCTGTAGCCGACGAGGAGGCCGTGCTTGCCCTCGACCGACTCGGTCGAGCCGACAAAATTGTTGCGCGCCAGCGTCGCAGCAATCACGCCGTTCATCGCGGCGGCGCCGACCTGGTAGCGCTTGTTCCAGGCGCCGTTGACCAGAAACTGCAGCGAGCCCGCGGCCTGGCTGCCGGAAACGCCGAAGGCGGAGATGATCTGGTCCTTCGACAGGCCGAACAATTTCCCCGCCGCGGCTGCCGCGCCATAGGTTCCCGCCGTCGCGGTCGGATGAAAGCCGCGTGCATAATGCGAGGTCGGATCGAGCGCATTGCCGAGCCGGCAGCACACTTCATAGCCGGCCACGATCGCCGTTAGCACGTCGCGCCCGGATGCGCCGACCATTTCGCCGACCGCAAATGCCGCCGGCACCACGGGCGCGCTCGGATGCAGCGAGGAGTCGGCATGCGTGTCATCGAAATCGAGGGAATGGCCAAGCGCGCCGTTGAGCAGCGCCGCCACCGCGGGCGTCCATGTCTTGCTGTCGCCGAACACGGTCGCTTCGCCCTTGCCGTCCAGCGCCAGCGCTTCCAGCATCTTCAGCAGCGAGGGCGTTGACTCCGCATCGCGCCGCGCCCGGATCGTGCTGCCGAGGAAATCCAGCGTCAGCACCTTGGCGCGCTCCAGCACCTCGGGCGGAATGTCTGCAAATTCCAGGTCGGCGACATAGGCTGCGAGCGTTGCGGTTTCGTGGGCCATCGTGTTTCCTCGTTTTGCCGGGCAGGGTAGGCGGGCCGACTTGACCTTTCAAGCCGCCTCCCGTCGCGGGCATCAGCCATGCCTGGTGTCATCTAGCACAGGCGCGGCGTGCAGTTTCCGGAGTGCAGTGCATGATGGCCTTCGCAAAACGCATGCTTGGAGCGAGCGTCGGCCGGCTGAAGGCGACCCGTGACTGCATGCTTGGTACCGTCGGCGCGCTCCACGGCGGCGCCCCAGAGAGGTGCCGCTCCCGGCCAACATGCAGGCAAGCTGGCGCGGCCGCTGTCCAATGTGAACCAGGCGATCGTCGACTATATGCGCGCGGCAGCCGCCATCCTGCAATGCGGTGCGAGACGGCGGCAGCGATCGGCGCCGAAGCGAAGCGTTAATCGACGTGCGGTGATACCGGCCTCAGGCCGCAACCTGCCGCAGCAGGGCGGGCACGATCAGCCGATGAAACGGCATGATGATCGCAAGATAAGCTCGCCCGAGCCAGTTATGCGTCTTGACCAGCGTCGTCGCCGTGACCTGCCTGACGTCGCCGGGCGCCGTCACGTCCACCACGACGCGAAAGTCGAGATGGCGATCGTTGAAGCCGGCGATAAGTCGATCCGGCGTTTCGCTGACGACCGGAAAAATCCCGATCATGTCGCGGGGCACATTCGGATTGACACCTGACGTTTTCAACCCGAGCGGAGAAACCAGCAAATTCCGCAGCGTCAACAGCGCCTCGGCCCATCGCGGCTGCCGCGCCATCATGCGCTCCGCGGCGCGGCGGGCGTCGAGATTGCGGTCGGCGATTTCAATGCAGAAGGCATCCGCGAATTGCGCGCCGGCCAGCAGCGCATCGGCATCGACGGAAGGTGCGATTTCGCGGACGGTCATGGAGACGCCAGTCTGTTCGCCAATAGCCGGAATCGCAAGACCAGCAGAATGGCGAAGACAACGGTGCCGATCGACAATCCGATCCAGACGCCGCTGGCGCCAAGCGATGTCCAGAACCCGAGTACGCAGGCGGAAGTAAAGCCGATCAGCCAGTAGCTGAAGGTGGCGAATAGCAGCGGCACGCGCGTGTCATTCATTCCGCGCAGCGCACCGGCGGCGATGGTTTGGATACCGTCCGCGACAAAGAAGGTAGAGCCGATCAGGAGCAGGGTCGCCGTCAGTGTCGCAGTCGCGTCTACGGCCTCGCCGAGGAAGAGTTCGGCGATAAGGAACCGTCCAAGAATCACGGCGAGCGTCATCGTGGCCATGAACGTGGCGCCGAGCAGTATCGCCACATAACCTGCGCGCCTGACGGCGTCGCTGTTGCGGCGCCCGACCGCATGACCGACCCGCACAGTCGCTGCCATACTGATTCCGAACGGCACCATGAAAAGGATGGCTGCGATCTGTAGTGCAATCTGGTGCGCAGCGAGTGCTGTGGTGCTGATCAGACCCATCAGCAGGCCGGCAGCGCCGAACAGCCCGTACTCCAGCAGAAACGCCATCGAGATCGGCGCGCCGACGATCGCGAGCTTCGCCATCAACGGCCAGTCGATGCGCCAGATGTTGCCGAGCACGTGATATTTCCTGAACGGCGGGCGTAGCGCGGTGAACCACAGCCCCGCGAGAAACGTGCCGAGATTGACCATGCTGGTCGCAAGGCCCGCGCCGAATAGCCCAAGTTCGGGCAGGCCCCATTTCCCGTAGAGCAGCAGATAGACCAGCAACGCGTTGGCCGGGATCGCGGCCAGTGTGATCCATAGCACCGGCTCGGGCCGGTTCACCGCGCTCATGAAGCCGCGAATCGCGATGAACCACAGCGCCGGCAGGATGCCCCAGGCAAGGCCGAACAGATATTGCTGCGCGGGCCCGGCGGCAGTCGGCGCCTGGCCGAGCGCGATCAGGATCGCCTCGCCGCGAAATGGCAGTGCCATCAGCGGCAGCGCGATCAACAGCGCCGCCCACAAGCCGACGCGCAGCGCGCGTCGTACCATGCGCGGATCGCGAGCGCCGAAAGCCTGCGCCGCCAGCGGTGCCACGGCCGATACCAGGCCCATGCCGAAAGTGAAGGCGACGAAGAACACCGTATGGGCGAGGGCTGCCGCGGCCACTGTTTCGCTGCCGAGCCGACCGATGAATGCCAGATCGGTCGTCATCATCGCGATCTGTCCGAGCTGAGTCAGTGCGAGCGGCACCGCGAGTTTTAGCGTCTCGGCAAGTTCAATCGCGAGATGGCGGCCGGGCACGGCCGCAGAGGCAGGCGGCGCAACGCTTGCGCGGTCGATTTTTTCGAGCGAGGTCATTGCAGCAGACTAATACCGGCGAAGGTCGAAAAAATGACGCCGGCGTCCACCGGCCTAATGGCCGTCGCGTGCCGGCACTCGGGTGATTCTGGCGCCCAGCGCATTGAGCCGCTCCTCGATGCGCTCATAGCCGCGCTCGATCTGGTCGGCGTTGTTGATGGTCGAAGTGCCTTCGGCGGCCACCGCCGCCAGCAGCATAGCCATGCCGGCGCGGATGTCGGGGGAGGTCATCGGCGCGCCGCGCAGCCGGCTCGGGCCGGCCACGATCGCGCGATGCGGGTCGCACAGCACGATACGGGCGCCCATCGAGATCAGCTTGTCGACGAAGAACATCCGCGACTCGAACATTTTTTCGAACATCAGGATCACGCCGTCGCATTGCGTCGCGGTCACGATCGCAATCGACATCAGGTCGGCCGGGAAGGCCGGCCACGGCTGGTCCTCGAGCTTCGGCACATGCCCGCCGAAATCGTCATGGATCTTCATGGTCTGCCCTGAGGGCACCACGAGATCGTCGCCCTCGACGCCGCAGACGATGCCGAGCCGCTCAAACCCCATCCGGATCGAACGCAGATGCTCGACGCCGGCCTTGGCGATGCGCAGTGGCGAGCGCGTCACCGCGGCGAGCCCGATCAGCGAGCCAACCTCGATATGGTCGGGCTGGATCGAATAGTTCGTGCCGCCGAGCGTTGCCGGGCCGTGCACGATGATGGTGTTGGTGCCGATGCCCTCGATCTTGGCGCCAAGCGCGACCAGGAAATGCGCGAGATCCTGCACATGCGGCTCCGAGGCGGCGTTTCGCAAATAAGTGGTGCCATGGGCGGCAACCGCCGCGACAAGTGCGTTCTCGGTGGCGGTGACGCTCGGCTCGTCGAGAAAGACGTCGGCGCCCTTGAGGCTGCTCGCGCGGAATTCCAGCCGGTGGGTGGCCGTGACGGTGGCACCTAACTGCTCGAAGGCGAGGAAATGGGTATCGAGACGGCGGCGTCCGATGACGTCGCCACCGGGCGGCGGCAGCGCCACCTCGCCGCAGCGGGCCAACAGCGGTCCCGCCAGCAAGATCGAGGCGCGGATCCGCGCGCAGAGTTCGGGATCGAGATCGGCGGCGCGGACCTCCTTGGCGTGGATCGCAAGCGTATTGCGCGCCTGCCATTCGGCCGAAGCGCCGACCGAGCGGATCAGTTCGACCAGCGTTTCGGTGTCGCGGATCCGCGGTACGTTTTCCAGCGTGACGGGATGCTCGGTGAGCAGCGCAGCGGCGATGATCGGCAGCGCCGAATTCTTGTTGCCGGACGGCTCGATCGTTCCCGAAAGCCGGTGGCCGCCTTCAACGATGTACTGAATGGGCGGCACGGGCGTTTTGTCCAACGCAGTCTCCTGACTGTGATGCTTAAAATTCCACAACGGAATCAACGATCAATAGGATTGCCATAACACATAAAGCTATCTCGGGGTAATGCAATCCTCTCGCGCTACCGTTCTAACAATGGAGTCTCACACGTCCAAGAATTTGCGCTCGCGAGGGTCGGTATCCGCGAAAGCCTTGCTAAGCTGACCAGTAGAGGGGCGATGTATCGCAGATCGAAAGGGGGAAACCTCGAGGTGGTCAAATGCACTGAGGTTGCGTGGTTGTTGCTAGCCAATCGACAGCGGCTGCGCGCGACATTTAATTAATTGTGGCATTGAGAGTGCGAATCTCTACTGCACCCACCATTTAAGCTGTTGTGATAGCGGCATTGTTCTTCTGCCTTTGCCCAATCGTTAGGAATTCGGACGGTCACCCTAGGAATTCGCAAGCAGGCTTTGCTCGATGGTGAATTTGCAAGAATTATCCCCGCCCGTCATTGGGCAGCTCATAACGTCCACGTTCGGTTTAGCACGGCTCAAATTTCCGGAACTTAGCCAAAGGTGGACTACTGCATCTTGGCGGACTGGCTCAAGAATCCCCGGCTCGCTCGCCATGGTGTCTGTGCAGCGTGTCGGCGAACTCGATCTGCTTTGTCGTGCGCTAGAAGTTGAACTCGTCGAACATCCTCCAAAGCCGGAGGAGATGGATCTTCGTGACAACTACTTGTTCATGTACTCTGAGCTTTGGATAGGTGCCGCTTACGCCGTCTCATTTGCGCTTAAGGACCGAAAACTCCTTTTGGATGACGCAAACTTTGTTGAATTGGCGGAAGACTTGCGGTTGGTGCGCGTGCAGATAGAAAAGCACCAGATAGCGTCAGATAGAGCTTTGAAGGAGCCGTTGCCGCTATCTACAGGTCCAGATCCGCGGGGCGAGGCACCTGAACAATTCTATACTTACGATAAATCTGATCCTCGTCGAGCGCATATTGGACGAACGGGTGTTTCGGATAGGCGCTCGATAATGTGGGAGGTAATCGAAGCAAAGACGCAGACGATGCGATGGATTGAGCGGCGAACGGTCGCAGACAAAATGTTGGATGTATTTTCCAAGTGACCTGCGGCACGGGCGCGTCCTGCCTCACACGTCGACATTGGCGCTGAGCGAGTTATCCTGGATGAACTCGCGGCGTGGCTCGACCACGTCACCCATCAGCTTGGTGAAGATGTCGTCGGCCTCGTCGACCTCCTTGATCTTCACCTGCAGCAGCGAGCGCTCGTTGGTGTCGAGCGTGGTCTCCCAGAGCTGGTCGGGATTCATCTCGCCGAGGCCTTTGTAGCGCTGCAGCGCCACGCCCTTGCGGCCGGCATCGGTGACCGCCTCGAACAGGCTGACCGGCCCGTGAATCGTGGTCTCGGTGTCCTTGCGGCGCAGCAGGCCAGGGTTCGGATAGGCCTCCTGCAGCTTCGCGGCGTAGTCATCGAGCTTGCGGGCGTCCGCCGAGCCGAGCAGGGCGTCGTCGATGACGGCTACATCCTTGACGCCCCGGATCGTGCGTTCGAAGGTGAAGCCTTCGCCCTCGGCGAAATGGCCGACCCAGCCGCGCTCGACTTCGTCGGCCAGCTTGTCCAGGCGCCTGGCGATGTATTCGGCCGCGGCGTTTGCCGTGGCAAGATCGCCGGTGATCTTCGGCGTCAGGACGCCCGCGATCGCGGCTTGCTCGACCACCTTGCGGTTATAGCGGCTGTGCAGGTTGTTCAGGATGCCGCGGATCACGCGCGCATCCTCCACCATCGACAGCAGGTCGCGCCCGGCGCGTTCCGAGCCCGATGCGGGCTTGAAGACGCAGTCATCGAGGCCGGTCGCGATCAGATAATCTTCCAGTGCGCGCTCGTCCTTCAGGTACTGCTCGGACTTGCCGCGCGTCACCTTGTAGAGCGGCGGCTGGGCGATATAGAGGTGGCCGCGATCGATCAATTCGCGCATCTGCCGGTAGAAGAAGGTCAATAGCAGCGTGCGGATGTGGGCGCCATCGACGTCGGCGTCCGTCATCACGATGATCTTGTGGTAGCGCAGCTTGTCGGCCGAGAAGTCGTCGCTGATGCCGGTGCCGAGCGCGGTGATCAGGGTGCCGATCTGCTCGGACGAAAGCATCTTGTCGGTGCGGACGCGCTCGACATTGAGGATCTTGCCGCGGAGCGGCAGCACCGCCTGGAACTCACGGTTGCGGCCCTGCTTGGCGCTGCCGCCGGCCGAGTCGCCCTCGACGATGAACAGTTCCGACTTGGCCGGGTCTTTCTCCTGGCAGTCGGCGAGCTTGCCAGGCAGCGAGGAGACGCTAAGCGGGCTCTTGCGTGTCAGCTCGCGCGCCTTGCGGGCGGCTTCGCGCGCGGCGGCCGCCTGGATCACCTTGCCGACGATGACTTTCGCTTCGGCCGGATGCTCCTCGAACCAGGCCGCCAGGGCCTCGTTCAGCACGTTCTCGACCACCGGGCGCACTTCCGAGGACACGAGCTTGTCCTTGGTCTGCGACGAAAATTTCGGGTCCGGCACCTTTACCGACAGCACGGCGGTGAGACCTTCGCGGCAATCGTCGCCGGTCAGCGCGATCTTTTCCTTCTTCGCGTTGGCGTCGGCATAGCCGTTGACCTGGCGTGTCAGCGCGCCGCGGAAACCGGCGAGATGGGTGCCGCCGTCTCGCTGTGGGATGTTGTTGGTGAAGCAAAGCACGTTCTCGTGGTAGCTGTCGTTCCACCACAGTGCCGCCTCGACACCGATGCCGTTGGCTTCCGACCGCACCATGATCGGGACAGGCACGATGGCCTTCTTGTTGCGGTCGAGATATTTGACGAACTCCTCGACGCCGCCGTCGTAGCGCATCTCCTCGCGCTTCTCGACGGCGTGGCGCATGTCGGAGAGGATGATGTGAACGCCGGAATTGAGGAACGCGAGCTCGCGCAGCCGGTGTTCCAGCGTCGCGAAATCATATTCGATGTTCTTGAATGTCTCGCTCGAGGCGAGAAAGGTGACCTCGGTGCCGCGCTTGCCCTGGGCCTCGCCGACCACCTTCAAGGGTGCCAGCGAGTCGCCATGGGCGAACTCGACGAAATGCTCCTTGTCGTCGCGCCAGACCCTGAGCTTCAGCGAGCTCGACAGCGCGTTGACGACGGAAACGCCAACGCCGTGCAGGCCGCCGGAAACCTTGTAGGAGTTCTGGTCGAATTTACCGCCGGCGTGGAGCTGGGTCATGATGACCTCAGCGGCAGAGATTCCTTCGCCCTTGTGGATGTCGACGGGAATGCCGCGGCCGTCGTCGCGCACGGTAACGGAATTGTCTGCATTGAGGATCACATCGACGCGCGTGGCGTGGCCCGCGAGCGCCTCGTCGATCGCGTTGTCGACGACCTCGTAGACCATGTGGTGCAGGCCGGAACCATCATCGGTGTCGCCGATGTACATGCCCGGCCGCTTGCGAACGGCATCGAGGCCCTTCAACACCCGGATCGATTCCGCACCATACTCAACGGGAATGGGATGCTCAGTGTCGGCAGGGGTCCGCCGGGCAGGTTCTGTCATGTGAGGCCTTCGAGGGTGTCCCAAATCAGCCGCGCAATATGAGGCGCTGATTACTCTATTTGTGCCACGAAAGAGGCATCGCGCCTAGCGCAATCTCTCCGTCCGCAAGTTATTGAATAAATGGTGATTTTTTACTCTTTTTCAAGGTGTCCAAGGGCCGATTCAGAGGGCCTCGAAAAGCGCGATTCGAGGGCTGATTTCAAGCCCCCGGAAGCTGAGTTTTTAAGGGCACCGGGCAGGAATTCGCAGACTGCCGCGGATAGTTCGGCCCACGATCAAACGACCGAGAAGGGATCGGCGTATTCGATTCCTTCCATCATTGATCGCGTGCTCGCGATGCCAATCGCCGCGAGCAAGCTCCGCCGGGACGTGATCAGTACATCTGCAGGGGTAACACATCGCCGCCCGGGCCGATCATTAGGCCCCAGGTATCGTTAGCGGTGACTTCGATGAAGTTGTTGCGCGCCGGCCTGCCCGCGATTTTCAGCGCATACCGGTATTTGCCCGGCGGCAGATCGATCATCGGCGGCCTTGCCGATTGCGGTCCGCCGGCGCCGGCGGCGATCCTGATCGTCTGCTTGTTGATCGAAACCGTGGCGTCGCTCTCGCCGATATTGCCGAACATCAGTTTGGACTGGCCCGGCTTCGGCACGACATCGGCTTTGGCGGCGGTCGCCGGATATTTTTGCGCAAGATTGACCGACGTCTCGCCGTTCCTGCGGCCGAGTTTCAATGTGGCAGGACCGTCGGGCGAAGCAAATGCGAGTTGCACCTGGTCGGGCTTCACGATGGCGCCTTCGGCCGTCTCCTGCCAGCCTCGCTTGGTGAGTTCGCGACGGTAGAAGGCGAGCACCGTGTCGAGTTCGGCTGGGATACTGGCCTCGAGCTCCCTGCGGAACGGCGCATCGCTGCCGGGCATTTTGCCGGTACCCATCGAAGTCATGGTGCGTTGCTTCGGCACTGGCAAGGCGGAATCCGGATCGGCATCGAGCGTTTCTGCCACGGCCTTGCCGGCCGATCCGCTTGACGCCTTAGTACCTTCCGGCCCGGCGTTTGCCATAACGAGCGCCGATCCACCGGCGCTGACGCGGACCTTCGGGCCCATCTGCATGGCGGTGAGCGACAGCGTCTTGCGGCCTTTGGAAAATCCCATCACGGCCATATTGGGTTGGTTGATGACCGATGGCTTCTCCCTCCAGCCCTGCGAGTGCAGGGAGCCGCGGTAGAATGCTGCGACCGCCTTCACGCTGGAAGCGGAATTGAATTCGAGCCTGCCGTCGGCGCCGTCGAACTTCACGTTCTCCGCATTCTCCGGCAAGGGCACCGGTGTCGAACTGTCGGCAAGCGCACGCAGCGGCGCATCCGACAGATTGGCGGCTTGCGCGACCCGCCGCGCCTCGTCGGCGGCGATTACCTGCTTGGCCATCGCTGCAGCGTCGTTCATGAACTTCTCGTCGGCTTGCTTCTTCGCCTTGGCGCGTGCGGCCATTGCCGCTTCGCTCATCTGCGTGACGAGGCTGACGACGGTCAGATCGTATTTGCGCCCGAGCGTCAGCGTCGCGGTCTGCTCGGCAGAGGAAAAATTCAAGGTGACATTATCCGGCGTGACGACCGCGCCCTTCGTCTCTTCGGTCCAGTTGCGGCTTGCGAGTTCGCGGCGATAGAAGGCAAGCGTTGCGGGAAGCTCGGCAACGACGGCGACCTCGAGCTGGCGGCGGGCGGAATCGGAGCCGCCTAAACTCTTTGCGGTCCTGGTCGGCTTCGGCTTGGGCAGGCCGGCCATTTCGGAATCGGCTTCCAGCGTCTGCGGCAAGGCGAACGGCGCAACCCGGATTTCAACCCCGGTCCGGCCGTCGCTTCGCCGCTGCAGGGTCAGCATGACCGGCCGCTGCCGATAGAAGCCGTCGCCGTCGTCATGGGTGTAGTAGGCGCGGACGCCGTTCTCTACGGTCTCGCTGAATTCCGCGTTCGGCCATCGCGCAGCCGCCTCAGTGGCGGTGAGCTGCTTCCAGCCGATCGCGGCCATCTCCTTGCGGAAGAAGTCGAGCGTCGCGTCAAAGGCGGCCGGCGCGATGCAGCCGAGATAGGGCCGGTGCTGGTCAAACACGATGCCGGTGGCCTCGGGCGGAAACGGTAGGTTCGAGGTGATCCGGTCGGAGTTGTAGTGCACGACCGATTGATCGGGGCGGCCGAGTCCCTGGGTGAGACGTACGCTCAGCCCCTGCTGCGCCTTCTTGAAAGTGAGGATAGTGCTCTTCTCGTCCAGCGGCCGCAAAAATTGTACCCAGCCGTCGGCGGCGAGCAGCTTTCCGGTGGCTTCAGTCGTGATCGCGACGGCGGTGCCGACGCCGTAACTCAGGCTATGGGGCTGGGTACGAGAAGCATCTTCTACGGCGCCTTCCAGCCGAGGCAGCGTACGGACGTCGACGATGCCGTTGTCGGCCCTTGCAGTAAGCGGCATGGCGGCGGTGATCGCGAAAATCAGCGGCAGCAGTCGTCTTCCGGCCGGCAGGATTCCCTGCGCGATCTCAGGCATATTCATCTCCGGTATTTGCGAGTTGCGAACGAGGGTGCACGGCTGCACGGGCCGCGGGGCCGGCGCCGGTTCCCCTAACCTAGTCGTGCCGGCGCGGGATTAGGTTCAAGATGGCCCTATTGGCCGCGCTCAGGCACGGCGGCTCACCCGGCCAGACTCGACGTCGAAAATCTCGCCGGTCGCTCCGATATCGACGAACGCCGCTGGATCGGCACCGGTCATCCAGACCTGTGCGCCGAGCTTTGCCAGTTCATCGAACAGCGCCTTGCGCCGGCTGGGATCAAGATGTGCGACGACTTCGTCGAGCAGCAATAGCGGCACGATCCCGGTCATCTCGGCAACCAGGGTGGCATGGGCCAGCACTAGCCCGATCAGCAGCGCCTTTTGTTCGCCCGTGGAGGCGTCGCGCGCCGGCATGTTCTTCGGCGCATAGACCACCTGCAAGTCCGTGAGATGGGGACCATCCAGCGTGCGGCCGGCCGCGGCGTCGCGGGCACGGTTGGCGCGCAGGATCTCGCGGTAGCGATCCTCGACCGCGGTTGCGGATTCGTTGACCAGCGCGTTTTCCATCCAGCCGTCGAGCATGATCTGCGCCGATGGAAAGGCGGAGGCCGCGCCGCGTTCGCGCAGCATCGCAGCCAGTCTGGTTACGGTCTGGCCGCGCGTGGCGGCAACCGCAACAGCGAGCTCGGCGGTTTCGCGCTCGATCGCTTCGCACCAGTGGTCGTCATAATTGCGCACTTCGAGCAGGCGGTTGCGCGAACGCAGCGAGCGCTCCAGCGCCGAGACGCGGCTGGAATGCTCGCTGTCGATCGCCAGCACCAGACGGTCGAAGAAGCGCCGCCGCTCGGAAGCTGCGCCGAGGAACAGCCCGTCCATCGCCGGCGTCAGCCATACCATGCGCAAATGATCGCCGAATGCGGTTGCCGAGCTCACCGGCTCGCGGTCGATCCGGCAGCGGCGGCTGGAGGCGGCGTCCGCGGTCGGCGCATCGATGCCGGTGCCAAGCGTGGCAAGCCCCAGCGCGCCCTCGACCTCGGCCGACACCGCCCAGGAGCCGTCACCCTGATTGTCGGCAACATCCTCCAGCGTCGCGCGCCGCAGGCCACGTCCCGGCGACAGAAACGAGATCGCCTCCAGGCAATTGGTCTTGCCGGCGCCGTTCGGCCCCACCAGCACCACCATATCGCCGCGCACCTGCACGCTCGCCGCGCGATAATTGCGGAAGTGCGTGAGCGACAGGCGATGGATGCGGGAGGGGGTCATGCCAAGCTGTCATTGCCGGGCTTGACCCGGCAATCCATCGTCCGCGCTAGCGGGCAATATCTTCGTATAAATCCCGCCAGTCGGGATTGCCCGCCACGATCAGATCGATTTTCCACTCGCGCGACCAATGCTTGATGTTCTTCTCGCGTTGAAGCGCGACAGCAATTGTTTCGTGCGCTTCGAAATACACCAGTGTCTTGACGCCGTACCGTTTGGTGAAACCGTCTGCCAGACCTTCCCGGTGCTCGTATACACGCCTGATCAGATTGTTTGTTACACCGATGTACAGCGTTCCGCCTGGTTTGCTCGCGAGGATGTACACCCAATAGGTCATTTTTGTTTGATGGATTGCCGGGTCAAGCCCGGCAATGACAGTTGGAGCTCAAACCCGCATCGGCATCAGCACGTAGAGGGCGCCTTTGTTGTCCTTGTCCTGCACCAGGGTCGGCGAGCCAGGGTCGGCGAGGCGGAGCACGGCGACGTCGCCTTCGATCTGGGCGGCGATGTCGAGCAGGTAGCGTGAGTTGAAGCCGATATCGAGCGCGTCGGAGGCGTATTCGACTTCGAGCTCTTCGGTGGCGCTGCCGGAATCCGGATTGGTCACCGACAGCACGAGCTTGCCGGCGGACAGCGCAAGCTTCACGGCGCGGCCGCGCTCGCTGGAAATGGTCGAGACGCGGTCGACGGCGGCCTCAAAGTCCTTCTTGTCGACGATCAGTTCCTTGTCGTTGTTCTGCGGAATGACGCGGCCGTAGTCCGGGAAGGTTCCGTCGATCAGCTTTGAGGTCAGCACGACGTTGCCGAGGGTGAAGCGGATCTTGCCCTGCGAAAGTTCGATTTTGACTTCGGCTTCATTGTCCTCGATCAGCCGCAGCACCTCGCCCACCGTCTTGCGCGGCACGATCACGCCGGGCATGCCGGTGGCGCCGGAGGGCAGTGCCAGATCGATCTGCGCCAGCCGATGTCCGTCGGTTGCAACCCCGCGCAGTGTCGCGGCCTTGGCGCTGCCGGCGGTGTGCAGGTAGATGCCGTTGAGGTAATAGCGGGTCTCTTCGGTCGAGATCGCAAACTGCGTACGGTCGATCAGACGCTTGACGTCGGCAGCCGCGAGCGAGAACGAATGCGTCATCTCGCCGGCGGCGAGATCGGGGAAATCGCTTTCGGGCAGGGTCTGCAGGGTGAAGCGCGAGCGGCCGGCACGGATGGCCATGACCGAGCGGTCGCCATCGGCCTCCAGCACGATCTGCGCGCCGTCGGGCAGTTTGCGGACGATGTCATAAAACATATGCGCCGGCACGGTGGTGGAGCCGGCCGTTCCGGTCTCCGCTGCCAGCGTTTCGGTCACCTCGAGATCGAGGTCGGTCGCCTTCAGCGACAGCCTGGCGTTTTCGGCGCGGACCAGCACATTGCCGAGGATCGGGATGGTGTTGCGGCGCTCGACCACGCGATGGACGTGACCCAGCGATTTCAGCAGTTGCGCGCGTTCGACGGTGACCTTCATTGCAATACCCGCCAGAGATGGAAAAGCCGGGCGGCCCGTCAAGGCAGCGCCGCGGCATTGGAAACCCGAAAAGCCGGATCAGGACCGGATTTGATCAAACCCCCGGGGGGACCGCAAGGTGGCGCGGATGGGGCGCCGGTGCAAGGGAGCAGGCCGCCGTTCCCCCACTTTTGCGGCGAAAAATGGCGGCAGAAAAAAATTCTCCCGCCCCCCAACTCGGGTTTACCCGAGTTGGGCATCATAATTATCGAAGTCGGATAAATCCGACTTCGATTGGATCAGGGCGGGAGAGGCTGGGGAGGAGCAAGGTCCTGTTCCAGCTGGCCGCTATTCCTGCAACTGCCGCTTCAGCGACTCGACCTCTTCGGACAGTGCGGTGTCCCGGGCCACCAGTGCCTCGATCTTGCGCACGGCGTGCAGCACCGTGGTGTGGTCGCGTCCGCCGAACCGGCGTCCGATCTCGGGCAGCGAGCGGAGCGTCAGCGTCTTCGCCAGATACATCGCGACCTGGCGCGGCCGAACCACATTCGCGGTGCGCCGCGACGAGAGCAGGTCCGAACGGCTGACATTGTATTGCCGGGCCACCACCCGCTGGATGTCCTCGATCTTGATGCGCTTGGGTTCCTGCGGACGGATCAGGTCGCGCACCTCGCGCTCGGCCATTTCCAGCGTCACGGGCTGGTTGTTGAGCTTGGAGTGCGCGAGCAGGCGATTGATGGCGCCTTCGAGATCGCGTCCGTTATGGGTGATGGTGCGCGCCAGATAATCCAGCACCGCTTCCGGCACGTCGAAGCTTGCGTGATGCGCACGCGCAGCCGCTACGCGCGATTTCAATATGCCGAGCCGCAGCTCTTCGCCGAGCGAACCCATCTCGACAACGAGACCGCCAGCCAGCCGCGAACGCACGCGGTCGTCGAGGCTCTCGAGATCGGAGGGCGGGCGGTCGGCGGCGATCACCACCTGTCGTCCGGCATCGATCAGCGCGTTCAGCGTGTGGCAGAACTCGGCCTGGGTCGACTTGCCCTGCAGGAACTGCAAGTCGTCGATGACAAGCACGTCGATGCCGCGCAACGCTTCCTTGAACGCCAGCGCCGTCTGCGTCTTCAGCGCTGCGACGAAGCCGTACATGAATTTTTCAGCGGTGAGATAGAGCACCTTGCGCTCGTTCCCCGAATTGCCAGCCCATGTCACGGCCTGCAGCAGATGGGTTTTGCCGAGGCCGACGCCGGCGTGGATGTAGAGCGGGTTGAACATCACGGGATCGCCGCGGCGTCCTTCTGCAACCTGGCGCGCCGCCGCATGGGCGAGGGTATTCGAGCGACCGATTACAAAACTTGCAAAGGTCAGGCGTGGGTCGAGCGGCGAGCCGCCGAGCGCATCATGGCTGGCGGACACCGGCGCAGTGGCAGTCGCGCGCAATTCAGGCGCCGGCCGGCCATTGGTCTGCTCGATACGGCGTTGATCGGCCGGCGCGGTCGGCTCCTTGGCCGGAGCGGCGGATCGCATCGCCGTGCGTACGGTGAGGTCGATCCGGTGCACTTCCGGCATCTCGGCCTGCCAGCAGGTCAGGACACGGTCGGCGTAATGCGCCTGGATCCAGCTCTTGAGGAAGCGGGTCGGCACCGACAGATGGACGCTTTCGTCCTGCACGCCTTCGAGGTCCATGCGCGCAAACCAGCTCGTGTAGACGTCCTCGCCCACACTCGTCCGCAACCGCCCCTTCACGCGCGACCAGCGATCTTGTTCCGTATTTGTCATTGCCTGAGAACTTTTCTGAATGAGTAATAGTGTCTTGCGAAATCGGCTGGCGCGACCTTGCAGGTTTTCTGCCAGACGTGACCTCGGCGCGGCGCTTCAACCACCAGACATGGATCGGGCGTTCGGCGGGATCGCCGTTGCACAGATCAGAGGTTGGATGGAGTGAGAGGCTGCCGCGAGGTCAGCGCGTACTCGACGCGCCGGGCGGAGTTCGCATGGGGGGCGGGCTAAAAGCGTTGCTCAGGGATTCTAAAGCGGTCTCGATGGAAATGAGCGTGCCGAATGTCGCGTTGATTTCGTAAAGCATAGTACCTCCCCCTCTCGCCGCGAGAACGCGCAGCGAGCAACCAGATCACCAGTGTTTTCAAAGCCAGTCTGCCGCTTCCGAACATCCGCTTGTTCGACCGCTGCGTCCGCCGCGTACCTCAGTCTGTCGTCTTCAACACGTTCGCGAGCTACGCGTTCCCAATCGCTGCATCGTCGGTAAGCATCTTATTCCCCTTGTCCGGAACGCGCTTGAAACGTGAGCGCCACGCCGGGAAATTTAGACACAGAACGACCGTTCCCATATTGCTATGAGTTACCAACTCAGCTTCGCTTGGAAAGCGTCGCTAACGCGCACACCGCCGCCGATTTGCACGTCCGCTCTTGGGTCTCATACCGCGCTGGTCAGGAGAGCCTTGAGCGTCGCGAACGAGTAACAAATACACCAAGCGTGATTTCTGACAATCCGTGATTCGACGATGTCGCGTGACTCTTTGGCTATGTTGCAACACTGCAAATGCGACACTCCACACCAAGTTTTTGAATCAGCGCAGAGAATCCCGCGGCGCGAACGAGCGTGACAATTTTCGCCGCACTCGCAAAATTTTTTAAGAAACCGTTACAATCGTGGTTACCGGGACCAATTTTCAAAACGCTTGTCCTCGCTATGTGGATAAGTGATTAGCGAGACGAAGTTTTTCGGAATTGTTTTTGCAGGGTAACCCGCGCCAGCGATGCTGCGGAAGAAGCAGGCGTTGTCTGATCAGGTCAGCCGCCGCGATCGCGTTTCGCGCAAATGCGCATGGCAACGCCGGTGCAATAAGTTGCACCTCGTAAAACCACGGGTGCCCGAAATATGACACGCAACGCGGTGGTCAGCAACGAGACGATTGAATTGTCACGGTCGATCCGGCAGGTGCCTTTCAATGTGTGCCCAAAATCCAACAGGTGGCACGTTCGTGACGAGATGAATTTTGCGCACGCGCCCGGCATGACTGAAAAAGAAAAGCCCGGCGAAGCCGGGCTTTGACGAATATCTATTTCTGTCAGTTCACTTTGCGAGCTTGGCGATCGCATGCGTCAGGCGGGATACCTTCCGACTCGCATTGTTCTTGTGAATGATGTTGCGCTGCGCTGCCTGCATCAGTTCCGGTTCCGCGCGCTTCATCGCTTCGAGCGCTGCATTGCGGTCGCCGCTCTTGATCGCTTCCTCGACGGTGCGGACCGCGCCGCGCATCTGGGTGCGGCGCGACTTGTTGACGATGGTGCGGCGGGCAATCTTGCGGGTCGCCTTTTTGGCGGAAGTGGTATTGGCCATGTTCTCAACTATCCTTCGGCTGTCATCGCTCGGGTGGTCGGCCCTTGAGCGCGCCGGCCGTTCAAATTGCGTGATCGCTGGTTGTATTTTCCAAGGTGTTCGTAACCTAAGCCGTTCTTGAGGATGCCATGGACGGAAGCCAAAATGCTCCCGCAAGCGGCGCTGCTCAAAGAACAGCGGCGGCGGGATTGCGCCCGCCGCCATTGGGGGTCTTATAGAGGGCGCGTCCTGCACCGTCAACGCCTTCCGGCCTCCCCGAAAGGCCGGAAAGGCGGCGGAAAGGGGCGCGTAAGGTGCTGACAAGGTTGAATTTCCGGGGTGTCCCCGGTATTGGCTGACGGCCTTTTGGGGGCGACAGATATAAGGTGATACATGATCCGCGGTTTTTTCCGGCTTATCGGCCTGCTCCTTCTGGCCGGCGGATTCATCTTCATGGTCTATGACGGTGCCCGTTTCGTTGCCGACCAGACCCTGCGGTTTACCCGGTTCGGCCAGTTCTGGAACGACGTCCATCAGTCCAGCCAGCTTGCGCTTCGGACCTGGGTCGAGGGTACCGCGCCCTGGCTTTGGAACAGTGTCATAAGGGTCCTGCTGGATCAGCCGGTTTTCGCCGTGCTGGGCGTGGTCGGCATTCTGCTCATGATCCTGTTCCGGCCCCGCAAGCCGCTGATCGGCTATTCGCGGGACTAACCCGGCCGGCGCCCGCCCCGGGGCCAGGTAACAGGGCTGCGGTAACAGGCGTAAAGACATATATAGAAGTCCAACCGGCCGATGCCGTCGTCGCGTCCGCCGATGTCCCGCCTGGAGGTGCTCCATGTTGTTCATGCGCAAGACCACCGCGTTGCCGAGTGCAGCCGAGGCGCTGCCGGGCCGTGCCACTCCGATACCGACCGCGACCACGCATTTCGTTAACGGCCGCAAGCTGCAGCCGCCCTATCCTGGGGGCCTCGAACAGGCGGTGTTTGGCCTCGGCTGCTTCTGGGGCGCAGAGCGCAAGTTCTGGGAGCTCGGCGACGGCATCTATGCGACCGCGGTTGGCTATGCCGGCGGGCATACGCCCAATCCGACCTATGAAGAGGTCTGTTCGGGCCGTACCGGCCATACCGAAGTGGTGCTGGTCGTGTTCGATCCGAAGAAGGTCTCCTACGAGCAGCTCCTGAAGACGTTCTGGGAAAATCACAACCCGACGCAGGGCATGCGGCAGGGCAACGATGTCGGTACTCAGTATCGCTCGGCGATCTACACGTTCGGCGACGCGCAGCGGCAAGCCGCCGATGCGTCGAAGGCTATGTACCAGAAGGCGCTGGCGGCGAAGGGGCTGGGTGCCATCACCACCGAGATTGCGCCAGCGGGCGATTTCTATTTCGCCGAGGACTATCATCAGCAATATCTCGCCAAGAACCCGGCGGGCTATTGCGGATTGGGCGGTACCGGCGTGTCCTGCCCGATCGGCGTCGGCGTGAGTGCTTGATTCTTGCTTCTCTCCCTCTCCCCGTGAAGAACGGGAGAGGGAGCTTTGAGCGCCGGCGTCGCGCCCCACCTTCCAAAACCCTTTATTAACCATACCCGGTGCAAGACTAGAGCTGTCTCGCTTTGAGGGATGGCTCTGGTGCGGGTTGTGCACGCGTTTCGAATACCGATCACTGCGATCATCACTGCGCTCGCTCTGTCGGGCTGCATGCGCACGACCGGGCCGGTTGCGGTCGCACCGCCGGGCGATCTCGACCAGATGGCCTATGGCCAGCCCAACAGTCCGCCGCCGCGGACGGCCGCGGCCGATTCCGGCGGCGGCGCCATCGGCGCACTTCGCGCCGCCTTTGCTTCAGCGCCGCGTGCAGCATCAGCACCCGCCGTCGTTGCCGCGCCGGTCGCTTATGCCGAACCCGCGCCCGTGCGATACGACGCGGCCTATCATCTCGATGCCGGCGACAAGCTGCGCGTCGTCGTCTATGGCCAGGAGGGACTAACCAACACCTACGCGATCGACGCTGGCGGCGCGATCACGATGCCGCTGATCGGCTCGGTGCGGGCGCGCGGCCGCACCACGGCGGGACTGGCGGAAGAGATATCAGCGAAATTGCGCCGCGGATTCATCAGGGAGCCTTCGGTCGCGGTGGAGATCGAAGCTTATCGGCCGTTCTTCATTCTCGGCGAAGTCGCAGCCCCGGGGCAATATCCCTACGTGCCGAACATGACGGTCGAGAGCGCGGTGGCGATCGCCGGCGGCTTCTCGCCGCGCGCCCGCCGCGACAGCGTCACGGTCACCCACACCGATGCCTCGGGAACGTCGCGCTTCGTCGTACCGCCCGGCAGCCCGATCAGCCCCGGCGATACCGTGCTCGTCAGCGAGCGCTGGTTCTAGAACGCGAAGCCTTTCCATCATCGCATGGTCATTCTGACACCGCTCCTTTCCTGAGCATTGGTGTCAGGCAAATGCCTTGCATTTGACCAAGAAAATTCACCATCCGTTTCGCGCAGAGGTGGCCACTCCGTTCTGCACCATGTCGCGGGAGTAATCTGACAAACTGGTCTAACTTGCAGTGGCAGACGTGCGGTTTCGCACGTGCCTGGAGTTCTTTTGGTGTCCTGCATCAGCGTCGGGCCGCTCCGGTGCGATGAATTGGCGCTATGCGCTGAATACGTTCGAAACCATGTTCCATCTTGCGCTGCAGCGATGTAGAAAGCCGTCGTTCAAATCTAGGCGCGCCGGTTTGTCGGTAGAGTGCCTGCAATCCGGAGTGTGACCATGAACTATCATTTGCCGGTCCGCGTGGTGCGTGCGATGACTGCGGCAGCGTTGCTCGCTTCCATCGCCGTGACCGCTTTGTGCGCCTCTTCGCATCAAGCATCGGCGGCGGATCCCTATCCGAGCCGCCGCATCACCTTCGTGGTGCCCTATCCTGCGGGCGGCGCCACCGATGTCCTGGCCCGCTTGCTGGCCAACAAGCTGCAGGAGTCGTGGAAGCAGACCGTCCTCGTGGAGAATAAGTCGGGCGGCGGCGGCGTGGTCGGCAACGACCACGTGGCCAAGGCGCAGCCCGACGGCTACACCGTGCTGATCGGCATTACGCAGATCATTCAGGCGCCGAGCCTCGTTTCGAAATTGCCCTACGACGTCTTCAAGGATCTCGCGCCGGTCACCCAGATTGCGCTGTCGACGATCGTTCTGGTGGTCCCCGAGCAGCAGCCGATCAAGTCCGTCAAGGAGCTGATCGATTATGCCAAGGCGAACCCCGGCAAGCCTTACGGCACCTTCGGCAACGCCACGACGTCTCACCTCTACGGCGAATTGCTCAAGAAGACCGCCAATATCGACATGACCCATGTCCCCTATCGCGGCTCGGCGCCTCTCACGAACGACTTGCTCGCGAACACGGTTACCTCGGCGTTCCAGGACCTGACCACGGCGAGCGCGCAAATCAAGGCGGGCAAGCTCAGGCCGTTGGCGGTTGGCGGCGAAAAGCGCCGGACTGCCTTGCCCGACGTGCCGACGATGGCCGAACTCGGTTACCCCGGCTTTGAAATCGAAGGCTGGCTCGGCGTGTTCGTACCCGCCGCAACGCCCAAGGAGATTGTGAAGAAGCTTTCCGATGAGCTCGCCCGCATCATCGCCTCGCCCGAGGGCGTCGCCGGGATCGAGACGCTCAGCCTCGTGCCGGTGGGTGGATCGGCGGAAGCGTTCGAGAAAGTCCTGCGCCGCGACTACGAGAAATGGGCCGATGTCGCGAAGGCCACCGGCGTCAAGGGCGAGTGAGGCTTTAGTTGATGTCCGTCATTCCGGGATGGTCCGAAGGGCCAGACCTCAGATGCGCAATTGCGCATCGGGGAATCTCGAGATTCTGGGGTGCGCAATTGCGCACCATAGTTCACGCGAAGACGCGCGCCCCGAAGTGACGCCCTCCGGGCGTCACTTCAAATGGTTCTCAAAAAACGCCAGGCTCCGCGGCCAGGCGATGTCTGCGCTGGCCTTGTCGTAGCTGGACCGTTCGTCGCAGTGAAAGCCGTGCTGCGCGCCGGGATAGATATGGACTTCGACCTCCGGCCGCTTGGCCTTGATGGTTTCGACGTCGGTTAGCGGAATGCCCGCATCCTTTTCGCCGAAATGCAGTTGCGTCGGCACTTGCGGCTTGTCGTCGGCAAAGCGGACGACGGCGCCGCCGTAATAGCCGACCGCGGCAGATAGGCCCGACAGCTTGGTCGCTGCCGCATAGGCGATGCTGCCGCCGAGGCAGAAGCCGATGATGCCGACCGCGCCGACATCCCTCACGGCGTCGATCGCGGCCTGGGTATCGCGCAGCATCGCGGCCCAATCCGGATTGGCGATGAATTTTCGCGCCGTCGCAATCTCGTCGGGCGAATAGCCGCATTGGAAGTTGGGTTGGGTGCGATCGAAGATCGACGGCGCGATCGCGACATAGCCTTTGGCCGCGAGACGGTCGCAAACCGAGCGAATGTGGTGATTGACGCCAAAAATCTCCTGGATCACCACGATGGCCGCTTTCGGCGCACCTGCAGGATCGGCGCGATAGCCGCCCAGTTTGAAACCGTCCGAGGCCGTCAGTTCGATATCCTGTCCCACGGGTCATCCATTTGCGTTTGAGTTGCACGAAGTCGATTGGGTAAAGGCTTGTCCAACCGCGGCTACTGCCACATCCAGTTGTGACCCCAGTCGCCCTTCCAGCCGGCCAACCTGCCCTTACGGAATTGCAGAAAGAGCCGGTCTTTCTTGTAGAACAGTCCGCTGCCGCCGATGTTGCGGAACGCGAGGAAGATTTCATCGCCCCGCCGGCCGCGGACGTAATTGAGCGGGACGCCGAGTGCGTGCGCGGCCGCATTGGCATCCATGCCGAACGCCAGCGGGATGTTGTTCGACAGCGTCTCGGTGAACGGTGGTGGGTAGGGGCCGCCGATCGGCGGCAAGTGCTGCGCGGCAGCTTGCGTGACGCCGCTTGCGATCAGGGCGAGGACAACAGCGGCTGTCTTCATGATGCGGCTTTCTGTGGTGCCTTGGCGTTGAGGCCATCGAGGAACGGCAGCACGGCGTCGACGAAGGCCTGCGGCTGGTCGATGTTGACGGCGTGGCCGGCGGCCGGGATCACCACCTTCTGCGCACCGGGAATCCTGGCCGCCATGTAGTCGGAAGCGGCGAGGAACGGCGTGTCGTCGGCGCCGACCACGATCAGCGACGGCACCTTGATATCGGGCAGGGATTCGATCACGCGGGCATCGCGCTGGGTCAGCATGCCGCGCGCGGCGCGTGCCAGGCCCGATGCGTCGCGATGGGTGACGCTGGAGCGTTCGCGGCTGGCCGATTTCAGGACCTCCAGGCCCTCGCGCTCGAAGCGGTCTCCGGTGTCGTATGCGCGCTTGTTCCAGACCTCGCGTGCCTCGTCCTTCTTGAAGCCGGGGCCGGTGTCGATGATCAGCAGCGCGCGGACGCGCTCGGGATGGGCGCGGTAGAACGCCAGCGACATGTAGCCGCCGAGCGAGAGCCCGCCGATGACTGCCTGCTCGGCGCCGACGGCATCGAGCAGCGCCGCCATGTCGGCCACCGTCAGCGCTTCGCTATAGGCTGCGGGGTCGTCGGGATAGTCCGACTGGCCATGGCCGCGCATGTCCCACAGAACGAGCTTGTGATGCTTCGATAGCGCAGCGATCTGCCCCTGCCACATCCCACAGGTCGACGAATAGCCGTGGGTCAAGAGCAACGGTGGGCCGGAGCCGTGAACCTCGTAATAGATGCGAACTCCGTCACGATCGATTGTCGGCATTGCGGCTCCCTAGGAGTTCCCGTGCAATTGTCGGCCTCATCCTAACGCGATCTGATCGGGATTGGGAAATGCGGAAAGCGAGGGTGGTGCCTGCGCATTGTTATGACCTTGTTGACGGCAGCCCGCATTGCTCCATCGCGAACTGTGAGCAAAGCGGCGACGAGCATCGGCTCGCGATCTCGGCCGCTTCAATGTTTCAACCTTATCCTCCTTCATGTTCGACAGAACCCGTAAGCCAATCCGGCAAGTGCAGTTGCCGCACGAATGCCCGCAGCAAGCATGGCGTCTGACGCGGCGCGAACACGCGCGATCGCGCTCGTCATCCGCTTTCTCAGATGATGACGCCGTGGGACGGCGCGCGGCGGCGCATCACGAACCGCTAAAATTTTAGCGTTCACATTAGGCTGTATTCACAATGCCTCTTAAGGCCCGGGGAACTCCTTATCCGCTAGCCTCGGTTGCAAGTCATCATCGCTAGGGGTCTGGGGTTTCATGACATCCGCAACCAACAAAGCTTCGACGAGGCGCCGGCTGCTGCTCGCTTCGGATCGGAGCGATCAAAGCAGCGAACTCGCCAGCATTCTGCGATCCGTCGGCCAGGTCGACACCATCGCGACGTCTGACATTCCCGACAGCCCGGAACGGGACCTGGCGGGCATCGTGGTCGACATCAACCTGCGTTCCGCCGAGAGCGTGCAACTGGTGCGCAACAAGCTGCGAGCTGAGGCCTATCGCGAGATGCCGCGGCTGTTCGTGCTGGCGGATGCGCTGCATCACGGATCGATGCAGGCCTGGGCGCTCGGCGCCACCGACACGATCGCGCGGCCGTTCGACGCGCAAGGCATCCTGCAGCGGATCCGCGCCGCGTTTCCGGACAGCGACGGATTTGACGAGACCGATCGCGGCAAGGCCCTGAACAGGGGCGTCGAGGCGGCGCATGCCGTGATGGTCAAGATCTTCGAAAAGCTTCCGGCCGGCGTTCCCCTAAAGTTCAGCGACATCATCGAGGCCGAGAACAAGATTCTCAAGGCGATCAGGCATTCATCCTTGCGGGAATGGCTGACGGCGGTCGGCTGCCACCACACCGGCAGCTACCGCCATTGCCTCTTCGTCACCGGCTTTGCGGTCGCGTATGCGCAGCATCTCGGCATGCGCGACGACGACCAGCGCCGTCTCGCCCGCGCAGCACTGTTGCACGACGTCGGCAAGGCATTCATTCCGGTGGCGATCCTGGACAAGCCGGGTCCGTTGACCCTGGAAGAGATGGAAGAGATGCGCCAGCATCCGCGCCGCGGCTATGACGCGCTGGCCGCCCAAGGCGGCTTCCCGCCCGAAATGCTGGACGTGGTGCTGCACCACCATGAATTCCTCGATGGCACAGGCTATCCCAACGGCCTGAGCGGCAAGGAGATCAGCGACATCGTGAGGCTGACCACGATCGTGGATATCTACGCCGCCCTCGTCGAGAAGCGCGCCTACCGGCTGCAGTTCACCCACGCCCGGGCCTACGGCATGATGGAAGAAATGGGCGACAAGCTCGACCAGCATCTGCTGCACGCCTTCCGCCCGGTGGCGTTCGGGTATTATTGAGCGTCCGATTCTCCGCCGTCGTTCCGGGATGGCCCGAAGGACCAGACCCGAAATCTCGAGATTCTCAGGTGCGCAATTGCGCACCATAGTTCGCTTCGCGCCCCGGAATGACGGGCCGTTCGGCACTCACCCCAGCATCTTCCGCAACTCCGCCTTTGCCACCTTTTCCAGCGTCGAGCGCGGCATGTCGTCGACGAAGTGAATCTCGCGCGGCACCTTGAAGTCGGCGAGCCCGCTGCGGCAGGCGGCCATCACGGTGTCGTGCAGATCAGGCGGGGCGCCCGCCACACCGGCCTGCGGAATGATGAACACGACGGGCACTTCGTCCAGCATCGGGTGCTTCTTCGCTACCACCGCGGCCTCACGCACGCCGGGCACGACCGCGATCACCTGCTCGATCTCGGAGGCCGCGACGTTCTCGCCGCCGACCTTCAACATGTCCTTGGTACGGTCGCCGAACTTGATGAAGCCGTTATCGAGCAGCGTGACGCGGTCGCCGGTGATGAAGTAGCCGTGCTCGTCGAAACTTTCGCGCGTGGCTTGTTCGTTGTGCAGATATTCTGAAAACAGCGACAGGCCGGGAATGCCCCTGATCAGGAGATTGCCGGTGCCGCCGACTTGTGTCGGCGTGCCGTCGTCCTCGACGATGCGGATCTGATATTCCGGCGCCGCACGGCCGATCGACATCGGCGTATTGGGCTGGTCGACCTCGCCGACGATGCCGTGTGTGATGGTTTCCGTCATGCCCCACCAGCCGATCGTCTTGACGCCGAATGCCGCAAACGGCGGCGGCTCGGATACCGCAGTGCCCCACAGCCGGAATTTGTGGTTCTTCGGAACCTCGTGTTCCAGCAGCGCCTTCATGCAGAAGGGAATCGTCGAGGTCCAGGTGCAGTTGTGCTTGAGCGCCACGCCCCAGAAGCGGCTGGCCGAAAACCGCGGCTGAATCACGCAGGTTGCGCCGACCCAAAGCGATGCCAGCATCGAATAGGCGAGCGCGTTGGTGTGAAACAGCGGCAGATAGGTCTGGTGCACGTCGCCCGCGTGCAGGTCTTCATGTGCGGCGTTGATCTTGGCGCCCCACAATGCGTTGGCATGCGTCCACAGCACCGCCTTCGGCCGTGACGTGGTGCCGGAGGTATATTGCACGCTGCACGGCGCGAACGGATCGGTTAAGCGGCGCGACCGGTCGGCGCTGTCGGTGAAGAGTTGCTCAAAGCTGTCGCCGCGCGACGTGCCTCGCGCCGGCGTACTGCCAGCGTCGTGCGAGATCACGGCGATCCAGCGCAGGCCGCGGCAATTGGCCGAGATCAGCTCGGCATAGGCTGGCTGGGTGATGGCGGCGACCGCGCCGCAATGACCGGCGAAATATTCCATCTCGGCTGCCGCCGAGCGGGTGTTGGTGGTGACCGCGATCGCGCCGAGTTCGACGCAGGCGAACCAGGTCAGCATGGCCTCGATGCAATTGTCGAGATGGATCAGGACGTATTCGCCGGGCTTGACGCCGCGTTTGGCGAGGCCAGCGGAAAGTTGGCCAACCCGCTCGTGGAATTCGCCGTAAGACCAACTTCGCGCGGGCCCCTCGAATGGCGCCCAGATCAGGAACGGATGGCTGCGGCGACTCTCGGCGCGCATCCGCAGCAGCCACGGCACGTCGAGTCCTGCGAATGGTCCGACAATGCCCGGTGCGGCCTGTGAAAGTGGCATGATTCCTCCCGTGCCGCGTTATGGCGGCTTTTGGTTCTTGCTTGGGAGTAGTTCTGCCATCGGAAGGCGCGATGGGCAAATCGGGAATTGCGGTCGCGCTCTCTCCCCGTCATTGCGAGCCAACGGCTCGCGCGAATGCGCGCCCGATGACAGGCTCCGCGAAGCAATCCATACCTGCCGCGGGGAGGGTATGGATTGCTTCGCCGCTACGTTCCTCGCAATGACGGGAGGGAGTGGCGCGTTACTTCACCTCATCCTCATACGACGAAATCTCGATCAAGCTGCCGTCCGGATCCCGGCAATAGACCGAGCGCAGCGTGCCGCGGGCGCCTTGCTTGGCGACCGGGCCCTCCTCGATCGCGACGCCGTTGGCCTTCAGATGCGCCACGACATCGTCTGGCGTGCTCGACGTCAGGAAACACAGATCGTCGCTGCCAGCGGTTTCGTGGTCGGCGGTGAACCACTCGACCTTGTCGGCGTCGCGCGGCCGCACGTTGATCTTCTGGTTACCAAACACCAGCGAGGTCCGCGGCGTTTTGCCCGGACCCGGATCGAACACCTTGACCTCCATGCCGAGGATCTTCCGGTACCACTCGGCGGAACGCGCGACGTCCGACACATTGATGACGAGATGGTCGAGAGCGTTAACCCTGACGGACATGCCTTATCCTTTTGTTGTGGTCGAAGACGCTGCGCCCCACTGGCCGCACCGGGGTTTGTTTGTTACAACGCGCGCCGCGTTCGGTTCAATGGAACCGCGCCTTAATAGAAACGGACCGGGCCTGAACCCGGCCACCAAGGAGAAGTTTTTATGATTTCACGTCGCACTGCGATTTGCCTGGCCGCCATCGGCCTTTCCACTGCCGCTTCGATCGGCAGCGTTTCGGCGGCGGATTATCCGACCCGGCCGGTGAAATGGGTCGTCGGATATCCGCCGGGCGGCGCGACCGACATCATCGCGCGGCTGATCGGCCAGCGGCTTTCCGAGCGACTCGGCCAGCAATTCGTGATCGAGAACAAGCCCGGCGCCGGCAACAATATCGCGACCGAATCCGTCATCAATGCCGAGCCGGATGGCTATACATTGCTGCTGGTCAATCCCGCGAACTACATCAACGCCACGCTCTACGCCAATCTGAAATTCAACCTCGTGCGCGATCTCGCGCCGATTGCGGCGTTCAATCGCGTGCCGAACGTAATGACGGTCAACAAGGACGTGCCGGCCAAGACACCCGCCGAGTTCATCGCACTTGTGAAGGCCAGTCCCGGCAAGGTGAACCTGGCCTCGTCCGGCAACGGCACATCCGTGCATCTGTCGGGCGAAATGTTCATGGCGATGTCCGGCGCCAAGATGCAGCACGTGCCCTATCGCGGTGCCGCGCCCGCGATCACCGATCTGCTCGGCGGCCAGGTCCAATTGATCTTCGACAACATGCCCTCCATCCTCCAGCATGTCCGCGCGGGTTCGGTACGGGCGCTGGCCGTCACCAGCACGACGCGGTCGCCGCTGTTGCCGGAGGTGCCGGTGCTTGCCGACACCATCCCGGGCTACGAGGCGAGTGCGCTGTTCGGAGTCGGCGCACCGAAGAACACGCCCAAGGAGGTCATCGCCAAGCTGAACAAGGAGATCAACGAGATCCTTGCCGAGCCGGCGATCAAGGCCCGCCTGACCGAGCTTGGCGGCGAACCGCTGATCGGGCCGCCGGAGGCGTTCGGCAAGATGATCGTGGCCGAAACCGAAAAGTGGAAGAAGGTGATCGAGGAAGCCAAGATCGAAAAAGTGCAGTGATCTACCTCACGGAACATTGGCAAGGCCGCGGTGTTTTATGGCAAAGGCGACGCGGCCTTGCGTCCATGTGAAGGAGATCGAAGATGCGTAACGCAACCGTAGCGGCATTGGCGCTGTCGGCGGCGACAGTTGCCACCATCGCGGGCAGTTCACCCGCGGCGGCGTATGACTATCCCTACTGCCTCCAAGGTCGGGGTATCGGCGTTCCCGGCGATTGCTCGTATGCTACCTACGGTCAGTGCATGGCATCGGCGTCGGGGCGTGCGCTCTACTGCAACGTCAATCCGCGCTTCGCCTACGGACAGCAGCGGCGGATGCGGATTTATCGGGATTATTGATCGCCCCTTGCGATCCTCCTGCATGATGGCCGGGCGAGAGCGCTGTTTCGCGCTGTACGATCCGGCCATCGGAGTTTCTTCTTCCGCCACTCCCGAGTTTGTGATGCACACGCCGGCTTGACGGCGTTTTATTTGCGTCTATACTAAACCACATGGTTAAGTATCAGGAAGACGTTCTGGATCGCACATTTGCCGCGCTGTCCGATCCGACACGGCGCGCGCTGCTGGCGCGGCTCGGCGATCGAGACGGCCTGTCGGTCAGCGAACTGGCGCAGCCGTTTTCGATGTCGCTGCCCGCGATCATGAAGCATCTCGATGTGCTGTCGGACGCTGGCCTGATCGCGCGCGAAAAGACCGGCCGCACGGTCGCGTGCCGGCTGACCGCCCAGCCGATGGAGCAGGCGATGGACTGGCTCAACCGCTACCGGCGCTTCTGGTCCGACGCTCTCGATCGCCTTGCCGCTTTTGTGGAGGAAGACCCATGGCCACCCAGTCAAGCCTTGCCAAGCCAAACGTCCGCGACGGCGCGCCCGCCGAGCGCCCCAGTCTCACGCTCACGCGCCGGTTCAGCGCGGCGCCCGAAAAGGTCTACGCCGCGTGGGCCGACCCGCAAAAGCTAGTGCAATGGTTCGGGCCCGTCTCGGTCGAGGCCGGCTCGGTCAAGGCCGACATCGACCTGCGCGTCGGCGGCCACTACCGCATCAGTTTCCGCGCCAACGGTACTTACAACGAGGTCGGCGGCGTCTATCGCGAGGTGGTGCCGAACCAGCGGCTGGTTTTTAGCTGGGCGTGGCATTCCACGCCGGAGCGGGAATCGCTGGTGACCATTTCGATCAGGCCGGAAGGTGGCGGTTCGCTGCTCGTCTTCAATCACGCGCTGTTCGTTGATGCCGCCGCCCGCGACAATCACCAGCGCGGCTGGACCGAATGCCTCGGCAAGCTCGAAAGCTACCTGGCCTGAACAAGAGGATCCGATTATGCAACCGCACCCCGTCGTCTCTCGGGAAGAATGGATCGCCGCCCGCAAGGCGCACCTTGCGCATGAGAAGGAATACACCCAGGCGCGCGAGCGCCTGAGCGAAGAGCGGCGCGCGCTGCCCTGGGTCAGGGTCGAGAAGAACTACGTGTTCGATGGGCCCGGCGGCAAAGTCTCGCTCGGGGACCTGTTCAGGGGGCGCAGCCAGCTCGTGGTACAGCACCTGATGTTCGCACCCGACTGGAACGAGGCCTGCAAGAGCTGCTCGTTCTGGGCCGATGGGTTCGAGCGCATGATCCCGCATCTGGCCGCCCGCGACACCACGATGGTGGCGATCTCGCGGGCGCCGCTGCAAAAGCTCACCGCATTCAAGCAGCGGATGGGCTGGACCTTCGACTGGCTGTCGTCGGGTGCAGACGAGTTCAACTACGATTTCGATGTCTCATTCACGCCCGAGCAGCTCAAGTCAGGCGCCACGCTCTACAATTTTGGGACCACTCCGTTTGGAGGCGAAGAGGCGCCGGGCATCAGCGTGTTCTACCGCGACGAGGCCGGGAACATCTTCCACACCTATTCCTGCTACGCGCGCGGCCTCGACATGATGAACGCCGCCTATCACTATCTCGACCTCACCCCGCTCGGGCGTCACGAGGAAGGCCTGCCGTATCCGATGGACTGGGTGCGACTACGTGACCAATACCAGCCGTCACAGGTTCAGGCATCTTGTTGTCATGGTTAGTCGTCGCTAGCCCCACATTCTCAGTCGTCATTCCGGGATGATGCGAGAGCACCAGACCCGGAATCTCGAGATTCTCAGGGGCGCAATTGCGCACCACAGTTCGATGCTGCGCATCTCCCCGAGATGGCGTCGTATCGACAGAAATACCGGAGAGTAACGCAATGCCTTACGTCGATGGCTTCATCGTCGCCGTGCCAAAGAAAAATCTCGAAGCCTACTCCCGCCTGTCGAAAAAAGCCGGCAAGATCTGGCGCGAATATGGCGCGCTCGATTATCGCGAATGGGTCGCTGAGGACGTCAAGGTCGGCAAGGTCACGTCATTTCCGCGCGCCGTGAAGCTCAAGCCGGGCGAGACCGTCGTGTTCGCCTGGATCACCTACAAGTCGCGCGCCCAGCGCGACAAGATCAACGCCAAGGTGATGAAAGACCCGCGTCTCAACGAAATGATGGATCCGAAATCGAAGCCGCCGTTCGACGGCAAGCGGATGATCTATGGCGGATTCGAGAGCCTGGTGAAGGTGTAGGCGGGATTGCACTTCTGCGTCAGTCGGCAGGACGACCGGTGGAAAGCTGGGGCCAAGCCCGCTCTGTTCGTTCCACTGTGATATAACTGTCAAACAAGCCAATTAGGAAGTCCGGTATCGCAGCCACGGATACCGGATTGAAATGGCCGAGATCGAGATTCGGGCGCTTCGCAAGACTTTTGACGGCGCCGAGGTTCTGAAAGGTGTCGATCTCACGATTCAAGACGGGGAGTTCATCTCGCTCGTCGGGCCATCGGGATGCGGCAAATCCACGCTTCTGCGCGTCATTGCCGGTCTCGAACCGCAGTCATCCGGCGAAGTCCGAATCGACGGTGTCAGCGCCGACGGCATCAGGCCGAGCGCGCGCAATCTGGCGATGGTGTTCCAGTCCTACGCGCTTTATCCGCATCTGAGCGTGTTCGACAATATCGCCGTCCCGCTGCGGATGAAGCGCTTATCCGCGCTGGAGCGGACGCCGTTCCTCGGCCGGCTGATGCCGGGCCGCCGCCGCGCCGAGCGCGTCATTCGCGACGATGTCGAAAGGGTGGCCGAGCAGCTCGAAATTTCGCCGTTGCTGAAGCGCAAGCCCGGGCAATTGTCCGGCGGTCAGCGCCAGCGCGTTGCCGTCGGCCGCGCTATCGTGCGTCAGCCACGGGCGTTTCTGTTCGACGAGCCGCTATCCAATCTCGACGCCAAGCTTCGCGTGCACATGCGCGCCGAGATCGCCCAGTTGCACCGCCAGCTCAAGACGACCTTCATCTACGTCACTCACGACCAGGCCGAAGCCATGACCATGTCGGGCCGGATTGCCGTCATGATCGGAGGCGAGCTCATTCAGGTAGGTACGCCCTCGGCGATCTATGAGGAGCCCTGCGACATCCGCGTCGCCGAATTCGTCGGCACGCCGAAGATAAATGCATTTCCCGGTCGTATCCGCAGCGATGGCCGGCTGGAGATGCTCGGACATGTTCTCCATGTGGCAACGCCGGCGCCGGCGGGAGGGTGTCGCGTCTGCGTCCGGCCGGAGCGGATCGAGTTGGGTTCACACGGACCGTTTTCCGGCACGGTCGTGCACCTGGAAAACCTGGGATCGGAAGCCTTCGTCCATATCGGCGGCGCGGGCACGGACACGCCGGTGGTCGCGCGCGTTAACGACCCCAGCCAGTTGCCCGCGATCGGAGCGTCAGCCGGCTATGGCTTTGCGCCCGCTGCAGTTCGCGCCTTCGACGCCGATGGCAAGCGCATCGTGACCTCCATCCCGTCGCGCGTCGAGCGGCCGCGGGAGGTCGCCGTTGTCTGACGCCGCTACCACGCTGCAGGGGATGGCGATGGCGCCACGGGTCCGTGCGCGGGCATTCGCCGGTGCCGACCAGGCAGGGCGATCGCAGGCGGCCTACGCGTTGGCGGCGCCGGCCTTCGTGCTGATGCTGCTGATGCTGATCGGCCCGCTCGCCGGCGTGATCGCCCTCTCGTTTACGGACTATCAGCTCGGTGCGCCGGCCTTCTCCTGGATCGGCCTCTCGAACTACCACGAGATGTTCGCCGATCGGGTGTTCTGGATCTCGCTGAAGAACACGTTGACCTACGTCGCCATCGTTGTGCCCGGTGCGGTGGCGCTCGGGCTCGGCGTTGCGCTCCTGATCCAGAGCGGCGCCGCGCTCAAGAGCTGGTATCGTACCGTCTATTTCCTTCCTGTAATGGCGACGCTGATCGCGATGGCGATCGTCTGGGAATTCATGCTGCATCCGCAGTTCGGCCTGGTGAACGGACTTTTGCGCGCCGCTGGCCTGCAGGGCCATAGCTGGCTGCAGGACGGCAGCACCGCGCTTTATTCGCTGTGCGCGATCGGCATCTGGCAGGCGGTGACAAACCAGATGCCCGACGTGAGCTTCCAGGGTCTCAATCGCATCCGCGTGCTGGTCGACAAGAACATTCCTGCCGAACTCGACGGCTATATCGCAGCCGAGAAGGATTTCGACAAGCAGGGCTTCCATCAGGCGATGTTCGATATCGGCACCGCGAGCGGCAAGGTCTATGCGCTGCCGTTCGCGATTTCGTTGCCGATCGTCTACGTCAATGTCGATCTGGCGAAGAAGGCCGGCGCCGATCCGGCCAACCTGCCAAAGACGTGGGACGGGCTGATCGATCTCGCCAAGAAGATCAAGGCGCTCGGTCCCGACATCAACGGCATCACCTATGCCTGGGACATCACCGGTAACTGGCTGTGGCAGGCGCCAGTGTTTTCGCGCGGCGGCACGATGCTGAATGCCGAGGAAAACAGGGTGGCGTTCAACGGACCGGAAGGCCAGTTCGCGATCAGGACGCTGGCGCGTCTCGTTAGCGAAGCCGGTATGCCCAATCTCGATCAGCCCGCGATGCGCGCGGCCTTCGCTGCCGGCAAGACCGGCATTCACATCACCTCGACTTCCGACCTCAACAAGACCACGCAGATGATCGGCGGCAAGTTCGAGTTGAAGACACATACGTTCCCGGACGTGGTGTCGCCGAACGGCCGGTTGCCGGCGGGCGGGAATGTCGTGATGATTCTGGCCAAGGACAAGGCCAAGCGTGACGCGGCCTGGGAGGTCGTAAAATTCTGGACCGGTCCGAAGGGCGCGGCGATCATGGCGGAGACCACTGGCTACATGCCGCCGAACAAGATCGCCAACGACGTCCACCTGAAGGATTTCTACGTCAAGAACCCGAACAACTACACCGCGGTCAGCCAGCTTGCGCTGCTGACCAAATGGTACGCCTTCCCCGGCGACAACGGCCTCAAGATCACCGACGTGATCAAGGATCATCTCAACTCCATTGTGACGGGTGCACGCACCAAGGAGCCGGAAGCCGTGCTCGCCGACATGACGAGCGACGTGCAGAAACTGCTGCCCAAGACGGTGGGTTCGGTGCGCTGAGATCACGGCCTGGAGATCAATGACCGCTGCGGTGTGCCGCCGCGGCGGTCGCTAACAGGAGACCATGGTTCGATGAAATTCATCATCCTCACTGACACTCATTTCGTCGCCCGTGGCCGTAAGCTCTACGGGCTGGATCCCGCCGAGCGGCTTGCCGCGGCAGTTGAGCGGATCAATCGCGATCATCCGGATATTTCCTTCGTGATCGTGACCGGTGACCTTGCCCATTGGGGCGAGGACGCGGCTTACGAAAATCTCGCCTCGGTCCTGGCACGGCTGACTGCGCCGACCATCCTCCTGATGGGCAACCACGACAAACGCGGTCCGTTTGGCCATTTCTTCCCCGGCGTGCCGCGCGACGAGTCCGGCTTCGTGCAGTCCATTCATTCGTTCGATGCTGCCACGGTCGTCACGCTGGATACGTTGAACGAGGCCGCGCCTGACCACGCCGGATGGCTGTGCGAGGCGCGGCTTGCTTTCCTCGAGCGCGCGCTTGCTTCGGCACCGGTCGACCGTCCGCTGCTGCTGTTTCAGCACCATCCGCCGTTCGATACCGGGCTACGCTACATGGATGGCATCAAGCTTGCCAATCCCGAGGCCGAATGGGGCGTGATCGCGCGCACGCGAAAGCCGGACTATCTGTTCATGGGCCATCTGCACCGGCCGATCTCGGGCATCTGGCGCGGCATTCCCTTCCACATCCAGCGCGCGCTATCGCATCAGGTGGCGTTCGACCTTGAGGCAGCGGATCACATTCCCGGATCGCACGAACTGCCGGACTATTCGCACGTCACCGTCAGCGCCGGGCAGGTGGTGATCCACCAATGCTCGTTCCTCTACGACGGGCCGCTGTTTTCGTTGCAGGACCGCGCCGCAATCGAATGGACCGATCGATAAGGCTAGCTAACGCCAAGCACGCCGCGATCGGCCGTCAGCCCGGTCGGGACTGCGCCCGGCGAGGGAATTCGGGCGTGGATGTCGTCACAGCACAAGGTTTCCCGACTTAAGCGGCGATGACTTCAGGCAACAATGACTTGCGGCAGCGATCTTCGGCCATGCGCCCGCAAGCTGCATTTCAAATGTTGTATCAAAATACAAGATGTGCAACATATGTTTTATGGCGCAGCCCGGGCCGAAATCCTCGCCGCTGAACGATTTGTGCAGTGCGCTGCCATCGTTGCCGATGCGGCTGCAACAGGTCGGCCGGTTCGTCGCCGCCAACGACTATGACGCCACCACGCGCTCGATGCGCGATCTGGCGGCCGAAGCCGGTGCCGATCCCGCCGCTTTCACCCGGCTCGCAAAAGCACTCGGCTATTCCGGATGGGACGAATTGCGCGCTGCGTTGACCGAGGCTCGCCGGCCGGCACAATCTTCGCCGTTTTCGGGTCGCGCCAAGGACGGCCGGAAGGGGCCCAACGCCGAGATGTCGCTGGTCTCCGACAAGCTGGAAGCCGAGGCGGCAGGTCTTGCGCGTATTTCGGCCGGCTCGGTGGCCAGCGCCGCCAAGGCCCTGCACGCCGCGCGGCGCATCTGGATCGCCGGCTTTCGGAGCTGCCGCAGCGTTGCGGAATTGCTCAATTATCAGCTTCGCTTGTTCCGGCCGGACGCGGTGCATCTGGTCGGCGGCTCGGGCCCCGAAGATCTCGATCTCGGTGCATTCCATAGCGGCGATGCCGTCGTGGTCATCGGGTTTGCACCTTATTCGAGGGCAAGCGTGCTGTCGGCCCGCGCCGCGCATGATTCCGGCGCCACGCTGATCGCGATCGCCGATACGGTTGCGGCGCCGATGGCGGAGGGGGCCGATCACCTGTTGCTCTATGAGGCCGCCGCGTCGCCCGGATTCTTTCCGAGCCTCACCGGCGCCATCGCCATCGCGCAGTCGCTGGCCGCCGTGACTTTCGTGCTGGGCGGCGCCGGCGCCAAGCGGCGCCTCGAAGAGACCGAAGGCCGCCTGGCCGCGCTGTCGCAATATGTCGCGGAGAAGGGTTGATCGCCATGGAAGCCAGCAAAAGCCGGTTGCTGCACCGAAGTCTGCGTGAAGCGCCACCAAAGGCCGTCGGTGGCGATGGCGTCTGGCTGATCGCCGAGGATGGCAGGCGGATTCTGGATGCGTCCGGCGGCGCGGCCGTCTCCTGCCTCGGCCACCAGCACCCTCGCGTGCTCGAGGCCATAACGCGGCAGGCGTCGAAGCTGGCCTTCGCCCATACCGGCTTCTTCTCGTCGGAGCCCGCCGAAGCGCTGGCCGAGGCGCTCGTCGGCGACGAGCCCGGCGGTCTGGCCTACGCCTATCTTGTCAGCGGCGGCTCGGAAGCGATCGAAGCCAGCATCAAGCTGGCGCGGCAATATTTTGCCGAAAGCGGTCAGCCGCAACGCCACCGCTTCATCGCGCGGCGCCAGAGTTATCACGGCAATACGCTGGGCGCGCTCGCCGCGGGCGGCAATGCCTGGCGGCGCGAGCCCTACGCGCCGCTATTGTCGGCGGCCTTCAGCCACGTGACGCCGGCCTTCGCCTATCACGAAAAACGCGATAGCGAATCCGAGACCGATTTCGTGACGCGACTGGCGGCCGAGCTGGAAGCCGAATTTCAGCGCCTTGGTCCGGATACGGTCGCAGCGTTCATCGCCGAGCCGGTGGTGGGTGCCACCGCCGGATGCGTGCCGGCGCCGGAGGGATATTTCCGCGCCGTCCGTGAGATCTGCAATCGGCATGGCGCGCTCTTGATTCTGGACGAAGTGATGTGCGGCATGGGCCGCACCGGCACGCGCCACGCCTGGGAGCAGGAGGGCGTCGCCCCCGATATCCAGGCGATCGCCAAGGGGCTTGGGGGCGGCTATCAGCCGATCGGCGCGATGCTCGCCGGCGGGCGCATCATCGATGCGATCCGGCAGGGCTCAGGCGCATTCCAGCATGGCCACACCTATCTGGCGCATCCGCTCGCCTGTGCCGCGGCGCTTGAGGTGCAGCGGGTGATCGATGACGAGCACCTGCTCGACCGGATCCAGGATCTTGGCCGCCAGCTCGAGCGGCGCCTGACCGAGCGTTTCGGCAACCACCGCCATGTCGGCGATATCAGGGGGCGGGGCCTGTTCCAGGCGATCGAGCTCGTCGCCGATCGCGCCAGCCGTACGCCGTTCGATCCCGCGCTCAAGCTCCACCAGCGGATCAAGGCCGCGGCGTTGGAAGGCGGCCTTGCCTGTTATCCCTCAGGTGGAACGTTGGATGGCCGCAGCGGCGACCACGTCCTGCTGGCGCCGCCCTATATCGCGACATCCGACGACATCGACATGATCGTCGATCGGCTGGGGCACGCCGTCGACTTGGCCTTGAAGAGTGTTGGCCATTAGGAGGAGCAGAATGAAGAGGATCATCATCGCTACGGCCTGATCGAGCTTGGTGTCACCGCAGCCAATGCCGATCGAATGGCAAAATCCAATGTGCCGGCCATCCAGCGGCTGCTCGGCACGTCGGGCGGCACCTGGGCCAAGGGCGGCCTGATGTACGCTCTGCCGTTCAAGTAATGAGACGCTGCGGCGCGGCGGGTTGACACAAGTCGCGCCGCAGCCAGACTGACCCGCATGCGCATTACCCTGATCCACGCCCTGAAACATTCGATCGTGCCGATCGAAGCCTCCTTCGCCAGGCTATGGCCGGAGGCTCGCCTGATGAATTTGCTCGACGACAGCCTGTCGGCCGATCTGGCCCGTGACGGTGGGCTCACCGACGCGATGGCCGAGCGATTCCTCGGGCTCGGACGCTATGCGGCCGGCACCGGATCGGATGCGATCCTGTTCACCTGCTCGGCGTTCGGCCCCTGCATCGAAGCTGTCGCGCGGGCCCACGCCCCGATGCCGGTGCTCAAGCCCAACGAAGCGATGATCGAGCAGGCGGTCGCGCGTGGCCGGAAGATCGGGCTGCTGTCGACGTTCCCGCCGACGCTGGTCTCGATGCCGCCGGAGTTTCCGTCGCGGGTCGAACTGGTGCCGAAACTGGCGGAAGGCGCGCTGGCCGCGCTCGATCGCGGCGATCGCGCGACCCATGACCGCCTGGTGGTGGAAGCAGCGAGGAGCTTGCGCAACTGCGACCTGATCGCGCTCGCCCAGTACAGCCTGGCGCCGGCAGCGGACGCGGTCGCCGAGGCGACGGGACGGCCGGTGCTGACCACGCCCGATAGCGCGGTGCTGAAGCTGATGGCGGTGCTGGGCGTTGAGAGCGGCTAGACTTGTTTCCTTTTTCGGCTAGGTTTGCTCGACACTATCTCTTGCCGCGGACCGTGCGCCAGCGGCAAATGCCGCTCCAATCGCGGCAACAAGCAGAGCAGCTCCTCCCCAAGAGAGCGCATTCGGGCCGAACCAAATAATCAGGCCACCACCGAACGCGCTGCCGAACATTTGCCCGAGATACGTGGCGGACAGATTCAATGCTGCCGAGGCTGAAGCCATTTCCGGCGACAGGAGCACCAGCCGTGCCTGCTGAGACGGATGAATAGCGAAGCCGCCAAGCCCCCAAATCGAGATCGCCAGCATCGTAGTCATCAGCGAGCCGTACGCCATGGGCCACATCGCAAACGCTGCAATAATGAGGACAAGACAAGCGCCAACCACACGTCCGGCGCCGATGCGATCGATCCCGCGGCTCGCGAAGTAATTGCCGGCAAGCCCAGCTACCCCGAACCAGCCGAACAGAAGGCCAATTCCCCCCGCATCAATGCCCAGGCTGTCCCTGAGGCTGGGAGCAAGGTAGGTATAGAGTGTAAATTGACCTGCACACTGGAGAACCGTAGTCAGCAACAACCATAGAACGACTGTTTTGCCCGCCAAAGACCGCCATGCGCTCCAGTCTGCCGGCGTATTCGGCAGTTTGGAAACCGCGAGTGCGACCCACACCGCGCTCGCGAACGACATTGCTCCGACAAGGCCGAGCGTTACGCGCCAGCCAAGAACCGCTCCGAGCGCGTTTCCTGCAGGTATCCCGATCACGATCGAGAGCGTGAACCCGAGAAACATCGTGGCGATGGCTCTGCCGCTCTGTCCGGGCGGCGCTGCAAGACCGGCGGCAGCGATCGAGTGCGGAGTGACGATCGCGGCAGCAAGGCCTGCCAATATGCGCGCCGCTGCAAGCGCGCTGTAGGTCGGCGCCGCCGCCGCGGCAAACTGCAGGACTCCAAACAAGACAAGCCCCGCCGCAATCAAGCCACGCCGTCCAAAGCGCCTCGTGAGAGATACAAGTAGCGGCGCCCCGACCGCGAGCGCAAGCGAATAGGCGGACATCAATTGTCCCGCGCCTGCGACTGACGTCCCAAGCTCCCGCGCGATCTCGTTGAGCAGACCGGTCACCGCGAAAGCGCCGACCCCCACAACGAAGTAGCCGAATGCAAGAGCTGCCGTGGACTGGGTTCTGCGCACACGACCTCACGTAAGCTTCGGATGCGGTCTCCTGGTGATTCGGTCGCTGGACACGTCCGCAGCCGCTCACACGCGGCGCGCACGAATATCGACCTGCTTCCGCCAGTTTTTGTGGTCCAAGCTCCGCTCTGCCGTCCAATGAAAAGACGCCGGTTCAATTTCGGCAAAAGTCCAGCGCATCGAACCGCCTCCTGGATCCGGACCTTCCTGCACGATATCTCGGCCTCGTGCGCGGCCGGTCTGTTGCGTGAAAACATTGGTCGCAGGGTCATTCCATAGAATGCGCCACGCATCGAGATTCGGATCGTAGATGCGCAGCGTCGTTCCGTACCAATTTCCTGCCCCGGGGAGTTGTTCAATATCCGGGCGCCGTCGGTTGAGGCGCGGGATCATCCAAACGTCCTGTATGGCGCGGCCTTGCAATATCCAGCCGGCGTGAATCTCGCCGCGACCGGCGTGGGTGCGCCCGTCCTCAAGTATTGTGGTGACGTCTATCTCCCACTGACCGACGAGCCACGAATAAAGTTCTAGCTTGGCCTTGCGCTCTGGATCCGGGCCATGGGCGTGGAGCACGCGAGGAAATGACGTGGTAAGCGAGCTTGGCGCTTGAGCATTTGTGGTGTGCGCAGATGTCATCATAGCCTCCTTTGACTCTAACGATCGCCTCGCAGTGAGCCTCGATCCGAAGAACAGAGGTCGCCGCATGGAACTTGCTCACTGCCAGGGTCCGGTGCCGCGAAACTGAAGTGCAAGCCTGGGGCGGGATCCGGATCGCTCCTGAAGATGTGGCGCGGCGGCGGTATTCGCTTGGGAAAAATTGCTAAATCTGGTCTGGCTGGCCGGAACAGCCGTTGCCCCGCTTTCTTGGAGAACCCGAGACCGAATTGTTCGTTCTGGCGTTATGGCACTCAAGATTCAGGTATTGGCGTCTGGCCCGGGTTGGAGCGTGCGTGACGTGCTCTGCGACTACGGGCCGCACGACCACTCTTTCGTCGAGCAGCACGCCGAAACGGCAATCTCGCCAGTGGCGCAGGGAAGCTTTCAGTACCGGACGCAGGTTGGAGCCGCGACGCTGGTGCCGGGATCGCTTCTGCTCGGCAATGCCGGCAGCTACTTCGAGTGCGGGCACGAGCATGCGCAGGGTGACCGGTGTCTCGCGTTTCATTTCGCGCCGGCATTCTTCGAGAGCATTGCCGCAGGCGTGCCGGGCGCACGCAGGACTACATTCGTCCATGCCGCCTTGCCTCCGACAAACGAGCTCATTGGTCTACTAGCCGATGCTGAAGTCGCACGCGACCAGCGCGACGAAGCAGCTCTCGAGGAAATCGGGACCCGACTTGTCGGCGCCGTTCTGATGATCACGGCCGACGAAGTCGCACCTATCCGGACTCCAAGCGCGCATGATGAGAGGCGGATCACCCGGGTCGTCCGCCGTATCGATGCGCAACCAGATGGAGGGTTACGGCTCAACGCGCTTGCCCGCGACGCTGCAATGAGCCCCTATCATTTTCTGCGCACGTTCCGGCAAGTGACCGGAATGACGCCGCATCAGTACATTCTGCATATGCGGCTCCACCGTGCTGCGAGGCGGCTCCGCGAGAGCTCGGATCCGATTTCCAGGATCGCTTTCAAGGCTGGCTTCGAGGATCTCGCCACTTTTAACCGGCGATTTCGCCGATTGATCGGCACAACGCCGAGTACCTACCGCGCGATCGGTTAGATATTTCCCGGTGGGCAACTCGAACAGAAAGCGGGTCCGTGGGCGCTTTTGCTGACAAGGATGCGATTGTGGCTGGTGCGATGAGGCGCATCGGAAGGCGATGCTCGCCGCTGATCGCGGCTAGGCGTCTTTCTTCTTCGCCGGCTTTTTCGCCGCCGCTGCTTCCTCGGCCGCGTTTCTGATTGCCCGCGCGTAACTATCGGCGGTATTCTGCGCGGAATTTTGCAGCCGCTTGGCCGCGGCCGTGCCGAGCTCCATCGTGCTCTTGGCAATCAGCCGGAACTGGTCCCGGGTCTCCTTGTCCTTGGCCTTAGCCGCGCGAGCCATGATCTGGTCGCGCCGTTTCTTCACGGCGGCCATCAGGCTCTTATTCTGCGCTTTTGCGATTTGCCGGATGACGACGTCGAGATCGGCTTCAGCCATTATGAGTCACTCTTTGCCGCACCATGCCATCCGCAGGGTGCGGGGATCACTGGCGCGCCGTGTTTGAAGGATAGGCGCCATTGTGTCGCCGCGGCGCTGTCATTTCAAGCGCGATTCTCGCAATCGGACGCCGCAGTTCGACCGCGCAACCCGATAACCGTCGATTAACGTTGTGTTGCTACGAATCCGCAACCAACAGGAAAGACACGCGGATGCGTAACCTCACCGTCTATCAGCGTTTTGCGATCATCATTGCAGCGCTGACGATCGTGCTGCTTGGCGTCTCCGCCCTGCAGATACTGGTGTTGCGCGACGCGGTGCTGGAGGAGCGGCGGACGACGGTCCGTAATCTGGTCGAGGCCGCGACAAAGATTCTCGCCCACCATGAAAACGAGGCCAAAGCCGGCCGGATCACTCCGGACCAGGCGCGCCAGATGGCCTTTGCTTCGATCAGCGCCATGCGCTGGGGCGAATACTCCGACTATATCGGGGTCTACGGCACGGGAAGCGCCGATGCCGGCGTCACCTATGTGCATGTCAATCCGAAATACATCAACGTCAACCGCTGGGAGTTCAAGGACAAGAGCGGCAAGCTGTTGATCCAGGACATCGTGCGGACCGCGCGCGCCGGCGGTGGCTTTGTCGAATATCTCGCGCCCCGCTCCGCCGGTGGCGCCGAGCTCCGCAAGGTCTCCTATGTCGGGTCCTTCGGCGCGGGCGACAAGCTTCTCGCGCTTCAGGCCGGCGCCTATGTCGACGATATCGACGCGGTAGTCTTCCGCCGGATGATCTGGGCCGGGATCGCCGGGCTGGCCGGCTTGGCGCTCGCGGGCTTCGTTGCATTCTGGCTCGGCCGCGGCCTGGTCGTTCCGCTCAACAGGACCTGCGCGGCGATGGACGAACTGGCCAAGGGCAATCTTGCGACCGAGATTCCCTTCGTCGACCGGACCAACGAGATCGGCCGGATTGCGCGAAGCCTCCAGGTCTTCAAGGATCATCTGGTCGAAACCACGCGGCTGCGCACCGAACAGGAAACGATGAAGACGCGTTCCGCCGAGGAGCGGCAAGCGGTTCTGTCCCGCATCGCGGACGAATTCGAGCGCAGCATCGGCGGGGTGATCCGGGGCACCGCCACCGCCGCCGACGAGTTGCAGAATTCCGCTTCGTCGATGTCCACGATTGCGGTGGGCACGACGGATCAGAGCGCGAAGGTCGCGGCAGCCGCCGAGCAGACGGCGTCGAACGTGCAGACCGTTGCGGCCTCGGCGGAGGAATTGTCATCCTCGATCCAGGAGATCGCCCGCCAGGTCACCCAATCTTCGTCAATTGCCCAGAATGCGGTCGGGCAGGCCAACCGAACCGAGGCCATGGTCGGCCGCCTGGTCGAGGCCTCGCAAAAGATCGGCGAGGTCATGGCGCTGATCCAGACCATCGCGGGGCAGACCAATTTGCTGGCGTTGAACGCGACTATCGAAGCTGCGCGGGCCGGCGAGGCCGGCAGAGGCTTCGCGGTCGTCGCCAACGAGGTCAAGGCGCTATCGTCGCAGACCGCCAAGGCCACCGACGAAATCACCAGCCAGATCCAGGAAATCCGGGATGCGACCGGCTCTACCGTCAATGCGATCCGCGAGATCGGCACCACGATCGGGCAGATGAACGAAATCACGGGCTCCATTGCGGCCGCCGTCGAAGAGCAGGGCGCTGCGACCAACGAGATTGCCCGCAGCGTGCAGCAGGCGGCGCAAGGCGCCCAAGAGGTGATGCAAAACATCACGGGCGTGCGCGAAGCTTCGAGCAAAGTCGACGCCGCCGCGGGCCTCGTGCTCAATGCCGCCGGCCAACTGACGTCGCAATCCGAGCTGCTCAAAGTCGAAACCGGCAAATTCCTCGGCAACGTCCGGGCGGCGTGACATCTGGCATAAGCTTCCGGTAGTCCGTGGAGCGACTAATATCCATCGGCGCGACGGCCGGCGAAGCAGACATCTTGCTTGGGGCCGCCAGCTTCCGTACTCAATTCAGCCGCGCCCCGATCCCCGTCAGCACGCGATAATCAGGCTTGGACTGAATGCCGTTGTGCTGGTTGATGACCGGCACGCCGACCGAGACAAAGCTGGAGAAGCGATCGAAGCCGATGCGAACGCCGGGCGAGAGATAGACCGTGGTGCCGCCCGAATTGGGATCGGGAATGCCGGCGATGCGCTGCTTGTCGTGCCACTCGCCATTGAGCTCGAGAACGAGGTCGAGCGTATAGGGCGTTTTCTTCATGTCGCTGTGGTCGTGGTTGGCGTGATAAAGACAATGCTCCTGCAATTGATTGCGCGGCTGCATGCAGTACTCGTGCAGTTCCACCTCTTTCGCGGAGCCGGTCGGCCCGACCAGCCGATACGACACGGCGGTGCCGAACAGGAAGCGGTCGCCGAGATTGGTGTCCTGCGTGCCCGTGCTGATCAGATAATAGAGACCGCTTACGTCGAACGACCAGCGGCCGGCGCGCTTGGTGAAGGCGGCGCCGAACAGGCCGTCCCACGAACCCGAGCCCGGCTGGAATTGGGCCTGAAAAAGCTGGCCGGCGGCGTCGCGCTGGTCGGTGCTGCCAGTCGGCGCCTTGAAGCCGAACAACACGGCGGCCGATGTCCCGGTCTGCGCGTTGTTGTGGAAACGGTATTGCCCGAGCATGGTGACGTCGCCGAACCCTGCCGAGTTGCCGCGCCGGTTGATGCCGTCGGGACTCATCAGGCTGCCCATGTCGCTCGCACTCATCATGCCCATGTGGCCGCCGCTCAGCATGTCCATTCCGGGCTCGCGGATATCCGAGCGGCGGACGCCGGCTGCGCGAACGGCAACGGTCAGGTCGTTGGTGATTCCATAAGCGACCGAAAGCGAGACGCTGTCGATCGAGCGGATCGAATGCGCGTGCGTGCCCCGGCTCGCGGCGGCGAGCAGGTCGGCGTCGCTGAGCTGGCCCAGCCGAATGAATTCATAGCGGATGGACGCGGCGATCAGCCCTTCGGAAAGCGTGTCGGCCGAGATGGTATTGATGGGCCCGCCGCTCCCGGTATTGCCGCCGCCGCCAGGATGATGCGCCTCGGCGGGAGCAGCGAGGAAAAGCATCATGAACGAAAAGATACCGGCCGCGGGCCGTCCAACATACGCACACACATACGCCCCCTGTACTCACTGGCTGGCGATTAGCCATCGCAATCGGGCGCGAGATTGACTGGATCGTGCGAGAAGCGCGGCTTGCTCGGGACGGAAGCGAAGCGGAAAAGCGAACGCGCCATCCCGAGCCGGGCATCTGTGTGGCTGTCGCTTGTTGGGCGAATGGCGAAAGAGGCGCAATCCGTTGCTTGGTTGTACGGCGGAATTCGCTCGCGCCGCAACGCAGTGGCCGCAATCACGTACGGCAGCGGCCGCAATCACGGCGAGCGCCAGCCGCAATCGCGTCCGATTGATTCTCTACACGCTTCACTGTCCAGCGCGCGTATCGGAGTAGGACAATTATGACAGCCATCGTCAGAGATCTCTTTGTGTTTGTCACAGCGGCCTTGTTTGTCGCAGCAAGTTTGCTTATTGCGAGCGGCGCCGGCGCGCACGAGTATAAAGTCGGCGCGCTCGACATCGGCCATCCCTGGTCGCGCCCGACCCCGAAGGACGCCAACATCGCCGGCGGCTATCTCACCATCACCAACAAGGGGAAGACTGCGGATCGTCTGATCGGCGGCACCTCGCCGGTGGCGAGCCAGATCGAGGTGCACGAGGTGGTCGAGGTGGACGGCATGGCGAAGACGCGCCCGCTCGCAAGCGGTCTCGAGATCAAACCCGGCAAGACCGTGGAGCTCAAGCCCGGCGCCTATCGCATTCTGCTGATGGGCCTCAAGGAGCCGTTTCAGGTCGGCCAGAAGGTGAAGGGTACGCTGGTGTTCGAGAAGGCCGGGCCCGTCGACATCATCTACAACGTCGAGGAAAACGCCGGGGCCGCCGTCAGTGGCGTCAATGGTGTCGCGCACAAGCACCATTAGGATCGGGCTTCACCTCTCGGTTGGATGAGTCTTCATGGCTCGGCATCGTCCTTAACTGCCGAACAAGCGCAGATCGCGCGCTTCGTCGCCCGTCCAGCGTCTCCCGCGCGACCGGCGCGAGCCTGAACCGTCGGCGCTATCGGCGACGGCTCTGGTCCAACTCATCATTTTCAGGCCGAGCGAATGTCAGTCATTACCGCCAACATGCCGCAACCATCGCTGAAGGGAACGCGGGCAAAGTCGCTGTTCGTGGTTGCAATCTTGTCTGCATCACTTCTCGGCCTCGGGTTAGCTTACTTTGCCGGCACGCGACTGATCCCGTTGGTTGGGCGTGAGGGGACCGAGGTGTCTTTGTTTTCGGCCGACAATCGTTCGCAGGACGTTATCTGTTCGAACAGCAATGCTTCGGCCTCGCCACAAACGATCCGTACGAATGAGTGAAGCGCTTGGCTCTAGCCTGAATGTTTGTTGGGACGGCCGAGAGCTGCCCTGTTCCGCAGGTTGCGCGTACGCCATCAACAGTTCGGAAACCACGCGCGCTCTCTTCCAGTCCCGCTAACTAATCGAAAATCGTTCTGCCGCAAGTTCGTGCCCGGGAAAGGAAATGGGGAGATCCAAACAATGAACGGGCTGGCCATCATGGAAAACGTGCGCCGCTACCGCACCATCGCGTCGCTGTGCCGCCAAACCGCGGCCTTCCGGCCGCTTCATAGTGGTTCCCTGCTGGCGCAAGCCATGGAATGGGAACACCGCGCGGTTGCAGAGCTGGAAGCCTACTACGAGACCTTCTGCCAGGCCGCTTGCGGCAGCACGCCAGCCTACTCCGCAAGCTGCGCCGTGAATTGACGGCGGGTGCGTCCAAAGGACTTCGTATCGAGCTCGTTAAGGAATTGGTAGCGGCGCGGGTGAGATCCACGGCATTGGGCCCGCCTCCGCCGCCTCAGCCCGGTGACTTGATCGGTTCAAGTGCCGTCATCCATGGCAATGTGATCGAGATTTCCCGTCGCTCATTCGGTCTTCTGCGACCTGCGATGTCAGATCGCAGTCGCTATCAGTCCCACTCGCATATCCCTGGCGATATAGACACATGTGTCGTCGGCAAACACACGGCCGTTCGCAATTCCAACAGCCAGTTTGCCGCGCCGTACGTGGCGCATGCTGACCTCGTAGCGCACGCGCTTGACGTCTGGCTTGATGTCGCCACGGAATTTCACCTCGCCGACGCCGACCGCGCGGCCTTTGCCCGGTGAGCCCGACCAGCCGAGCCAGTAGCCGATGATCTGCCACATGGCGTCCAGACCGAGGCACCCCGGCATCACCGGATCGCCGCGAAAGTGACAGTCAAAAAACCAGAGCTCCGGCGTGATATCGAGCTCGCCGATGACGTGGCCCTTGCCGAATTCGCCGCCGTCCACGCTGATCTCGATGATCCGGTCCATCATCAGCATCGGCTGTGCCGGGAGCTGAGCATTGCCCGGGCCGAAATAACCGCCCTCGCTCGACTTGAGCAGATCCTCTCTTGTGTAGGACGATTGCGGAGCGTGAAAGTCGCGCGGGTCGGACACGGTCATGTCACCTCTGCCGATGTTTGACGAGCGGCGGTTGAACGTCCATGGCCGCTTTTTCGGTGCCGGTGCCGGGCGGCAGGCGCAGGGCGCCGGCCATGAACGCCCAGATTTCATCCGTCAGTTTGCCGGGATTGGGTCGCTGTTTGCTCATCAAGGCGCCGATCAGGGCCTGGCGAATTCCACCGATCATCAGCGCAATGGTGAGCTGAGGATCGATGCGGTTGGGAACTACGCCATCGCGCTGGGCCGCCTGCAGCATCAGCGCGCCGGCAGCAAGCTGCCGGTTGGTGAAGGCGGTCTCGACATCCAGGACTTCCGGTGCGCGGCTCAGCGCTCCGATGACGAGCGGCGCAAACGGGTGGTCATAATGAAAGGCGATATAGGCGGCTATTCGCTGCTTTTCTCTCCCCGCCCAGCCTTCCACGCGCGCCTTGAACCCCTTGAACGCAACCTCGTCGAGGCGGCTGTAGAAGGCTTCGACGACAGCGGCGATCAGGCCGGCCTTCGATCCGAAGTGGTGATAGGCCAGCCCGACAGAAACCTGCGCCCGCTTCGCCACAGCCTGCATCTCCAGATGCCCATGGCTGCGGATGAGCTCCTTTTCGGCCGCCCGGATCAGCCTTTCTCGCGTCCCGATCGTCGTCATCATCCTCGATCCAGCACACTGAATTGAATTCAATTCAATAGCGCTTTCCGTAGCCTGACTTCAAGCCAGGAGTTTCCGCCGTATGCCTTCGGAGTTGCGCTCGATGGCCAGCAATGGTCCGCGCGCGGGTGTGTTCGGCGCGCTGGGCGCGAAACTTCTTATGATCTGCTGCCTTATCAACACATTGTGGATTCAATGAATCTGGACTCTGATGACTGTTGGGTCGATCCGGATGCCGAAGACCTTGCGCCCGATCGTGTCGTTGCTCCTGGGGCTCGCGTTCCTGCTGGCAGGCAGCGGCCTGCAATTCACGTTGCTGCCGTTGCGCGGCAGCGCGGAAGGGTTTGACGATCTTGCGCTCGGTGTCATCAGCTCGGCCTATTACGTCGGTTTCGTCAGCGGCTGTCTGCTCGCGCCTTATCTGATACTGCGCGCGGGACATATCCGCGCATTCACAGCGATGGTGGCGGTGGCGGCTGCCGTGGCGCTTGCCTACGCGCTCGCGCCGGTGGTCGTGGCCTGGATAGCTTTCCGCGGCATAACCGGCCTCTGCTTCGCCGGTCTCTACCTGGTGGTCGAGAGCTGGCTCAACGATCGCGCATCCAACGAGACGCGCGGGCTCGTGCTGTCGGCTTACGTGGTGGTCAATTATGGCGCCATCACATTTGGTCAGGCTCTGGTGACGCTCTATCCGATCGCTGAGGCTGGGAACTTCATGGTGGCCGCCATGCTTTCCTCGTTGGCCATCGTTCCGGTGGCACTGACCCGTGCGGCGCAACCGGCACCGATTACCACCGTCAGCTTTCGCGTCGGACAGCTATACCGCGCGGCACCAGTCGCGCTGGTCGCAAGTTTCATGATTGGCGCAGCTAACGGTGCGTTCTGGGGCCTTGCGCCGTTGTCGGCCGCTGGCAGCGGCCTCAGCATCGATCAGGTGGCGCTGTTCATGAGTACGGCGGTGCTGGCAGGAGCGATCGTCCAGTGGCCGGTAGGCCGCCTGTCCGACCGCGTCGATCGCCGCCTGGTGCTGCTCGTTCTCTTAATCGGAGCCGCCGCCGCGGGCGTTGCCTCGTGGCTGATCTCCGCATCCGGAATGATGCTGCTGCTATTCGGCATTCTCTTCGGAGCGCTCGCGCTGCCCGGCTATTCGCTTGCCGCGGCTCATGCCTATGACAAGACCCCGGCGAGTGATGTCGTGCCGATCGCCGCCACGATCCTGCTCACCAACGGCCTCGGTTCAGTGGTCGGACCGCTCATTGCCGCTGCCTTCATGTCGGCGGAAGGGCCGCGCGCCCTGTTCCTGTTCACCGCGATGGTCCAGGCGTTGCTTGCGGCCTACGTCGTCTATCGGACGCAGGTGCAGGTCTCCCTCGCTCCGCCACAGAAGACCGACTTCGATCTTGCCGCGACAGCACTCGTGGGTACGGTGGTCACGCACGATGCGCTGGACCCGGCCGATCCGTCGATTATTATTCCGGAGGCCTATGCGCGCGCGTCCATGCAAGCCAATGCCGGATCGACTCCATCGTCGGAGAGCTGACCTTGGGCTCACCGGTTGACGCGGCATCAAGCGCCGCCATCATGAACGCAGACCATGCGGATTCAAGTCGAACTCCATCATTGGAACGGACATGCATCCGGAGAACCGCAAGAAACTAGACGATCGCGTGATCAGAGCGGCGGAGGCGGCGCTCACGGTCCAGAAATATGTGAGCCCCGTCGACGTGCTGGTCGGGATCGGATGGCTCGATCCCGGGACACTCAAGCGCTGGCGGCAGGCGCAGGTCGACGGTCTGGAGCGCCCATAGTGCGGAGGCGGCACCTTATGGAAAAGAACGTAAAGGACTTGTTTGAGCGCTATGAGAAGCTGTTCCGAATGGCGCTCAGGGATCAAGTGGATATGGACCAAGTGGCGTCTTCATACGCCACTGCGTTCGTTGCTGCCTCTCCGGCTGGCGTCAGTGTCGGCCGGAATGACGACCACCTGAAGCAGATGATGCAACAGGGGTTTGAAAATTATCGCCGAATCGGTACGAAGAATATGCGACTTCGTAATGTCCGCATCGCACCTATCGACGAGCACCATTGCCTGGCGCATGTCGCCTGGACCGCCATCTACGACCGTGGCGGCGAACCGGATGTTTCCATTGATTTCGAGGTCCATTATCTGGTGCAGCAGCTCGAAGACACACCGAAGATCTTTGGATGGGTGTCAGGGGATGAGCACGCCGTTCTGAAAGAACACGGCATCGTCTGAATTCCGCTTCCCGCCATTCGCGCCGGGGGTCGCAGGAAATCGTGGACTCGGCGACCCGCGATGGTCATGTCAGCATGACCGGGTGGCGCACCCGACACGATTCGAACGTGTGACCTTTGCCTTCGGAGGGCAACGCTCTATCCAGCTGAGCTACGGGTGCTTCGGAGCTTCATTTAGCCGATTGGCCGGGCAGGGGCAACCGGCCCTTCCGAGGCTGGTAAGACGAAGGTGGCACGACGCTGGCCGCATCCGCTAACAAAATTCCGGTCCGTTCGCGTTATTTGGTGGTAATCTTGCCGCGTTGAACTTCTCGCCATGGATGGGGACGTCCGATGTATAAGAAGGTTCTTCTCGCCTATGACGGTTCGGTCGAGGGGCGGCGCGCGTTGCGGGAGGGCGCAAAGCTCGCACAACTCTGCGATTCCGAGGTCTTTTTGCTCGCCGTCGTCGAGGTTTCCTCGATCATGACGCCCGAGGCCGGGCTTACCATCCCGATCGAACTGCAGACCGAGGATTACAAGTCCATCCTTAACGAAGGCGCCGAGCGCTTGAAAGCGCTGGGATTTACCCCGACCGTGCGGCTTGAGGTCGGCGATGCCGGGCAGAAAATCGCCGAGGTCGCCGAAGAAATCGGCGCGCATCTCGTCGTCGTCGGGCACCGCCCGCAGGGGGCGCTCGCGCGCTGGTTCGGCTCGATCGGCAGCTATCTCGTCAAGCGCCTGCGCTGCAGCGTGCTGGTGGCTCAGACCGAGATCAGCGACGCCGAGTTCGAGCGGCTGAAGCCGGCGGAAGCGGTAGCCTCGGGATAGTCTGAGCTCAGTTCGCGGGAACGATGATCTTGCCGATTGGCCACAGCGCGATCCCGGCAAGTTTTAAGTGTGCCCAGGCAAAGGGAATGCCGATGATGGTCACGGCCAGCAGCACCGCCGTGACGACATGCCCGAGCGCCAGCCACCATCCCGCCAGCACCAGCCAGATGATGTTGCCGATCACCCCGAGCGGTCCGGTGCCGATATCTTCCTGGCCGGTATAGGCGTCGCGGGAAACCGCCGTGAAGCCGAACGGGAACAAGGTGTAGGCAGCGATATTGAACGCGGCCCGCGCCCAGGGAATCCCGATGATCGTGATCGCCATGACGACGGATGCGATCAGCCAGCCAAACGCCATCCATGCGCCGCCGAGAACGACCCAGATCACATTGAGAAGCAGTGAGACCGGTGACATGGCCGCTATCCTATGTTGACGCAATGCTGGCGAAACTGTGCTGCGGGCGAACCCGATTGCCCCAGGCCCTGCAGACGCTAGACTGATTCCCACGACGATCAAGCAACAAGCGCGCCAAAGAACACGTCAAGGGAGAAACGTTCATGCGTCCGCTCGAATTCGGCTGGTACCTGCCCACGCATGGCGACACCACGGCCTATGGCCTGATGGAAGCGCAGATTCCGGGGTCTCCTGAACTGTGCGACCGCGTGGTGCAGGCGGCGGAAAAGGCTGGCTTCGAATATCTGCTGATCCCGGTCGGTTCCGTGTGCTGGGAAGCCTGGATCACGGGTGCATTCATGGCGGCGCGTTCGTCAGCGATCAAGCCGCTGATCGCGGCGCGGCCCGGCTACATTAATCCCGTGCTGCTGGCGAAAATGATCTCGACCTTCGACCAAATGTCGGGCGGGCGGATCTGCATCAATCTGATCGCCGGTCAGAACGAAAGCGAGGTCGAGGGCGAGGGCGTCCGTTATCCGAAGGAAGCGCGCTACGAACTGATGGAAGAGGAAGTCTCGATCCTGAAGGCGCTGTGGACCACGCGCGGGCCATTGAATTTCGAAGGCAAGTTTCACAAGCTGTCCGGCGCGCATATCCGCCCGCGTCCGCACCAGCAGCCATTTCCAAAATTCTATCTCGGCGGCGGCTCGCGCCAGGCCTGGGAGCTGTCGGCGAAACATTCCGACGTGCATCTGTTCTGGGGCGATCTGCCGGAAAAAATCGCCTCGAATATCGCCGAGATCAGGGAGATGGCGCGCGCGCATGGCCGCGAGAACGACATCGGCTTCGGCATGCGCCTTCAAGTGATCTGCCGCGAGATCGAGGCGGACGCCTGGGAGGCTGCCGATCAACTGGTGCGGCACGCGACCGAGCGGCAGAAGCAGGAAATGAAGACGCTTTACAACAAATCGGAAGCGAACCAACGCGTGCAGCAGCTCGCCCGCGAGCATGGCGATCTGCTGTTGCCGCATCTGTGGACCGGCATCACAAAAGTCCGCCCGGGCGCCGGCATTGCCGTCGTCGGCAATCCCCTCCAGTGCGCCGAGACGCTGCAGCAATTCATCGACGCCGGCTGCCACTCGTTCTGCCTGTCCGGCTATCTCCATGACGAGGAGGCCGAGCGTTTCGGCCGGCTGATCCGGCCCATTCTTGCCGAGAACAATCGCGGCCGGTAGGCGGCGTAGAGCGGGCGGCGGATGCCGGCCGTCATGCTGCAGTGCAGCCGAATGCCAGATGACGCCAGGCGTATTTGCTGCGCCGCGCCGAGGCACACCCTTTATATCGCTCGCGGTGGTGTGTGGGCGGCGCTAAAGTCGGCCCGCGAATTCAACTGGGTACCGCCAAATGAGTGGATCGAGCTCGGTACTTGCGTGGAGCTCCGCGTTGGAGGACTTCGCGCTGTTTCGAACGCTCAGTTCCGAACAGCGGCTCAAGGCGCTCAACGCCATGGTCCGCCAGGATCTGGTGCGCGGGCAGATGCTGGTCGCGCAAGGCGGGCCATCGGACTCGCTCTTCCTGGTGCTGCACGGCGCGCTCGCCGTGCGCAAGACCGGCTATCTCGAACCGATCGCCGAGCTTCGCGCCGGCGAACTGGTCGGCGAGATCGGCTTCTTCGCCAATGTCCCGCGCACCGCCGACGTGATCGCCATACGCGACACCAGCGTGCTGGCGTTGACGCGTCCGGCCTACCAGAAGCTCGTCGCGGAAGCCCCCGCCATCGTCGAGGCGCTGCTCGCGGCGCTGGCGCGGCGGTTCGCCAAGGAGACCGCGCGCATCGCGCCGTTCCCCACTTCGCCGAAAGCGCGAACGGTGGCGCTGATCGACGGCGGATTGGAGCCGCTGCCGGAAGCCTTCGATCGCCGGATGCGCGAGGGGCTGGCTGCGACCCATGCCGAGATCGTCGATGCCGCCCGCCTGCAGGCGATGTTTCCCGGGCGGGCACTCGATGCGCATGAAGTCACCGAATGGCTCAACAAGCTCGAACACACCGCGCCGCTGGTGGTCTATCTCGGCGGCCGCGAGTCGTCGCCCTGGGCGCGTAAGGCGATCCGCCAGGCAGATATGGTCGTGTTCGCCTGTCGCGGGGAGGCGCCAGCGGCGGCATTGACCGAAATCGAGGCGTTTGCCTGCGAGGTTCATTCCGTCTCGGCCCGGCGTCTCGTCCGCATCCATGACCGGCGAAGCGGCGAGGTATCCGGCACCGCGGCCTGGCTCGCCCGGCTGCCGGCCTTCATGCATCACCATGTCGCGCTCCAGGACCAGGTCGATATCGACAGCCTGATCCGTTTTCTATGCGGCCGCGCCATCGGCTTCGTCGCTGCCGGCGGCGGCAGTTTTGGAACCGCGCATGTCGGAATCTACAAGGCGTTTCGCGAACGCGGCGTGATGTTCGATATCTTCGTCGGCACCAGCGTTGGCTCCGCCATGGTGGCCGGCTTTGCCAAAAATCTCGAAGCCGAGCATCTCGAGCGCGGCACGCACGAAATCTTCGTCAGGAGCCGAAGTTTTCGGCGGCCGACCTGGCCGCGCTATGCGCTGCTGGACCACAAGGCGTTCGATCGCGCGCTCGCGCAACAATACGGCCCTGACTGCCGGATCGAGGATTGCTGGCGGCCGTTTGCGGCCATCGCGACCAACCTTTCGACCCATAATCTCGAACTGATCCGCACCGGCCCGCTTTGGCAGGCAGTCCGCGCATCGAGTGCGATCCCCGGGCTGTTGCCGCCGTTCTACACGAAGGAAGGCGCGATGCTGGTCGATGGCTGTCTCATCGACAATGTCCCGCTGGCGTCGATGCACCAGCTCAAGAGCGGTCCCAACCTGGTCGTGCATTTCGGCGAGCCGGCGGCCGAGATGTTCGACGTCGATTATGCATCGCTGCCGGGACGGCTGGAATTGATCGCCGCCATGCTGACGCCGTTCCGCAAGAAGCTATTGCCGGCGGCGCCGAGCGCGGTGAACGTGCTGTGGCGAAGTCTCGTAGCGCATCAGCGCTACGATACGTTGCCGGTCGGGCCGTTCGACACGGTAATGCGGCCGCCGCTTCCGCTCGATATCGATGTGACAGATTTCGATCGCCACACGGAGATCTTCGAAGCTTCCTACCTCTGGGCCAGGGAGGCCATCGCGGCGCTGGAGGCGGGCGCCAGTTCGGCCATCGCAGCCATCCTCGACGCCGGCGCGCTGGAACGGCGTCAGGCGACGGCCGTCGCAGCCTCCACTCGCCCGCCCAGCAATCGCCTCGCCTCGGCAGCCGGCTTCGGCGCGCTGAACAGGTAGCTCTGCATCTGCGTGCAGCCGAGCTGGCGCAGCATCTCGCGCTGCTGCTCGGTCTCGACGCCTTCCGCGGTCGTGGTCATGTTGCGGGCGGCTGCGATGTTCACCACAGCCTGCACGATCGCCGCCGAACGTCAGGAAATCCGGTTACCCTTAATCGTGGGTCCTTCGGGCGCGATCGCGAGATGAAGCGGTATTTCACTGCTCCTGCCGTTCTATCGTCGGCGATGAAGCGCTCGTCCGCGGCGAGCGTCTCCCTAGAGCGTTGGCCCATCTGACTGAATCGTCGGGGATTCACAAATCAGCGTTTTAGTGATTCAAGCTGGTCGCCGGACTGGAGGCCGGCGGGCATGGCGAAACCGCTGTCGATGGATCTGCGCGAACGTGTGCTGGCCTGTATTGGAGGCGGCGTTTCAGGCCGGCAGGCTGCTGAGCGATTTGGCGTCAGCGCGGCGAGCGTAAGCCGCTGGCGAACGCGCGAGCGGGAGCAAGGCGATGCCCAGCCGAGAGCTCAGGGCGGCGATCGCAAGTCCCACCGGATTGATGCCCATCATGCGACGATCGTGGCTCTGCTCAAGGCCTCACCCGACATCACCATCGAGGAATTGCGTGATAGCTTGAGCAAACAAGGCTTGTCCTTTGGTTATGGCACGATCCGACGCTTCTTCGAGCGGCACAAGATCACGCGTAAAAAAAGACCGCCCATGCCACAGAGCAAGATCGCCCGGATGTCTTGACGCGACGCCAGGCCTGGCGCGAGAGCCAGGGCAAGCTCGACCGGGATCGGCTCGTCTTCATCGACGAGACCTGGGCATCGACCAACATGGCGCGAACACATGGTCGATGTCTGCGCGGAGAACGCCTGCGGGCCAGCGTTCCTCACGGCCACTGGAAAACAACAACCTGCGTCGCCGCCCTCACCACGCGCGGCATCATCGCGCCCTGGGTGCTCGATGGTCCCATCAATCGCGATGCCTTTGAAACCTACATCGAAAAGGTGCTCGTCCCCGAGCTCCCGGACGACGCTATTGTCATCATGGACAACCTCTCCAGCCACAAAGGGCCCCGCATACGTGAGATGATCGAGGCAGCTGGCGCGACGCTTCTCTACCTTCCGCCCTACAGCCCCGACTTCAACCCGATCGAAAACGCCTTCGCCAAGCTCAAAGCAAGCTTGCGAAAGGCCGCCGAACGCACCGTCGGCGGCCTTTGGGATGCTATCGGGCGCACCGTCGACACCTACACGCCAGCAGAATCCACAAACTACTTCACCGCCGCCGGCTACTTGCAACCTGATAGGCTAACGCTCTAGCGGCGATAGCCGCCGGCGCGCGAGTAGGTGGGGCGGCTTTCCTGTGCCGGCCGGCTGGCCAGACTGGCGCGTGCCTCGCTGGCGCGCGGGGCCGCCAGCTTGAGGTCTTCAAGGAAGATCGGCTTTGAGAAGTAGTAACCCTGGGCGTAGCGGATCTTGGTCGCGGCCTGCAGATAGGCCAGTTCCTCGAAGCTTTCGAGCCCTTCGGCGATCACGGTCATGCTGAGCGCTTCGCTCAAGGATTCGATTGCCCGCAAGATACCCTGGCTGCGCGGGCGCTTATGGATGTCCGTGATGAAGGAGCGGTCGATCTTGATCTCGTCAGCGGTAATGTCGGCCAACGCCGACAGCGACGAATAGCCGATGCCGAAATCGTCGATCGAGATCTTGACGCCGAGCTTGCGGAAGATCGGGAGGATCTCGTCCTGGAAATGCGTCTTGGTGACGAAGGCGTCTTCGGTCACCTCGATCATGAAGCGCTTTGGAAATCCGGTGGCTTCGATCGCCTGGGCGAACGGGCGCATGAACTCGAGATTGCCGGCCTGTTTGGCTGCGACGTTCATGCTGATCGTGGTGTCGGGGCCGAAGTTCTCGTTGATCAGGTCGATCGATTTGACGATCTCGGCCAGCACGAGGTGAGTCAGTTCGTCGATCAGGCCGAGTTCGGTAGCAAGATTGATGAAGGTGCTGGGAGCCTGAATCACCCCCTCGTCGTCGCGCAGCCGCACCAGCGCCTCGACGCCCATGATCTCCTGGGTCCGGATATCGACCTTGGGCTGGAAAGCGCAGCAAAAACGTTTTTCCAGGATCGCCACCCGCAGCGCCTGCTCGACCTTCATCCGCGCCAGGGCCTCGCGTTCCATACTGGTGTCGAAGAACGCCGCGGCACCCTTGTTGCCGTTCTTGACGCGGTACATCGCGATATCGGCGTTTTGACGCAACTCCTCATAGCTGCGCCCGTGCTCGGGATAGAGGCTGACGCCGATCGAAGTCGAGGCGAAGATCTCGGACTGGTCGATGAAAAACGGCGCCTTCAGCCGTTGCAGGATGAAACGGATGAATTCAGCGACCTCGCTCTCGCTCTGGACCGGGTTGAGCAGCAGCACGAATTCGTCGCCGCTGATCCGCGAGAGGATGTCGGAATCGCGCAAGTCGAGTCCCACCCGCTTGGCGATCTCCGCCAGCAGCGCGTCGCCGACCGAATGTCCGTAGTAATCGTTGATGTGCTTGAAATTATCGACGTCGAGAAAGGCCAACGCGAAAAGGCCCTGTCCGTTGTCGTACTTCAACAGACTGTTGACGCGATGTTCGATCACGCGCCGCGTCGGCAGCCCGGTCAACTCGTCGTAATAGGCGGAGCGGAACAGATGCTCCTCGAACGCCTTCTGTTCGGAAATGTCGGTCGAACTCGAGATCAGCAGATTGCGCTCGGCGATCCGAACTGGCCGGTGGGAGGTCAGCAATACCTGCTTGGCCTGGCGACCGGCAATGGATTCTTCCAGCACCACCGGGCGCCCGGAACGCAGCAATTCGAGGCAGGTTTCGCGGCGATCGTTCAGGTGCGAGGCCTCCGGCGCGGCGGTGGCCATCTGCAGCGCGGCTGCCGCAGCGTCGTTCACCAGCATGAACTCGCCGTTCTCGTCCTGAACCGTCACGCCGGTCGGAAGCAGCCTGAGGATATCCCTCAGGAGGGTCAGCTCGGATTCGAACGCGCTTTCATCGCCAGCCTGCGTCGCCTGGAAATCGTATTTGTGGGCACTATGCATGCCGCGGAGCTTTGCAAAGTCCGTTGTAGTATTGGTTAAGTGGACTTCCGAAAAGCGGCGACAACCGTAGAAGTCGACGATTTTCGAGCGGCGTCCGCTCAATCGTCATTAACAGAGTGTCAACACCGAATGAGAGATTTTGCTCGGGTCTAGCTTGCCGGGATCTTGCATTGCATCGTGCAATGAACGCCGGTCTTCAGGTAGCGGACCTCGGTCTTGCCGTCGAACGCGCGCAGCGCCGACTGCAACAGCTTGGTGCCAAAGCCAGGCGGGCCGACTTTTTCGATCACGGGGCCTTCGGTTTCATCCCAGGTGAGGTTGAGGCGGTCCTCCGACACGGACCATGACACTTGCAGCAGCCCGCGGGCCGAAGAGAACGCGCCGTACTTGCCCGCATTGGTGGCCAATTCGTGGAAGATCAGCGCCAGGCTGACCGCCAGTTTGGCCGGTAGAAACAGCGAGTCGCCATTTAAATTGAACCGGACATGGCCGTAGGGCCCGAGCTCGGAACGCAGCATGTCCTTGATGTCGCAACCGCTGCCGTCCAGCCGCGCGATCAAATCGTCGGTCGCCGACAATGCGCGGAGGCGGCGGTCGATGCTGCCCCAGATCTGCGGCTGGTCCTGCAGGACCTGGTGCAGCACGGCGTGGATCGTCGACGTCTTGTTTTTGAGCCGGTGCTGCAACTCCTCGACCAGAAGCTTGCGATATTCCTCTTCCTGGGTCAGACGTTTCGAATCTTCCCGTTGGCGGGCGACGATCGTCCGGTAACGCTCGACGCCCCAGATGGCGAGACCGCAAACCGCCCAGAACATCAGCAGCAGCGCAAACCGTGCGGAATCGGCCGTGGCACTGCTGAAATTGACGAAGACGCCGAGGGCGCCCCCCGCGATGGCCGTTGCGATCCCGATCCTGGCGCCGCCGATGGCGGCGGCCAGGAACACGGCCGGAAAATAAGGCGTGAAGAATACGTCGGGACGGATCTGGGCAACACCCCATCGGGCGATTGTCGACAATGCGAGACAGCCGGCCGCGAACACCGTGCTGTAAAGCAGCGGGGGCTGGGAGATTCCCTGCCAACCTCGTCTGAGCTCGTCGATCAATTTCTTCATTTGGATTGTCACTTCACGTGATCAGCGAATCCAAAATATGGCCGATCATACCGAAAATCGGGATTTCGTGGCGCCGAAGCAGCAAGGCCAGCCGAACGCCGGTGATCGCGACGGAACAAGTTCGCTTGCCTTGTCCGCGAGGGGCGGGAATATTGGCGTCAACGAATTCCGACGGGGGGCAACAACATGGGACGGCTGGACGGCAAGGTAGCGGTGATCACCGGCGCCACGAGCGGCATCGGATTGCACACCGCCGAGCTATTCGTCGCCGAGGGCGCAAAGATCGTGATCGCCGGCCGCCGCGTGCCGGAGGGCGAGGCGCTGGCCAAGAAGCTCGGCGCCAACTGCATCTTCCGCCAGACCGACGTCACGGTGGAAGAACAGATGAACGCGCTGATCGGGCTTGCGGTGGAAAAGTTCGGCCGCATCGATTGCCTGTTCAACAATGCCGGCGGTCCGGCGCAGACCGGTGGTATCGAAGGCCTGGAGGTCGAGCGGTTTGATGCCGCGATGGCGACGCTGGTGCGCAGCGTGATGCTCGGCATGAAGCATGCGGCGCCGTACATGCGCAAGCAGGGTTCCGGCAGCATCATCAACAACGGCAGCATTGCCGGCCGCCTCGCCGGCTTTTCGTCGTCGATGGTCTATAGCGCCGCGAAGGCCGCCGTCATCCATCTCACCAAATGCGTGGCGATGGAACTCGGCGAAGCCAACATCCGCGTCAATTCGATTTCGCCCGGCGCGATCGCGACCGGCATTTTCGGCAAGGCGCTGGGCCTGTCGGTGGAGGCTGCCGAAAAGACCCCGGCCGTGATGCGCGAGGTCTACAAGGCCGCGCAGCCGATTCCGCGCGCCGGCCTGCCCGAAGATATCGCGCACGCCGCGGTGTTTCTGGCCAGCGACGAGTCCTCCTTCATCAACGGCCATGACCTTGTGGTCGACGGCGCCATGACCGGCGGCCGCAACTGGAGCCAGCAGCAGCAGGGCTATGTCACGCTGAAGAAGGCGTTCGATCAGGGTTAGGGGTGAGGGGGTGTCATTCCGGGGCGATGCGAAGCATTGAACTATGGTGCGCAATTGCGCACCTGAGAATCTCGAGATTCCCCGATGCGCAATTGCGCATCTGAGGTTCGGTGGTAACGCACCATCCCGGAATGACGGATGCAAAAAGCTGACGCGCTTGGGAGAGACACGCAAAATGTCTGCAGCATTCAGATTATCGCCGCCATCGGAAGGCCGCCCGTTCTATCTCGCCATCATCGCGGGCCTGGCCTGCGCCTTCGTCATCGGCAAGGCGCTGCCATCGACGATGGACGCCGTCTCGGCGATCATCGAGCCGCTCTGCGCCAACAGCGTGACCGGTTCGACGCAGGATGTTGTCGAGCCGATCTCTTCGCATGCGCTGCCGAACGTGCCGGGCAAGCGCGTCACCATCGTGCGCGTGTTCTACGGCCCGGGCGGCTTTACGCCTGCGCACCGGCATGCCGGCTCCGTCACCGCCTATGTCACCAAGGGCGAGATCCGCTCCCAGCTTGCCGGCGGCCCTGTCGAGACGTTCGGGGTCGGCCAGTCGTTTTTCGAGCCGCCCGGCTCGACCCATCTGGTCTCGGCCAATGCCAGCATGACCGAACCTGCAGAATTGATCGCGGTGTTCGTGGCCGATGAAGGCGCGCAGCTCACGACGCTGGTGAAGTAGGGGCGCTTTGCCCACCCTACACACGTATCACACCGGCTTCACCAGCACCCGCAAGCCATCCCGCGGCTTCGGGATCGGCCACATCTGCCAGTCCGGCTTGTAGCCGGGCTCCAGCGACACCTCGAGATTCTGCAGGAAATGCCGCGCAAAGCATTTCGCCTGCATATAGGCAAAGTGCAGGCCGAGGCACATATGCGCGCCGCCGCCGTACGGCACCCACGCAAAACGATGGCGGTTGCGTTGCGCCTCGTCGGTGAAGCGCGTGGGGTCGAATTTCTCCGGCTCAGGCCAGATCTCCGGCATGTGGTGGGTGAACAGCGGATTGATGCCGACCATGGTGCCGGCCGGAATTGCATAGCCCTTGAAGGTGAAGTCCCGGATGGCGCGGCGCGGCATCGATGGCACCGGCGGCTTCAGCCGCAGCGCTTCCTTGAAGGCCATCTCGGTGACCTTCATCGCTTCGAGATTATCGAACGTCGTGGGGGCGTCGGCGGCGGCGCCTAGGCTCGCAACCTCGTCGCGCAGCTTTTGCTGCCATTCCGGATGGGCGGCCAATTCCCCGACGAACGAGGTCAGCGACGAGGTCAGGGTGTCGTGCGCCGCCATCATCAGGAAACTCATATGGTCGACGATGTCCTGCGTCGAGAGCAGCGCGCCGTCCTCGTGGGTCGCCTGGCACAATTGCGAGAACAGATCGTCGCCGCCGCCCTTGGCACGGCGGATCGGAATCTGCTCGGAGAAATAGGCGACGATGCGCTTGCGGCCCTTGACGCCGCGCGCCATCTGCGTGCCGGGCAGGGGTTTGCGGATCACGGCGACGGAAGCCGCTACCATGTCGACGAAGGCGCGCGTGATCTCGTCGACCTCGGGCCCGATGCCGGCGCCGAGAAAGGACGTCGCCGCGAGGTCGAGCGTGAGCTGCTTCATCGCCGGATAGAGCAGCATCGGTCCGGGCTGCGCCTTCCACTGCGCCACCCGCGCCGCAATGCCGGTATCGAGGTCGGCCAGATAGGACTTCATCGGCCCGGACTTGAATGCGACCGACAGCGCGCGCCGGTGCAGGCGATGCTCCTCGAAATCGAGCAGCATCAGCCCGCGCGGAAACAGCAGCCCGAGGATCCGGCCCCAGCCGAGCGTCGAGGAGAACTGCTTGGCCTGGTCGAAGAGGACCAATTCATTCGCTTCGGGGCCGAGCAGTACCAGGCTGGTCTCGCCGAACAGATGACTGCGATAAACCAAGCCGTACTTCTTGGATTGCCGTTCGACCTGCCCCTTCGGGTCGGCGAGCACTTCCAGCGTCTTGCCGATCAACGGCCAGCCCTCGTCACCCGGAATATGCGTCAGCGAATTACGTCGCGGCGGGGTGAAGCTGTAGACGGGAGAGGCAATGCTCTGCATCGACATGGCAATCGCTCCGGTTGAGCCTCGGATTCGCAAATATTATCCACCGTGTCGGCGGCTTTGTCGCGGCCTTAAATGTCGCCACGCGGCCCGGGCTTAGCCGTTTCGGGCAATAAGTCTTTGTTTTGTTGCGGCAAAGCATGTGTCCGCTGGCGGTAAAGCTGCCGGTTCCGTCATTGCGAGGAAGCGACGACTTGTCCGCCGAAGCTCAACGCGCAGGCGGAAGCAATCCATGCCCCCCTTTGTGGCACTATGGATGCTTCGCTAACGCTCGCAATGACGGGGCAAGATATCGTCGTCCCTCACGAAACCGTCACGCCTTGCGCTTCGCGGCTTCCTTCTGCAGGTCCGGCGCGTTGACGGTCGGGATCGCGACCCGGCCGGGACCGGTGTGCTGCAAGGCAGCGGCGGCCTTTTCGTTTTCCATGATCTTGGCCATCACCGCCTGGCCCGCGCGATCGAACACCGCGCGGTTCTCGATCAGGAATTTTTGCGACTCGCGCAGTTTTGCGACATAGCCGTTGATCTCCGGAATCACGTAGCGCGCGACCATGTCCCAGCTTCGGCGCGTGTTCTCCGGATTGGCCCAGTCGTGCACGAAGCCGATGATGGCGCCGACGCCGCCCGAGACGTGCATCAAATTCTTGATGGTCTTGACCAAATCGTCCGGCGTGCCGATGGTGGAGGCGGCATTTTCGCCGCCGGCGGTTTTCTCGATGGCATCCTCCGGCGAGGTGAACGGCTCCAGGCCCGGCCGCTGCAGCGTGCGGACATTATATTCGTTGTGCCAGCGCATCAGGCCTGGACCGGCCTCGCGCTGTGCCTGTTCGCGCGTCTCGGCGATATGCCAGCTCAAGAGTACGCGCCAGTCCGAACGGCTCACGGTGGTGCCGGCCTTCTTGGCGGCATCCTCGGCAAAGCCCCACTGCGTCGGCAGCGCCATCAGGCCCTGCGTCGACATCGATCCGAGCGAGATGATGCCGATGCCGTATTTGCCCGCGAGCGTCATGCCGGACGGCGAAATCTGCGACGCCACCACGCAGGGCATCTCTTCCTGCAGCGGCAGCAATTGCAGCGCGGCGTCCTGCATGGTGAACCAGTCGCTCCTGGCGGTGACGCGCTCGCCCTTGAACAGACGGCGGATGATGGCGAGGGCCTCGTCTTGACGGTCGCGCTGGGTCATCGGATCGATGCCGAGCGTGTGCGCGTCGGAGGCGAGCGCGCCCGGACCGGAGCCGAAGATGGCGCGGCCACCCGTCATCCAGTCGAGTTGCACCATGCGCTGCGCAACGTTGTAGGGATGGTGATAGGGCAGCGAGACCACGCCGGTGCCGAGCTTGATGCGCTTGGTGCGCTCGCCGGCAGCCGCCAGAAACATTTCCGGCGAGGCGATCATTTCCCAGCCCGAGGAATGGTGCTCGCCGCACCAGAACTCGTCGAAGCCGAGCGCATCGATCTGTTCGACGAAGTCGAGGTCGCGGCGGAACTGCAGCAACGGATGCTCGCCGATCGGATGATGCGGGGCGAGAAAGGCTCCGAATTTCAGGCGTGCCATGGGGTTTTCTCTCCGGATTTATTGTTCTTTGAAGCGCTCGGCGCCAAGGGTACGGGGTGGGCCTTAGCAAGGCAATGCTCGTCAGCCCGCCGCCAGTGCATGGATGTCGCGCGGAGTCGGCTGACTTACCGTGGCCCGGAATTCGTGAGCCTTCCCGGCTGAATTGGTGCTCGCAACCGTCGTTGCGGCGCAGTTCATGTTCGGGGTCGATACCTTCAACCTCAACGTCGCGATCCCGACCATCGCGGCCGAGCTTCACGCGAGTTTGCGGATGACTCGCGTTCGCGCTTGTTCGGCGTCTACGGCATTGTGCTCGGACTTGCCGGCCCTACTCATTGCGTGCGCGCTGTCGATCATCGCCTGCGCCGCATTCCTGACATGGATGCGTCAGGTCACAGGATGACAAATTAACGTCAACTGCCGAAATTTGATTGTGGGGAATGACAGTGCACGGCCTTTTTATTTTGCAGTGCAACAACTATCTGTTCTGGGTAAGCGTGATTTAAAAGCAATCGCCCCAGGAGCTTTCGTTGTCACTCGCCAAGAACGTCGAATTCTTGCGTCATTTCCCGAAGCTGAACGGGTTCAATGGCTTGGGAATCTATGGCCGAAGCACATCGCCCGGGGCCGGCAGTCCGCTCGTCGAAATCAGTGGTTTCGGCACCAATCCCGGCGCGCTCAAAATGTTTGCGTTTGTGCCGGAGCAATTGTTGCCCACGCGCGCCCTTGTGGTCGTGCTGCATGGCTGCGGCCAGACCGCGGCCGGCTATGATTTGGGCACCGGCTGGTCGACGCTCGCCAAACGATACGGCTTTGCGTTGCTGATGCCAGAGCAGCAGGCGTCGAACAACGCCAACACCTGCTTCAACTGGTTCAACCCGGGCGACATCGCACGCGGCCGCGGCGAAGCGGCTTCGATCCGGCAGATGATCGCGCGCATGGTCGCCGATCACAAACTCGATCCGCGCCGTATCTTCATCACCGGGCTTTCCGCCGGCGGCGCGATGACGTCGGTGATGCTGGCGACCTATCCGGAAGTGTTCGCGGGCGGCGCCATCATCGCCGGTCTCCCCTACGGCATCGCCAGCAACGTCCGCGAAGCGCTTGGCGGCATGATGCAGTCGACGCCGCGCCCCGCCGCCAGGCTGGGCGATCTGGTGCGCAAGGCCTCCAAGCACAGGGGACCATGGCCGAAGGTGTCGGTATGGCACGGCAGCGCCGACCGCACCGTCAACCCGGGCAACGCAAACGAGATCGTCAAGCAGTGGCTCAATGTCCACGATCTGCCGGCGGCGCCGATGTCGACCGGAGACGTCGACGGCCATCCGCGCGAAATCTGGTGGAATGACGACGGCGAGACGGTGGTCGAATCCTACACCATCACCGACATGGCCCACGGCACGCCGCTGGGGCTTGCCGGCAATGACGAGCGTTACGGCGCGGAGGGCGCGTTCCTGATCGAGGCGGGAATTTCCTCGTCGTATCACATCGCCAATTTTTTCGGTCTGACCGAGCGCGTCAGTCCTGCCGGCGAAGCGGCCAGGCCGGCGCAGGCGCCGAAGGTCGTTCCGTCGACTGCCACGGAATCCCTGCAGTCGTCCGATCTCGCCGCGAGACTCTGGTCGAGGACCCACAAGCCGGTCCGCGAACACAAGCCGGCGCCGCGCGAACCGAAGCGTCGCGGCATCGATGTCGGCGGCGTCATCACCCGCGCGCTGACGGCCGCGGGCCTGATGAAGTAGCCGGACATCACAGCGTCAGGCGGATAATTTCAGCTCACATCCCGTCGGTAAGGAACGGATTGGTCAGCCGCTCCTGGCCGAGGCTGGAGCCGGCGCCATGGCCGCAGATGAAGCCGACGTCGTCGCCGAGCGGCAACAGCTTCTCCTTGATCGAACTGATCAGCGTGGCGTGGCTGCCGCCGGGCAAGTCGGTACGTCCGACCGAGCCGTTGAACAAGACATCGCCGACATGGGCGAAGCGCAATTCCCTGTTGAAGAACACGACGCTGCCCGGCGAGTGGCCGGGGCAGTGCAGGATGTCGAAGGTGAGTTCGCCGATCGAGACCTGATCGCCTTCGTCGAGCCAGCGGTCCGGCCCGAAATTGCGCACCCCCGTCATGCCGAAGCGCTCGCCGCTCGAGACGACGTTGTCGAGCAGGAACTTGTCGGCGATATGCGGGCCCTCGATTTTCACCTGCAGCGCATCGCGCAAGTCGGCGGCGCCGCCGACATGATCGATATGGCCGTGCGTCAGCCAGATCTTCTCGACCGTGACGCCGGTTTGCTTGATCGCCTCCAGGATCTTGGGAACATCCCCGCCGGGATCGATCACCACGGCCTTCTTGGAAGGTTCGTGCCAGATGATGGTGCAATTCTGCTCGAACAGCGTCACCGGCACGATCATCGCGCCGGCCTTCGCCTGGGTATCGGTTTTGTCATCCATAAGGGCAACATATTCATCCCGTGTAGGGGGTCAACACGGGTTTGCAATCGGCAGGTAACCGGCATGCCACCTACACGGCTCCGTGATAGGTTGTTTCGGCTTCAGCAGTTGGGAGTTCCATGAGCAAGGCTTCTGCATCGCCGCTGGTCGGGCCTCGCACCACGGTTCGCGCCTTCTTTGTCAGCGATCGGCTGAATACGTCGGGCCTCGAGCGCGGCGATGTCCTTGCCACCACACCGCTTGCGTTTCGCGTCAATGAGAATGGCGTCGCGATTCTCTTCCGCTATGGCGTGGTGGTCCTGATCGGACTGAATGCGCTGGAAGAGGAGGAATTCCTTCGCGGTCTCGATAAGCGCATGACCGGGAAGTTTACAAGACGTGACGAGGAAATCGCCATCATCGAGCTGGCCCCGGAAAGGGAGGACCAGATTCCGCCCGGCGGCCCCATCTGCCTGCAAAGCCTTTCGGCCGAGCGGTTGATTCTGATCGGCGAGGCGCTGGCGAAGAGCGTCGTTCTGGCTCGGCACGAACGCGAGGTTGCCAGCGTCTTCGACACGACCGAACCGTTCGCGCGGGAATTGGCACAGAGCGGGCGTATGCGCGGCAGCCGTCGCTCGATCCTGAAAAATATCGGCAACGCGCTTCTGGTACGGCATCGGGTGTCGGGGCCGGTCGAGGTGGAAGAGAAACCCGACGTGCTCTGGGACAAGCCGCATCTGGAGCGGCTGTATGCCCGGCTGGAGGACGAGTACGAGCTCAAGGAGCGATCGGAATCGCTCAACGGCAAGCTCGCCGTGATCGCCGAGAGCGCGCAGGTGTTGACCGATATCATCGACACCCGTCGCTCGCTTCGGCTCGAAGTGATTATCGTGCTCCTGATCCTGTTCGAGGTTCTGGTGACGATCTACCAGCTTGCGATGGGCCGGCACCCCTGAGCTTTGTCGTCCCGGCCAGGCGAACGCTGAGCCGGGACCCATATGTGGACGGCCCGGAATCGGCTAAGGTTCGAGCACCATGGAATCACCCGCCCGCCAGATCAGCCTTGTGCCCGCGCCGGACCGCCGCCAGTCCGAGACGGCGCTGGCGATCGCGCGCGGCACCGCGCGGCTGCTACGGTCGCTCGGCTTTTCCTGCGTCAGCGAATTGCCGCTGCCGTCGGGCCGGCGCGCCGATCTGGTGGCGCTGAACGAGAAGGGCGAGATCTGGATCGTCGAGATCAAGTCGTCGGTCGAAGATCTGCGCGCCGACCAGAAATGGCAGGACTACCGGATGCATTGCGACCGGCTGTTCTTTGCCTTCACGCAGGATCTGCCGTGCGAGATTTTCCCAGAGGACACCGGCCTGATCATCGCCGACGCCTATGGCGCACACCTGCATTGCGAGGCGCCCGAACATCGCCTGCCGGCGGCCACGCGCAAATCGATGACGGTGCGCTTTGCGATGGCGGCTGCGCAACGGATCAACCGGTTGGTCGATCCGCAGGGGCATGGAGAGTTTTAGACCGAGAAGAAAGGCGCGCCGACTCAAATCCGCAATTCGAGGGAGCGCCTGCCAAATTCAGACCACGAAAAAGGCGGGCCGCCCGGTATATGAGACCCTAACCTTTGGCTCGGTCCTCCCAGTCCTCCCACTCTACGTCATGGACTTCCAGGTAGCCGGAAACGGCTGCGCCGATGGTTGGGAAGAAGCAATTCTCGCCAAGCTGCGCTAACAATCCGAATTTCTTCAGCTTATCCTTCACGGGATCCTTGAGTTCGGCAAAACAAAGCTCAATATCCTGTGCGTGCAACGCCTTGTCGAGTTCGGCGAGCGTATCGCCGGCGGTGACGTCAACGCTGGTGACCGGCTCCGCCGCAACGACCAGCCAACGTACGGGCGTCGGCGATTTCGCCACCGCGTCCAGAGCGCGCTCCTTGAAAAATTCGGCGTTGGCGAAGAACAGAGGCGCATCCCACCGGAACAGAACCAGCCCGGGGATCTGGCGTGCGTCGCGATATCTCGTGATGTCATGATAACCTTTCACGCCGTCGGCGCGACCAAGTACGGCGGAGTGCGGGCGCCACGCGTCCCAGAGAAACTCGGCAATGGCGATGGCGATTGCCAGACCTATTCCCGGAATCACTCCGAGCGCGACGACGCCGATAAAGCAGACGATCGATAGCCAGAACTCCCACTGCTGAACGCGGTAGATCCGCTTGAGGTCGGTGACCTCAATCAAGCCGATCGCCGCGGCAATGACGACGGCGGCCAATGCTGCATTGGGCAAATACTGAAGGAGGTTTGGTGCCGCCAGCAGAAGAAAAGCGATAGCAAGCGCGCCAACGACGCAGGTCAACTGAGTGCGGGCGCCGGCGGCTTCGGCAACAGGCGTGCGCGAGCCGCTGCTGCTGACCGGGAAACCTTGAAAAAGACCGGTTGCGAGATTGGCCGCGCCGAGCCCCACCATCTCCTGGTTGGGATCGACATGAGCGCCCAATCGTGCGGCATAGGCCCGTGAGAGCACGCTGGTATCGGCAAAAGATACCATCGCGATCGCGCAACCGCCGATCAGCACCGGGACTATGTCCGCCGTGCCGATCCAGGGAACGGCGAAAGCCGGCAGACCCAGCGTAAGGGGACCCAGAACTGTCACGCCGTAACGCGCCGCAAGATCCAGTGCAGCGACGGCAGCCGTTGCCCCGACGACCGCAATCAGAATGCCAGGGAGCCGTTGGTATTTTTGGAGCAGCAAGATAGCCATCAACGTGCCGAGCCCAATCCCGAAGGCTACCCAGTTGGTCTTCCCCTCAAGGATTGCACCGGCGATCGCCCACAAGCTCCGCAAAGATCCTTCGCCATCGATCGAGAAACCGAACAGCTTTGGCAGTTGGCTGATCAATACGGTCAACGCAATACCGTTCATGTAGCCGTAGCGTATCGGCTTGGAGAGCAGCTCGGTCACAAAGCCCAGGCGCGCGATGCCTGCCAGAATGCATACCGCCCCGGAAACGATTGCCATCATGGCGGCCAGGGTTGCGGCGCGGATGGGATCGCCACCAGACAGTGGAACGACAACGCCAAGGATGATGGCTGCAAGAGCCGAGTCCGGTCCCAGGACGAGGATGCGGCTTGGACCGAACAATGCGTAGACAAACAGCGGTACGATCGTTGCATAGAGACCGTAGATGCCGGGCAAGCCCGAGGCCTCCGCGTAGGCGATGCCAATCGGGACCAGCATGGCCGCGAGCACGAGCCCAGCAAGGACATCATGCCCAAGCCACGCCGCTTCATATCGACGGAAGGTGTCGAGACCTGGCAGCCAGCGGATCCAATGCTTCATCGCCGGTCACTCCCAAACCCGGTCGGGCTCGCTAGTTCAGGGTCGTACGTCGTTGCGACCGGTGTTTGCCCCTACCTATCCTGCCGTACGAGATTTTCGCTGAGGATGCCGAGTGAATATAGCCGATGCCTGTCGCGCGCATCTGCATTGCGGGGCGTCCGAGCATCGCCTGCCGGGCGGCAACGCGCAGATCAATGACGGTGCGTTCTGCGATGGCCGCCGCGCAACGGATCAACCGGTTGCTCGATCCGCAAGGGCATGGAGAATTTTGATGCTGAGGTGGGCAAAGCGAAGCGTGCCCACCATCTATCCACTATCGTTGTCGTGAATGGTGGGCACGCTTCGCTTTTCCACCCTACGATCCCGCGAATTTACCGCGGCGCGCGTTTCGCGAGAATGCGCTGCAGGGTGCGGCGATGCATGTTCAGACGCCGCGCGGTTTCGGAGACGTTGCGGTTGCACATTTCATAGATGCGCTGGATGTGTTCCCAGCGCACGCGATCCGCCGACATCGGATTGGACGGCAGCTCGGACTTTTCGGTGCCGCTGGCGAGCAGCGCCGCGACCACGTCGTCGGCATCCGCCGGCTTCGAGAGATAGTCCACCGCGCCCATCTTCACCGCCGTGACGGCGGTTGCGATGTTGCCGTAACCGGTCAGCACGATGGTGCGCGCATCGGGACGCTTGCGCTTCAGTGCCGACACCACGTCAAGCCCGTTGCCGTCACCGAGCCGCAGGTCCACGACCGCAAAGGCCGGCGCCGCCTTGTTGATCTGCGCCAGTCCGTCGGAAACGGTATCGCAGGATGTCACCGCGAAACCGCGGGTTTCCATCGCGCGCGACAGGCGCTCCAGAAACGGCTTGTCGTCCTCGACGATCAGCAGCGAGCGGTCGGCGAGATCGTTCAGTTCGGCGATGGCGTTCAAGGCAGCTTTCCCGGTTGCAGATGAGGAACACTATATAGAGCATATGGCGCGGCGACTTTGCACTGCCAAGGGTCCGAAAGGACGCGCGGCCCCGGTTTTCTCAATCCTTAATGCAGTTCTAATCGGCTGATCCGGCAGCGGTTTCGGTGGGTTCCTCGGTCTCGAAACGGGCACGCGGCCAGACGATCCGGACCACGGCACCGTGATCGGGAAAGGTCCGGTTGGCGAAGGAGACCCTGGCGCCGGTGCGCTCCAGAAGCGTACGGGCGATGAATATGCCAAGACCAAGCCCGGCACGCGCGCTGTGGGGTTCAACCGCGCTGCGCCGCCGCGATAAATAGGGTTCGCCGATCCGTTTCAGCATGTCGGGCGCGATGCCGGGGCCGTCATCGGAGATGACGATTTCGACCGTATCCGCATTCCACCATGCGTTCACATCCACCGTCGTCCGTGCGAAATCGACGGCGTTCTCCAGGATGTTGCCGATGCCATAGAGGATCGCCGGGTTCCGCGCGCCGACCGGCTCGCGCGTGGCTGCGACAGCAAGCCGCACCCGGATCGCGACGCCGAAATCGCGATGCGGCGCCACCGCTTCCTCGATGAGCGTCGACAGCGGCATGAGGTCGAACGGTGCTCCGGACGAGGAAAGCTGGGTGATCTTGGCCAGGATGTCGCGGCAGCGCTGCGCCTGCTCGCGCAGGGTCTTCAGATCGGAGGCGAGCTGGTCGTTGCCTTCGACGGTCTTTTCCAGCTCCCGTGAAATCAGGAAGATCGTCGATAGCGGGGTGCCGAGTTCATGCGCGGCGGCAGCGGCGAGGCCGTCGAGCTGGGTCAGATGCTGCTCGCGCGTCAGCACCAGTTCGGTTGCGGCCAGCGCATCGGAAAGTTTGCGCGCCTCCTCGGTCGCCTGGAATGCGTAGAGCGAGGTGACGCCGATCGCGAGCACGATCGAGAGCCAGACGCCGAACAGATAGATCGGCGGCAGCACCAGCGGGTCTTCGCTGTCCCAAGGCAGCGGCAGATGGAAGAACACCAGCGCCGAAGCACAGGCGACTGCGAGCAGCCCGAGCCCAACCGTCATCCGGATCGGCAACACCGTCGCGGAGATCAGGACGGGACCGAGGAACAGAAATGAAAACGGGTTCTGCAAGCCCCCGGTCAGGAACAGCAGCGCGGCCAATTCGACGATGTTGAGCGCGAGCAGCGCCGCCGCATAGGCCGGTTCCAGCCGTTGCATCGGGTTGAAGGCGATCTGCAGGGCAAGATTGAGCAGTGCCGAAATGCCGACGACGGCGACGCAGGCAATGATGGGAAAGTCGAACTCCAGCCCGTGCGCCACGATGAAGATCGCGGTGAGCTGGCCGAGCGCCGCCAGCCAGCGCAGCCGGAGGATCGTATCGAGACTGACAAAGCGGTGCGGATGACGGAAATCGGAGGCTGCAACGTCGGACATGGCTGGAGTTTAGCCGCGCGGCCGCATGATCACAAATTGGCTGCGATTCGATACTCCCTCCGGCATGCCCGGGACAAGCCCGGGCACGACGACCTTGTATGACGAGCTTCTTGCGCTCACCCCCGCGATGGCCCAATGAACGGATTGCATGACAAGAGGTGATGCCACGCCAGCGCAATCGCCCGCGGCCGGGCCGCAAGGTCCCGCCGCGATCGAGGTTGCGCATCTCATAAAGCTCTACAAGACCACCCGCGCCGTCGACGATATCTCGTTCCGGATCGCGCGCGGCAGCGTCACCGGGCTGCTCGGCGGCAATGGCGCCGGCAAGACCACGACCATTGCCATGATCATGGGGCTGGTGCTGCCGACGTCGGGGCGCGTCCAGGTGCTGGGACATGCGATGCCGGAGCAGAGCGCCGAGGTGCTCGGGCGGATGAATTTCGAGAGCCCGTATGTCGACATGCCGATGCGGCTCACGGTGCGGCAGAACCTCACCATTTTCGGGCGGCTCTATGCGGTCGAGAATCTCGCCGAGCGCATCGAGCAGCTCGCCTCCGACCTCGATCTGAAGGATTTCCTCGATCGCGCGAACGGCAAGCTATCCGCCGGACAGAAGACCCGCGTCGCGCTGGCAAAAGCGCTGATCAACCAGCCCGAGCTGCTTCTGCTCGACGAGCCGACGGCCTCGCTCGACCCTGATACGGCCGACTGGGTGCGGCAGCATTTGCAGGATTATCGCAGGACCCATGACGCCACCATCCTGCTGGCCTCGCACAACATGCTGGAAGTGGAGCGGCTGTGCGACCGCGTCATCATCATGAAGCGCGGCCGCATCGAGGATGACGGCAGTCCCGACCAGATCATGGCGCGCTACAACCGGACCACGCTGGAAGACGTGTTCCTCGATGTCGCGCGCGGCCGGATGGCGGAGGCCGCGCGATGAGCGAGATTGCCGCCCATCACGGGATTTCCTGGCACCGCATCCAGGCGATGGTGCTGCGCTACTGGTATCTCCTGATGTCGTCGTGGCCGCGGCTGCTGGAGCTGATCTACTGGCCGGCGCTGCAGATCATCACCTGGGGTTTTCTGCAGAACTACATCGCGCAGAATGACAATTTCTTCGCGCGCGCCGGCGGCACGCTGATCGGCGCTGTCATCCTGTGGGACATCCTGTTCCGCGGCCAGCTCGGGTTTTCGATCTCGTTCCTCGAGGAGATGTGGGCGCGCAACCTCGGCAACCTGATGATGAGCCCGCTGAAGCCGATCGAGTTTCTGATCTCGCTGATGATCATGAGCCTGATCCGGCTCGCGATCGGCGTGATTCCGATGACGCTGCTGGCGCTGTTCTTCTTCGATTTCAATTTCTTCGCGATCGGCCTGCCGCTGGTCGCGTTCTTCTGCAATCTGATCTTTACGAGCTGGTCGCTCGGCATCTTTGTTTCCGGCCTGGTGCTGCGCAACGGGCTCGGGGCCGAGAGCATCGTCTGGACGATGATGTTCGGTTTGATGCCGCTCGCCTGCGTCTACTACCCGGTCGCGGTACTGCCCGCCTGGCTGCAATGGATCGCCTGGCTGCTGCCGCCGACCTATGTATTCGAGGGCATGCGCGCGCTCCTGATCGATCACGTATTCAGGAGCGACCTGATGGTCTGGTCGCTTGCCATCAACACGGTGCTGTTCATTGCCTCCTTTGCGATCTTTCTTGCCCTTTTGCGCAGTGCCAAACGTCACGGATCTTTGCTCGGAGGTGGCGAATAAGTCACAGTTTCCCGTGGTTTTCCGGTGCTTTTAGACCTTTTGATGCGTGGACATACCTAACCGATCCATTGACGCATTATTACGCATTCTGCACTATGCTGCGGCGCAAACAGAGGAAATAGAATGCCGATTGGTGAGTTTGGCGGCGCACCGCCGCTGGTGGCCGAAGGCAGTCCGGCGCTCACGACGCCGATGTACTGGATGTACGAAATGGGCCACGCGTCGCTCAATCCGGCACGCGCCGTGACCGACGCCACCAAGATCCTGTTTCAAAACCCGCTTAATCCGTGGTCGCACACGCAGTTCGGCAAATCGATCGCGGCGGCCTGCGAATTGTTCGAGCGCACCACGCGCCGCTACGGCAAGCCCGAATGGGGTCTCGACTTCACCGAGGTCAACGGCATCCAGACGCCCGTCGAGGTCCGCTCGATCTGGGAAAAACCGTTCTGCCGTTTGCTGCACTTCGATCGCAAGCTGACCCGGCCGCTGCGCGCGCCGCATCCGCGCGTCTTGATCGTGGCGCCGATGTCCGGCCATTACGCGACGCTGCTGCGCGGCACGGTCGAGGCGTTCCTGCCGACGCATGAAGTCTACATCACCGACTGGTCGGATGCGCGCATGGTTCCCCTCACCGAGGGCCGTTTCGATCTCGACGACTATGTCGATTACGTCATCGAGATGCTGCACGTGCTGGGCGGCAACATGCACGTGATCGCAGTGTGCCAGCCATCGGTGCCGGTGGTGGCGGCAGTCTCCGTGATGGAAGCCGCACGCGATCCCTTCGTGCCGCTGTCGATGACCTTGATGGGCGGCCCGATCGATACCCGCCGCAACCCGACCTCGGTGAACAACCTTGCCGAACAGCGCGGCATCGAATGGTTCCGCAACCACGTCATCACCAAGGTGCCGTTCCCGCATCCCGGCGTGATGCGCGACGTCTATCCGGGCTTTTTGCAGCTCTCGGGCTTCATCACCATGAACCTCGACCGCCACACCGACGCGCACAAGGCGCTGTTCAACAATCTGGTGAAGGGCGACGGCGACATGGTCGACAAGCACCGCGAATTCTACGACGAGTACCTCGCGGTAATGGATCTGACGGCCGAGTATTACCTGCAGACCGTCGATCTCGTGTTCGTCAAGCACGCGCTGCCCAAGGGCGAGATGACCCATCGCGGCAAGCCGGTCGATCCGTCAAAGATCCGGCGCGTGGCGCTGATGACGGTGGAAGGTGAGAACGACGACATCTCCGGGCTTGGCCAGACCGAAGCGACGCACGCGCTGTGCCCCCATATTCCCGATCATCGCCGCGTGCACTACGTGCAAAAGGGCGTCGGACATTACGGCGTGTTCAACGGATCGCGATTCCGTTCCGAAATCGTGCCGCGCATCTCCGATTTCATGATGTCGTCGGCCACTACCATGATGTCAGCGGCTGATACGAAGACATCAGCAGCCAAGACCAAGCCAACATTGGTCCGTGCAGCCGAATAGTGCCCTGGCGGCATCGATTTTGGTGTCGCCCATAAGTTGCTGAATAGATTCAAACATTCCAATTTTCGGTCGAATCAAGGGATGAGTTCAGACTCACTCTTTGGGGTGATTTTTGACCCTTGGTTCCAACCAGATTTTTGGGTTCCAGCCCCAGCCCCTAGGGGCTTTTTGACGCTTACCCCCTGTATATTGGGCAAATGATTTGTTTTTGCGCCGAGCGATTTCCCTGGCGGCGGATATGGCAGAATCCGGGCGAACTCCTGCTCCCCGGACTCCAAGAAATGGCTACTCGCGCCCTCCTTTATCGGCGGCCCGCCGAACCCGCGACTCTTTTGGTCAAACACGGCTCGCAAATCTTTGCGATCAGACTGCGCCGGCATCGCCGGGCGCGGCGTTACACGTTGCGCATTCATCCGACGGATCGTGAAGCGATCCTGACCATGCCGCCGCGCGGCACGTTGATGGAAGCCAAGGACTTTGCGCAGCTTCACGGCGGCTGGATCGCAGCCCGTCTCGGCCGCTTGCCAAAGGCCGCACCCTTTCAGGTCGGCACCATCGTGCCGCTGCGCGGCGTTCCGCATCGTCTGGTGCATCGCGCCGGCGAACGCGGCACGGTGTGGACCGAAACCCGCGACAGCGGCGAGAAGATTTTGTGCGTGGCCGGCGGCTACGAGCACATGGACCGGCGCGTCCACGACTTTCTCAAGCGCGAAGCGCGCAAGGATCTGCACAAGGCATCGCTCGCCTATGCTGCGGAACTCGGTGTGCGGGTCCGGCGGGTGTCGATCCGCGATCAGTCGAGTCGCTGGGGGTCATGCACCTCGGCCGGCTCATTGTCCTACTCCTGGCGCTTGATCCTCGCGCCGCCCTATGTGCTGGACTATCTCGCCGCCCATGAGGTCGCCCATCTCGTCGAGATGAACCATTCGCCCAGGTTCTGGCGGGTGGTCGACCGCATCTGCGACCATGTCGAACGCGCCAAGCGCTGGCTCGATACCCACGGCAACGATTTGCATCGGTACGGGGTCGAGGATTAGGTTTTTCCCGTCGCCCTGCGAATCGCAGGGACGACGGGGACTACCTTCCAAACAGCCGATCCACCAGCCAGCTATCGAGTCCTGCTGCGGCTTCCGGCCGCGCATTTGGATTGGGCGGCGGCGCGGAAGTTCGCGCCGGCGCAGGCCGGTATCCGCCGCCTGATGGGACCGGCGCCGACTGCGACGGCTGCGCACTGACCTGCGAGGTCTGGAACATGTTCGACAAAAAGCCGCCGCGTTGCGTGTTCGGCAAGCCTGCCACCGCCACGCCTTGATGCGCCGTGCGCATGAAGCGGGTCCACACTTCAACCGGCAGGCCGCCGCCGGTTGCCTTCCTGGTCGGCGAATTGTCGTCATTGCCGAGCCAGACGCCCGTGACCAGGTTTGCCGTGTAGCCGATGAACCAGGCATCGCGGAAGTCCTGGCTGGTGCCGGTCTTGCCGGCGGCCATCCAGCCCGGAATCTCCGCCTTGCGCGCGGTGCCCGACAGCAGCGTTTCCTGCATCATGGTGTTCATCATCGCGACATGGCGCGGCCCGATCACCTGGCCGAGCGGATCGGCCATGCGCCTGTACAGCACCTTGCCTTCATTGGTGCGAATCTTGGTCACCACATGCGGCGAGATGCCGAGCCCGCCATTGGCAAACGGCGCATAGGCCGCGACCAGCTCGATGACGGAGACTTCCGAGGTGCCGAGCGCAATCGAGGGATTGGCTTCGAGTTTCGATGAAATGCCGAGCCGGTGCGCGGTCCGCACCACGTTCTTGGGCCCGACTTCGAGCCCGAGCCGCACCGCGACCGTGTTCAGCGACATCGCCAGCGCCTGCGTCAGCGTCACCGAGCCGAAATATTCATGGGTGTAGTTCTCCGGCCGCCAGCCCTTGAGGTCGAGCGGCGCGTCCTGTCGGATCGTTTCCGGCGAAAGCCCGCCTTCGATCGCGGTCAGGTAGATGAACGGCTTGAATGCCGAGCCGGGCTGACGTTTGGCGGTGACTGCGCGGTTATACTGGCTCTCGGCATAGTTCCGTCCGCCGACCATGGCGCGCACCGCGCCGTCGGGCGTCATCGCCACCAGCGCGCCTTGCGTAACATGGAACTTCACGCTCTTGGCCGCCAGCTCGTCGATGATCGCGGCCTCCGCCACACTCTGCAGCTTCGGATCGATCGTGGTCTCGACCACGATGCTCTGGTCGATCTGGCCGACGAGATCGTCGAGCACCTCGCCGATCCAGTCGGCGACGTAGTTGATGGTGCCGGCGCCGGCCGGCTTCACGTTGTAAGAGGGATGCCCGATCGAAGCCTTGGCCTGGGCGTCGCTGATGAATTTGGCCTCTGCCATCGCCGCGAGCACGATCTGGGCGCGCGCTTCCGCGCCTTCGGGGTTGCGGTTCGGCGCCAGCCGCGACGGCGATTTGACGAGGCCCGCCAGCATCGCGGCTTCCGCGACCGTGACGTTCTTCGCCGACTTGCCGAAATAACGCTGCGCCGCCGCCTCGACGCCATAGGCACCGGAGCCGAAATAGACGCGGTTCAGGTAAAGCTCGAGGATTTCGTTCTTGGAGTGCTTGCGCTCCAGCCATAGCGCGAGCTCCACTTCCTGCAGCTTGCGCGCGATCGTCCGTTCCTGGGTCAGGAACAGGTTTTTCGCGAGCTGCTGCGTCAGCGTCGAGCCGCCCTGCGAAACGCCGCGATGCAGGATATTGGCGACCGCCGCGCGCGCGATACCGACAGGATCGATGCCGTAATGCGAATAGAAGCGGCGGTCCTCGATGGCGATGAACGCCTTCGGCAGATAGGGCGGGAGGTCTTTCAATGCGACATTGGCGCCGGGCGCTTCGCCGCGCGAGGCCAGCACGCTGCCGTCGATGCCGACAATCTGGATGGTCGGCGGGCGCTTTGGGATTTCCAGCGACTGGATCGCCGGCAAATGCGCGCCGACCCAGATCACGACGCCGATGATCGCGATCGCCGCCCACAGGCCGAGCACGGCGCCCCAATAAATGAGACGGCCGATCCTGAAGCGGCGTTTCGAGCGCCGTTTCGCGCCGCTTTTGGCGCCGCGCGGCTTGCGTTCGCGCGGCGGCTCGTCCTCATCGTCTTCGTGCTTGCGCTTTGGCACTGGCTTTTTCGGTTTGTCGTCGTCGGTGGCAGCCGGAATGCGATCATCGGGCGAGAGACGCAGCTCCGCGAGCGCTGCCGGAAGCCCAAACAGCGGCTCCTTGCGTCCGCCGCTCTTTTTCCGTCCCCACGCCATGCCAAACGCCGTTCACACCCGTCCCCCCGCACGCTAACGGTCGCTGTTTAAGGGTCGGTTACGGAAAGGTTAATGCGGGATTAGGAGGTGCGGCGTGGCGTGCTAGGATTGGCGCAAACGACGGCATTCTCGGGAGAAGACGGCATGGGCCACATCGATCCGACCAAGGAAGTGTTCGCGCAATTCAGGGCCAATGACCGGCCGGGTCCGATCCACATGCTCAACCTGGTCCGGCTGCGCGCTGAGGCCGCCTATCCCGACGGCCGCAAGGCGACGGGGGCGGAGGCTTATGCCGCCTATGGACGCGAAAGCGGCCCGGTGTTCGAACGGCTCGGCGGGCGGATCGTGTGGCAGGGCAGGTTCGAGCTGATGCTGATCGGGCCGCAAGAGGAGCGGTGGGACCATTGCTTCATCGCCGAATACCCGAGCGTCGCAGCCTTCGCGGAAATGATCCGCGATCCCGTCTACCGTGACGCGGTGAAACACCGCCAGGCCGCAGTCGAGGATTCCCGCCTGATCCGCCATGCCGTACTGCCGGTAGGTAACACGTTCGGGGAGATTCCGAAGTAGCGCCGAAAAAAATCGGCGGCCCCGAAGGCCGCCGATCGCTTTCACCGCCGATCGTTTCGATTGGGTCGTCGAGCTCTAGCCCGCCGGACCCTTGTCCTCGAGGATCGGCCCGAACAATTCCCAGCGCTCGCCGTTGAACCGCATCATCTGCAACTGCTTGTTGACGCGGTAGTCGGTCGGCGAGGTGTTGGCGAGGATGCCCGGCAGCGACAGATCGAGCTGAACGTCCTTGAGGCTGGTCGCCTGCTTCATGACGTTCTCGCGCGTCAGGTTGTCGCCGCACTTCTGCAGGACGTGAATCAGCAATTGCGAGGTCGAGTAAGCATAGGAGTTGAAGCTCGAGTCCTTGTCGCCCTCGGGATAGTACTTCGCCATGAACTCGAAATACTTCTTCATGCCGGGGTCGTCCTTCCAGGTCGGATCGAGCGGATCCTTGCCGTAGTTGACGCTGATCACGCCCTTGGAGGCTTCGAGCCCCGCCGGCTTCATGACGGCGCCGACCGAGGTGGCGTTGATGTCGAGGATGTGCACCGGCTTCCAGTTGAGCTCGTGGATTTTCTTGATCGCCTGCGCAGCCTGCTTGGGCGTCGTCGCCGAGAAGAACAGGTCCGCGCCGGCGTCCTTGATCTTGAGGATCTGCGAATCGATGGTCGGGTCGGAGACTTCGTAGGAAGATTCCGCCACGATCATCTTCGAAGCCTTGTCGCCGAGGCCGGCCTTGATGCCGTTCAGATAATCCTTGCCGAGGTCGTCGTTCTGATACAGCACGCCGATCTTGGCGTTCGGGTGTTCCTTGATAATGTACTGACCGTAGATGCGGCCCTCGACGAAGTAGTTCGGGTTGAAGCCCATCGTCCACGGAAAGTTCTTCGGATCGGTGAACTTCGAGGCACCGGTCGCGGCGAACAGTTGCGGTACCTTCTTGGCGTTGAGATATTTCTGTACCGCCGCGTTCGACGGCGTGCCGAGGAGCTGGAAGGTCAGCAGCACTTCGTCGCTCTCGACCAGCTTGCGCACCTGCTCGACCGCTTTCGGCGGCGAATAGGCATCGTCATACTGGATCAGATTGATCTTGCGGCCGTTCACGCCGCCCTGATCGTTGATCATCTTGATATAGGCGGCCTGGGTCTTGCCGATGGTGGCATAGGCGGAAGCCGGTCCGCTGAATGGATTGGTCTGGCCGATCTTGATCTCGGTGTCGCTCGCGCCGGTATCGTATTTCTTCTGCGCCGACGCCGTGGAGACCGACAGCGCCAACGCGAGCGCCGTGCCGGTGGCCAGATGGAAAATACCCTTCCTCATAATGCTGCATTCCTCGTGAGTTTATGATTGAGCGGATGAGCTCGCCCGCTGCCGTTAGGCCGGGCGCGCGCCATCGCTGCCGCAATAGTGGCGGAAGCCATGTTGCAATGCAAGACGTAGCTGGAGATGCAGGATTTTGGGTGAAGGCGGTGGGGTTCCGCCTGCACAAAAAAGGATCCAGTGCACCGCTTGCCTTCAATTAATGCAAGAAGCTCAACGCAAACTGAAATCCCGTGTCACGGCGCCTGCGGCGCACCGCCAAGCGGCGCTGCACCGCGTCCGGGACACGGAAGCTCATCCGACGAGCCTGACTAACCGCTCGGTCCGGTATCCTCGATGATCGGTCCGAACAGCTCCCAGCGCTCGCCGTTGAACTTCATCATCTGCATCTGCTTGTTGATGCGGTAGTCGGTCGGCGAGGTGTTGGTGACCATGCCGGGCAGCGACAGGCTGCCGGTGACGTTCTTCAGATTGGCCGCCTGCTTCATGATGTTTTCGCGAGTGAGGTTGTCGCCGCATTGCTGCAGGATCTTCACCAGCAATTCCGCGGTCCCATAACCGTAGACGTTGACGGTGTTGAGCTTGTCGCCCTCCGGGTAATACTTGTCCATGAAGGCGAAATAAGCCTTCATGCCGGGATCATCCTTCCACTGCGGATCGCCGGGGTCTTTGCCGTAGTTGGTCGAGATGATGCCCTTGGAGATGTCAAGGCCTGCGGGCTTGAGCGTGGCAGACACCGGGCTCGCATTGATGTCGAGGATGTGGACCGGATTCCAGCCGAGGTCAGCGACCTTCTTGATCGCTTGCGCTGCGAATCTCGGCGTCGAGGCGTCGTAGAGCAGGTCGGCGCCAGCCGCTTTCAATTTGACGATCTGCGAATCGATGGTCGGATCGGTCAGCTCATAGGAGGTTTCGGCGACGATCATGGAAGCCGCCTTGGCGCCGAGGGCGTCCTTCAAGCCGGTGACATAATCACGGCCGAGATCGTCGTTCTGATAGAGAATGCCGATCTTGGCGTTGGGATGGTTCTTCAGAATGTATTGCCCATAGATGCGGCCCTCCGTCTGGTAGTTGGGATTGTAGCCCATCGTCCAGGGGAAATTTTTCGGATCGGTGAATTTCGAGGCGCCGGTCGCTGCCAATAGCTGCGGCACCTTCTTGGCGTTGAGATACTTCTGCACGGCGGCGTTCGAGGGCGTGCCGATGATCTGGAAGGTGAACAGCACCTCGTCGCTCTCGACCAGCTTGCGCACCTGCTCGACAGCTTTCGGCGGCGAGTAGGCGTCGTCATACTGGATCAGATTGATCTTGCGGCCGTTGATGCCGCCTTTTTCGTTGATCATCCTGAAATAGGCGGCCTGCGTCTTGCCGATGCCGGCATAGGCCGATGCAGGCCCCGAGAACGGAACGGTCTGGCCGATCTTGATTTCGGTATCGCTGGCGCCGGTATCGTATTTCTTCTGCGCGGCAGCAGGCGACGCCAGTGCGAGCGCAACCGCCGTGCCGGCGATCAGATGAAGAACACCACCTCTCATATGTTGCTCCCTTCCCTTGATCTCGACCGATGATCCTGTTCCGGTCATCCGTTCGGAAGGCCGGACGTCATCGTTGGAAGCGAGTGTGGCGGAACGATTTTGCCAATGCAAGGCAGTACGGAACGCCGTAACGCCAGCCGGAGCAGCATCAGGCGAGCGCCGCCTGCGCAGAGGATCCGGCCAACCGGCAGCGGAATTCGGGTGGACGCCAGCACGCTGCTGGTGAAAAGTGCGGGTTGCTTGCCGCTAATTTTTCAGGGATGACGATGCCGGAGAGCTTCAACCTCGATCGCCTGCCAACGCCGATCGGCACCGCGCTACTCGTCACCGATGCGGATGGCCTGCTCCGCGCGCTGGACTGGGAAGACTACGAGGCGCGCATGCAGCAATTGCTGCGCCTGCATTACGGTGCGGTGAACCTGAAGAATGCGCGGGCGCCGCGTGATTTGCGCGCCGCCTTGACGGGCTATTTCAAGGGCGACCTCGACCGCCTGGCAGCGATCCAATGGCGCGTCGCCGGCACGCCGTTCCAGCAGCAGGTCTGGAACGCGCTGCCGAAGATCGCGGCAGGGACGACGATGAGCTACGGCGCGCTCGCCGCAAAACTTCGGATGCCGCGCGCCGTCCGCGCCGTCGGTCACGCCAACGGCTCGAACCCGATCAGTGTGGTCCTGCCCTGCCACCGCCTGATCGGCGCCAACGGTTCGCTGGTGAAGTATGGCGGCGGGCTGGAGCGCAAGCGCTGGCTTCTCGAGCACGAGGGCGTGGAGATTAGCCTGCGAACGGTGCAACGCGTAGTGTAGGGGTGGGCAAAGGAGCGCAGCGACGTGCCCACCATTCTTGCCGTACGTGAAATGGTGGGCACGCGGAGCCTGTCATCGGGCGCGCATTCGCGCGACCCGGTGGCTTTGCCCACCTACAAATCAATGAAAGCGCGAAGGGATCAAGAATAGGGAGCGGCGGATCGAGCGAGCCGGCTTGCAGTGATGTTTGGGGGCATTCCGCCGGTTCAAGTCAGTCGGGATCACGGGGCGCGTTTCGCATGTCCCGTAGGATATAGATGAATACGATCAGCAGGGGCCCCCACGCCAGCAACGCGCCCACCAGCATCCCATTTACCGTCGCCATGCCGGCTTCTCCGCGATCACCGGCACGATAGATGGTCTCCGTGCGCCGCGGGTTCGGGCACCCGGTAGAGCCACTTCCAATACGTCCGGTTGCGCTCCAGTTGACGCTTGTAGATCTCGCGGCACTTCGACGAACAAAACTGCTGCAAGTACCAGCTACGCCGGACCAGCCCGAAGGGGCGCTTGCATTCCGGATTTCCGCAACAATTGCTCATGACGCAATCTCCGCATTGGCACGCCGTATCCAGCGAATGAAACTCTCATGGCCCTTGTTGAGACAGAAGCGCCCGCAGTAACGCTCGCGCGCTGGATTTCGCAGAGAGATGATCTTCGGGTCTTCGCTGTCACACTCGGAGCAGCGCGGTTCTTTACGCATGGCGACCTCCTTCTGAGGAATTGCCATTTGCCGATCAAAATGTGTGATGCTTTGCGGCCCTCGTTTCTCGAAGGACGATGCGAAGTCTGGCGCGGTCGGGGCTTGTCTTCAATTCGTCTAGATGTTTGACGAAATCATCCTTACGTATGCTGGCTCGCCCTAGAGCGTTTTCCCGCGAAGGGGATACCGGTTCGCGTCAAGAAATGCGTCAAAACAAGAATCTAGGGGCCGGATCGGCTCATTTGCTTGCTGCTTCGCCATTTGGCACCAGCGCCGCTTCGAGGCACTTGATCAGGGCTTCCCCATCGCACGGCTTGCTCAGGAAGCAGATCGCTCCCGCCTTCATGGCCCGGGCGCGGTCGCTGTCGACTGAAAAAGCCGTGACGAAGATGATGGGAAAGCGACGGCCGGTGGCGAGCAGGTGAGCTTGCAGCTCGAGCCCGCTCATGGCTGGCATTCTGACATCGGTTATCACGCACGAAGTGTCATTCAGATGCGGTGATCGCAGGAACTCCTCGGCCGACGCAAATGAATGGACGACGTAACCAAGCGACCTGACGAGATTATGGGTCGCGGCGCGAACCGACCCGTCGTCGTCGATGATTGATATGACCCGATTGGACAAGGCGATCCTTTCTGGAGACGACCAGAGGATGTCTTTTGCTGTGCCGCCGCGTCTCGGGAGAGTGCGCCGCAAATCGGCGAGGGAAAATCATACTTAGGTTTGCGCTTAGGTTTGCGAGCGGCCGGATGCGGGCCCGACCCCCAGCAGCTCGGCCATCCGCACCAGATCAGGCAGCGACTTCGCTCCCATTTTCCGCATGATGTGCCCGCGATGTATCTTCACGGTGATCTCCGCCAGGCCGATTTCGGCTGCGATCTGCTTGTTCATGAGCCCCGCCGTAACCAGCGTCATCACCTGCCGCTCCCGCGGAGTCAGTGTCGCGAAAAGCGTGTGCAGCTCCGAGAGAACATTCGCTTCGTCGCGGCTGCTGCGGTCGCGTTCGATCGCCGCGGTCACGGCATCCAGCATGTCCTGATCGCGGAACGGCTTGGTCAGAAAATCGACGGCGCCGGCCTTCATTGCGCGGACCGTCATCGGAATATCGCCATGGCCGGTCATGAAGATGACTGGGATGTGAATGTCGGCCTTGGCCAGTTCGGCCTGAAAGTCGAGGCCGCTCAGCCGGGGCAGCCTGATGTCGAGAATCAGGCAACTGGGGACATTCGGAAGCTTGTGCTGCAGAAACTCGTGAGCCGAGCCGAACACCTCGACGCGCAATCCCACGGACCGGAAGAGATTGCTCAGTGCCTCACGTACCGATGCGTCGTCGTCGACGACGAAGACAACCGGCTCCTCGGCGCTTGCGAGCGTGGGAGGCGATGCCCGGCGTCCCGTCACGGCGCGCCCTCCTGATTTGATGGCAGTGTGAACTGGAATGTCGCGCCAGGGCCGGCATTTCCTGACGCGGACAGCCGCCCGCCATGAGCGCCGATGATGGAGCGGCAGATCGACAGGCCCATTCCCATGCCGCCGGATTTGGTGGTGAAGAAGGCGTCGAACAGCCGGTCGGCATTCGCGGTGGCGAGCCCGACGCCGCAATCCTTCACCGTCACCATGATTTGCCTGATGTCGTCCTGGCCTGTCCGGATCACCAGTTCTCGCGGCCGGTCCGTGACTGGTTGCATCGCCTCGATGCCATTGATGACCAGGTTGAGAATGACCTGTTGCAACTGGATCCGATCGGCGACGACCAGCGGCAGCTCGGGGGAGAGCTCCAGCCGCAACGATACCTGGTGGCTGAGCAGCTCATGCTGCACCAGGCTGATGACCTCGTTGATGACATCGTTGATGTGAAGCGCGGCCTTCTGATCGGTGGCCTTGTTCACGAGCGCGCGGACGCGCTGGATCACTTCGCCGGCCCGATGGCCGTCCTTGATGATCGACTCCACGGTCCCGCGCGCTTCCTTCAGATCGGGAGGCTCACGGTCGAGCCAACGCCGGCATGCGGCGGCATTGGTAGCCACGGCGGCGAGCGGCTGGTTCACTTCATGGGCGATCGACGCGGCAAGTTCGCCGAGGGCAGTCACGCGCGTGACATGCGCAAGGGTCGCCTGCGCTTCATGCAATTCCATCTCGGCGTGCTTGCGGGCCGTGATATCCGTGACGGCCCCGACGAATTCGATGCCATCGGACGCATCCCTCACCGCATGCGCGGCGGCGTGGACATGCTTGATCGAGCCGTCGGGCATCAGCAATCGGTATCCATGCGCGAAGTCCTTGCCGTCGCTGGACGCGCGGTCGATGGTCCGTTGCACGCGGGCGCGATCATCCGGATGAATGCGTTGAATGACGGTGGCATGCTTGATGGAGGGGGCCTTTTTGAAACCGAATATTCTGAAGGTCTCTTCCGACCAGATGATTTCGCCGCTGGCGACGCGCCAGCCGAAGCTGCCGGTGTGGCTCAATCGCTGGGCTTCGGCCAGATACATTTCGCTCTGCCGCAGCGCATTTTCAGCCCGCTTGCGCTCCGTGATGTCCTCGCACGCGATCAGGACGATCAATCGGCCGTCCAGCCGCCGCACGGCTTTGGCGTTCTCACGAACCCAGAGCGTCGAACCGTCCTTGCGAACCTTGCATATCTCCCAACTGTGGGTCTGGCCGATATTCTCCAGGCATACGGCGACGTTGCTCTGGGCGACGCGTTGCTCTTCGGCAGGAAAGACTTTCAGCACGGACTTCCCGAGCAATTCGCTGACGGAGTAGCCAAGCTGCGCGGCGCCGAATGTATTGACGGACAGCACGGTTCCCGTTTCGTCGACCATGAAGTACATCACCGGGTTGTGCTCGAACACCTCCTTCCATTGCGCCTCGCTGTGGCGCAGCGTCTCGATGGCGCGTGCTTCGGCGCTCACCCGGCCCTCGAGCACGGCCTCCATCTGCCGGTGCGTGCGGCCGACCAGACCCATCATGATCAATGAGGCGGCAACCGAAGCGACGAGCAGCGCAATCGCAATGAAATGAGGGGCGGCCGTCGGCGCCGGGCCGAGCAGCAGCCAGATTCCGGCCACCGCGCCCAACGCTAGCGCCATGCTGCCGAGCAGCCATTGCTCGGCCGAGCGCCAGGACTTTATCGTCGGCTCAACCATCATAAGCACTGACACTCGGCCATCCCGAGCGGCGCTGCGTCGCCAGGCGTTCGCGACCATCAGCGGCGACAACGGCGCCCTCCTAACAGGCTGGATACTAGCAGCTTTTCGGATTCCGGAGGGCAAAATCGACAGGTCCTCGGCAGCTCCTTGACGTTCGGGCGCGATATTCTGCGGCTGCGGAGCAGGTTGCGATCCCAAACCTCGGTATGATCCGTCCAACCGAATGGAACGTTTGGATCAACCTCCGTTCAATGGTCCGGTCCTTCTCGACGACTACGCTGCTTGGCTAACCGCATGGTGGCAGACCGCAGGTATTGCCATGCGGGAAGAGTGTTGCGGAAGACCCAACGACCTGAGGCCTTGCCGGCCGCAACGGTCGCTGTAGTCAAACCCGCTTCGTTGGGGATCGCCAACCGAACTCAGGGGATTGATATGCCGAAAGCTCATCTGCATCTGATCCGTTGCTCTAACGACATCGAACCCGCAACAAATCGCCGCGACCGCAGGTTCCAGCCCACCATCATCGATGGAGGCCGGCGAACAAACGTCGTCCCGGTAGTGAACCCGTGGGAAGATCTGCTTGCCCTGTTCGATCTCGGCGTCCTGATGGCGCAGGCAAACTATCTTACCTTGATCGCGGCGACCTTGGGCGCGTTCGAGTGTTACGCGAAAAGGCAGCGCGAGTCCGTAGAGCCTGTGAAGCTTTTGGGTCCGCGGGGATTGGCAAGGCGAGGTCAGGGTGTGAGTTGATCCGACCGTTGTGAAGAGACGGACGTTGGCGGTGCCACTAGGTTTTGGCGAGACGGTGGCCCTGCAAGATGTTGTTGGTGAGCGCGAACCAGAGCACGACGGCGCGGACCTTGTCGATGCCGCGGACGGTCAATTGCCGCAGGTCCCAGTTGCGCCAGCGGGCATGGATGCATTCGCAGATCGTGCGGGCTCGGTACTGCGCCTTGCCATCTTCGCTGGCCATGCGGGCACGCCAGGCCAACACGCCCGGGCTGTCGCCGGGCCGGGGCAAATAAGGATCGATGCCACTCCTGGATTGTGTTGGTGGGCAGTAGACGTCAACGCCTTTGCCATGCGCCCACTCGATGTCCTCGGCGCTGCAGAACCCGCCATCGACGAGGTGGCGGCGGGGAAAGCAGCCCAGCAGTGAGCGCGTTCGTTCCAGCATCGGCCGCATCAGGCCGCGATCCGATCCATTGTTATCGACATCGACCGTGACCACGATCAGCTCGCCCGCTGCACTGGCCACCTGCACGTTGTAGGCTGGACGGAAGCCGGCATCCGCCATCTTCATCACCCGTGCCTGCGGGTCTGTGGTAGAGGCCCGCGGTTCCTTCGGCTTTTTGCCATTGCCGCCCTTCTCGTCGAGTTGCTTTCGCTTGCGCTTGATCTCGGCCAGCGCCGCTTGCGCAGCCTGTACGCGCTCGCTGCGTTCGCGCGCCGCGCGCTCCCTGGCGGCCCGGATGCGCCGATTGCTGGCTTCCGGATCCGCATCGACCTCGCGCTTCAGCTCCTCCACTATCGCCTGGGCCTGCGCCATCTGCCGATCCAGCGTCGCCTCGCGCCGGAACGATCCGGTCCCCGCATTGGCCCGTATCCGCACCCCGTCTTGGGTCAACTTCTCCAGATCGACCAGCCCCGCCTTGCTCAGCGCCGCCAGATGCTCGCTCAGCAACCGGTCGAGCAGGTCGGCACAACCGACCCGGAAGTCCGACAGCGTGTGATAGTTCATCGACACCCCGCCACAGAGCCAGCGATAGACGTCATGGTTCTCGCAGAGGCGGGCCAAGGCACGCGCGCTGCCCACGCCATCGCTCGTGGCGTAAAGCCAAAGAGCCAGCAGCAGTCGTGGCGATGGCGGCGGATGGCCGGGCGTATTCTCCCGCGCCTTGACCCGATCCTCAAGCTCGCTCAGGTCCAGCCCCTCAACATAGCCCCAGATCACGCGCGCCGGATGCTCTTGCCCGATCAGGCTCTCGATATCCACAGCGCGAAGTTCGATCTGCTCGCGCATTGGCTCGCGCAGTCGCGGCGCTCCACGCGGCTCCGCACCCGCTCGGGGCTTTACCTGTTCCGGCAATTCTCCAAAGAGCCCTTCGTCAGCCATTATTCTCTCCGGCGAATCAACGCACATAGAGAATCACGACCGCCTTGATCTCCGCTACATCCGCCAAGCCGAAATGAAAGATTCACAGCCTCGTAGGATGGATGGAGCACAGCGAAACCCATCATCACGCGCATCGGCATTGATGGGTATCGCTTCGCTCCACCCATTCTACGAGACCGGCGCCGCCGACAGCAATCACGCCGCCGGCTTGGCGACGTTGTCTTCGCTGGCGAGCAGATGGATCAGCGCGCTCTTGATCGCGGCCTGCCGGGTCGGCGCGTTGATCTGGGCGCCGAGCAAATCAGTGACGTAGAACACGTCGCGGGCGCGCTCGCCGAAGGTCGCGACATGGGCGGAGGCGATGTTGAGGTTGAGCTTCGAGATCGCAGTGGTGAGCTGGTACAACAAGCCCGGACGGTCGAGGCCGGAGACCTCGATCACGGTGTAGCGGTCCGACCACTGGTTGTTGATGGTGACCTCCGGCTCGACCACGAAGGCGCGCACCTTGCCGCGGTTGGCCGCCTTGCGCGCCACTACTTCGGGCAGCCGCAATTTGCCTTCGAGCACCTGCTCGATCATCTCGCCAATGCGGGTCGCGCGCCGTCCCTCGTCCTCGTCGCGGTCGTATTCCCTGGAGATCGCGATGGTATCGAGCGCGCGGCCGTCGGTGGTCGTGTAGATCTGCGCATCGACGATGTTGGCGCCGGCCGAGGCGCAGGCGCCCGCGATGATCGACAACAGCCAGGGATGGTCGGTCGCGAGAATCGTCAGTTCGGTGACGCCGCGCGCCTCGTCGAAGCCGACATTGATCGCGAGTTGGTGGCCGGCCTGTTCGCTGGCGCGGATGAAGCGCGCCTGGCGGATCTTTCGTTGCAGATCGACCTTGAGCCAGTAGGCCGGATAATGCCGCCCGATATAGGCGTTGAGCTCGGCTTCCGGCCATTCGGTGAAGGCGGCGCGGAATTCGGCCTGTGCGAGCGCAATGCGCCGCGCGCGGTTCACTTCCGAGAAACCGCCGGTCAGGACCGGCTCGGTTTCGTAATACAGCGTGCGCAGCAACTGCGCCTTCCAGCCGTTCCAGACGCCGGGGCCGACGCCCCTGATGTCGGCGGTGGTCAGGATGGTCAGAAGCTTCATCTGCTCGACCGATTGCACGACGGCGGCAAAATTCTCGATCGTCTTGCGGTCGGAGAGATCGCGCGATTGCGCCACCGTCGACATCGTCAGATGCTCTTCTATCAGCCACGCCACCAGCTCGGTGTCGCCTGCGGAAAAGCCGAGCCGCGGACACAGCCGGCGCGCCACCCTGGCGCCCGCGATCGAGTGGTCCTCCGGCCGGCCCTTGGCGACGTCGTGCAGCAGGGTCGCGATGTAGACCACCGCGCGATGCTCGGGCTGGATCTTGCGGAACAGGTCGCTCGCGACCGTGAACTCGTCATTGCCGCCGCGTTCGATCTCCTGCAGGAAGCCGATGCAGCGGATCAGATGCTCGTCCACCGTATAATGGTGGTACATGTTGAACTGCATCATCGACACGATCTTGCCGAACGCACGGATGAAGTGACCGAGCACGCCGGTCTCGTTCATCCGCCGCAGCACGGTCTCCGCATCGTTCGAGGTCAGGATCTCCATGAACAGACGGTTGGCTTCCGGATTCTCGCGAAGCTGGCTGTTCACCAGTTTCAGCGAGCGCGTCACCGTCCGCATCGCATCGGGGTGGAAGGCGAGGTTGTTCTTCTGCGCCAGATGAAAGATCCGGATCAGGTTGACCGGGTCGTGCTTGAAGACGTCAGGCGCGGCGAGGTTGATGCGGTTGTTATCGATGATGAAGTCGTCGCTGTCGGGCATCCGCCGCCGCTTGGCGCTCGGCCGCAGCCGTGCCACCATGCGGCTCAGGACCGGCGCGGGCTTGGCCTGCTCGTCTTCCAGCTTGGCGCACAGGATGGCGGTGAGATCGCCGACGTCTTTCGCCACTAGGAAGTAGTGCTTCATGAAGCGCTCGACATCCTGCATGCCGGGATGCGAGGTATAGCCGAGGCGGACTGCGATCTCGCGCTGCATGTCGAACGACAGCCGCTCCTCGGCGCGGCCCGAGACGAAATGCAGATTGCAGCGCACCGACCACAGGAAATCGGCGCAGCGGCGGAAGGTGCGGTATTCCTGCGCGTCGAACACGCCGCGCTCGACTAGTTCGCCGGTCTCGCGCACGCGGTAGACGTATTTGGCGATCCAGAACAGCGTGTGCAGGTCACGCAAGCCGCCCTTGCCGTCCTTGACGTTGGGCTCGACGAGATAGCGCGACTGCCCGGCGCGGCGGTGGCGTTCTTCGCGCTCGGCGAGTTTGGCGGTGACGAATTCGGCCGCCGTGCCCTGCACGACATCCTTGTCGAAGCGGGCCACCAGCTCGTCATAGAGCGGCCGGTCGCCGGTCAAAAACCGCGTCTCCAGGATCGCGGTGCGGATCGTCATGTCGCCGCGCGCCTGGCGGATACATTCATCGACCGAGCGCGTGGCGTGGCCGACCTTCAATCCCATGTCCCAGAGGCAATAGAGAATGGCTTCGGCGACCTGCTCGCCCCAGGCGGTCTGCTTGTAGGGCAGGATGAATAACAGATCGATGTCGGATTCCGGCGCCATCAAGCCGCGGCCGTAGCCGCCGGTGGCGACGACCGCCATGCGCTCGGCGCCCGACGGCACATGCGAGCGATAGAGATGCCGGGTCGCAGCCGCATAGAGAATGCGGATGATCTCGTCCTGCATGAAGCAGAGCCGCTCGGCGCAGCGGCGGCCGTGGCGATCCTTCAGCAGCACGGCCTGCGCGGTGGCGCGCGCCGCGATCATCTCGGCCTTCAGGAGCTGTGCCAGCGCCGAGCGAAACACGTCCTCGCGGCCGGCATGTTTTTCGGCCAGCGCATCGACCGCCGCGGTGATCCGCGCGGTATCGAAACGGTCATCCGCCCCGGAGCGGTCCTCTGTCACGATGCTGTCCATGATCTCCCCGATATCGGACGGCACAGGGGCTGTCACGGGCGATTCCAAGCTGACCTGAGGCTATGCCGTGGGCCGTCCGAATTCCAGCCCTAACCTGTTGAAAAGACTGAAGTCGGCGAAGCGAATAGGCCCCGCGGCAGTCGCGGTGATGACATGGCGACAATCGACGACTATACCGGACATAAAATAAAGTCCGGGAGACGAACATGGACGCCGCCGAACTCCGCGCGATGCAGGCCCCGATCAAGGAACGCTACAAGTCCGATCCCTCCGCCGCCGTCATTACCCTCAAGGCCAAAGGCTCGATCGATAATGAAGGGATCGCCTGCAAGGTCGAGACCGGCCGCGCGCTGGCGATAGCCGGCCTCCATCCCGGCACCGGCGGCTCCGGGCTTGAGCTCTGCTCCGGCGACATGCTGCTCGAAGCCCTCGTCGCCTGCGCCGGCGTGACATTGAAGTCGGTCGCCACCGCCACCGAAGTACCGCTTAGAAGCGGCAACGTCATCGCCGAAGGCGATCTGGATTTCCGCGGCACGCTCGGCGTCGACAAGGAAGCCCCGGTCGGCTTCGAGGAGATCCGCCTGCGCTTCGAGGTCGCAACCGACGCGCCGCAGGACAAGCTCGACCTGCTGTTGAAGCTGACGGAGCGTTACTGCGTGGTCTATCAGACGATAAAAAACGGCCCGAAAGTCTCGGTGTCCATGAAGCGGGTCTAGCTCGCCGTCGTCCCTGCGAACGCAGGGACCCATAGCCACTGAAGTCCATTGGTGTGGAAGTAGAAGACCCGCACCGCCCAAAATCGAGAAGCCGCGGTGTATGGGTCCCTGCGTTCGCAGGGACGACAGGTAAATGTCCCCCGAACTCGCCTTCATCCTGACGCTCGGCCTGCGCATGGCGATTACCGCGGCGTTCGTGGTGACGGCCTCCATCATCACCGAACGCTCAGGCCCCGTAATCGGCGCGCTGATCGCGACGCTGCCGATCTCGGCGGGACCGTCCTACGTATTCCTCGCGCTCGATCACGACGCTGCCTTCATCGCCGAGGGCGCGCTGGCAAGCCTGCCGATCAACGCCGCGACGATCTTCCTCGGGCTGACCTATGTCGTACTCGCGCAGCGCCACGGCGCGCTGCTCAGTTGCCTTGCGGCGGTCGCGGTGTGGCTCGTGCTCGCCGCGATCATCCGCTCGGTGCAATGGTCGCTCGCCGGCGGGCTGGTCGTGAATGCCATTGCGTTCGGCATCTGCGTGCCGCTGCTCGCCCGCTACCGCCACGCCAAAATGCCGCCGATCCGGCGACGCTGGTACGACATTCCGTTGCGCGCCTCGCTGGTCGCGACGCTGGTGGCAACGGTGGTCACGACTTCGGGCTGGGTCGGTCCCAAGATCAGCGGCATGATCGCGCTATTCCCGATCGTGTTCACCTCGATGATGCTGATCCTGCATCCGCGCATCGGTGGCCCGCCGACCGCCGCCGTACTCGCCAACAGCGCCTGGGGATTGATCGGCCTCGGCATTGCGATTGCGGTGCTGCATGTCGCGGCGCTGCAGTTCGGCTCGACGGTCGGGCTGACCCTGGCGCTGGCGACGTGTATCGGCTGGAACCTGAGCCTGTGGTGGCTCGGGCGAGGGAAGGCTGCGGAATGACAGCGGCTACTTCGGCAGCTTCGCCTTCAGCGCATACAGCGCCTCCAGTGCCTCGCGGGGCGACATCTCGTCGGGATGCAGCGCCTTCACTGCCTCCACTAATAGCTCCGCCTCGCTCGGCGGCGCGGGCTCCGCGGCGGCGCGGGAGGGGACGGCGAACAGCGGAAGATCATCGGCGAGCGCGCGGGCGGTCTGGCCGCGATCCTGCGCCTCGAGTTTCGCCAGCACCGACTTGGCGCGCGCGATCACGGCTGGCGGCAGGCCGGCGAGCTTCGCAACCTGAATGCCGTAGGACCGATCGGCCGAGCCGGGCAGCACTTCGTGCAGGAACACGACGTCGCCCTGCCATTCCTTGACGCGCACGGTGGCGTTGAACATCCGCGGCAGTTTGGCGGAGAGCGCGGTCAGCTCGTGATAATGGGTGGCGAACAGCGCGCGGCAGCGATTGGCCTCGTGCAGATGCTCGATCCCGGCCCAGGCAATCGAAAGGCCGTCGAAGGTGGCGGTGCCGCGGCCGATCTCGTCGAGGATGACCAGCGAGCGCTCGCTGGCCTGGTTCAAGATCACGGCGGTCTCGACCATCTCCACCATGAAGGTGGAGCGGCCGCGCGCGAGATCGTCGGCTGCGCCGACGCGGGAGAACAGCCGGTCGACGACGCCGATCCGGGCGCGCGACGCCGGCACGTAGGAGCCGATCTGCGCCATCAGCGCGATCAAGGCATTCTGCCGCAGGAACGTCGACTTGCCGGCCATGTTCGGGCCGGTGATCAGCCAGACCTGGCCGGACTTCTGGCCCGGCCCCGGCGAGAGGTCGCAGGCATTGGCAATGAACGGCTGGCCGTCGCGCTTCAGCGCCTGTTCGACGACCGGATGCCGGCCGCCTTCGACAGCGAAACCGAGCGAAGTATCAACCTCGGGCCGCACGTAGTTGTCATCTATCGCAAGCTTCGCCAGCGCCGTCGCGACATCGAGCAGCGCGAACGCATGCGCCGCCGCGCGCAGATCATCGCTGGCGGCGAGCGCCATGGCGCAAAGCCGTTCGAAGAGTTCCAGCTCCAGATTGAGCGCGCGGTCGCCGGCATTGGCGATCTTGGCCTCGATCTCGCCGAGCTCGGAGGTGGTGAAACGAACCTGGCCCGCCAGCGTCTGGCGGTGGATGAAGGTCGCGTTCAGCGGCGGCGCCATCAGTCTGTCGCCGTGCTGCGCCGTCACCTCGACGAAATAGCCGAGCACGTTGTTGTGACGAATCTTCAGTGCTTTGATGCCGGTGTCCTCGGCATAGCGCGCCTGCATCGCGGCGACGACGAGGCGGGAGGCGTCGCGCAGGTTCCGGCTCTCGTCGAGCGCGGGCTCATAGCCCTCGCGGATGAAGCCGCCGTCGCGCTTGATCAGCGGCAGTTGTTCGGCGAGTGCACGCTCGAACTCGCGCGCAAGATCGCGTGAGGGACGGCGCAGCGCCTCCATCACGACAATGATTTCAGATGGCGCGGCATCGAGTTGCGCGAGCCGGGCCAGTGCCTGGTCTGCCGCGAAGATGCCGTCGCGCAAAGCTGCAAGGTCGCGCGGGCCGCCGCGTCCGACCGACAGGCGCGCCAGCGCACGCGACATGTCAGGGGCGGCGCGCAGCGTCGTGCGGATGTCATCACGCGCAGTGCTATCGCTGACAAAGGCAGCAATCGCATCCAGCCGCCGCCCAATGGCTGCACTGTCGGTAAGCGGTGCGGCGAGCCGTTGCGCCAGTAGCCGGGAGCCGGCGGCGGTAACCGTGCAGTCGATCGCGTCGAGCAGCGACCCGCGCCGCTCGCCGGCGAGCGTTCGGGTCAATTCGAGATTGGCACGGGTGGCGGGATCGATCGCCATCGTGGTGCCCGCGGCCTCACGCGAGGGCGGCGAGAGCGGCGGGCGCTTTCCGACCTGGGTGCGGTCGATATAGGTGACGGCGGCGGCCGCCGCGGTTGCTTCCAGCCGCGACATCGCGGAAAGGCCGTCCATGGTCGCGACCGCGAAGTAGTCGCACAGCCGCCGCTCGGCGGTGGCGCCATCGAAGACGTCACGCGTCAACGGCGTCACCGACGGCAGTTCGCGCAACAGCGGCCCGAGATCCGCATCGCCATAGAGGGCATCGGTAACGATGGCTTCGTTCGGATTAATCCGCGCCAGTGTCGCGGTGAGTTCCGCGGTCGAGCATTCCGTGACCATGAATTCGGACGTGGAGATATCGATCCAGGCAAGCCCGATGCGGTCGCCGCCGGAGGAGGCGCGGGCGCGGGCGATCGCCAGCAGATAATTATTGGTGCGGGCATCCAGCAGCGTGTCTTCGGTCAGCGTGCCCGGCGTCACCAGCCGCACCACGCCGCGCGCCACCACGCTCTTGTTGCCGCGGGCGCGCGCCGCCGCGGGATTCTCGGTCTGCTCGCACACGGCAACGCGATGGCCGGCATTGATAAGCCGATGCAGATAATCCTCGGAGCGCTCCACCGGCACGCCGCACATCGGGATGTCCATGCCCTGATGCTTGCCGCGCTTGGTCAGCACGATGCCGAGCGCCTTCGAGGCGATTTCGGCGTCTTCGAAGAACAGCTCGTAAAAATCGCCCATCCGGTAGAACAGCAGGAGCCCGGGATGGGCGGCCTTGATTTCGAGATATTGTTCCATCATCGGCGTGACGCGCGCGGGCGCCTCTGGTGCCGGTGCTTCCGCCGGGGGCAGGGGAATGGATTGCTGGATCGTCATGCGGGCCGCAAACTACAGAATTTCGTTGCCCGGTCCTATTCCCTTACCTGCGTTGTCAGAGTTTTCCACGCCCCCGGCGCCGCATGATTGATCACGCCTGCCGTGAGGGCATGGCGGCCCTACGCGAAAGCACCGCACGGGGGCGCCGCCTCAATTGACCTGCAGCGGGCGCGCTCCTAAAACTCGCCATCAAATTTGGGTCAACGCCTAAAGCGCGGCATTCAGGGAGAGATTCTATGCGTGATGTATTCATTTGCGATGCCGTCCGGACCCCGATCGGCCGTTTCGGCGGCTCGCTTGCCAAGGTCCGCGCCGACGATCTGGCCGCCACCCCGATCAAGGCGCTGATGGCGAAGCATCCCGATCTCGACTGGTCGCAGGTGGATGAAGTGTTTTTCGGCTGCGCCAACCAGGCTGGCGAGGACAACCGCAACGTCGCGCGCATGGCGCTGTTGCTGGCGGGCATGCCGGAATCGGTTCCCGGGCAGACGCTGAACCGCCTCTGCGCGTCGGGCCTCGATGCGGTCGGCGCCGCGGGCCGCGCAATCCGTGCCGGCGAAATCGATTTCGCGATTGCCGGCGGTGTTGAATCGATGACCCGCGCGCCCTTCGTGATGGGAAAGGCGCCGGAGGCGTTCGCGCGCTCGGCCGAGATTTACGACACCACGATCGGCTGGCGCTTCGTCAATCCACTGATGAAGGCGCAGTATGGCGTCGATGCGATGCCGGAGACCGGCGAGAACGTCGCGGAGGAATTCCAGGTCTCGCGCGCCGACCAGGATGCGATGGCGATCCGTTCGCAGCAGCGCGCGGGCGCGGCGATCGCTTCCGGCTACTTCGCGGAAGAAATCACGCCGATCCAGGTGCCCGGCGGCAAGGCCGGTCCGATCACCGTCGACAAGGATGAGCATCCGCGTCCCGAGACGACGCTGGAGGGCCTGGCGAAACTGAAGCCGATCGTGCGCAATCCCGGCACGGTGACCGCGGGCAACGCCTCCGGCGTCAATGACGGCGCGGCGGCGATGATCCTCGCTTCCGAAGCTGCGGTGAAGAAGCACGGGCTGACGCCGCGGGCGCGCATCCTCGGCCTCGCATCCGCAGCGGTGCCGCCGCGCATCATGGGCATCGGCCCGGTGCCGGCGACAAAGAAGCTGATGGAGCGGCTCGGCATCAAGATCAGCGACTTCGATTTGATCGAGCTCAATGAAGCCTTCGCTTCCCAGGGCATAGCCTGCCTGCGGCAACTGGGCGTCAAGGACGACGCCGACTTCGTCAACCCGCATGGCGGCGCGATCGCGCTCGGCCATCCGCTCGGCATGAGCGGCGCGCGGCTGGCGCTGACGGCGGTGCACGGCATGGAGAAGCGGGGCGGGAAGCTTGCCTTGGCAACCATGTGCGTCGGCGTCGGCCAGGGCGTTGCGGTCGCCATCGAAAAGGTCAATTAAGACAATAATTTGGGAGGATGAAAATTCGTCCTTTCCCAAATTAGTTATGTCATATAATGATCTGGCGGCGCGGCTTCGCGACAAAATCGCAAAGCGATTTTGCGCTGATAGCGCGATGCGAGGGAGGAATTCGTCATGACATTGGTCTATCCAGTGCAATCACTCGCGGCGCATCCGCCGCGGCTGTCTCCCGCCTACAAGAGCACGGTCAAGCGTTCGCCCTCAAAGCCGCTGATTCCGATGCGTCATACGCTGTCGGAACTGACCGGGCCGGTCTATGGCCACGAGACTGTGCGCGCGAGTGATCACGACCTCACGGTTCACGGCAAGGGCGAGCCGATCGGCGAGCGCATCATCGTGCACGGCCATGTGCTCGACGAAGACGGCCGCGGCGTGCCGAACACGCTGGTCGAGCTGTGGCAGGCCAATTCCTGCGGCCGCTATGTCCATGTCGTCGACCAGCATCCCGCGCCGCTCGATCCGAATTTCACCGGCGCCGGCCGCACGCAATCGGACGCGCAGGGTTATTATCGCTTCATCACGATCAAGCCCGGCGCCTACCCCTGGGGCAATCACCACAACGCCTGGCGGCCGGCCCACATCCATTTCTCGGTGTTCGGCCACTCCTTCGTCTCGCGCCTGGTGACGCAGATGTATTTCCCCGGCGATCCGCTATTCCCGTTCGATCCGATCTTCAATTCGGTCACCGACGAGAAGGCGCGCAACCGGATGATCTCGTCATTCGATCTGGAGAACACCAAGCCGGATTGGGCGCTGTGCTACCGCTTCAACATTGTGCTGCGCGGGCGCAACGCCACGCCGATGGAGAACAGTTAAAGTGCCACAGACCAAGCCGGACGGCATCACCCCGTCGCAGACCGTCGGTCCGTATTTCGCCTATGGCCTGACGCCGGGCGGCAAATACGACTGGAACGACGCGTTCAACAACAGTCTGGTGACGCCGGACACCTCGGGCGAGCGCATTCGCGTCGAGGGAACGGTGTTCGACGGCGACGGCGTGCCGGTGCCGGATTGCATGCTGGAGATCTGGCAGGCGGACGCGCAGGGCAGGTTCTCTGATCCGCAGGACAAGCGCGCGCTGCCGAATACGTCGTTCAAGGGGTTCGGCCGCATCGGCACCGATGCCAAAGGCCACTATGCCTTCGATACCATCAAGCCGGGCGGGGTTCCCGATCCCGACGGCAAGCCGCAGGCGCCGCATATCGTGCTCGCGGTCTATGCACGCGGCATGCTACTGCATCTCTATTCCCGGATCTATTTCGACGGCGAGGCGGCCAACGCGGCCGATCCCGTGCTGGCGCTGGTGCCGGCCGACCGTCGCGCCACGCTGATTGCGACGAGGCAGCCCAGCTCAGGCAACGCGGTGTACCGATTCGACGTGCACCTGCAGGGCGACAAAGAGACGGTGTTTTTCGACGTGTAACGGCAACTGGCGCAGAGGCCGTGACAAGCGGAATGCAGCGATGGCCTCTGAACTCAATCGACCCGCGAACAATTCCTGACCGGTTGATCGGTGCGCCGATTGCGCAACATGCGGCGCCTGCCATGCAAGAACAGGCGCCCGATGCGCTCGGCGTCCGCTGCCACTATCAGCTCGCTGGACGAAGGCCGAACAACTGGCGGCACGCCGCTCCTGACCGCGGCAAAGGCAAAAAGGCTGTAGCGTAATGACCGGCCGCGAGCTGGCGATCCATCAGGCCGCCGAGGCCTTCGAACTCTTCACCGGGCTACAGCCGTCGATTGCGGTGATTGGAAATGCGTTCGACGCCGTGATGGCAAGCCGATACTCTGTGGTAATTGCCGTGACCTTACAGGCGCCGGATCGAGCGTGAGCGAGCCAACCAAGGAAAGAGCCAAGAACAGCGCGCAGGAAGTGCTGGGCCTGCTCGGATTTCTGCTGGTTGCCACCGCCCAGGTCTCCAACATGATCCTGGCGCGCGGTGTTGCCGGGAGTGTTCCCCCGTTCTCGATCGCCTTCTTTCGCTGGAGCATTGTGGCGCTCGGCCTGCTGCCGGCCATCGTGATGGCGTTGCGTGAAAGCCCCGGCCTGTCGCGCAAGGACGGCCTCGGCATCGCGCTGGCCGGCTTTCTCGGCATGTTCATCTGCGGCGGTCCGGTCTATGTCGCCGGCATTACAACCTCGGCCATCAACATCGCCTTGATCATGGCGCTATCGCCGCTTGTTGTGCTGCTGCTTTCCTTCGTGTCGGGTCGGGAGACCATCGATCAACGAAAAATCGTCGGAATGCTGGTCGCGTTGGCGGGCGCCCTGCTGATTATCACCAAGGGACAAGCCGGCATAGGGACGGGCCTGTCGCCCGGTGATCTGCTCGCTTTGCTCGCGATGCTCGGCTGGGCGGGATACACGTTGATGCAAAATCGCGTCGGGCAGGGCGTGAGCTTTCTGGCAAGGATAGGGCTGTTTGCGACGGCAGGCGCGCTATTCACGTTGCCCTTTGCGATCCATGAAATTTGGTCCGCCCCCGCTGCTGCGTTCAGCGGACGTGCGGCGCTGGTGTATTTGTTCGCCGGTCTCGTCCCCGGGCTTTTTGCCTATTCGGCCTATGCCTATCTCGGCTCAATGTTCGGCGCGGTGTCGACGTCCTTGAGTCTCTATCTGGGTCCAATCGTCAGCGCGGTGCTATCGATCATCTTTCTCGGCGAGGCACCGACGGCGATCCATCTGATTGGCGGTGCGTTGTCGCTCGGCGGCATGTGGTTGTGCCTGCGGGCCAAGCAGAGCGGGCCATCACCATAGCGCCGGCCGCGAATCCTGCGGCCGCAAACTATCCGACGGGAACCGCGCGCGGCTTCGGAAAGTTCACCTCTGGAAGGCTATTGAGGCCGCACCGGAGGATGACGACGATGAATTGGCGGTCGGTCCGGCTGACATTCTGGGTTTTCGTCATCGTGGTGCTGACGGCCCCGCTGGCCGAGGCGGCGGCCGAAAGCGCAGGCCGCCCTTCTGAATTCATCCTCATCCTTCAGATCGTGCTGTTGATCGCCATTGGCCGCGGGCTCGGCGAGATCATGCAGCGCATCGGCCAGCCGTCCGTGATCGGCGAACTGCTGGCGGGTTTGTTGCTCGGCCCGTCGTTGTTCGGATGGGTCTGGCCGTCGGCGCATGCGGCGATCTTTCCGCCCGTCGCCGAGCAGAAGGCCCTTATCGAAGGTGTTGCCCAGTTCGGCATTCTGCTTCTGCTGCTGCTGACGGGAATGGAGACCGATCTCGGGCTGGCCAGGAAGGTCGGCAGGGCAGCGATCATCATTTCCATCGCCGGCATCATCGTTCCCTTCCTGTGCGGCTTTGCGCTCGGACAGTACTTGCCCGACAGCCTGCTGCCGCATCCGGAGGCGCGCCTGGTCGCCTCGCTGTTCCTGGGCACGGCGCTATCGATTTCTTCGGTGAAGATCGTCGCCGTCGTCGTTCGCGAGATGAACTTCATGCGCCGCAATGTCGGTCAGATTATCATCGCCACCGCGATTATCGATGACACGATCGGCTGGATCATCATTGCGGTCATCTTCAGTCTCGCCTCGCAAGGCACGATCGACCTTTTGTCGGTGGGGCAGGCTGTGCTGGGAACGCTGGTCTTCCTCGCCGTCAGCTTTACGATCGGCCGGCGGCTGGCGTTTCGGCTCATTCGTTGGGCCAACGATACGCTGGTCAGCGCGTCCGCCGTCATCACGGTCATCCTCCTGCTGATGGGTAGCATGGCGCTGATCACCCATGCGATCGGCGTGCACACAGTGCTCGGCGCGTTTGTCGCCGGCATACTGGTTGGCGAATCGCCGATCCTGACCCGGCAGATCGACGAGCGGTTGCGCGGGCTGATCACCAGCCTGTTCATGCCGGTGTTCTTCGGTTTGGCAGGATTGAACGCGGACCTGACAGTTCTCAGGGATCCAAACTTGCTATGGCTCACGGCGCTGCTGGTGCTGATCGCCAGCATTGGAAAATTCGGCGGCGCCTTCGTGGGCGGCAGTCTCGGCGGAATGAACCGCTACGAATGCTTTGCGCTGGCGAGCGGCATGAACGCGAGAGGATCGACGGAGGTCATCATCGCCAGCATCGGCCTGTTCATGGGCGTGCTGAGCCAGAACCTGTTCTCGATGATCGTCACCATGGCGATCCTGACCACGATCGCCATGCCTCCGATGCTGCGCTCTGCACTGTCGCGGCTTCCCATGAAGGCGGACGAGAAGGAGCGGCTCGAACGGGAGGAACTTGAGGAAAAAGGATTCACGGCAAATCTGGAGCGCCTGCTGCTCGCCGTCGACGAGAGCGCCAACGCAAAGTTTGCCTCCCATCTCGCAGGTCTCCTTGCGGGCACGCGCGGCATTCCGGTCACCGTGCTGCATATCGGCGCCCGTGCGAAGCGTCAGGAAAGGAAGCGCGACGAGCAAGAAAGCCATGAAAGCGCGGTCAAGAGCGCGGCAAGGACCATCGTCGATTCCGGCCCGGACGAGGCCGCGCGGGAAGTCGATGTCACGACGCGCGCAAAGAGCAAAAAGTCGGGCGACGCCATCATCGACGAGGCCCGGAAGGGCTTTGGTCTGCTGATTGTCGGAACGGAAAAGGTGGTCGGCGGAAAAAACGGGTTTGACGAAAGGATCGAGGATGTGACGGCAGGTTTCGACGGCCCGCTCGCCATCGTCGCCGCCAGGGACAGCCATCTCGAGCAGCCCGCGGCAAGCTCTTCGTTCCGGATTCTGGTCCCGGTGTCGGGTAGCGGTGCGTCGCGCCGGGGAGCCGACGTCGCGGTCGCGCTCGCCCGCGCCGGTTCGACATCGGTCCGATTCCTCCACGTGTCCAACACCAGGGACAAAGGACGACGCGGCAAGAACGCCTCATTGCTGCAACAGGAGGCGATCCTAAGGGACATTGGCTCGCTTGCCGCCCGCTACGCCATCCAGTCAACCACAGCGATTCGCGCCAGCGCGTCGCCGGAGCAGGCGGTCCTGCGCGAAATCGCAAGCAGCGGCGTTGATCTGGTTGTCCTGGGGGCCGACCGTGTCCAGGGGGAAAATCTCAGTTTTGGCGGCGTCGCTTCCTCGATTCTGGAGAATTCGACCGCCTCAGTCTTGCTGGTATCGAGCTGAGGCGCGGACGGGTCGAAGAGGCAGGTGGGTCGTCTCGGCGTGTGCGGGCGAACTGCGGCTGCAGTACCCACCCACATCCGGAATTGACAATAGCAGAGAGATTATATAATAAGTGTGTTATATAACAGATTTGGGATCAAAAGTGCCAAACCTCGATGCCGCCTTCGCGGCACTGGCAGACCCTACTCGCCGCGCGATCCTGGCGCGCCTCGCGCTCGGCGAAGCCACCGTCATGGAACTGGCCAAGCCGTTCGAGATCTCGCAGCCCGCCATTTCCCGTCACCTCAAGGTGCTGGAGGGCGCGGGGCTCATCGTTCGTCGCGTGGAGGGCACGAAGCGGCCGTGCCGGCTGGTGCCGAAGGCCGTCGCCGAGATCGATCATTGGCTTGGTCTGCTGCGGCAGACGCTCACGGCAAATTACAACCGGTTGGATGACGTGCTGGCCGAAATGAAAACCAAAGAGTGAAAGGCAATCCCATGAGCAAGTTGACGCTGAAGACCGAAGGCGACACCCACGTCGTCGTTACCAGGCGCTTTGCCGCCACGCCCGAGGCGGTGTTTCGCGCGCACACCGAGCCGGCGCTGATCCAGAAATGGCTGCTTGGTCCGGAAGGCTGGACGATGCCGGTCTGCGTCAACGAGGCCCGCCCGGGTGGCAAGATCCGGTACGAATGGAGCGACGGCAAGGGCGGTGGCTTCCACCTGACCGGTGAATTTATCGAGGTGGTGCCGTTCAGCCGCCTCGTACATGTCGAACGCATGCATCTGCCGGACCCGACACCTGACAATCATGTCGAAACCAACTTCGCGCCGGACGGAGCCGGCACCTTGATGACCATGCGAATGACCCTGCCAGATGCTGCGACGCGGACCACGATGCTGTCGAGCGGCATGGAGCAGGGAATGGAAGCGAGCTACGTCCGGCTCGACGCGCTTTCAGTGCCGGCGCGGCCGTGACGCTGTCGCTCCAAATCGCAGCCCTACTCCATCACCGCATGATCCGGCGCGGTCGACTGCTCGCGCAGCGTCGCCTTGGTCGAGCCGATCATGATGGCGAGCGGGATCGCGCAGGCGGTGAAGATCATCACGAGCTGGTAGTCGTACGAGAACGCGATGATCTGCGCCTGCATCTTGACCATCATATCCGCCATGGCGCGGCCTTTGTCGGTGGCGAGATCGATCATGTCGCGCACGCCAGGCATCTGCAGCGCGTGATTGAACGGATTGATATGCTCCGACAGGACAGCGTAGGTGTAGCGGGTGCCTTGCGTCAGTTGCGAGATCACCAGCGAAATCCCGATCGAGCTGGCGACATTGCGCATCAAGGTCAGCATCGAGGTGCCGTCGGTGCGCAGATGGTTGGGTAGCGTCAGGAACGCCACCGTGGATAGCGGCACGAACACCAGGCCGAAGCCAAAGCCCTGCACCACACTGATGATCACGATCTCGGTGACGCCGGTCTGGTCGGTCCAGCCGGTCATGTAGAACAGCGACAGGGAGGTGATGCCGAGGCCCGAGACGATCAGCGTCCGTGCCTCGATATGGTTCATCATGCGGCCGACCAGCATCATCGCCACGAACGTACCGCAGCCGCGGCTCGCCAGCAGAAGCCCGGCGGTGATGATGGGATAGCCGATCACGTTCTGCAGGAACGGCGAGGAAAGGGCCATGGTGGAAAACAGCACCAGTCCCATGACCGCCATGAACACGCAGCCGGCGACGAAATTCCTGTCCTTGAACAGCGCGAACTGGATGAACGGATGTTGCGTCGTCAGCGAATGCGCCAGGAAGTAATAGAAGCCGATGCCGGCGATGATGAACTCGGCAATGATCTCGTTGGATTCCAGCCAGCCGAGCTGCTCGCCGCGGTCGAGCGCGAGCTGCAGCGCGCCGATGGCGACCGCCAGCGCGGTGAAGCCGAACCAGTCGAAGCGCAGCTCGAGGTCCGTCTTGGTCTCGTCCATGAAGATGATTAGGCCAAGCACGGTGATGATGCCGAATGGGAGGTTGACGAAGAACACCCAGTGCCAGGAATAGGTCTCGGTCAGCCAGGCGCCCAGCGACGGGCCCATGATCGGGCCCATCATCACGCCCATGCCCCAGATCGCCATTGCTTTGGCGCGTTCGTGCAGCGCGTAGGAATCGAGCATCACGGCCTGCGATAGGGGGACCAGCGCCGCACCGAACACGCCCTGCAGCAGGCGGAACACCACCATCTGGCCGATGTCCTGCGCTAACCCGCACATCACAGAAGCTATGGTGAAGCCGGCCGAGCAGATGATGAAAATGCGTTTGCGGCCGAAGCGGTTGGCGATCCAGCCGACCGGCGCGGTCATGATCGCGGCGGCGACGATGTAGGACGTCAGCACCCAGTTGATCTGGTCCTGCGATGCCGACAGCGACCCTTGCATGTAGGGCAGCGCGACGTTGGCGATAGTCGTGTCCAACGCCTGCATGATGGTCGCCGTCATGGCGCAGATCGTCACCATGTTCCGGCGCAGGCCGGGAACGGATGCCGATGGCTGGCCCGGCGTCGCCATGTGACTAATCGTGGTCCTGGTTGGCCGCCGCCGGCATCAGGCCGAGCAGGGCCGATAGCGACCGGCGATGGTTGGTGTCGATGGTGGCGTAGACGCTCATGCCGGCCTTCAGCTTGCGGACGAACTTGTCGTTTTTGTCGAAATAGATCCGCACCGGTACGCGCTGCACTATCTTGACGAAATTGCCCGACGCGTTCTGCGGCGGCAGGATCGCGAACTGCGCGCCGGTGCCGGGCGAGAGCGAGCCGACCGTGCCCTTGAAGGGGTGATTGGGGAACGCATCGACCTCGAGCGTGACGGACTGGCCGACCGCGACATAGGTGAAATCGGATTCCTTCGGGTTGGCGTCGACCCACGGGTTCGCGGTGTCGATGATGCTGAACACCGGCGTGCCGGCCGTGACGAAGCGGCCGAGCTGAATCTGTTCGACCTGGGTGGCGATGCCGGCCATCGGCGCGCGCATCACGGTGTGGTCGAGATTGCGCTGGGCCTGGTCGAGCGCCGCCTTCGCCTGGGCATAGGGCGGGAATTCCTCGAGCGGCAGATCGGGATTGCCGAGCAGTTGGGCTTTTGCGGTTGCGATCTTCTGCAGCAGCAACTGATACTGTGCGCTCGCGGTAACGAGGGCGGTCGACGCGTTATCGAGATCGAGCTGCGAGCCGAAATTGTTCTTCACCAGCGCCGACTTGCGTTCGACGTCGCGCCGCTTCAGGTCCATGCCTTGCTGCGACAGTTGGCTCATCTGGCCGTAGATCTTGAGGTCGGCGATCAGATTGTCATAGGTGACCTTGGTTTGCGCGAGGTTGGCCTTGGCCTGCGCCACGGCGAGGCGGAACGGCACCGGGTCGATTTCGAACAGCACGTCGCCCGGATTGACCTGCTGGCCTTCCTTGACCACGACCTTTTCGATCTTGCCGGAGATGTCGGGCGTGATCAGAACCTTCTGCGCGCCGACATAGGCGTCGTCGGTGGTCACGTAGCGGCCGCCGTTGAGATAGAACGTCACGCCGGCGACCAGCGCTGCCAGCGGCAACACCACCAATAGCAGGAAGCGGCGGTAGCGCCGCATGCCGGCCATCAGCCGGCGGCGCGGCTCGGCCGCCAGTTTCGGCCGTGACGCAGGGGCGCCCTTCTGCTCAGGGGGGAATTTGAGCACGGGATCAGCCATAGCGCTGCTCCTTTCTGGGAGGTTCGCCGGCCGGATTCTGAATCGCGTTGCGAACGTTCTCCTTGATCAGATCGAGTTGGTCGAGCAGGCGGTGGGCATCAGCGGGATTGATGCCGTCGAGCGCGGTAGCCGTCAGTTCGGAGCGAAGCCCGGCGAGTTTGCCGAGCAGCGGCCGCGCAGCCTTGCGCAGATAGAGGCGGTTGACGCGGCGGTCATTCTCGTCGCCGCGGCGTTCGATCCAGCCATTGTCACAGAGCTTGTCGATCAGCCGCGTCAGCGTGATCGGCTGCATCTCCATCTGTTCGGCAAGTTCCGACTGCTTGAGGCCCTCGGTGCGCTCGACCTTGGCCAGAACCGCCCATTGCGCACGGGTGATGCCATAGCGCGCCGCCTGCCGGTCGGCATAGGCGCGCACCATCCGTTGCACCTCGCCAAGCGTAAACAGGAAGTTCATGTCCACGGAACCGCGCATGCCCAGCCTCCATAAGCTTGCGCTATAATAAGCTTGCTTACGAATTCCGCATGGCGAGTTAATAGTGGCCTGATCCGCTCCCAGGACATGGCTGGGAAACCAGCGCGTGCGCGGGCTTTAGCATTGGCCCTCAAACTGGTACAAAGGCCTGATATGAGCCTGACAAAGCCGACATTTCCTGCGCCCGACCATGACCACGGCCGCTGCACTGCGGAAGCGATCGCGCATGCCGAGCAGGTTTGCGCGCGGCGGGCGCAGAAATTTACGCCGATCCGGCGTCAGGTGCTTCAGGCGCTGCTGTCGAGCCATCGCCCGCTCGGCGCCTATGAGGTGATCGACGAGCTCGCCAAATCGATGCCGCGGCCGGCGCCGATCACGGTTTATCGCGCGCTCGATTTCCTGATGGAAAACGGCCTCGTCCACCGCATCGAGAGCCGCAATGCGTTTCTTGCCTGCGCGCATGACCATGACGAGACCTCGATGGTGGCGTTTTTGATCTGCGAGCTCTGCGGTTCCGTCGGCGAAATTCCTGCAACTCCCGTGGCGCAAAGCCTCAATGCGGCGGCGCGCGCCTCCGGATTTGCGCCAAAGCTCTCCGTCGTCGAGATCGCCGGCACCTGCGCTCATTGCCAGAAATAACGAGAACACGGCGCCAAGCCGGCCACGAGGATTGATGTCGTCCAAGCCAGTAGAACCTTCCGCCGGGCGTGCGCTCACGCCGGGTGCCGTTGCCTTGATGCTGATGCTGTGCCTGAGCTGGGGCTTCAACCAGATCGCGGTAAAGCTAACGCTGCCCGATGTGCCGCCGATGCTGCAGGCCTTGATCCGCTCGGCCGGCGCGTTGCCGGTGATGCTGCTGGCCGGTTGGCTGCGCGGCGTAAAATTCTTCGAGCGCGATGGCTCGCTTGGTCCCGGCCTGCTGGCGGGCACGTTGTTCGGTATCGAATTCGTGCTGATCTTCAGCGGGCTGGTGCTCACATCGGCGTCGCGCGCCGCCGTGTTCCTGTACACCGCGCCGTTCTTCGTCGCGCTCGGCTCCTACCAGTTTCTCGGCGAGCGGCTGAGTATGATGCAATGGGGCGGGCTGGGCCTCAGCTTCGCCGGTGTCGCGCTGGCGATCGGCGTGCCGCAGGCGAACGTCGACGCGAAAGTATTGCTCGGCGACCTGCTGGTGGTCGGCGGCGGCGCGCTATGGGGCGCAACCACGCTGATCGCCAAGGGCACGAAACTTCGTAACGCGGCGCCGGAGAAGGCGCTGGGCTATCAGGTGGCCGTATCGATCCCGATCCTGGGCTGTGCATCCCTGCTGTTCGGCGAAAAGATCACCCACATGCCGGGCGCGCTGTCGATCTCGCTTTTGGCTTACCAGGCGATCTGGGTGGTGGGCTGCACCTTCGTGCTGTGGTTCGCGCTGGTAAAGACCTATTCGGCCAGCAAGTTATCGTCGTTCACCTTCGTCACGCCATTGTTCGGCGTCGTCGCCGCCTATTTCATCCTGCACGACACGCTGACGATCGCCTTCGGCGTTGCAGCTTTGCTTGTCATTGCCGGGCTCTATCTCGTCAACAAGCCGGACCCGAAGGTGGTGCCGGATCCGAATGTGCCGGCGTGATCTGCCACAACGCAGCGGTTCTGCGTCCAAAGCCGTCTCGGACTGATTGGTTAGACTGCGCGGAGAATCGTTTTTGTCCGCTCGATCGCTGTTCCGGCTATCGACTTGTAGGGGGTCTTGATTGCCAGGTCCGCAATCGCGCCATTGACGAAGTCCGGGTTCAATTTATCCAGGGCGGCTAGTGTACCTTCCACCTCGCCCCGGTACGAACGTAACGCCTCAATGATCGTGTCGGCATGCTTCTCGGCCGCCGCGGCTATATCGAAGATATCGCGTGGTCTGATACTTGATCCCCTGTGATAGATTTTCTTCACGATGATTTCGGGGATTGTTTCCAATTCGACGGCTTCGCCTTCAATTATTCGTTCAATCGTCGGGCGTGTCGTCATTGACGAGCCGACAATGAAATCGATTTGGCCGATGCCCTCAAACGCCAACTTTAAAAATCTTGTTCCGTCCCCTTCATAATCGGTTGGTCCGACCTCGAGTTTGAAGTCGCGCTTTTGAGGATCGAGGAATGCCAGCAGTTGTGGGTCAGGTAGAAAGATATCTATGTCGTGGCTCTCGCGATGATCGATTTGCAGCATCATCGCTGTACCGCCACCGAACGTCCAATAATCGATCAGCGGTTGCTCGGCGTTTGCCTGATGGATAAATGCGCACGCTATGCGGAATAACCGCACCCAATCCGGCAAAGGTTTCGGAGCGCTCACGAGATGAGCGGATAGGATTCGCCGGAATAAATGGCGAATGCCTTGGCTGCCTCTGCAAGCTGCTGCTCGGAAATATTGCAGGAGCTGGCAAACTCGATTTGCAGCTTTGGACTGACTTCACCAAAAAACGAAGACATATGTCCCGGTACTGCCTGTGCCGCCTCGGGATGGAGAAGACAAAAGGCAAGCTCCTGCGCATCTAGCTGCTTGCTATGGGGCGCATTGACTGTGGTTAATACTAGGGAAGGACTCATTTCTTCTCACCTCTAGCTTTAGATTGGTCTGACAAGAACCGTTGTCAACGGCCTACAAAGCGTTCCATGAATCCTAAGGGGTGCAATTAATCCGTCTCGATCGGCAACGACGCATCCTTGGCCCATTCGCCCATCGAGCCATCGTAGAGGGTGAGGTTGTCGTAACCGAGCCGGTAGAGCAGGAACAGGTCGATCGTCGCCGAAATGCCGCCGCCGCAATAGGCGACCACGCGCTTGTCCTTGGTGAAGCCCTGGGCGCTGAATTTGGCTTCCGCCTCCGCAAGCGGCACGAAGACCTTGGTCTTGGGATCGAGCAGCGTCGCGGCTGATACATTGCAACTGCCGGGTATGCGGCCGGGTCGGCCGTAGCGGCTTGGCTCCAGGCCCTTGTGAAACTGCGGGCCGAGCGCGTTGACGACGACCGTATTGCGCTCCGAGGAGGCCGCGAGCGTCGCGTGCTTGTCGACGAAGAATCCTCCCCTCGGCTTCGCCGTGAAGGTCGCCGGCGGATATCCCCTGGCAGGCCCCGTTTCGAGCGGGCGGCCTTCGAGCTTCCATTTGTCGAGACCGCCGTCGAGCACTGAAGCATTCTCAAAGCCGAGCGATTTGAGCATCCACCAGAACCGCGTCGCCCACATCGGCGTGCCGATGCTGTACAGCACGAGCCGGCTTTCGTTGGATACGCCGTGACGGCCGAACGCCTGCTCGAGCTGCGCGACATCGGGCATCATAAAGCGAAGTTCGGTGTCGGGATCGGAGAACTCGCCCTGCAGATCGAGAAAATCCGCCCCCGGAATATGCCCGGCCTCGAACGTGTGCCGCCCGGGCACGGTGAGATAGGGCTGGCTAGAGCCTTCGGGCGCGGGTTCGAGATAGGTGGTGCAGTCGAACAAGCGCAAATTGGGCTGGTCGAGAATGTCGGCGAGTTCCGCCGCGGTGATGAGCTCGTTATGCGCTGACATGCCGGCCTCCCGCCATCTTGAGCCGATGCTAGGGCCCGCATTGGGCCATGAAAAGGCGGCCGGGAAGTGCGCTCGCCCTTTCAATTCGGCGATTCCTGTCCAATATAGCGGTTAACGAAAAGACGAGGTATTTTGCCCTGTTTTCGACCGCTGCGGCTGGCCTAAGCAATTGAACATACAAGATAAAAATCCGCTATGTGACAAGGCGCACACCGCCGTCGCCGCCCCCTTGGTACATGTCACCAAAACCTGATATTCGAGGCCCCATGAACAAGCCCGAAATAATCCCGCAAGACGACGTCGCCGGCCCCAAGGCGAGGCACAAAACCACCCAGGTCATGGTCGGCAATGTTGCCGTCGGCGGGGGTGCGCCAATCGTCGTGCAGTCGATGACCAATACCGACACGGCCGATGTCGAAGGCACCATCGCGCAGGTCGCAGCGCTGACCCGCGCCGGATCGGAAATGGTCCGCATCACCGTCGATCGTGAGGAGGCCGCAGCCGCCGTTCCGCATATCCGCGACGGCCTGCGCAAGCGCGGCATCACCACGCCGCTGATTGGCGATTTCCACTATATCGGCCACAAGCTGCTCGCCGAATATCCGGCCTGCGCCGAAGCGCTCGACAAATATCGCATCAATCCCGGCAATGTCGGCTTCAAGAACAAGCGCGACACGCAATTCGCCGACATCATCGAGATCGCCAACAAGAACAACAAACCGGTCCGGATCGGCGCCAATTGGGGGTCGCTCGACCAGGAACTGCTAACCAGGCTGATGGACGAGAACACGGCCTCGCCGAACCCGCGCGATGCCCGCGCAGTGACGCGCGAGGCGATGGTGCAGTCGGCCTTGCTGTCGGCGGCCCGCGCCCAAGAACTCGGCATGCCCAAGAATCGCATGATCCTGTCGGCAAAAGTTTCCGCCGTGCAGGATCTGATCGCGGTCTATCAGGAGCTGGCGCGCCGTTCGGATTACGCCATCCACCTCGGCTTGACCGAAGCCGGCATGGGCTCGAAGGGCATCGTGGCCTCGTCCGCTGCGCTCGGCATCCTGCTGCAAGACGGCATCGGCGACACCATCCGCATTTCGCTCACGCCGGAGCCCGGCGGCGATCGCACGCTGGAAGTGCAGGTCGCACAGGAATTGCTGCAGACCATGGGCTTCCGCACCTTCGTGCCGCTGGTCGCGGCATGTCCCGGCTGCGGCCGCACCACGTCGACCACGTTTCAGGAACTGGCGCGCTCGATCCAGGATTTCATCCGCGACGAGATGCCGAACTGGAAAACGCAGTATCCCGGCGTCGAGCAGCTCAACGTCGCGGTGATGGGCTGCATCGTCAACGGCCCGGGCGAATCCAAGCACGCCAATATCGGCATCTCACTGCCCGGCACCGGCGAAGCGCCGGCCGCGCCCGTGTTTGTCGACGGCAAGAAATTCCGTACCCTGCGCGGCCCGACGATTGCCGCCGACTTCAAGGCGCTGGTGATCGATTATATTGATCAGCGGTATGGCAGCGGCAGCAAGACGCCGGTGACGGCGGCGGAGTAGGCTATCTCCGCTCGTCGTCCCTGCGAAAAGCGGGGACCCATAACCACAGGACTTCGTGGTTATGCCTGGGCTGTGGCTCCAGCTTTCACAACAATGTGCTCCTGTGGTTATGGGTCCCGGCTCAAGGCCGGGACGACACCTACTGCATTGCGCTCGACATCGCCTGCGCTACGATGCACCCCAATCAAGAACGATTGGGAGAACACCCATGAGCTCACTGTCCGGCAAGCAGGGTCCACGCTACCGGCACCTCGCCGATGAAGCCGAACCCTACGAAACCATAGGCGTGGAAAAACTCACCCCGATCATCGGCGCGGAAATTTCCGGCGTCGACATTGCAAAGCTCGTCTCGGACGACGCCCGTTCCAACCGGCAGATGGACGAAATCCATCGCGCGCTCGCCGAAAACCTCGTCATCTTCTTCCGCGACCAGCACATAACCCCGCAACAGCATCTGGCCTTCGGGCGCAAGTTCGGCGAGTTGCACGTGCATCCGGCGGCGCCGAATGAGGGCGACCCGGCGCTGATGAAGATCTATGCCGACAAGGATTCGCCGCGCGCCAATGGCGAGGGCTGGCACACCGACGTGTCCTGCGACGTCGAGCCGCCGATGGGCTCGATCCTCTACATCAAGCAGTGCCCGCCGCGCGGCGGCGATACGCTGTTCGCCAACATGTACGCCGCCTATGAGGCGCTGTCGGACCGGATGAAGACCTATCTCGACGGACTCACCGCGTTGCATGACGGCGAGCAGACCTATCGCGGGCTTTACGCCAACTATGGCGTCGCCGACCGGCCGGAATATCCGCGTGCCGAGCATCCCGTGGTGCGTACGCATCCCGTCACCGGCAAGAAGGCGCTCTACGTCAACCGTGGCTTCACCCGTTACATCATGGGCATCCCGCGCGACGAGAGCGATGCCATGCTCGGCTATCTCTACCAGCACGCAGAGAACCCGCTGTTCCAGTGCCGTTTCCGCTGGACGGAAAACGCCATCGCGTTCTGGGATAACCGGTGCGCCCAGCACCGCGCGATGTGGGACTACTGGCCGCATACGCGATCAGGCACGCGGGTTACGGTGAAGGGGGAAAGGCCGGTGTAGGCGTATCGTGTTCCGGACGCGTTGCATCGCGCAGCGCGTCACTTCGTGCCGCGCTGCGTCCCGGACACGAGAGTAGAACGAGCGTTGACGTTGTCGGCCACCCGCGTCAATCTTGCGCAAAAGAAAAACAACAATCCGGAGGACGCCGATGCTCCGCGCCGAAGACAACAAATTCCTAACGGAGAGCGGCCCTGGCACCGGCATGGGCGAATTGCTGCGCCGGTTCTGGATTCCCGTGTTGCTTTCCGAAGAACTGCCCGAGCCCGACGGTCCGCCGAAGAAGATCGTCGTGATGGGCGAGGAACTGCTCGCCTTTCGCGATACAAGCGGCGTCGTCGGCGTCATCGATCAATATTGCCCGCATCGCGGCGCCAATCTCTGGCTCGGCCGCAACGAGGAATGCGGCATCCGCTGCGTCTATCACGGCTGGAAGTTCGACACCTCGGGCGCTTGCGTCGACATGCCGACCTCCTACCCGGATCTCAACGCAAAAGACCTGATCCGCATCAAAGCCTATCCGGTGCGCGAGTGGGGCGACATGATCTGGGCCTATATGGGCCCGGCGGCTCAGGTGCCCGAACTGCCCGATCTGGAAATGGCGCTGGTGCCGCCATCGCATCGCTACGTTTCGAAGAAATGGCAGGACTGCAACTGGGTGCAGGCGCTGGAAGGCTCGATCGACACCGCGCATTTCACCTTCGCGCATCTGTCGTTCGAAAAGGAAGAGAACGAGATTCTCGATATCAAGAAGCACTTTGTGAATCCGCTTGTGCGCGTGGCCACCGATCACATGCGCTGGATCGCGGAAGATCCGCGCCCCGTCATCAAGATCAGCCCGCATGACGCCGGGCTCACGATCGCAGGCGGACGTCTCACCGGCAGCGATAACATCTATTGGCGCATCGCCCAGTTCCTGATGCCGGTGCATGCCTATGCGCCGAGCGCGATGCCGGGCGAGAACATTTTTGGCCAGAGCTTTGTGCCGGTGACCGATACCAATTGCTGGATCTATACCTATGCCTGGAATCCGGAACGGCCGATCACGGATGCCGAGCGTAAGGCCTACGATCGCGGCAACGGCGTCATTGCGGAGGTCGACGAGAATTACGTGCCGCTGCGCAACAAGTCGAACGACTACCTGATCGATCGCAAGCTGCAGAAGACCCATAGCTACACCGGCATCAAGGACGTGTCCGAGCAGGACGCCGCGGTGCAGGACAGCCAGGGCCCGATCGCCGACCGCACGCGCGAACATCTCGGCCCGACCGACCTCGGCATCATGCATTTCCGGAAACTGGTGATAGACGCCGCCCGGGCTCTGCAGAAAGGCGAGGCGCCGCCGCACCTGAAGCATCAGCACCGCTACGCCGTGCGCTCCGGCGCCTGCGTCGCCAGCAAGGCCAAGGACCTCGCCGCCGTCATGATCGAGCGGTTCGGCGATGCGGCTGGTTATGTTGGCGGTCCCGGCAGGAACGCGGCGGCGGAGTAGGGGCAGGCTCGATCCATCGTCATTGCTGTCGATGTTCACGGGCGTGCGGGCTTGAGTAAATATTACTCGCGCAGATCGTAGCGGTAGGATTTCGAGACGATCTTCCAGCCGTCGCGCAGTTTCATTGCCACCAGATAATCGGTGAAATAGCGCGGCGGCAATTGGCAGCGCACCTTGACGAAGGCAGTGGATTCGTCCGAGCGGTCTATCGTGACGATGAAATCCTCGCGCGGCTTTCCTTCAGCCTTCGCCGACGGCCGCTTGCGCACGCGGTCGAGCCAGTCCGGCACGGTCAACACCTGCAACTCACCCTTCTCCAGCCAGCGCAAATCGGCGGAGGGGTCGAAGATCGCGCCGAGCTTGTCGGCATCGCCCTCGTAAAGGCCATCGAAATAGTTCTGCACCGCGGCTTCGACGGTCGATCGGTCATGACTCACAGCTATTCCTCCCCGGCATTGGAAATTGGTTCGAGTTGAATTAAGCCACGAACCGGCGCATGGCGCTATGGTGAGTTCATCACAGGTGCGAGGGATTGCGGGTGGCGGGTTCAGCAAAATCGAATGCTCGCATTCTTGCCGGAGAATGCTTCTGTCGCGCGACGCGCTATGCCGTGGCGGACGAATTCGCATACGCCTTGAATTGCCACTGCTCGGATTGCCGGCGCACCACCGGTTCGGCATTCAAGCCGTTTGCCGGCATCGGACGTGACAAGTTTGATGTCACCAAAGGCAAAGAGCACATCATGATCTATGGCGATGCGGCGAACCACAACGCGCATTGTCCCAAATGCGGCTCGTTGCTCTATTCCGTGGTGCGCGATGGCGCCTTCGTCCATGTCGCCATGGGCACGCTGGTTGACGATCCCTCGATCCGTCCAACGGCCCACATCTTCGTCGGCTCCAAGGCGCCATGGTTCTTGATCACGGATGACCTGCCGCAATTTCCGGAACATGTCGTGCCGCGGTGATCCCGCCGGCGTACACGTTCGTCGCCACATCCGGGCGGAACCCGGCGGAAAAGGTGATTGGCGATGGCCGAACCCGCGGGACACTTGCCAGACTAAGGGTAGAGAGGGCGCGTCTCACATGCTCGTGGTTCGTGACCTAACTCACAAAGCCCGCCTGATCCTTCTGATAGGCAGGCCGGTGTGGTAAAAGAGTACGAGGCTCCGGAGGAGTCATGATGATATCTGGATCGCTAAAATTGTGCCGATGGGCACTTGCAGCCGCCGCCTTCCTGCTGGTGAGCGAGCCGGCCTTTGCCGAGAAGCGCGTCGCGCTGATCCTCGGCAATTCCGCCTACCAGAATGTCGCACCACTCACCAATCCGGTTAACGACAGTTCCAAAATCGCAGCGACGCTGAAGGACGCCGGCTTCGACGTCGTCGATTCCCGCCGCGACTTGCCGGCGGCCGAGACCCGCCGCGCGCTGCGCGATTTCGCCGATCGCGCGCGCGATGCCGATATCGCCGTGGTCTATTACGCCGGCCACGGGATCGAAGTCGACGGCGCGAATTACCTGATTCCCGTCGATGCGCGGCTGGAACGCGATACCGACATTTATGACGAGGGCCTCTCGCTCGATCGCATCCTGATCGCAATCGAGCCGGCCAAGAAGCTGCGGCTCGTGATACTCGACGCTTGCCGCGACAATCCGTTTGCCCGCACCATGAAGCGTACCGTCGCGTCGCGCGCGATCGGGCAAGGCCTGGCCAAGGTCGAGCCGACCAGCCCCAACGTCCTGATCGCCTATTCGGCCAAGGCCGGTTCGACGGCGGCCGACGGTGACGGCCAGAACAGCCCGTTCACGGCGGCGCTGTCGAATCATTTGACCAAGCCCGGGCTCGACGTGCGCCGCGCGTTCGGCTTTGTCCGCGACGAGGTGCTCAAGACCACCAACAATCGGCAGGAACCCTTTGTGTATGGTTCGCTCGGCGGTGAAGACGTGCCGCTGGTGCCGGCACCGCGCGCGGCGCCGGCGGCCGCTGCACCGGCCCTGAGCGCGCAGGCCGAAGCCCGCCGCGATTACGAACTCGCGCTACAGATCGGCAACAAGAGCGCGCTCAACGCCTTCCTTGCGCAATATCCCGACGGTTTCTATTCGAGCCTCGCAAAACTTCAGCTCGACAAAATCGCGGCCGAGGACGCACGCCTCGCGGCCACCGAGAAAGCGCGGCTGGCCGAGCAGGAGCGGGCGCGGCTCGCCGCCGAGGGCGCCCAGAAGTCGCAGCAGGCAAAGGCCGAAGCGGAAGCCAAGGCTGCCGAGCGGGCGCGCATCGCGGCCGAAAAGGCCAAGCAGGTGGCGCAGGAGCAGGCGGCCGCGGCCGAGCAGAAGCGCGTCGCCGCCGAAAGCGCAGCCGGCGACAAGACGTCGGCTCCAGCACCCGCGGAGAAGGACAAGGCCGTAAACGTTGCTGCCCTCACGGCCGGCCCGCCGCAGGCTGACGTCACAAAATCGGTGCAGGCCGAACTGCGCCGCGTCGGCTGCCTGAGCGGCAATGCCGACGGCAACTGGAATGTCGCCTCGCAGCGGTCGCTGACTTTATTCAACCGTTACGCCGGAACCAAACTCGACACCAAGGTCGCCAGCGTCGATACGCTCGATACGATCAAGCTGAAATCGGCGCGCGTGTGCCCGCTGGTCTGCGAGCACGGCTTCAAGGCCGAGGGCGAGCGCTGCACCAGGATCACCTGCGCTGAGGGCTCGTTCCTCAACGACGACAATGAATGCCAGAAGCGTAGCGCCAGGAAGCCGGTCGCCAAGCGCGACAGGCCGGAAGCAAGGCGAGTTCCTGAAGCAAGGCAAGGTCGGGAGCCAAGGCAGGCGATTGTTACACGTTCCCAGAATCCGAATGCTCCAGGGATGTCCCAGCAAGGCCGTCCGCTTACCGGCCACGAACGTGCGGTGGGTTGCCACTCGTTCGGTGCCATCATGTCGGGCGTCTGCCCGTAGCCTGCAGCCGGAGCCGGCGTGCTAGCGAACACGCCGGCGTCCGGCTCATTCCTGTTCCTGTCCCGCCTCAAAGCATTGACGCCAGCGATCAGATCGCGCTCGCCGCGATATTCACCATCAGGCCCCAGCCGACGATGAGACGTGTCGCCAGCCGGCGTGTGTCAGGCACCAGGAAGAATACGGCCATGCCGACCGTGAGGGCGATGAAGGTGCGCAGTCGGCCATAGACGCCGGACCGGTATCGGTAGGGCTCCGGAAGCGGACAAGGCGTTTCTCGAATTCCTTGTCCATCCGCTCGCCTTCTAATGCGCTAATTCCTGCGCTCAGCGACGAAGCGCGCGGCTGCCCGCAAGACGTCTCCCTTCGGCCCAAAGATCGAAAGCGCCGAGTCCGCGCGCGCCAGGAGATCGCGCACGCGCTGCTTGGCGCCTTCAATGCCGAGCTGGGTGACGAAGGTGGTCTTGCCAAGCGCCGCATCCTGGCCGGTCTGCTTGCCGAGCGCTGCGGCGTCGCCCTCGACGTCGAGCAAATCGTCGGCAATCTGGAAGGCCTCGCCGAGCGCGCGGCCGTAATCGTCGAGCGCCCGGTATTCCTTGGGCGTGGACTGGCCGAGGATGGCACCGGCGATGCAGCCATAGCGGAGCAGCGCGCCGGTCTTCATCTGCTGCAGCCGCGCCACGTCGACCGGTTCCCGATCGCCGAAGCGGCCTTCGCCGGCGAGGTCGAGGATCTGGCCGCCGACCATGCCGCCGATGCCGGAAGCGCGGGCCAGCGCCCGCGTCAGGAGCAGGCGCACATTGGCGTCCTTGTGGATCTCGTCGCGCGTGACGATGTCGAACGCCAACGTCAACAGCCCGTCGCCGGCAAGAATCGCGGTGGCGTCGTCGGTCTTCTTGTGCAGCGTGGGCCGGCCGCGGCGCAAATCGCTGTTATCCATCGCCGGTAAATCGTCATGGATCAGCGAATAGCAGTGGATGCACTCCAGCGCCGCGCCGACCAAAAGGGCCGCCTCGCGCGGCACGCCGAACACGGCGGAACTTTCGACCACCAGGAAGGGCCGCAGCCGCTTTCCGCCGTTGAGGCTGGAATAGCGCATCGCCTCCATCAGCCGCTTCGGCCGCGCGATCTCGTCGGGCAGCAGCGTATCGGACAACAGCTTCGCCAGCAGCGCTTCGGTATCCTCCGCGGTCTGGTCCAGTCGTTTGGCAAAATCGGCAGTGGCGGTCGTCATTAAGAATAGCTCCAGATCAATTTGGCCCGGACAATGTTTGATGGCGGGCGCTTCGTCAATTCCATGACGCAGGTCACAAAAGCGCTGGAAAACGTCCGAAATATCATGGAGATGTCACGTGGGTGGGGCCTGTTCAGCGGTCCCGGCCGGGCTGGGCTGAACCGGAAGCATCCAATTTGCGCATTGTCCGAATTTTAGTGCTGACCCTGCTGGCGGTGCTGTTGCTGCCCTATCTGGTGACGCCGTTCTACCGTACCGGGCATCCGGTCTCGGCGCTGATGGCTTGGCGCTGGCTGAAGGGTGCGCCGGTGTCGCGGCAATGGATCGATTTCAAAGCGATGTCGCCTTACCTGCCGCGCTCGGTGGTCGGCTCCGAAGACGCCAGATTCTGCAGTCATCGCGGGATCGATTGGGGCGCGCTGCAGGACGCAATCGACGAGGCCGAGGACGGCGAGCCCGCCCGCGGCGGATCGACGATCACCCAGCAGGTGGCGAAAAACCTGTTCCTGTGGCCGGGCCGCAGCGTGGTCCGCAAGGCGCTGGAACTGCCGCTCGCGATGTGGATCGATCTGGTGCTGCCCAAGCAGCGGATCCTGGAAATCTATCTCAACATCGCTGAGCTCGGCCCGTCCGGGCAGTTCGGGGCGGAAGCCGGGTCGCTCTACGCCTTTGGCCGTTCGGCCTCGACCCTGTCGCCGCGCGAGGCCGCCTTGCTGGCGGCGATCTTGCCCAATCCGGTGCGGCGCAGCGCCCGCAATCCCGGCCCCGGGGTGCGCCGTCTGGCCGCCACCTACATGGCGCGGGCCAATACCGCGGCGCTACAGCGCTGCTGGAGCGAGAATCGCGCTTTTTGAGCCAATTTTCGGCCGCTTTTACCGCAACCTGCCCTAGCTTTACGCCAGTCCATCCTCTATAAGCGCGGCCTTATCGGCATCGCAGCCCGTGCGCGAAGCGCTGGGCGGTCTGGTTTCGGACGGATGCCTCCGACAACACCCCTAGAGGACCGTTATGGCCGTTCCCAGAAGAAAAACATCGCCCTCGCGGCGTGGCATGCGCCGCTCGGCGGACGCCCTGAAGAAACCGACCTATGCCGAGGACAAGGATTCGGGCGAGCTGCGCCGTCCGCACCACCTCGACCTGAAGACCGGCATGTACAAGGGCCGGCAGGTGCTGAAGAAGAAGGAATCCTGACCGGATAGGGGATGGGGCGCCGCCTCCCATGGCGTCTGCCCGAATTTGGCCAACGAGTGGGCCAACGGTTCCACAGGGCGAAGCGATGCTTTGCCCGGGGACATTTCCGGTTTTCCTAGCAAGGCGCGATACCCATGGTCGGTTTTCCGCTGCTTCTGATTCCGCTCGCGATCTACAACATCATCGTCTTCCTGATGCCGGAGGTATCGTTCACCGATCCGCTGGTGAGGCTGACCTTGGTGTCGGGTGCGGAATGGACGGTGACGCTGAGCGACGTGCTGCTCACGCTCAGTATCTTGCTGCTGCTCGCCGAGGTCATTAAAGGCGCGCGGCCCGGCGCGAAATATCTCACCGACCACCTGCTGTCGCTGATCGTGTTCGGCGCGGCGGCGGCTGAATTCCTGCTGTGGCCGAAGTTTGGCACCTCGACCTATTTCCTGATGACGGCGCTGTCGCTGGTGGATTTCATCTCCGGCCTCGCATTGCGGACGCGACGCCGCGGCGTCGCAGCGGCGGCGCCGGTTCCTCCAGCAAAAGGCGCCGAAAAAGCCGAGGCCCCGGCAGCTGAGCCCAAAATCGAGCCGGCACCGGCAGCCGCACCTTCGCCTGCGCCTGCTACACCAGCGGCAGCCTCTGTTGCCGAATCCGTGTTGAAGGATCACGCCGAACCGAAACCGGTGCAACCCGCCGCCGCGCCCGAGGCGACTTCACCGCCAGCCCCGTCGCCCGCAGTGTCGTCATCGGAAGTCCCTGAGCCAGAAGTCCCTGCACCCCAAACCTCTGCACCCCGAGTCCCGTCGCCAGGACTACAGCCGGGCTCGGGCCCTCCGCCCTCGGATAAGCCCGATGATACGCCCCAGCGCTGATCTAGATGGTTTGCCGTGTCCGGAAGCCGGTGATGCAGCGCCGGATCTGACTGGCGCCATAGGCCGTCTGAGCATCTTCCAGCGAGGCGCGTCTCAGGCCGCGGGTTTGCGGCGCCTGGTCGGCGGTCGCGATCAACTGCGCGAGGAAGGTCGGATCGGGCCGCGGCGTCGCCGCTTTCTGTGACCAGTGCACGGACTGGGTGACCGGCACCAGTTCGACGCAGGCCGGCTCGTCGAGGTTGACGAACTCACCGTCCAAAATTTCCTCTGATCGATCGATATCCAGCATCGCGCACCGCAACCGGCTGAAACTGTCACGTTTCGGGACGAAACGCCCCACTGCGATCTGACCTCGCAAGGTCTATGCCGATCCCTTGTGATTCGTTCCCGGCTGACCCGGAAAGTCCGTGAAACATGGTTTCCGGATTATTTATCAACTTTGCCTAGCCTCTCGTTCGAAACAGCCACTATCCTCAAGGCTTAAGGAATCACCCGGTGGTGTCCCGAATCGAGGCGATCTGATGCCCCCTGTCCCGGAAGCCTCCAGCATTCTCGCCTCGCTAGGCCAGGCGACTTTCGTTTGGGACCTGATAGCGGACACCATCGCCTGGAGCGACAACGCCGGCGCGGTTTTCACCGACATTCCGGCGGAAGCGCTGGCGAGTGGCGCCGGGTTCGCCGGGCTGATCGAGCCCTCCCGTTCGATCCGGACGGAGGCCCTCACTCAATCGCCGCCACCGCGGGGCGACGAAGGCGCCGCCTACCGGATCGAATATGGCGTGCGAGCCTCGAGCTCCGCGCCGGTACTCTGGATCGAGGAAACCGGTTGCTGGTTTGCTGGACCCGACGGCAAGCCGGTGCGCGCGCAAGGCATTGTCCGCATCAACAATGAGCGCCGTGCCCGCGACGAGCAATTGCTGAAGCTCTCGATGCACGATCCGCTGACCGGTGAACTCAATCGCACGCACCTCATCGCCTCACTGGCGGAAGCGATCGAGGAAGCCGCGCGTTTCCGATCGACCTGCGCCTTCATGCTGATCGGCATCGACCATTTGGCGCGCGTCAACGACGCCTTCGGCTTCGACGTCGCGGACGCCGTGATTGCCGAAGTCGGAAAGCGCATCCGCGCCAAGCTGCGCGGCGGCGACGTGCTCGGGCGGTTCTCCGGCAACAAGTTCGGGCTGATCTTGAGGAACTGCACCGTCGACGACGCCAATATCGCGGCCGAGCGCTTCCTGGCAGGGATCCGCGACGAGGTAATCCCGACCAAATCCGGCCCCGTCTCGGTGACGGCATCGATCGGTGCGATCAGCATCCCCCGTTACGCCCGTAATGCCGATGAGGCCGTCAACCGCGCACAGGAGACCCTCGACGGCGCCAAGCGCCGCCGCGCCGGATCGTTCTCGCTGTGGAAGCCGAACGTCGAACGCGACGCCCAGCGCCGCGTCAACATCCGCGTCACCGACGAGATCGTCACTGCATTGAACGAGCGGCGGATCGTCACCGCCTTCGAGCCCGTGGTCGAAGCGCGCTCGCGGCAGCCGGCGTTCTACGAATGCCTGGTGCGGATGGAGCAGGAGGACGGGCAGGCGCTGCTGGCGCCCGACATCGTTCCGGTCGCCGAGCGATTGGGCCTGATCCGGCTGGTCGATCACCGCGTGCTCGAACTTGCGGTCGCTGAACTTGCGGCGTCGCCGAACGTGCGGCTCAGCCTCAACATCTCGCCCGACACCACCATGGACCCGGATTGGTGGACCGGTATCGAATCGCTGATGCAGGCGCATCCCGGTGCCGGCGAGCGGCTGATCGTCGAGATCACCGAAACGGTTGCGATCCAGGACATCGACGATATCAGGGGCTTCATCACACGACTGAAGAATTTCGGCAGCCAGATCGCGATCGACGATTTCGGCGCCGGCTACACCTCATTCCGCAACCTGCGCAAGCTCGGCGTCGACATCGTGAAGATCGATGGCGCCTTCGTGCAGAACATCGCGCGCTCCGCCGACGATCGCGCCTTCGTGCATACCCTGATCGATCTGGCCAACCGCCTGCAGATCAAGACGGTCGCGGAGTGGGTGCAGGACGAGGAAGCCGCCGTGATGCTGCGCGAATGGGGCTGCGACTACATCCAGGGCCGCCTGATCGGGCTGGCGTCGCCGCAGCGTCCGTGGGCGGCGGCGGATGCGAGCGTGATGCCGGCGGCGGGGTAGCCTCTCTCCGCCTGTCCCTGCGAACGCAGGGACCTATACGCCGCGGCCCATCAGCGGGGCAATCGGGTAGACGGCTTCGCTAAACGATCAACGCTGGTAGTTATGAGTCCCTGCGTTGGCAGGGACGACAGTGGAGAAAGTGAAACGAAGGAGAGTCCTATTCTTCCTTCTTCGGCTCTTTCGACATGCGCTCGAGGCGCTCCTGCATGTCCTTCATCTGGCGGCGAAGATCGTCGATATTGTCTCCGTCGGGCGACGACTCCGGCACCTTCTCCGGTTCGGGCGAGGTCGCTCCGGCGCGCGGCGGCACGAACGGCTTGAACATCGAAAACGTCTGCTGAAACAATTCCATGTTGCGGCGAACGTGTTCTTCGAGCGGTGCGAACGGCGTGCCGCTGAAGGTGTTGGTGAGCTGCTTGCGGAATTTTTCCTGTTCGCGCGTCAGCGTATCGATCGACTGTTCGAGATATTTCGGCACTACCAGTTGCATGCTGTCGCCGTAGAAGCGGATCAACTGCCGCAGGAAAGTGGTGGGCAACAGATTTTGTCCGGCCTTGTTTTCCTGCTCGAAAATGATCTGCGCCAGCACCTGGCGCGTAATATCGTCGCCGGTCTTGGCGTCGTAGACGAGAAAATCCTCGCCTTCCTTCACCATCGCTGCGAGATCCTCGAGCGTCACATAGGTGCTGGTGCCGGTATTATAGAGCCGCCGGTTGGCGTACTTCTTGATGGTGGTAGGTTGTTCTGACTTTGCCATAAGCTCACACACATCGACACCGAGAGCAGGGAACCCGGCGGCTTCGCCGGCGGGCAGACGAGCAACGCAAACGCAGCAAAGTAAGCATTTTCAATGCGGTTCGGCTACCGTTTTGTGCGGCACGGTTAATTCCAAGGCATGGACGCTGCTATGGAAACCCTCACGGGGATCATTTTGAATGCGCCGCGGCAGGAATTTGGGCCCTGGCCGATTGACATGGGTCAATGGGGTTAACAGGATAAGGTGAGAGACAGGCTCGCCACCCCGGCCCGCCCGCCGTCGAAGAAACCTCAAGAACCCCCATAAGGAGATGTCCATGTCAGACGATGTCGTCATCGTCAGCGCCGCCCGCACCCCGGTCGGCAGCTTCAACGGCGCGTTCGCCACCACCCCGGCCCATGACCTCGGCGCCATTGCCATCAAGGCGGCTCTGGAGCGCGCGGGCGTCGAGCCGGGCCAGGTCTCCGAAGTCATCATGGGCCAGATCCTGACCGCGGCGCAGGGCCAGAACCCGGCCCGCCAGGCCTCGATCAACGCCGGCATTCCGGTGGAGAGCCCGGCCTGGGGCGTCAACCAGCTCTGCGGCTCGGGCCTGCGCTCGGTCGCGCTCGGCTACCAGGCACTGCTGAACGGCGATTCCTCGATCGTCGTCGCGGGCGGCCAGGAATCGATGAGCATGGCCCCGCACGCCCAGTACCTGCGCAGCGGCGTCAAGATGGGCGGCCTCGAGCTGGTCGACACCATGATCAAGGACGGCCTGTGGGACGCCTTCAACGGCTACCACATGGGTAACACCGCCGAGAACGTTGCCAAGCAATACCAGATCACCCGCGCACAGCAGGACGAGTTCGCCGTCGCCTCGCAGAACAAGGCCGAGGCCGCGCAGAAGGCCGGCAAGTTCAAGGACGAGATCACCCCGGTCACCATCAAGACCCGCAAGGGCGACGTTGTGGTCGACACCGACGAATATCCGCGTCATGGCGCTACCCTCGATGCGATGGGCAAGCTCCGCGCGGCCTTCGAGAAGGACGGCACTGTGACCGCCGGCAACGCCTCGGGCATTAATGACGGCGCCGCCGCCGTCGTGCTGATGACCGCCAAGGAAGCAGCCAGGCAGGGCAAGAAGCCGATCGCCCGCATCGTGTCGTGGGGCCAGGCTGGCGTCGATCCCAAGATCATGGGCACCGGTCCGATCCCCGCCTCGCGCACTGCCCTGAAGAAGGCCGGCTGGAACGTCGGCGACCTCGACCTGATCGAGGCCAACGAGGCGTTCGCGGCGCAGGCCTGCGCGGTCAACAAGGATCTCGGCTGGGATACCTCCAAGGTCAACGTCAACGGCGGCGCAATCGCGATCGGTCATCCGATCGGTGCGTCGGGCGCGCGCGTGCTGGTGACGCTGCTGCATGAGATGCAGAAGCGCGACGCCAAGAAGGGCCTCGCCACGCTCTGCATCGGTGGCGGCATGGGCATTGCGATGTGCGTTGCACGCGACTGAACTAAAGGCAGAGTGAGCGGTTGAATGATGAAAAGATCATCTCGCAACCGCGGCTCGAATTGGTAAAGATGAAATGCCCGGTCTCGCGCCGGGCATTTTCATCTTGTGGGGAGCGTTTTTAGGAACACGTGAAACAAGAACACTTGAAACAAGAACGCTTCACAAGCTGAAGATTGAGATTCGTCAAAAGACCGGGACAATTCCGGCGTACTAAGAGTTTACCAAGGAGGACTACGACATGGCACGTGTGGCATTGGTTACGGGAGGTACGCGGGGCATTGGCGCTGCGATCAGCAAGGCACTGAAGGCTGCTGGCTACAAGGTTGCGGCAAGCTATGCCGGCAACGATGCGGCCGCCGAGAAATTCAAATCCGAGACCGGCATCCCCGTCTACAAATGGGACGTCGCCTCGTTCGATGCTTGCGCCGAAGGCATCAAGAAGGTCGAGGCCGATCTCGGGCCGATCGACGTGCTGGTCAACAATGCCGGCATCACCAAGGACGGCGCCTTCCACAAGATGACGCTTGAGCAGTGGAACGCGGTGATCAACACCAATCTCGGCTCGCTGTTCAACATGACGCGCCCGGTGATCGAAGGCATGCGCGCCCGCAAATTCGGCCGTATCATCAACATCTCCTCGATCAACGGCCAGAAGGGACAATTCGGCCAGGTCAACTATTCCGCGGCCAAGGCCGGAGACATCGGCTTCACCAAGGCGCTGGCGCTGGAGAATGCCAAGGGCGGCGTGACCGTCAACGCGATCTGCCCCGGCTACATCAACACCGAGATGGTGCAGGCGGTGCCGAAGGAGGTGCTGGAGAAGAGCATTCTGCCGCTGATCCCGGTCAATCGCCTCGGCGAACCCGAAGAGATCGCCCGCGCGGTGGTGTTCCTGGCTGCCGACGAGGCCGGCGGCATCACCGGCTCGACCATGACGATCAACGGCGGGCAGTACATGGTTTGATCGACGCCCGTCTTTGATTGCACGCAGTCACGGACTGTAGAACGTCATCATGCCCGGGCTTGCCCCGGGCATCCATGTCTTTACAACGAACGGCAGAAAGACGTGGATGGCCGGGATGAATCCGGCCATGGCGGAAGAAGCTGATCAATTGCCGAAACTCATGACTCCCCGTGCCGCCACGCTGATCGGACTGACCGCGATCCTGATGTGGTCGCTGCTCTCGGTCCTGACGGTTGCGACAGGAAAGATCCCGGCGTTCCAGCTCGCCGCCATGACGTTTGCGATCGGCGCCCTGGTTGCTTTCGCAAGTTTCCTGTTCCGGCCCGCCGCCTTTGGCGCGTTGAAGCAGCCACCGGTCGCCTGGGTCGTCGGGGTCGGTGGCTTGTTCGGCTATCACGCGCTGTATTTCCTCGCGCTGCGCTTTGCGCCGCCGGCGGAAGCCGGCCTGTTGAATTACCTCTGGCCGCTCCTGATCGTGCTGTTCTCGTCGCTGCTGCCGGGCGAGCGGCTGGCGCCGCATCACATCATCGGTGCGTTGCTCGGGCTTGCCGGCACGGTGCTGCTGTTCGCCGGCAATACCGGTAGCTTTACGTCCGGCCAGATCCCGGGGCTGGCTGCGGCCTTTGTCGCCGCCTTCGTGTGGGCCGCCTATTCGGTGATGTCGCGCAAGCTCAAGGCGGTGCCGACGGATGCGGTCGCCGGGTTCTGTCTTGCCACTGCGCTGCTGGCTGCGCTCGTGCACATCATGGTGGAGAAGACGGTCTGGCCGGAAACGATCGGCCAGTGGCTTGCCGTCCTGGCGCTCGGCGTCGGACCGGTCGGCGCGGCGTTCTTTGTCTGGGACGTCGGCATGAAGCGCGGCGATATTCGCGTGCTCGGCGCGGCGTCCTACGCGACGCCATTGCTATCGACGGCATTTCTGATTCTTGCCGGCTTCGCCCAGCCGACCGCCACGATCGCCATCGCCGCGATTCTGGTCGCCGGCGGCGGCCTGATCGCGGCGAAGGATATGGTTTGGAAAAAGATGTAGATGGGTTTCGCTTCTGCTCAACCCATCCTACGAGGACTGATCGTGGCGAGAGACATGATGTGGCGGAAGTCTTAGGCGGCAGGCTTCCAGCCCGGTGGCTTGTGCACCGCTTCCGGAATTTGCCCGAGTTCCGAGTGCTGCAGCTTCTCGGACGTCAGTCCGTAGAGTTGCTGGAAGCTCATGATCAGCGGCCGCCATCTGCCCACCATGCCGACGACATCGGCGCGAGGTTGAATGAACCGTCCTCATTGGTCGAGCCGATCAGAACCACCGGCGTGCCGAAATAGAGAATCGCCGGTTCGATCTGATGTGAAACGCTGAATGTCCCGTGCATTTTCCGCTTCTCGTGTTGCGGGGCGGAAACTAAGTTCAAGTGCGCATTAAACCCACCCGATTCCCGATCATTCGCCACCGTTGAACCGCTCTTGGTAAAGCCCGGCTTGTAGCTCTCTCGCCCGTCACGTTTTCACACGCAGGGCAGCAAGCGTCGCGACACAAAACGCCAGCAACGTCACGCCCGCGTTGACGGCGTGGGAATATTCCCAGTGCCGGCGCGAGGCTTGCCAATCCTTGGGCTTCACAGTCCAGTTGTCGGTGGCGACGTTGACCGGGTTGGTCCAGATCAGGAAAATTGCCAGATTGACGAGGATGAGAGCCGCTGCGGCCACCGCAAGCCAAAGTGCCAGTTGGTCACCTCTGACTTCGACCGCGAGAGCCAGGTTGGCAATCAACGCCGCCGGCAAGAACAGGCCGATCACCCACCAGCCGACATAGATGCGTTGGACCACGAAGTAGTCCTGCTCGGACATCTGCATCTTGTGGCGCAGTTCGAACAGATGCGCAGCCGGAGCGATGACGGCAAGGCCGGTGAGAATGACTGCCAGGAATCGAATGATCATCGGAGCGGCTTCCGTCATGCAAGTGGGACGGCGCGCAGCATTCGAACCCGCATGGCCGAAAGACCGGACCGGGTCGCGGCTCGCCCGCAGGCTGCTTTTCGCTACCAACCTCGTGGTCCGGCCGGCGTTCCAGCGATTATCGGGAGGCTGGCCGGCGATTCACGCGCGCCTCCGCGCATCTCATCGCGAAGGGAACCAATCCGGTTTTGCCAGCTCAAACTTCGCAAAATCGAATCCGGGCGCGACGGTGCATCCGACCAGCGTCCAGGCGCCGTTGCTTTCAGCGGACTGCCAGGCGTGCGGAGGCACAACAGCTTGCGGAACTTCGCCGCCAGCGAGATCGGGCCCAAGTTTGACGCTGCGTCGGCCGCCGTCATCGGCGATCTGCAGCGTCAGTGACGCGCCTGCGTAGTAATGCCAGACCTCCACCGCATCGATGCGGTGCCAGTGCGAGCGCTCGCCGCGTGCCAGCAGGAAGTAGATTGCGGTCGATCGCGAACGGCCGTCGGCGTCCACGCTGGTGTCGCGAAACGTCTCGCGATAATGCCCGCCTTCGGGATGCGGCCTAAGGTCGAGCCGCGCGATGATCTCGGCCGCTTGTTTCGAAAGCGCCATCAGGACTTGTTCTTGCGTTCGCGCAGTTCGCCGAATACTTCGACGGCGCTGGCACCCTTCATGTGCAGCTTGGCCGCCACCGACGGCTCGTCGGCGCGCAGGAACACGTTGGCCTTTTTCTCCTCCCCGAGCAGCACCGGAATCGTCGGCTTGTTCTCGGCGCGCAGCCGGGTCACTTCCTCGGCGCGCGCCTTCAGCGCCGGATTGTCGCCGTCGACGGTGAGCGCGAACTTGACGTTGGAAGCGGTATATTCATGGCCGCAATAGAGCTTGAAATCGTCAGGCAGCGCGCGGAGTTTCAGCAACGAATCCCACATCATCGGATAATTGCCCTCGAACACCCGGCCGCAGCCGATCGAGAACAGCGTATCGGCGGCGAACACCGCTTTCTCCGTATCGAACACGTAGGAAATGTGATCGAGGGTGTGGCCGGGCGTTTCCAGCACGCGCGCCAGCAGACTTCCCACCTTGATCACGTCGCCATGGGCGGCGCGCAGGTCGACATTGGCAATCTTGGTGGACTTGTCATGCGGTGCAACGACGCGGCAATGATACTTCTGTTTCAGCTCGGCGATGCCGCCAACATGGTCATGATGGTGATGAGTGACGAGAATATCCGTCAGCGTCCAGCCCTCACGCTCCAGTGCCTTGATGATCGGGGCGGCTTCCGGCGCGTCGATCGATGCGGTGGCCTTGGTCGCGGGATCGTGGATCAAATAGCCGAAATTGTCGTTGAGGCAGGTGAAGGTGCGAATTTCCGCGGCCATGACAGCTCCTGATTCAGGCTTTCAGCCCCATTTAATCCGAAAGAAATATGGCGTTAACGCTTGCGCGGCAATGCCATTTTCGGCGCGCCGCAACGAAACACGGTGTGGTAGATTGCGCCCATGACCATCGACGTCATCGATCTCCGCGACTTCTATTCGCAGCGCCTCGGCATCGTGGCGCGGCAGTTGATCAACCGCGGCATACGAGCGCGCTGGCCCGAAGCTGCAGGGCAGCGCGTTCTCGGGCTCGGCTATCCGACGCCCTATCTCGGGCTGTTTCGTGAGGATTCGGAGCGCTGCATCGCCTTCATGCCGGCGGCGCAGGGCGTCTTGAAGTGGCCGACCGGGCGGCCTGCGCTGGCTTCGCTGATCGATGAATTCTCGATGCCATTGCCGGACGCTGCGGTTGACCGCATTCTGCTGGTCCATGCGCTGGAAATGTCCGACGATCCGGAGCGCTTGTTGCGCGAGGTGTGGCGGATACTGGCGCCATCCGGCCGGCTGATTGCGGTGATCCCGAACCGGCGGGGCGTCTGGACGCGCACCGACAATACGCCGTTCGGTCACGGCCGGCCCTATTCGCGCGCGCAGATCACGCAATTGCTGCGGCAGACCTGGTTCACGCCGGCGTCGTGGGGCGAAGCGCTGTTTCTGCCGCCGGTCGGCAATAGCTGGTTTCTGCGCTCCGCGATGGCGTGGGAGCGTGTCGGCGCCGCGCTGTCGCTGCCGTTCGCCGGCGTCCATATCGTGGAAGCGACCAAACAGGTCTATCGCGCGATCCCCGCGGGCCGCGAACGCACGCGGCTGATTCCGTCTCTGGAGCCAGTGCTGGTGCCGTCGTCGACGGCGACGCGGGACAAGGCATAGGCCTTTTCGTCGTCCCTGCGAACGCATGCGTCCGCAGGGACGACGATTGTGGGTGAACTACTTACTCATTCCCGGGATTGAAGTCTTCGCTTGGCGCGGCAGGCGCGGCCATGCTGTCGGGACGCGGGCCGTGCGGCCGGCGGCGCCGGCGCGGGAAACGCTCGCCGCGGCCTCCCTCTTCGTATCCGCCGGGCGTGCCGTTCACCTGCGGCTGCGGGCCGGTGATGAAGGAGGGCAGGCGATCGACGCCGCCGGTATCGGCAATCACCGGCTGTGGCTGGGGTTGCGGCTGATACTGCGGCTGCGGACGGTGCTCGCGTTCGCGATGGTGTTCGCGCGGCTGCTGGTCGCGTTGGTAGGGCTGGCCGTCGCCGCGCTGTTCACGCGGATTGTTGTCGCGGATGTAGGGCTGCGGCTGCTGCGGGACGAAGCCCGGCTCCTGGCCGAAATGCGAAAAACCCTCGCCGTCGTCGTCGCCTTCTTCCGCCGGCTGCATTTCGGGGTCGACGCGCGGCTGCGGCTGGTTCTGCCGGAACTGCTCCTGCGCGGCAGCGATCAGGCGAAAATAATGCTCGGCGTGCTGGTAATAATTCTCGGCCGCGACCGGATCGCCGGAAGAGCGCGCGTCGCGCGCCAACTGGACGTATTTTTCGGCAACGTGCGAAGCGGTGCCGCGGATCTTGATATCGGGTCCGTTCGATTCGAACACCCGGGTCATCGGGTTTTGACCACGCCGGTTATTGTTGTTGTTATTGTTGTTATTCCGGTTGCGCATCCGCTTGTTGTTTTGACCGTTTCTCATGTCTCGCCTTTATTCCAGCCCTGAAGTTATGCAGTTGCCGTCGTAGCCTGATCCGATCCGGCGCACGCTCATGCGCACCGAATCACGATGCCGTTCAAATTCGTGTCGTCGATTTCGCCAATCATCGCGTTCAGCAAAGACGCGTTCCCCAATCGGCGGCGTACAGTCGCGCGCCGGATCAAATCATTCAGCCTGCCAAAACCAGCCTAACCGTCTTGCATGACGGCTTCGCGTGACTGGCTGTTGCGTAAGTCTTCAAGCGCAATATCAGGCTTTCGTTCGCTTTACGGTCGAGAGCAGCACAGCTCCAGCTATTGCGCTCAATTCGACCTGCGTTTTGGAACCTTTCACCCGGCGGGCTCTCGTTTCGAGAACTCTGGCCTCACCCGTATGATCTTACGGGGCCAGCAACCCTGGACCGATGTTGTGACCGGAACGTAGTCGCTCCGGGGGAATATTCCAAGGGGTTTTTTTGCGTTCCAAAAGGACTTTATCGGGCCATTTTGTGACCCGCGACCGCCCTCGGAATGCCTGCCAGATCGGCCTTGGGGGCCATTGCAGGCGTTAACCCTGAGGCCGCCATCAGGGCCTGGATTGGGCCGCTTTGGCCCTCACCAGCCTCCACGACCAGGGCTGCACCCGGGGCAAGGAGGCCAGCCGCCTGGGGGATCAACGCGCGGTAAGCGTCCAGCCCGTCGGCGCCACCATCGAGCGCGGCGAGCGGATCGTAGTTCCTGACCTCCTCGGCCAGGTGAGCGATGTCGGCCGAGCGAATGTAGGGCGGATTCGAAACAATCAGATCGAACGTGCCGGACAATCCGCCGGCATAGTCGCAGGCGACGAACGTCGCGCGATCCGATAATCCTGCACGCGCCGCGTTGGCCGTGGCGGTCTGCAGCGCGGCCTTCGAAATATCGGTCCCGAATCCATGCGCTGCTGGCAGCTCGGACAAGAGCGCCAGCAGGATCGCGCCGGAGCCGGTGCCGAGGTCGGCGATGCGCAAGGGACGACTGAGGTCGCCACGGCCGCGCAGCAGTTCCAGCGCCAGTTCGACCACGGTCTCGGTATCGGGCCGCGGCACCAGGGTTGAGGAGGAGAGTTGCAAGGGCAGGCCCCAAAACTCCTTCTCGCCGATGATACGGGCGACCGGTTCTCCCCCGAGGCGACGGCGGGCGAATTCCTCGAGGCGTGCCGATTCGTCCGAGGCGAGCTCGCGCCGTGCAGCCGATATCAAGCCGGTCAGGTCGAGGCCAAGTGCATGGCCTGTCAGAATCCGTGCGTCGAGTTCGGCGGATTCGATGGCGGCGGCTTTGAGTCTCGCTGCGAGCACGCGCCGCGCGGTCTCGACCGTCTGGCCGACGAAATCCGTCATGCGGCGACCCACAATCTTGACGTCGTCCCTGCGAACGCAGGGACCCATAACCACAGGCCGTTATTGTTGCGAGAGGTCTCGGCCCCCACCGCCCAGATTGCGAGGCCGCGGCGTATGGGTCCCCGCTTTCGCGGGGACGACGGCCGGATGATGCTCACGCCGCCGCGCCTTGCGCCGCGAGTTGCGCGGCCTGGTGCTCGGTCGTCAGCGCATCGATCAGTTCACCCAGCGCCTCGCCCGAAATCACCTGCGGCAATTTGTAGAGCGTCAGGTTGATGCGATGGTCGGTGACGCGGCCCTGCGGGAAGTTATAGGTGCGGATGCGCTCGCTTCGGTCGCCGGAGCCGACCTTCTCCTTGCGGTCCGCGGAGCGCGCGGCATCGGCGCGCTGGCGTTCGGCGTCGTAGATGCGCGAGCGCAGGATATTCATCGCGGAGGCGCGATTCTTGTGCTGTGAGCGGCTGTCCTGCATCATCACCACGATGCCGGTCGGGATATGCGTGATGCGGATCGCCGATTCGGTCTTGTTGACGTGCTGACCGCCGGCGCCCTGCGCGCGCATGGTTTCGATCCTTAAGTCCTCATTCTTGATGTCGACATCGACATCCTCGACCTCGGGCAGTACCGCCACCGTTGCAGCCGAAGTGTGAATCCGCCCCTGCGTTTCGGTGTCGGGCACGCGCTGCACGCGGTGCACGCCGGATTCGAACTTCAGCTTGGCGAAGGCGCCGCGGCCCTGCACTTCGGCGATGATTTCCTTGTAGCCGCCCACGGTACCTTCCGAGGCCGAGATCACCTCGACCTTCCAGCCCTGCAAGGCGGCAAACCGCTCATACATCCGGAACAGGTCGCCGGCGAACAGCGAGGCCTCGTCACCGCCGGTGCCGGCGCGGATTTCCAGCATCACGTTGCGGTCGTCCATGGCGTCCTTGGGCAGCAGCGCCACGCGAATCTTCTGCTCGAGATCAGCGGCGCGCGCCTGCAGCGTTTCAAGCTCGGCTTCCGCCATGCTGCGGATTTCGGGATCGGTGCCGGCGTCAGCCAGGAGCGATTCGGCGCCTGCAATCTCGGCCCGCGCCGTGCGATAGGCCTTGACCGCATCGATCAGCGGATTGAGCTCGGCGAGCTCGCGCGTGATCTGGACGTATTTTTCGGAATTCACCTGGCCCAGCAGCTCAGCCTCCAACGAGGCATGATGGGCGAGCAGGATGTCGAGTTTGGCTTCGGGTAGCATGGCGTATTTCTCAGGCGGCGGATGCGGAAAGGTGGCGTTGTCGGGCGAGAGCCTCGCTACAACGACAGCCCCTCGGCTTCCGCGAATTCCGTCAGCTTCTGCCGGATCGAGACGCTGCCGGCCGGCGCGTCGAGCAGCGGCATCAGGACAGCTTCCGCCTTTTTGGCGTCGAGGTCGAGGATCATGGCCTTGACCGGCCCATGCCCGGTGGCCGACAGCGAGAGCGAGCGGTAGCCGAGCGCAATCAGGGCCAGCGCGCCGAGCGGCTTGGAGGCCATCTCGCCGCACAATGAGGCCATCTTGTTGGCGGCTTTCGCCTTGCACACGATGTCACGCAGCGCGCGCAGGATCGGCGCCGACATGGTGTCGAACCGATCGGAAACCTTGGCGTTGCCGCGGTCGACGGCGAACAAGAACTGGAACAGATCGTTCGACCCGACCGAGACGAAATCCACCTTCTTCAGCAGTTCGTCGAGCTGATAGAGCAGCGCCGGCACCTCCACCATGGTGCCGACGTCGATACGTTCCGGCAGCGCGTGGCCGTGCTGGCGCAGGTATGTCAGTTCGCGCTCGACGATGGCCTTGGCCTGGTCGAACTCGGCGACATCGGAAATCATCGGGAACATGATTTTCAGCGCGCGACCGCCGCCAGCCCGCAGCAGCGCGCGAATCTGGCCGCGCAATAGTCCCGGCCGGTCGAGCCCGAGCCGGATCGCGCGCCAGCCGAGCGCCGGGTTTTCCTCGATCACAGTCTCCATATAGGGCAGCGCCTTGTCGCCGCCAATATCGAGGGTGCGGAACGTGACCGGCTTGGAGCCGGCGGCGTCCAGCACGGTGCGATAAAGCGCGAGTTGATCGGAAGAACGCGGCAGGCTCTGGCCGACCATGAACTGCAGCTCGGTGCGAAACAGCCCGATGCCGGCGCTGCCGGTGTCGTCGATATGCGGCAGGTCGATGACGAGACCCGCATTGATCATCAGCTCGACTTTTTGGCCGTCCTTGGTCACGCAGGGTTTGTCGCGCAGCGCGGCATACTGCGCCTGCCGCCGCGCGCGAAACCGCACCCGCTCGGCATAGGCCGACTCGATTTCCGCGGAGGGGCGGACATAGATCGAACCCGAGGTACCGTCGACGATGATGGGGTCGCCGGGATCGGCGATCCCTGGCGCGTTCGGCACTTCGCCGACCGCAGGGATTCCGAGCGCACGCGCCACGATCGAGACGTGGGAGTTCGCCGTGCCTTCCTCCAGCACCAGGCCGCGCAGCCGCTTGCGATCGTAGTCGAGCAGCGCCGCCGGTCCCATCGCGCGCGCGATCAGAATGGCGTTTTCGGGAAGCTGCTCGCGCGAGGGCGCGTGATCCTGACCGACCAATTGCCGCATCAGGCGGTGGCCGAGGTCTTCGAGGTCGTGCAGGCGGTCGCGCAAGTAAGGATCGGTCGAGCGCAGCATGCGCGCGCGAGTATCGGACTGCACGCGTTCGACCGCGGCTTCCGCCGTGAGGCCGGTAGCAACCGCCTCATGCAGCTTGTGCGACCAGCCGTGGTCGTTGGCGAACATCCGGTAGGCTTCCAGCACCTCGCGGTGCTCGCCGCCGTCGGCGACGTCGCCGCGCTCCAGCATGCGGTCGAGATCGGCGCGCAGCTTGGCCAGCGCTGCATCCAGTTTCTTGATTTCCTTCGGCAGGTCTTCGGCGATGTAGTTGGTGATGACGACACGCGGCTCGTGCAGCACGACGTGGCCGAGCGCGATGCCGTCGGAGAGGATCGCGCCTGTTTTGTGCAGGGAATGCCGTGCCGCCGGTTCCGCGCCGGGTTGTGCCAGCGCCGCCAGCTCGCCGGAGGCGATCATCTCCGCGAGCACCATGGCGGTGGTCTGCAGCGCCTCGACCTCTTCCTCGACATAGGTGCGCTTGGCGCGGTTCTGCACCACCAGCACGCCGAGCGTGTTGCCGGCGCGCAGGATCGGAACGCCGAGGAACGAATGGTAGATTTCTTCGCCGGTTTCCGGGCGGAACGAGAATGCCGGGTGGCTTTGCGCGTCCGAGAGGTTCAGCGGGCTCGCCTCGCTGGCGACCAGGCCGACGAGGCCCTCATGCGCGTTCAGCACGGTGCGGTGCACCGCGTCGCGGTTCAGACCCTCGGTGGCATAGAGCTCGAGCGTGTTATCGATGCGCAGCACGTAGCAGGAGCAGACCTCGGCCACCATGTTGGCCGCGATCAGCACCACGATCTTGTCCAGGCGTTCTTGCGCCGAGACCTTCTCCGCCATGGTTTCGCGGAGCCGTCTCAACAGGACGCGGGGACCTCCCGACGTGCTCCGCATGTGCTGGTATCCTCCCCCGCGAGGCCAGCCCGCCGGGTGGCCGGTAGCTGGCGTGAAACGCACGAAAAACTACAATTATATTCATTCGGCGCTGCCGCAGGCACTTGATCCCGGGCCGAATCGGGATCGCCAAAACCTTGGCGCAGTTTGCGGCAACCCACCTCACAGGCCGTATAGCCAATCGAGGCTTGCTTTGCCAAGCAAAACGCCTGCCAGAAGCAATAACGTGTGTGTCAGGCCGATGCTGCGCAAGCGAAGCGCATGATCTGCCAAACCGCCGCCGGTTTGGCGATCCGATCATGCGCTAAATTTGAGAGAAAATCGTTCTAAGTCTGGTCGAGCCCGTAGAGCGTGTGCAGCGTGCGCACCGCAAGTTCGGTATAGGCGGCGTCGATCAGCACCGAAAACTTGATCTCCGAGGTGGTGATGGCGCGGATGTTGATGTTGCGTTCGGATAGCGCCTTGAACGCCTTCGCAGCGACCCCGGCATGGCTGCGCATGCCGCTGCCGATCACCGAGACCTTCGATACGTCGGTGGCGCTGTCGAGCCGGGCATAGCCGATCTTGCCCTTCGACGAGGTGATGGTGTCGCGGGCGCGGTTATAGTCGGAGGCCGGAACGGTGAAGGTGAGGTCGGTGGTCTTGCCGTCCTCGGAGACGTTCTGGACGATCATGTCGACGTTGATGTTGGCGTCGGCCAGCGGACCGAAAATGGCTGCGGCAACGCCTGGCTTGTCCTCGATCTGGCGGAGCGAAATCTGGGCTTCGTCCTTGGAAAAGGCGATGCCGGTGACGACGTGGCTTTCCATGATTTCCTCCTCGCTGCAGATCAGCGTGCCCGGCGGTGTGCCGTGCGGGTCGATATCCTCGGGCTTGTCGAAGCTGGAACGGACGAACACGGGTATGTTGTGTACCATGCCGAGTTCCACCGAGCGCACCTGCAGGACCTTGGCGCCCAGCGAGGCCAGTTCCAGCATGTCCTCGAAGGCGATCTTGTCGAGCCGTCGCGCCTTGGGAACCACCCGCGGATCGGTGGTATAAACGCCGTCGACGTCGGTGTAGATGTCGCAGCGGTCGGCCCGGATCGCGGCCGCAATCGCCACCGCCGAGGTATCAGAACCGCCGCGCCCAAGCGTGGTGATCCGGTTGGTCTGCGGATTGATGCCCTGGAAGCCGGCAATGACGGCGACTTCCTGGCGATCCTTGAATCGAGCGGAGATCTCGCTGCCGTCGATCTCGAGAATCCGCGCCGAGGCGTGGGCATCCGAGGTCTTGATCGGAATCTGCCAGCCCTGCCAGGAGCGGGCCTGGATGCCCATGCCCTGCAGCACGATCGCGAGCAGGCCCGAGGTCACCTGTTCGCCGGATGCCACCACGGCGTCATATTCGCGCGCATCATGCAGCGGCGAGGCGTCGCCGCACCATTCGACCAACTCGTTGGTCTTGCCGGACATGGCCGACACGACGACGGCAACGTCATGCCCGGCGTCGACTTCGCGCTTGACGTGACGCGCGACGTTGCGGATTCGATCGATGTTGGCGACGGACGTGCCGCCGAATTTCATCACGAGGCGGCCCATGACGTCGCGTGCATTCCCTGTGAGGATAAGTTAGGTGACCCGCACGGAAAGTGGAGCGCCCGGGCCGAAAGCGGCGTATACATAGCGATGCGGTCCGGGGCAAGCACCTCCGGTTCCGTTTTCGACCCAAAAACGGCGCAAATTGCTGTGGTGACGGGTTAATTCAGGACGAGCGTATGGGGCGTTACATCGATGATATCCTGCAGCCCGGCGAGAGGGTGCTGTATTCGACCAATGCGCACTGGATCTTCTTTTTGCCGGCGATAGCTGCCTGGATCGTGGCGATCGCGTTTCTGGTGTTGTCCCGGATGATCGAGGGCGACGTGCCGGTGCTGCTGTGCCTGACCATGGCGGGCCTCTCTGCGGTGTTCGCGCTATACAAGTCGGTGACGGCCTGGTTCCATCGCTGGACCACCGAGACCGATGTCACCAATTTCCGTGTCGTCCACAAGACCGGCTTTGTTCAGCGGCAGACGTTCGAGATGAGTGTGGACAAGGTCGAGAGCGTCGACGTCAACCAGAGCATCCTCGGCCGCATCCTCAACTACGGCGACGTAACGGTCTCGGGGGTCGGCGAGGGTGGCAAGACCCTCGACACCATTGCTTCGCCGCTGGCGTTTCGCAATGCCATCACGGCACGACCGGCCGGTACGTAAATCATGGCCATGCAGCAGAATTCCGCCGCCGGTTTGTCGGGCAAGGGCTCTACCGTCGATCCGGCCGAGGTCGCGAAATTTTCGAAATTGTCGGATGAGTGGTGGGACCCCAAAGGCAAGATGGCCCCCCTACACAAGATCAACCCGCTGCGGCTCGCCTATATCCGGGATGCCGCCTGCCGCAAGTTTGAGCGTAACGCCAGGAGCCTCAGTTGCCTCTCGGGCCTGCGCATCCTCGATATCGGTTGCGGCGCCGGGCTGTTGTGCGAGCCGTTGACGCGGCTGGGCGCGCAGGTGATCGGGATCGATCCGTCCGCGACCAACATTGCGGCTGCCAAACTGCACGCCGACAAGGGCCATCTGTCGATCGACTATCGCTGCACCACCGTCGAGCAGATGGACCACCGCGAGCGCTTCGATATCGTGCTGGCGATGGAAGTGATCGAGCATGTCACCGATGTCGGCGCGTTCCTCGCCCGCTGCGCGGCCATGGTCAAGCCGGGCGGGATGATGGTGGTCTCGACGCTGAACCGTAACTGGAAGAGCTTTGCGCTCGCGATCGTCGGCGCAGAATATGTGCTGCGCTGGCTGCCGCGCGGCACCCATCAGTGGGACAAGTTCGTCACCCCCGACGAACTCGCCCAGCATCTCGCCGCCAACAAGCTCACCATCACCGAGCAGGCCGGCGTGGTCTACAATCCGCTCGCCGACCGATGGAGTATCTCGTCCGACATGGACGTGAACTACATGGTGGTGGCGGAAGGGGTTTAGGGATTCTCAGTTATCGTCGTCCCTGCGAACGCAGGGACCCATACCGCGTGATCTATCGAGGAAGCGCGGTAGCAGACACCTTATCGCGCAACGAAAGCCGGTGGTTATGGGCCCCTGCTTTCGCAGGGGCGACAAGTTGAGGGGTTCTCGCCTCTATTCCGTCGTCCCTGCTTTCTCAGGGACGACACTGCCTTTGGGGCCGCACGCAATCCTGTCATGATGCTGCTCCCGTTGACCTGATGCATGCCACCCGGCACGGTGCAGCGGCATCACGCCGGTACTCCCCATGCTCTCCGTCGCCTCGCTCTGGATTCCCTTCACCATCATCGCTGCGCTGGGCCAGGTCGCCCGCAATGCGATGCAGAGGTCGTTGACGGGGCCGCTCGGGACCTGGGGCGCGACCAATATCCGCTTCCTGTTCGGCTTTCCGTTCTCGATCGTCTTCTTTGCGGTCGTGGTGGTGGTGACCGGCGACCCCGTACCGTGGCCGACGGCCGCGTTCTGGCCATGGCTGCTGCTCGGCGCACTCAGCCAGATCGTCGCCACCGGGCTGATGCTGCTGGCGATGAACGATCGCTCCTTTGTCGTGACGACGGCATACCTGAAAACGGAAGCGATCCAGACCGCGATCTTCGGTTTCATCTTCCTCAGCGATCATCTGACGCTGCTGAAAGTGGTCGCGATCGTGATCGCGACGATTGGCGTGGTGATCACCGCGCTGCGGCCGGGCGGCGAAAAAGGCTTTGCGGAGTTGAAGCCGACCATCATCGGCCTGGTCGCCGCCGGTTGCTTCGCGCTGTCGGCGGTCGGCTTTCGCGGCGCGGTTATCGTGGTGCCCGGCGTCTCCTTCGTGACGGCGGCGTCCTACACGCTGGTGTTCGGCCTGTTCGTGCAGACACTGGTGTTGACGATCCACCTCCTGCTCCGCGCGCCGGATGTGCTCGTGAAGATCTTCGGACTCTGGAAGCCCTCGATGCTCGCGGGCTTCATGGGCGCGTTCGCCTCGCAATTCTGGTTCCTGGCGCTCGCGCTGACGGCGGCCGCCAACGTGCGCACGCTGGCGCTGGTCGAGGTGCTGTTCGCACAGGCCGTGGCGTATTACTCGTTCAAGCAGGCGCTATCGGCGCGTGAATTGTCCGGCATCGTGCTGATCGTGATCGGTGTGGCGCTATTGGTGGCGGTTTGATTCGGGAATCGTAGGGTGGGCAAAGGCGAATTGCGCCGTGCCCGCCAATCTCAATCGCGGAGATAATGGTGGGCACGCTGTCGCTTTGCCCACCCTGCGGAATCGCCGCGCATCAGTTCCGGTCGTCCGGCAGCACCGGCAGCGGGGAGACCTCGACGCCCTCGTCGATCAGCGCTCTCGCCTCATCCGGCGAGGCCTCGCCGTAGATCGGGCGATGCTCGATGTCGCCGTAATGCATCTTGCGCGCTTCATTGGGGAAGCGCTCGCCGACATTGTCGGCATTCTTGACGATGTGATCGCGCAGTTCCTTCAGCTTGGCGCGCAATTCGCGCTCCTGCGCCATCAACAGCGGTGTCGATTCCGATCCGGTTGCTTCCGCAGGCGCGCCCGGCGCGGGCGCGGCTTGCTCGCGGCCTTTCTTGCTGACGATCTGCGGAGCCATGATGGCGCGTTCGACCTTCACCGAGCCGCAGGCGGGGCAGCTCACCAGCTTGCGCTTTTCCTGCGTCTCGTAAGCCGCGGAGCTTTGAAACCAGCTTTCGAAAGCATGGCCCTTCTCGCAGCGAAGGTTGTAGCGGATCATGCCGAGCCCCGGACGAGGTGCAGATGCTCGGGGCCGGCCTTGGGATCGGCAATACCGAAGCGCCTGCCATGTTGTAGCGACGGCACGGCTCTCCGAGCCGTCTCGACCTTGGATGTATCGATCTTGGCAAGGAACACGCCTGGCTCGATGTCGCCCTCGGCGAGGATCTCGCCCCAGGGGGCGACGATCAGGGAATGCCCGTAGGTCTCGCGCTTGTTCTCGTGCATGCCGCATTGCGCCGCGGCAAACACGAAGCAGCCGGTCTCGATGGCGCGGGCACGCAACAGCACGTGCCAATGCGCCTCACCGGTTTTCCTGGTGAAGGCCGATGGCACGGTGAGGAACGACGCGCCGGCCTCGGCCAGCGCGCGATAGAGCGCGGGGAAGCGCACGTCGTAGCAGATCGTCAGCCCGATGCGCCCCCACGGCAGGTCCGAGATGACGGCAGTTTCGCCCGGCTGGTAGTTGGCGGATTCGCGATAGCTCTCGCCGCCGGGCAGATCGATATCGAACATATGGATCTTGTCGTAGCTGGCGAGCAAATTGCCGTCGGGCCCGATCAGGAACGAGCGATTGACGGCGCGCTCGGGCGAGAAGCGCAGCGCCAGCGAGCCGATATGGAGATGGATCCTCAGCTCCGCGGCCAGCGCGCGATAGGCTTTCAGCGAGCGGTCGTCCTGTTCCGATGCGAGATGCTCGAACAGCGCCTTGCGGTTCAGTTGCATCATGTTGCTCACCTCGGGCGTGAGCACGTAGTCGGCGCCTTGCGCCGCGGCCTCGCGGATCAGCGTGACGCCCTGCTCGAGGCTCGGCCCGGGCAGCAGCCCGGTGCGCATCTGCACCATGGCAGCGGTGAAGGTGGAACCAGCGCTCATGAGGGGGCCTTTTCTCCCGCCAGCAAAGCGTCGAGCTTGCCCGCGCGGTCCAGTGCATAAAGCTCGTCACAGCCGCCGACATGCGTTGTGCCGATGAAGATCTGAGGGAAAGTCGAGCCGTGGCCGGCGCGGTCGTACATCTGCCCGCGATAGGCCGGGTCGGCGGCCACGTTCAGTTCCGTGAACGCGGCATTCTTGCGCGTCAGCAGCGATTTGGCGGCGGTGCAGTAGCCGCAGCCCGGGCGGGTGTAGATTTCAATGGCAGTCATGGCGCGCTCTGATCGGCAAGTCTTTGAATTACAAGTCTTTGAACTATATGGGAGCCCGGTGGCTGTCCACAACCCGCGCGAATACCAGCACGTCGACCTGCGCGGCCTTGGCCCGCAGTAGCGCCCGGGCGCAGGCGTCGGTCGTGGCGCCTGACGTCAGCACGTCGTCGATCAGGATGACGCGGCGGCCCTGGATGTCGGCTACGCGGTCGGCGACGACCTTGAAGGCGCCCTGCACATTGCTGGCGCGCTGCGGTCGGGATAGCCCGATCTGCTGCTCGGTCGCGCGAATGCGGCGAAGCGCCTCAGAGGCCAATTTGACGCCGGTTTGGCGCGAAATCACCCGTGCCAGTGCACCGGACTGGTTGTAGCGCCGGCTCCAGCCACGCCGCCAGTGCAGGGGGACTGGGACCAGCACGTCGGCTTCATCGAGCAATTCCTTGCCTGCGCGGGCCATCCAGCGGCCCATGGCCGGGGCCAGATCGGTGCGATCCTGGTACTTCAGCGCGTGCACCAGCGTGCGGGCGACGTCGTCATAGCGCACCGCGGCGCGGGCGCGCCGATAGGCTGGCGGATTGGCGATCGCCTCCATCGACAGCAATTCGGGACCGGGGTCGTAGACAAAGGGGATGCCGAGCCGCGGACAGAACGGCGGTGCGATGAACGACAGTTTCGCCCAGCATGCCGCGCAAACGCCCTCGCCATCCACCGGTTCGCGGCAGGAGACGCACTGCGTCGGCAGCGCGATGTCGAGCGCGAGCCGTGGCAGATGCGCGAATGCGTCGCGGCAGGCGCCGAGCGCGCTGCGAAGCTGGCCGGAAATCGAGCGTGGTGGTGATGCCTCGGCGTCCATAGAGCGAGGCTAGCGCTGCGTCGAGCTCGGCTCAAGCACTGCATTGCCAGAGAGAGGCCGCCAGCGTACCAACCGCGCATGGCTTCGAACCCGACCAGCGCACCCATCCTGTTCGACCGTGCGCTGCTGCGCGCGCGGATCGAGCGCGCGCGGCGCGGCGGGCCGGCGACGTTCCTACTCGATCGGATCAGGGACGATTTCGAAGAGCGGCTGCACGCGGTGACTCGAAGTTTTGCCGATGCGGCGGACATCTGGACGCCGGGCGAGCTGTTGCGGAAGCCGCTGGCCGATCGCTTCGCATCGATCACCCGCATCGATGTCGATCAATCGGAAGCCCTGCGCTTGCCGCCGCAATCGCTCGATCTCGCTGTTTCCGCGCTGGCGTTTCAGTTCGTCAACGATCTGCCCGGCGCGCTGGCGCAGATCCGCCGCGCGTTGAAGCCGGATGGGCTGTTGCTGGCGGCGATGATCGGCGGCGATACGTTGACGGAGCTCAGGCAGAGCTTTGCCGCGGCGGAAGCCGAATGCGAGGGCGGGGTATCGCCGCGCGTCGCGCCGTTTGCGGATTTGCGCGACATCGGCGGCCTGCTGCAGCGCGCAGGGCTCGCGCTGCCGGTCACCGACGTCGATCGCGTCGTGGTGCGCTACGACAGCGCGTTCGCGCTGATGGCCGATCTCAGGCGGATGGGCGCGGCCAATATTTTAATCGAGCGGCGGCGCACACCGACCCGCCGCGCCACCATGCTGCGGATGGCGCAGATTTACAGCGAGCGTTTTGCCGATGCGGACGGCCGTATCCGCGCGACCTTCGACGTGATCTGGCTGTCCGGCTGGGCGCCTCACGAGAGCCAGCAAAAGCCGTTGAAACCGGGCTCCGCGAAAGCGAGCCTGGAAGCGGCGGTGAAGGGAAAAAAGCGCGGTTGACGCGTCATCGGCGTCGGGGGTGAGTCGCTTGGTCGTGCAATGACGACGCAGCGCGGCAAATCGACCGCGACGGGCACCGCGAGCGAGGTTCCATTCTACTTTGCATGGGGTTGTTTTCGACCTTTTTGTCCTGGCTCTGCGTGCTCCCAGGAGCCGCCGGCCACTCCCCTCACATCAAGAGATCGATCAGATGCGGGATCAGCGGAATGTCCGCGGGCGGCATCGGGTAGTCGCGCAGTCTGTTGGCGCGGACCCAGGCCAGTTGCTGGCCCTCGCGCGCCACTACCATGCCTTCCCAGCGCCGGCAGATGTAGAGCGGCATCAGCAGGTGAAAGCTGTCATAGGCGTGGCTCGCAAACGTCAGCGGGGCCAGACACGGCTCGCTGACGTCGATCCCGATCTCCTCACGCAGTTCGCGGATCAAGGTCTGCTCCGGCCGCTCGCCGGGCTCGACCTTGCCGCCGGGAAATTCCCACAAACCCGCGAGCGCCTTTCCTTCCGGTCGCTGCGCGATCAGCACGCGCTTGTCGGCATCGACGAGGGCGCAGGCGACGACGAGGGTGAGCTTGATATCAGCCATGCGCCGCTGTCTCGCTTACGAACGGTAGTCGCCGTTGATCGCGACATATTCCTTGGTGAGGTCGCAGGTCAGCACGCGGTCGCGGCCCTTGCCGAGCCCGAGGGCGACCTTGATCTGGATCTTCGGGTTCTTCATCACCTCGGAAACCTCAGCCTCGTTGTAGGACGGATCGCGCGCGCCGCTCTTGGCGACGCGAATGCCGTTGAACGAGATCGAAAGCTTGTCGCGGTTGGCGGGCTCGCCGGCCTTGCCGACCGCCATCACCACGCGGCCCCAATTGGCATCCTCGCCGGCGATCGCCGTCTTCACCAGCGGCGAATTCGCGATCGACATGGCGATCTTGCGCGCGGAGTTCTTGGTGGTCGCGCCTTCGACGATCACCTCGACCAGCTTGCGCGCGCCTTCGCCGTCGCGGGCCACCTGCTCGGCAAGGTTGGCCAGCACGTCCTGGAAAGCCTTGGCGAAGGCCTTCAGGCGCGGATCGCTGGCGCGGCTGATCTTTGGCGCGCCGTCGTCGGCGGCCGCGCCGGTGGCAAAGGCCAGCAGCGTATCCGATGTCGAAGTGTCGCTGTCGATGGTAATGGCGTTGAAAGTATCCTCGACGCCGCTCTTGAGCAGCGACTGCAGCACGGCAGACGACAGCGGCGCATCGGTGAACACGAAGGACAGCATGGTCGCCATGTCGGGCGCGATCATGCCGGCGCCCTTGGCCATGCCGTTGATGGTCACCTTGGTCTTGCCGAGCTTCACCGTGGCGGTAGCCACCTTCGGGAAGGTATCGGTGGTCATGATGGCCGTGGCCGCGGCCATCCATTCGTCAGGCGCGGCGGTTTCAGCCAGCGTTGCCAGCACGCCGTCGAACTTGGTGGCATCAAGCGGCTCGCCGATCACGCCGGTCGACGCGAGAAACACCTCGTTGGCGCTGCAGCCGACCGCTTTTGCGGCGATCGAGGCCGTCAGTGCCGTCGCCTGCCGGCCGGTCTTGCCGGTGAACGCATTGGCGTTGCCGGAATTGACCACCAGCGCGCGGGCGCCTCGGCCGAGTTTGGCGCGGCACCATTCCACCGGCGCCGACGGACATTTCGATTTGGTGAACACGCCGGCGACCGCGGTGCCCTTGTCCATGACCGCGAGCAGGACGTCGGTACGGCCCTTGTAGCGGATGCCGGCGGCGGCGGTTGCTAGCTTCACGCCCGCGATGGCGGGCATGTCGGGGACGTCGGTCGGGGCGAGGGGAGAAACTGAAGCAGACATGCGGGCACCTTCTTCGACCAGATCAACCATAGCCGGACCTCCTCCGGCATCCACGTTTTCGAGGCTTGACAACGGCTCCCCAGACATGGAACGGCCGGGCGCTTCGGCCCGGCCATGACGATGGTAGATACTATCGGTCTCGAAGAAGTGACAGCAGTTTTTTACTTCTTCGGCGGCGCCATCTTGGAATCTGCGGGCTTTGCCGCATCCGGCTTGGCGTCGCTCTTCGTGGGCTCGGCCGGCTTGTCCATGCGTTCGACCTTGGCGGCCTCGCGCAGCTTGGCGACGTATTCGGCCTGGGCCTTGCGGGTCACGTAGGTTTCGATCTGGGCCTTGACCTGCTCGAACTCGGGCGCCTTGCGCGCGCGCTTTTCCTCGACCTTGATGAGGTGCCAGCCGAACTGCGACTTGACGGGATCGGAGATCTTGCCGGGTTCGAGCGTGAAGGCGACGGCGGAGAATTCCGGCACCATCTGCTCCTTGGTGAAGAAGCCGAGATCGCCGCCATCGGAGGCGCCGGGGTCCTTGGACTTCTTCTTCGCCAGTTCGGCGAAGTCGCCGCCCTTCTTCAGCTCTTCCGCGATCGCCTTGGCCTCGTCCTCGGTCTCGACCAGGATATGCCGGGCGTGGACTTCCATTTCCCCGGTGATCTGCTTGGCGGCCTCCTCATAGACCTTCTTCATGGCCTCTTCGGTGGTCGCCGCCTTGCCCTCGGTGGCGAGCAGGCTGTCCATCAGCAGGCGGCTGCGCGTGAACGCCAGGCGCTTCTTGAAGTCCTCGGAATTCTCGACCTTCTTGTCCTCGGCGGCCTTGGCGACGATCTTCAGGTCGATCAGGAAAGCCAGCACGTTGTCCTTCTTGGTCGCCGGGTCCATTTGCGCGAGGCTGGGGCCGAGTTCCTCTTCCGCGAGCGCAACGTCGCTCTGGCGGATCTCCGCACCGTTAACCTTGGCGAGAACGGGGTTGTCCTGGGCGCGAACCGGCAGGCCGGCGGCCAGAACCGCAGCCAGACAGGCCATTACGGCCAAAGAACCCCGTGAGGCAGCCGTGCCGAAGCGCAGGCCGGTTTTCGTTTCCGGGAACGAGGTGGTCATGGAAAATCCTTGTCTTGAAGAGGGGCGCCAAAGGCGGCGGGACACTCGCCCAATCATGCGGCCTTGGCAACGCGAAAAGTCTGTCAAAATGATGAATTCCTTGACATATGGACCCACGTTGACAAGGCCCGAACCCGGCCATATCTGTGCCGGATCGTACAGCGGCGATAGCGCTTATTTTGCTGCGTTTTTTGCCGTTGAACCTTGGATTGCTTAATTCCCACTCATTAGGCGGATGACGCCCCGGAACGGGGTATTTGCCGCCGTGCGTCACGGTGAGTTGATAGGCAACTTGGTGGACCACGTCACGGCTGCAACGCAAGTAACGGCAAAGGCAGGAATTGGCATGATCGGCGCGCTCGCCCGCAAGTTTTTCGGCTCCGCCAACGACCGGCGGGTAAAGGGATATCAGTCCCGCGTCAACGCCATCAACGCGCTTGAGCCCGAGGTCGCAAAGCTCTCGGACGAGGCGCTGAAAGCCCGCACCGCCGAATTCCGCCAGCAACTCGCCGATGGCAAGACGCTCGACGACATCCTGGTTCCAGCGTTCGCCACCGTCCGCGAGGCCGCCAAGCGCACCCTCGGCCAGCGGCATTTCGACGTCCAGCTCATCGGCGGCATGGTGCTGCATGAGGGCGACATCGCCGAGATGAAGACCGGCGAAGGCAAGACGCTGGTGGCGACGCTTGCGGTCTATCTCAACGCACTGGCCGGCAAGGGCGTTCACGTCGTCACCGTCAACGACTATCTCGCCCGCCGCGATAGCGAATGGATGGGCCAGATCTACAGATTCCTCGGGCTCACCGTCGGCGTGATCGTGCACGGCCTCGACGATGGCGAGCGCAAGGAAGCCTATTCGCGCGACATCACCTACGGCACCAACAACGAATACGGTTTCGATTATCTGCGCGACAACATGAAATACCGGCTGGAGGACATGGTTCAGCGCGGCCATTTCTATGCCATCGTCGACGAAGTCGACTCGATCCTGATCGACGAGGCGCGCACGCCGCTGATCATCTCCGGGCCGCTCGACGACCGTTCGGAATTCTACAACACCATCGATACCTTCTTCCCCCAGCTCGACAAGACCGATTACGAGGTCGACGAGAAGCAGCGCACGGTGACGCTGACCGAAGCCGGCATGGAGAAGATCGAGACGCTGCTGCGCGACGCCGGCCAGCTCAAGGGTGAGTCGCTCTACGACGTCGAGAACGTCTCGGTCGTGCACCACATCAACCAGGCGCTGCGGGCGCATTCGCTGTTCACCCGCGACAAGGACTACATCGTCCGCGACGGCGAAGTCATTATCATCGACGAGTTTACCGGCCGCATGATGCCGGGACGGCGCTACTCGGAAGGCCTGCACCAGGCGCTGGAAGCCAAGGAGCATGTTCAGGTTCAGCCTGAAAACCAGACGCTGGCCTCGATCACCTTCCAGAACTATTTCCGGATGTACGAAAAGCTCGCGGGCATGACCGGTACGGCCGCGACCGAAGCCGACGAATTGTTCGACATCTACAAGCTCGAGGTCGTGGAAATCCCGACCAATCTGCCGGTGGCACGTCTCGACGAGGACGACGAGGTCTACCGCACCCAGACCGAGAAATACGCCGCCATCCTGGCCGAGATCGAACGCGCCAATGCGCGGCTGCAGCCGGTGCTGGTCGGCACCGCCTCGATCGAAAAGTCGGAAGTGCTGGCCGACTATCTGAAGAAGCACGGCTACAAGCAGATCGATTTTGGCAACGAGGCCGCGCTGGAGAAGCTCTATGCCGCGGCGCGCGCCGGCAAGCCGGCAAAACTGTTTGCGGTGCTGAACGCGCGCTTCCACGAGCAGGAAGCCTATATCGTTGCCGAGGCCGGCGTGCCCGGCGCGATCACGATCGCGACCAACATGGCCGGCCGCGGTACCGACATCAAGCTCGGCGGCTCGCTCGAGATGCGGATCCTTCAGGAAACCGCTGACATCACCGACGAGGCCGAGAAGGCCAAGAAGATCGAGCAGATCAAGGCCGACATTGAGCGCTTCCGCGAGATCGTGCTGAAGGCCGAGGAAGTGGTGGAGCTCGAGCCTGCCAAGGGCTCAAAGGCCGCCAAGACCGTGACCAGGCCCGGCGGGCTCTACATCATGGGCTCGGAGCGCCATGAATCCCGGCGCATCGACAACCAGCTCCGCGGCCGCTCCGGCCGTCAGGGCGACCCCGGCCGCTCGAAATTCTTCCTGTCGCTGGAAGACGATCTGATGCGGATCTTCGGCTCCGACCGGCTCGACACCATGCTGCAGCGGCTTGGCCTGAAAGAGGGCGAGGCCATCATCCATCCGTGGATCAACAAGGCCTTGGAGAAGGCGCAGCAGAAGGTCGAGGCGCGCAACTTCGATATCCGCAAGAACCTCTTGAAGTTCGACAACGTCCAGAACGACCAGCGCAAGGTGATCTTCGACCAGCGCGTCGAACTGATGAAGAGCGACAGCGTGGCCGAAATGGTCACGGATATGCGTCACGACTACATCGATGATATCGTCGCCAAGCACGTGCCTGAGCATGCCTATGCCGAGCAGTGGGATGTCGCCGGCCTCAAGGAGGAATTAACGCGCGTGCTCGACGTCGAGCTGCCGGTCGATGAATGGGCCAAGGAGGAAGGCATTGCCGACGAGGAACTGCTGACGCGGATCGAGCAGCGCGTCGACGAGCACATGGCAGCCAAGGTCGCGCAATGGGGGCCCGACGTCATGCGCTACGTCGAGAAGACCATCCTGCTGCAGACGCTGGATCACCTCTGGCGCGAGCACCTGATCATGCTCGATCATCTGCGTCAGGTGATCGGCCTGCGCGGCTATGGCCAGCGCGATCCCTTGCAGGAATACAAGTCGGAAGCCTTCGGCCTGTATGAGGCAATGACGGCACATCTGCGCGAGGCGGTGACGGCGCAGTTGATGCGCGTCGAGATCGTGCCGCCGGAAGAGCAGCAACCGGTGCTGCCGGCGATGGAGGCGCACAAGTTCGATCCGAATACCGGCGAAGACGAGATGGCGTTCGCCAATGCCTCGCTGGTGCCCCAGGCTCCGGCCGCCGATCGCGATCCGAAAAACCCCGCAAGCTGGGGCAAGGTCGGGCGCAACGAGGATTGTCCCTGCGGAAGCGGCAAGAAGTACAAGCACTGCCACGGCAAGTATGCCTGACATCGCGCACACCCGCGGCGAATGTCCGCGCGTGTGACCCTTTGTCGCTGCAAGTAATATCTTTTCGACGAGCGTCAGGTCCCGCGTGCCGCGGAACCTGCCGACAGGAGCGCGGTGTCGGTCGCGCTTGGCTTGCTCAGTTCGAACTGTCGATCAAGCTTTCCAGGAGCCGTTTCAGCTCGTTGGTCGACTTGTCGCCATAGCTCTCCACGATGTGCTCCTCCTGGCTCACCGCCAGCGAGTTCAGTCGCCTGCACAGCGCCTTGCCCCGGTCGGACACGAACATCAGGACCTTGCGGCGGTCCTTGGGGTCCTGAACGCGGTAGACCAGCGCGTCCGACACCATGCGATCGATCATCTTGGTCAGCGTCGGATGGTTGAGGAGAACGGCATCCGCGAGCTCGCCCATGGAATGGCCGTTGCCGTCGGACAAAACCTTGAGAATACGCCACTGTTCGACAGGTACGCCTTCCTTGCTCAGGCGCATCTCCAACTGCCGGTTGATCTCCCGGTTGGCTTGCGCGAGCAAATAAGCGAGGTGTTCGGTGATGGGGGAATTGTCTTTCGGCGGTTTGGCCACGGCTTGAGACTTTGTCTTGACCCAAATGAGTGAATGGCTGGCAATCGATGCCGTTTCTATATGCACTTCAATTGTTGAATATTCAATATTTTCAAATAGGATATTTCCCCAACTAGGAAGGGCGGATGCCGCGGCCGCCCGCTGGATGCGTTTTGGTCTGGTGCCAGACAGGAGTTGGCGTGCGCTCGACGGTAAACTTCCCGGCTGCCGGCGGTTCCGCGTTTCCGCCCTCGCTGCTGTTTCGAAACCTGTCGTCGGCGACGGATGATCTCGACCTGTCCACGATCAAGCCCGGATCGTCGAGACGCCGAGGCGCCCACAGCAAGCTGCGGGTCGGCAATTTTCTCACCTTCTCGGGGTCGCCCGGAATCTGGGGCCCGAGCGCCACCAATAGCGTCCTGCTGGCGATCTCCGAGATTAATAAACGCGGCGGCATTCTCGGACGCGAGATTGAATTGTCGGTCTACGATTCCGGCGGGGCAATCGAGGAGGTAGTGCGTCGCGCCGAACGCGCTCTCGCGTTCGACGAAGTCGACCTGATTATGGGCTCGCACATCAGCGCGGTCCGCGTCGCACTGCGCAAGGTCACCCGCAACCGCATTCCCTATATCTACACCCCCGTCTATGAGGGTGGCGAGCGCACGCCAGGCGTGATGGCGATCGGCGAGACGCCGCGTTGGCAGAGCCGGCCGTCGATCCATTGGCTGTCCGACTTCAAGAAGGCGTCACGCTGGTATCTGATCGGCAGCGATTATGTGTGGCCATGGCAGTCGCATCGCGCGGTCAAGCGATACATCGCCGAAGCGGGCGGGCAGGTCGTCGGCGAGGAGTTCGTCCCCGTCGGGGAAGACAATCACGAGGCGCATCTGGCGCGCATTCGTGCCGCGAGGCCCGACGTCGTGCTGATCTCGCTCATCGGAACGGACAGCATTACGTTCAATCGCGCCTTCGCCGAATGCGGCCTCGCCGCCACCACGCTGCGCTTCGCCGGCGCGATGGACGAGACCGTTCTGCTCGGGATCGGGGCCGAGAATACCGAGAACCTGTTCTGCGCATCCGGCTATTTCACTTGCGTCGGCTCGCGCGCCAATGACGAATTCCTCTCTCGCTATCGGGCGATGTTCGGTCCGCACGCGCCACCGATCGGATCCGTCAGCCAATCCAACTATGAGGGGTTGCGCTTCCTCGAAGCGGCAGCCAACCGAGCCGGCTCGTTGTCGATGGGGCCGTTGCTCGCGGCGGCGCGCAACGTGATCTATGCGGGCGCCCGCGGCCCCATTACCATTCGCGGCGGCCGTGCCGAGATGCCGATGTATCTTGCCGAGGCCAATGGCCTCGACTTCAAGGTGATCAAGACGATCTAGAAAAGCGATGCCCGGATCAAGGGTCGAAATCCGAAATAATGCTTGAAAAGGAAAATATTTCCGTTTTGAATACAATAGTGGAGCCAACGGCCCGTCGCAGGCGGGCCGGGCACCGCGCCGGGAACCCAAAGCTTCAGGAGAGCGTCGTGTCAGTCGTCCTACCAACCCCAACGCAACTTCGTGCGGTCGCCGAGCAGTGCGGCCTTTCGCTGACCGAGGAAGACGTCGCATCGTTTCGCGGCCTGATGCAGGGCTCGATCGACGCCTACAATCTCGTTGCCGCAATGCCGGACGAGGTGCCGCCGGTGAGATATCCGCGCACCCCCGGCTATCGGCCTGCGCCGGAAGAGAACCCGCGCAACGCCTGGTATCGCAAGTCGACGGTGAAGGGCGCCAGTTCCGGCAAACTCAAGGGCAAGACGGTCGCGCTAAAGGACAACATTATGTTGGCCGGCGTGCCCATGATGAACGGATCGGCCACGCTGGAAGGCTACGTGCCCGACTTCGATGCCACTATCGTCACGCGGATGCTGGACGCGGGCGCCGAAATCGCCGGCAAGGTTCACTGCGAATCCTTCTGCATGTCCGGCGGCAGCCACACCAACGCGGTGGGACCCGTGCACAATCCGCACAAGATGGGCTATTCGGCCGGCGGTTCGTCGTCGGGCAGCGGCGTCGTCGTTGCGCTTGGCGAGGTCGACATGGCGATCGGCGGTGACCAGGGCGGTTCGATCCGGATGCCGTCCTCGTTCTGCGGCACATACGGGATGAAGCCGACCTGGGGATTGGTTCCGTACACCGGTATCATGCCGATCGAAATTTTCGTCGACCATACCGGGCCGATGACGGCAACGGTGGCCGACAACGCGTTGTTGCTGGAGGTGATCGCCGGCGACGACGGTTACGATCCGCGCATCAAGGCGCCGAAGGTCGAGGAGTATACCAAGGCACTCGGCGGCGGCGCTAAAGGGATGAGGATCGGCATACTCAAAGAGGGCTTCGAGCAGCCAATGGCGGAGGCTGCGGTGAACGAGAGCGTGCGCGAAGCGGCCAAGCGCTTCCGCGATCTCGGTGCCTCGGTCGAGACGGTCTCGATCCCGATGCATTTGACCGGCCCTGCAATCTGGACGCCGATCGGTACCGAAGGCATGACGCAGACCATGATGTATGGCGACGGCTACGGGCTGAGCCGTGGCGATCTCTATTCGACGTCGCTGATGGATTTCCATCGCGGCTGGCGCCGGCAGGCGGACTCACTCTCGGAAACCACCAAGCTGTTCCTGCTGCTCGGCACCTACATCAACAACAATTTCGGCCCGCGCTACTATGGCAAGGCGCTCAATATCTCCAGGCGGCTGACCGCTGCCTACGACAAGGCCTTCAAGGACTACGATCTGCTGCTGCTGCCGACGACGCCGATGAAGGCGACGCCGCTGCCGCCGGCCAATGCCAGCCGCGAGGACTACGTGGCGCGGGCGCTCGAGATGATTGCCAACACCGCACCGTTCGACATCACGCATCATCCGGCGATGTCACTGCCCTGCGGTATGGTCGACGGCCTGCCCGTCGGGCTGATGCTGGTCGGCCGGATGTTCGAGGAATCGACGATCTATCGCGCGGCGCACGCTTTCGAGCAGATCGGCGACTGGAAGAAGATGTGAGGGGGGTCGTCGTTACAGGCAGGCTGGACATAGGACATGGCTAGCACCTTCGTTGCGGCGTTCGAGATCCTGAGTTTTGGCGCGATCATCGTGCTGGTCGTGCTCGGGCTCGGGATCATCGCCAGCATGATGGGGATTTTCAATTTCGCGCAGGGCGAGTTCGTCCTGCTCGGCGCTTATGTCACCTATCTGGCGTATAGCAGCGGGATTCCGATCTGGGTCGGCATGGCGGTCGCGCCATTCATCGTCGGCGGCCTCGGCTTCGTGCTGGAGGCGCTGATCATTCGGCGCTTCTACGCCGCGCCCATCGTGGCAATGCTGGGCACCTACGCGCTCGGCCTGATCGTCCGTGAGAGCGTGCGCGGCCTGATCGGCGGCTTCTACCTGACGGTACCGGAGCCGATCGGCGGATCGATCGACATCGGCACGATGCACATCTCGGCGTGGCGCTTCACGATCATCGTCATCACGCTGCTGGTGATGGCGGGCTGCTATCTGTTGCTGTCGCGGACCAGCTTCGGCCTCCGCGTGCGCGCCACGCTGGAAAATCCCGCGCTGGCGCGGGCGTCGGGAATTTCCACGCCCCTGATCTATGGCGCCACCTTTGCCTTCGGAGCCGCGCTGGCGGGGCTGGCCGGTGCGCTGATCGTGCCCGTGTTCAGCCTGTTCGCCGACCTCGGCATACGCTTCCTGATCCAGGGTTTTGTCGCGGTCATGGTCGGCGGTGTCGGATCATTTATCGGGCCGGTTGCCGGAGCGGGCGTGATCGGAACGCTCAGCGCCGCGCTGCCCTGGGTCATGGCGCCCGTGGTCGCCGACGTTCTCGTCTTCGTACTTGCCATCGTCTTCATCAAATTCCGGCCGCAAGGCCTCATCGCTGGAAAAGGGGTTTAGTCACATGTTTGCCGATCGCTTTGATTTGACGCGCCGTCGTTTCCTCAGCGGCTTTGCTTTCACGACCGGCGCGATTGCGACCGGGGTCGGTAGCTGGGTGGTCAGGCCTGACTGGGCCAATGCCGCCGAAGGTCCGATCAAGGTCGGCATCGCGACCGACCTGACTGGCCCGATCGCCTATGCCGGCAATGCCGACGCCAATGTCGCCAAGATGGTCATCAAGCAGATCAACGCTGCCGGCGGCCTGCTCGGCCGGCCGCTCGAGCTCTATATCGAGGACACCGCCTCCAACGAATCGGTTGCCGTCGGCAACGTTCGCAAGCTGATCCAGCGCGACAAGGTCGACATGGTGCTCGGCGGCATTACGTCTTCGATGCGCAACGCGATCAAGGATCCGATCGTGGCGCGCGGCAAGACGCTCTACATCTATCCGCAGCTTTACGAGGGCAAGGAATGCACGCCCAATCTGTTCTGCACCGGCCCGACCCCGGCGCAGCAATGCGACGAGTTCATTCCCTGGCTGATCAAGAACGGCGGCAAGAAGTTCGCGCTGCCGAGCGCCAATTATGTCTGGCCGCACACGCTCAACGTCTATGCCCGCAAGGTGATCGAATCCAGCGGTGGCGAGGTCGTGTTCGAGGAATACTACCCGCTCGACCAGGTCGACTTCTCAGCCACCGTCAACCGCATCATCTCGAACAAGGTGGACGTGGTCTTCAATACCGTGATCCCGCCGGGCGTCGGCCCGTTCTTCAAGCAGCTCTACGAGGCCGGCTTCCTGAAGAATGGTGGGCGGCTTGCCTGCGTGTACTATGATGAGAATACGCTCAACATCAATCAGGCCAACGAGATCGAAGGGCTTGCGAGCTGTCTCGACTACTTCAAGGCGCTGACCAAGGACGATCCGGTCAGCGCCAAGATTCAGGCGGCCTACGAGAAGGATTTCCCCGGCAACTTCCTGTTCGCGGCCGGCAGCGCGGCGACCGGCACCTATCGCGGGCTGAAGCTCTGGGAAGCGGCGGTCAAGGAAGCCGGCAAGATTGACCGCGATTCGGTGGCCGCGGCGCTCGATCATGCCAAGATAGCTGAAGGCCCGGGCGGCCCGGCGGAGATGGTGCCGGGCAAGCGGCACTGCAAGATGAAGATGTATACCGCTGTTGCCAAAGGCGGGAACTATGAGATCGTGGGCCGCAGCGATGGTCTCGTCGATCCCAAGGAATGCTGAGTGATCGATGGGCACGGTAAAGCAGGCCCTTCGCATGAAGCTGAGCGAAGAGCCGGAAGTTTCGATGGCTGAGAGCCGACCTGATGGAGCATCGCCGGCGCGCCGCGCCGCGGGGCTGAAAGTGCTGCCGGTCGTCGAAGGGCTGGTGCTGATTGCAGCGCTGATCCTGCCTCTGTTCTTGCAGGACTACCTCACGGTGTTCGCCACCCGTGTCATCATCCTCGCCCTGTTCGCGCTCTCGTTCGATCTGGTGTGGGGATATGCCGGCATCATGAGCTTCGGTCAGGCCCTGTTCTTCGGCTCGGCCGGCTATGGCGTTGCATTGATGGCGCGCGACCTCGGCATAACCTCGATCTTTCTGGTGCTGCCGGCGGGCACGCTGATCGGGCTCACCACCTCGCTGCTGCTCGGCGGCTTTCTGCTGCTCGGCCGGCATCCCTCCAGCGTGATCTTCGTTGCGCTCGGCACCTTGACCGGATCCTATGCCGCCGATCGTCTGGCGCGGGGCTGGTACTATCTCGGTGGACAGAACGGCATTCCCTCGATCCCGCCAATGTCGTTCGGCAGCTACGACATTACCGAGGGGCCGGTCTATTACTATTTCGCGCTCGGCATTCTTGCCGTCGTCTATCTGCTGTGCCGCTTCCTGGTGCGCTCGCAGTTCGGCCTGGCACTGGCGGGGCTTCGCGAGAACGAGCAGCGCATCGCCTTCTTCGGATACAAGGCGCAGCACCTGAAGGCGATTGTTTTCGCCGTCGGCGGCACCATTGCAGGCCTTGCAGGTAGTCTCTACGCGTTTCACGAGGGGTTCGTCTGGCCCAATATGGTCGGCGTGGTGATCTCGACGCAGGTCGTGCTTTACGTTTTATTCGGCGGATCGGGCACATTGATCGGCGCGGTTATCGGCGCCGTTATCATCGAGGGCGTCAGCTTCTGGCTATCGGACAATTATCGCGAGATCTGGCCGATTCTTCTCGGCGTGTTGCTGCTGCTGGTGATCCTGTTCCGCCCGCTCGGGCTGATCAGCTTCGTGCTCGGCGAACGCGAGCGCGTCGGCAGTTTCGGGATGGCACGCAAGGAGAAGCGCAATGCCGCTCCTTGAGGCGACCGGTATCGTCAAGGTGTTTGGCAAGCTCACCGCGCTCGACGGTGCAGCGCTGACGATAGGCGAGAACGAGTTTCACGGCCTGATCGGTCCGAACGGCTCGGGAAAAAGCACCCTGATGAAGTGCGTTGCGGGCGCCGAGATGCCGACCCAAGGCAAGGTCAGCTTCGTCAACCGCGATATCACCCTGTTGTCGCCGACCGAGCGCGCCCGCGCTGGCATGAGCCTGAAATTCCAGATCACCAGCGTGCTGCCGACGCTGACGCTGTACGACAACATCCTGCTGGCGCTGCAGGCGCAATCGTCGCTGTTCGATCTGGTGTTCTCGCGCACGCGCGGCGTGCTGCACGATCAGGTAATGATGATGCTGAGCCAGTTTCGCCTCGCCGATCGCGCGCATGATGCCGCCGCGGCGCTGTCGCACGGGCAGCAGCAATGGCTGGAAATCGCCATGGCGCTTGCCGGCAAGCCGCGTCTCTTGCTGCTGGACGAGCCAACCGGCGGCATGAGCCTGGAGGAGCGCCGCGTCACCGGCGAGCTCCTGCAGCCGATCAAGCAGCATTGCTCGCTCGTGATCGTCGAACATGACCTGGATTTCATCCGCGATATCTGCGACCGCCTGACCGTGCTCGACCAGGGTCGCGTGCTCGCCTCCGGAACGGTCGCCGAGATCCAGGCCAACAAGAGCGTCCAGGAGATTTATCTGCGCCGTGCCTGAACAGACATTCCTCGACATACGGCATCTCGAAGCCGGTTATGGCCGCAGCCAGGTCCTGTTCGATGTCAATATCGGCGTACCCTGGCGCGGCGGCGTCGCGGTGCTTGGCCGCAACGGCGCCGGCAAGACCACACTGATGAAGACGATCGTTGGCGAGCTTGCGAGTTCGAAAGGCGAATTGTTTTTCGACGGCCGTGACATCACCCGGCGCCGGACCGAGGAGCGGGTCCGCTCGGGCATCGGCTACGTGCCACAGGAGCATTCGGTGTTCGCCCGCCTCTCGGTGCGCGACAATCTCGCAGTCGGCTCGCTGTTCAATCCTGATCCGGCGGCGGTCGATCGGGTCCTGACCATCTTCCCGAAGCTCGGGCAGCGGCTCGACCAGCCCGCGGGCACGCTGTCGGGCGGCGAGCGCAAAATGCTGGCGATCGGGCGCGCGATGCTAGGCAATCCTAAATTGCTGCTGCTGGACGAGCCGACCGAAGGCGTATGGGTCGGTGTGATCGAGGAGATCACCGAGCGGCTGATTGAGTTGGCCAGGCAGATCGCCGTCGTCATCGTCGAGCAGCATCTCGACCTCGCGTTGCGCGTCGCCGACCACGCTTATGTGCTCGATCGTGGCCGGGTGGCGCTGCAAGGGCCGGCAGGCGAGGTGCGGAGCGATCCGGAACTGTTGCGGTATCTCGCGCCGTAGCGCACGCGCAACGTACACCTGCATCGACGGTTGATTCGGTTGGGAAAGCGCCGCGTTTCTTTACTTCACCGCCCCGAAGCGGCTGTCGAACGAGTTCGACGACACGATCGGTGCGGAGCCTGCGACCTGGTTATCCTTGGCGGCGGGTGCCGGGGTATCTGACACTGATGGCTTCAGCGGCGGGCGGCTGGCGGCGGCGTGTTTGACGTCGGGCTTCGCTGCCGTCGTCTTCGGCGCAGCCGCTTCCGGACGCGGCTGCTGCTTGGTCTCGGTCGCCCTCGGCTTGGACGGCGGCGTGCTGGCGGTGGCGTCGGCTGCGCCGCCGAGGCCGACCTTGCGGGCGAGGTTGGAGAAGAATCCGTCGTTCTGCGCTGTCGGCGCCGCATTGGCGACCCGCGTCGAAGCTGCGTCGGGCGCGGGAGCAGATGCGGCAGCCGGCGCTGCGGCCAGTTTCGGCCGCTCGGGCGGGCCCATCAGCAGGTTTTCGGACGGAGCTTTCGGCGGATTGACGTGGGAGGGAACGGTGCCTGGCGCACGCGCCATCAGCGACAGGCTCGAGCCGTCGCCGGGCTCCGAAAGCCCGGTACTGCCCTCGGGCACGCGGGCGGCGAACACCTTGTGCATGCCGCCGTCGATACCGGTGTTGATCCGCGCCACCGGCGTTCCCTTTGCGATCAGCCGCGCGGTTTCGGCAATATCGGTGGCCTGCTTTTCGCGCACGGCATCGGCGATTTCATCCGATATCGCATAGGCGGGACACTTGGAGGATGCCTCGAACACCGGGTCCTTGGTGGCGCCCGGCGGCTTGACCGCGTCGAACACATACTTCTTTTCGCAGAAATCGACCTTCGGCTCCTGCCGCGTCACTTCGAAATGATCATTGCCTTCCTTGATCATTTTCCAGAACGGCATATGCGGGTTGTTGCGATGCTTGGCCATGTTGGCCGGCGTCATCTTGAACGGATAGGCCTGCAACTGGAACGACTTCTGGCCGCCGAAGAAGGATTCGCGGCCCAGCGAATAGATTTCCGCGATCTGCTCGTCGGTCATCGCGTAGCAGCCGCGCGAGGAGCAGTCGCCATGCACCATCAACTGCGAGCCGGTGCGTCCCAATGCTTTGTCGAACGCATTGGGATAGCCGGTGTTGAAGGAGAGGTAATAGGCCGACTGCGGGTTCATCTGCGCCGGTGAGATCGAGTAGAAGCCTTCCGGCGCCTGGCGGTCGCCTTCGCGAACCTTGGGGCCGAGATCGCCCGACCAGCGGCAGATCGGATAGGTCTTCAACAGCGCGAAACGGCCGGAGCGGTCCTGCTTCCAGATCTCCAGTTCGGCTTCCTGCTTGAACAGCCGGACCAGGATCGGGGACTGCAGGTCCATGTCCTTGGCCGTCATGTCGGCGATCAGTTTTGGCGGGACTGGCTGGTTGGCCTTGGCGTTGTTGGCCAGCGAGATGCCGTCACTGTTGCAGCCGGCCATCAACACGCCTGCGCCCACGAGGACAGCCGACGTGACGAGCGCGCGAACCAGCGAGCGGTTAATCAAAGGCTAAGCTCCACACCCACCGGGCATTCTCGCACCCCAAATCACAGCGACATGCCCTGAAGCCGTTGTCTAAAATATTATCCATTGCCCCCCTGCGCCGCAACCCGAACGGGGCCGTCCAGCGGCTGCGGCAGCAGGCATGGTCAACAGAAACTAAAGACCGGGCTCGGGGCCTAATTGCGGCCGAATCATGCGCGCTGGCGAAAATAGTGGCCGTTTAGAGGTCGTTAATCATTGGGCGAGTAGGCCCGGGGCGATCTTACCGAGGCGGCGTAGATACGGACGAAGCGATCAGCCGAGCTTGCGGCCGATATCGAGGAATTTCTGCCGCCGATGCCGGCGAACAGCATCCGCGTCGAGATTGCGGAGATCATTGAAGGCCTCCGCAATGGCATCGCCGGTGGCCGCGATCATGGCGGTCGGATCGCGATGGGCGCCGCCGGCGGGTTCTTTCAGGATTTGGTCGATCACGCCGAATCGCAGCATGTCCTGCGCGGTGATTTTCATGCTGGTGGCGGCTTCCTGCGCCTTGGTGCCGTCGCGCCACAGGATCGAGGAAGCCGCTTCCGGCGAGATCACGCTGTAGATAGCGTGTTCGAACATCAAAACCTTGTTCGTGGTGGTGATGGCGATCGCGCCGCCCGACATGCCTTCGCCGGTGATGATCGCGACATTGGGAACGCCGAGGGACAGGCAGGCGTCGGTGGAGCGCGCGATCGCTTCCGCCTGGCCGCGTTCCTCGGCGCCGATACCGGGATAGGCGCCCGCGGAATCGACGATCGACAGCACGGGAATGCCGAAACGATCGGCCAGCTCCATCAGCCGCACGGCCTTGCGATAGCCTTCAGGCCGGGCCATGCCGAAATTATGCTTGATGCGGCCTTCAGTAGAGGCGCCCTTTTCCTGGCCGACCACGCAGATGCTCTCGCCGCGGAAGCGGCCGAAGCCACCCATCAGGGCCTCGTCCTCGCCGAATTTGCGGTCGCCCGCCATCGGCGTGAAGTCCGTGATCAGCGCGTTGACGAAATCGGTGAAGTGCGGACGCTGCGGATGGCGCGCCACCAGCGTCTTCTGCCACGGCGTCAAATTGGCGTAGAGATCGGCCAGCGCCTGGGACGCCTTGTCCTCGATGCGCGCAATCTCGTCGCCGATGTCGCTGCCGGACGCCGCCAGCGCGCGCAATTCGTCGATCTTGGACTCGAGTTCGGCGACTGGTTTTTCGAAGTCGAGGTAGCTGCGCATCTGTTCCGGCATCAAGACAATATAGGTAACTACGCGCTGTGAGGCGAAGCGGTTTTCGATTCGCCTCAAGAAAGCACGCATCTTCAATGATTTAGCGCGTATCTCGGTCCGGATAACCCGGTTTTGCCGAAAGCGCGCCAAACAAGGCCGCGGGCGGGATGGCTGTTTCGGGGGAGAAGCCGCGGAAGTCAAGGCGGGAAGTTCAGCTACCTGTCGTCCCTACGAAGGGACCCGTACGCCGCGGCCTATCGGTCAGACCGGTTGGGGGTAGACGCCTTCTGCAAATAATCAGCGACGGTGGTTGGGGTCCCTGCGTTCGCATGCGTTCGCAGGGACGACTACGACTTCTCTGCCAGCGGATGCAGGTCTCGCACCAGGCTCTTCAGCCGCTCCTCGACTACATGGGTATAGATCTGCGTGGTCGATATGTCGGTGTGGCCGAGCAGGGTCTGCACGATGCGCAGGTCCGCGCCGTTATGCAGCAGATGACTGGCAAAGGCGTGGCGCAGCACGTGCGGGGAGACCAGCCGCGGCGCAAGGCCTGCTGCCGCCGCCAGCTCCTTCAGGTCGCGCGCAAAATGCTGCCGCGTCAGATGGCCGCTCTCACCGAAAGAGGGAAACAGCCACTTCGATGCGGCGGCGTTTTTCTTCTTCTCGGGCCTGAGCGCTTCCATGGCGGCGAGGTAATCGGCCATCGCCTGCCTTGAGGCTTCGTTGAGCGGCACCAGACGTTCCTTGTTGCCCTTGCCCCGCACCATGATCATGCGGGCATCGCGCCGCGCAGCCGACAGCGGCAGCGCCACCAGCTCCGAGACGCGCAAGCCGGTGGCATAGAGCACTTCCAGCAGGCAATACAGCCGCATCGCGCGCAGCCGCTGCTGCGGCGAAGCGTTCTCGGCCGCGGTCAATTCCTTGGCCCGCGTCAGCATGCGGTCGACGTCTGATATCGACAGCACCTTCGGCAAGCCGCGACCGCGCTTCGGGCCGGACAGGATCGCCGCCGGATCGTCAGAGCGGATACGCTCGTTGAGCAGGAACCGAAACAGGTGTCGCATCGCTGACAGCCGGCGCGCCACGCTGGAGGATTTGAACCCACGCGTGTCGAGATCGGCGAGGTAGTCGCGCAGCACGTCGGTCGCGGCACGGGTAAAGTTCTGTCCGGCTTGCCCAAGAAATTCGGAGAAATCTGTCAGGTCGCGCCGATAGGCGTCGAGCGTATTGTCGCCCGCCCCCTGTTCCGCCGCGAGCATGTCGAGGAACAGGGTGATCAGTTTCGCATCCGAGTTCGACTTGCTGGAACGCATTGCTCCCGAAATCTCTCTGACGGAGATGTCTCCCCGAGTTCGCCTCTCACCCACAAATCAGACGATAGCGGCTATTTCTTGAGGAATCTGTCAGCGGGAATGGTGACCGTTATTTCCCGGGGGCTTGGATTGACGAAGTTCGCCAGTGCGAAAATCACGCCATAGATCACCCCGGCTATCACGCCGACGACCGTCAGAAAGCGGAACAAGCTGGGCATAGGGGGGCTCAGGGCGGCGAAATTAACCAATGAAATCATCCAACATGTTCCCATCTCCGTGGCAAGAGTCTCTGGCAACGGCGTCAGTCGGGGTAGTATAGGTGTCGCGGAGCGGTGGAAATCCGCAAAACCACAGAGTTTTTTGATGCCCGAGACTGCCGCACAGGCCCAGGCGAGCGCCCCCCAGGAGCCAGACATTACGTCGGCGCTGGGACGGCGTTCGGTCGTGCTGGTCGGCATGATGGGTGCCGGCAAGTCCACCATCGGCCGGCGGCTGGCGGCGCGGCTCGGACTGCGATTTCTCGACGCCGATGTCGAAATCGAGGTGGCCCACGCCGGCCTGACCATCCCGGAAATCTTTGCGACCCATGGCGAGCCCTATTTCCGGGACGGCGAGGCGCGCGTGATTGCGCGACTGCTGGATAGCGGCCCGGCCGTGATCGCGACCGGCGGCGGTGCCTTCATGCGCGAGGAGACCCGCAATCGGATCCGCGACAAGGCTATCTCGATCTGGCTCAAGGCGGATGTCGACGTCATCATGAAGCGTGTCAAGCGCCGCGCCGACCGGCCGTTGCTGCAGACCGAGGATCCGGTCGCGACCGTCAGCCGTCTACTCGAGGCACGCGAGCCGGTCTATCGGACGGCAGACCTGACCATTCTGTCGCGCGACGTGCCGCATGACCGTATCGTCGACGAATGCATCGAGGCCCTGCGCGCCCGGCTGTGCGCCGGCGCCCCGGCCGCCGAGCCAACAACCGACGGGATGAACGTCACGCCATGACCGCGCCGCTGAAACATTCCGCCGATATTACGGTCGACGTCGCCCTCGGCGACCGCGCCTATGACATCGTGATTGGCCGGGGCGTCCTGGATACGCTCGGCACGCGCGTCGCTGCGCTGCGCCCTGGTGCGCGGACCGCCATCGTCACCGACCGCACGGTGGCAAAACACTGGCTGGAGCAAACCGAGCGCTCGCTTGCCGAAGCCGGCATCCCGACGTCACGCGTGATCGTCGAGGAAGGCGAAGTATCGAAGACCTATGCCGGTCTCGAAAAGGTCTCCGAAGCGCTGATCGCGGCGAAGATCGAGCGCAACGATCTGGTGATCGCGCTCGGCGGCGGCGTGGTCGGCGATCTCGCCGGTTTCGCGGCGGCGATCCTGCGGCGTGGCGTCGACTTCGTGCAGGTGCCGACCTCGCTGCTGGCGCAGGTGGATTCCTCGGTCGGCGGCAAGACCGGCATCAATTCGCCGCAGGGCAAGAACCTGCTCGGCGCCTTCCATCAGCCGGTGCTGGTGATCGCCGACACGTCGGTGCTCGACACGCTGTCGCCGCGCCAGTTCCGTGCCGGCTACGCCGAGGTCGCCAAATATGGCGTGCTCGGCGATGAAGCCTTTTTCACCTGGCTCGAAGCCAACCATGCCGACATATTCTCGGGTGGCGCGGCGCGCGAGCACGCGATTGCAACCTCCTGCCGCGCCAAGGCCGCGATCGTCTCCCGCGACGAGCGAGAAAATGGCGAGCGCGCGCTGCTCAACCTCGGCCACACCTTCGGCCATGCGCTGGAGGCCGCGACCGGCTTTTCCGACCGCCTGTTCCACGGCGAAGGCGTCTCCGTCGGCATGGTGCTGGCGGCGGAGCTTTCAGCGAAACTCGGCCTGATCTCCGAGGCCGACGCCACCCGGGTCGAGCGCCATCTTGCTTCCGTCGGGCTGCCGACCCATTTGCAGGACATCGCGGGCTTCGCCCAGGAAGGGCTGGCCGATGCCGACACCCTGATGGCGTTGATGGCGCAGGACAAGAAGGTCAAGCGCGGCAAGCTGACTTTCATCCTGCTGCAGGCGATTGGCCGCGCGGTGGTTGCAAACGACGTCGAGCCGGCGCTGGTTCGCGATTTCCTGCAACAGAAGTTGTCTGGATGAGAACCGAATTGTCGGGACGCGGCTTGACGCAAGCGCCGCGCGGGGCCGGGGCCGTCACGAGGAATATATGAGTTCGACCGCGTTCAATCTGCTGCTCGCGATCCTGCTGCTCGCCGCCAACGCGTTTTACGTGGCCGCCGAGTTTGCGCTGGTCAAGAGCCGCGGGTTTCGCATCAAGGCGATGGTCGAGCAGGACCGGTTCGGCGCGCGCCTGCTCCATGGCATGATGGGCAATATCGAGGCCTATCTCGCCTGCTGCCAGCTCGGTATCACCATGGCTTCCCTCGGCCTCGGCTGGGTCGGCGAGCCCACGGTTTCGGCGCTGCTCGAACCGTTGCTGATTCCGCTCGGAATGTCAGAAGCCAGCTTGCACTTCGTGTCGTTCCTGACCGGGTTCCTGGTGTTCTCCTCGCTGCATATCGTGGTCGGCGAACAGGTGCCGAAGACGCTGGCGATCAGGGAGCCGATGCCGGTATCGCAATGGATCGCGTATCCGCTCTATCTGTCCTATCTGGTTTTCTGGCCGCTCAACTGGCTGCTCAACAGCGCATCACGCGGGATTTTGCGCCTGCTCGGCGTGCAGGAATCCTCACAGCACGAAATTCTCACCGACTCCGAGATCGAAGGGCTGGTGGAAGAATCGGCCGTGCACGGCGGGATCGAAAGCGGTGAGGCCGAATACATTCAAAATGTCTTCCGCTTTGGCGACCTGGCGGTATCCGACGTCATGGTTCATCGCACCGCGATGGTGATGATCAACGCCGACCTGCCGCCGGACGAACTGGTGGGCGAAGTGCTCGCCACAGAATACACCCGGATCCCGTTGTGGCGCGACAAGCCGGAGAACATCATCGGCGTGCTGCACGCCAAGGATCTCTTGCGCGCGATCCGTGCTTCTGACGGCGATACCTCGCACATCAACGTTTCGGCCATCATGCGCCCGCCCTGGTTCGTGCCGGAGATGCGGCCTCTGTCCGAGCAGTTGAAGGCGTTCCGCCGCCGCAAAACTCACTTCGCGCTCGTCGTCGACGAATATGGCGAGGTCGAAGGCATGGTGACGCTGGAGGACATTCTGGAAGAGATCGTCGGCGATATCTCCGATGAGCATGACGTCGTGGTCGCGGGCGTCCGTATCCAGGCCGACGGCTCCGTCGTGGTGGATGGCTCGGTGCCGATCCGCGATCTCAACCGCGCCATGAACTGGCATCTGCCCGACGAGGAGGCGACTACGGTTGCCGGCCTCGTGATTCACGAGGCGCGTTCGATCCCCGAACGCGGCCAGAATTTCACCTTCCACGGCTGCCGCTTCCGCGTGCTGCGCCGCGAGCGCAACCGCATCACCGCGCTGAAGATCACCCCGCTGCCGCGCGAAACCGAGGCCGAGGATCCGAAGCCGAAGCGCGCAGGGACGGCGTTCTGACGCCTCCACTGCGCGCGCTCACTCCGTCATCCCTTGTATGGGGAGAGAGATGTCCGCCCCGGAAGCAATCATTCAATATCGATCGCGACGCCAGAGAGCTTCCACTGGCCGTCGGAGGGGATGAAGCCGAGCTGGTATTTCACCTTTTTCGGCGCGGTGTCGAAGCGGCCCTTCAGGCGCAGCACGCCCTTGTCGTCGATCCTGGCGTCCTCCTCCGGAATGACCGGGCTGGCGACGATCGCGTCGAACACGGCGTGCTTCTCGACCAGGTCCTTGAAGACGGCCCGCAACTTGTCGGGCGGAAACTGGTCGCGGAACGGCTTTGAAATCTTGGCGTGCAGGACCGTGAAATTGTCCGACGCCACCGCGTCATTCAGTGTCACCAGAATGCTCTTGATGAGCACCTCCTGGACAAAGGGGCTCGGCATGTCCAGAGCGTGCGTCCGGATTGGGGAGACCGCAACCAGCAGCGCCACGGCGGCCGCCCATCTGAAGCGTGCCCAATATCGCATCGGACGACCCCATCGAGCTGCGACGGCATCGGGGTCAGCCCGACCCCGCGTTCAACCGGAACTCCACCTTCGCTGCAGTGATTGTCTCACAGTTGCGAAAACGGTTCTACCGTCTCTGGCGTTCTTCACAGGAGGCTGGTTGATAGCCTCACGCCAAATAGCCGATGGCTTCGGCGAGTAGTCGTTCAGGCGGGTGTGCCGACGTATCCAGCGTCAGCCGGGCGTCGATCCAGGCCTCATAGCCTGTGCGCCGTTTCTCGACTTCGGCCCAGGTGATCTCGGTCATTCCCTCGATTTGACGCATTCGCGCTTCAATGCGCCGGCGGTGGGTCGCCTCGTCCACGCAAATGCACTCGATGATCGACAAATTCGCGCGATATTTTTCGGCGAGACTTCGCCAGGCGGCGCGTGACGCCTCGACCGGATTGACGGCGTCGATAACAACCGACTGCCCCAGCCGCAGATGCTCTTCGGCCAATGCTTGAGCAACGACATAAGCCGCAATTCCCGTGCGATCCCGGGGCAGGCCGCCGCGCCACATCGCGGCCTCGATCGGATCGACCGAGAACAACGGCAGCGAAAAATGCCGCGAAAGCCCTTCCGCCAGCGTGCTCTTCCCGGAACCCGGGAGCCCTGCCAAAACTACGAGCTTTCGCGACAGCATCGGATGCTCATATTCTCGCGGCAGGTCTGGGCCAGCTAGCCGCCGGCGGTTTCTCCGGGTGCCTGGGCCCTGATGGCGAGCGCATGGACGGAGCCCTGGAGTTCCGCGCCAAGCGTCGCATTTACCATGCGGTGGCGTTCAATCCGGCTCTTCCCTTCGAAGGCCGGAGATACGATATACACTCTGAAATGCGTCTCACCGCCTGGCCGGTGGCCCGCATGGCCCTCATGCAGATGAGATTCGTCCGTGACGTCGAGGCTTTCGGGCAAGAAAGCTTCATGCAACTTGTTTATGATAGTGTCCCTGGTGCTCATGATGGCAGCAGATAATTCCGTGTCCGCTTTCCGTCAATGACGCATCCGAACGGAGGTATTCGCAATGTCAAGACTTGAAGCCTTGCGCATTGCGTAGTCAAAGTCAGCCATGCCGATTGATTCATCCAAATTCTTCGATTCCATTCGCATCAAGCCCAACAAGGTCAGCGCGAAGGCGCAGGCGCGTGCGAATGAAGAATCCGCCATGTGCGAATGGGCAGGCTGCCAGAACAAGGGGCCGCACCGCGCGCCCAAGGGCCGGGAGAATTCCCGCGAGTATTGGCACTTCTGCCTCAACCATGTGCGCGAATACAACCAGTCCTACAATTTCTTCCAGGGCATGAACGCCGATGCTGTCGCGCGCTACCAGAAGGATGCGCTGACCGGCCATCGCCCGACCTGGAAGATGGGCGCCAACACCGCCGGCAAGAAGGGCAAGCAGCCCAGCGCCGAGGATTTCGATGGAGCCGCTGATCCCTTCAGCATGTTCTCCGAGCTCAACGGTCGCGGCCGCTGGCGGCCCGGGCCGGGCACGGAGGCCAAGGCCGAAACGCGGAAGGTCATGAATGCCGAGCGCAAGGCGCTGCAGGTGATGGGGCTTTCCGCCGAGGCAACGCTCGATGACGTCAAGGCGAAATACAAGGCGCTGGTCAAGCAGCACCATCCCGATGCCAATGGCGGCGACCGCTCCACCGAGGACCGCCTGATCGAGATCATCAAGGCGTATAATTATCTGAAGACGGTGGTGCGCGCGTAGCGCCGCTTGCTGTCGTCCCTGCGAACGCCGAGTCCCATACGCCGCGGCTTCTCGATTTTGTTCCACCGGTCGACGGCTTTCGCGAGACAATACGCATTTGTGGTTATGGGTCCCTGCGTTCGCACGGACGACAGCGGAGATGATGGCGCCGCAGTTGCCGTGCAGACGGTTTGCCCGCTCACCTCGGCATTGGCCCGATATACGCCGAACTCGGCCGGTTGATCCGGCCCCGCGCGCGCTATGTCGGCCCCGCACCGGGACGAAGCCCGGTCCGGGCCTGACGGCGGCGCAGCGTCCAGACACCGAACGCGATGATCGCCGCCGCGAACACAGCTAAAATCCACAGGTGCTTGCCGGTGCCCTGGTGATGCGGCAGGCCGGCATATTCATGCAATGCGGAGACCGCGAGCACGCCCGGCAGCACATGCGCCAAAGCCCAGGCGATTACCGCGGGAATATTGACACCGAAGAAAACGGCCGGCGACATCCCGAGCGCGCCGGCCGTGACCGGTACGAAGGCACGGATCGGCGGCACAAAGCGCGCGAACAACACCGCCAGCGTCCCCCAGCGGTGGAAGAACGTCTCGCTCTGCGCCATCACGCCCGGATATTTCGACATCGGCCAGGCGTTGAGAATTTCGCGTTGCGAGCGATGGCCGGCCCAAAACGCCGATCCGTCGCCGATCATGGCGCCGGCGATCGCGGCCGCCAGCACGCCCCACAGCTTCAGTTCGCCGCCGGGCACCAGCGCACTCAGCGCAAGGATGATGGTCGAGCCCGGCACCAGCGCGCCTGCGACCGGTATCGCTTCCAGGAGGGCGGCCAAGAATAGCGTCAGGTAGGCCAGCCACGGATGGGCCGAAACAAACGCAATCAGGGGATCGAGGAATGAAGTCACAACTGCCGTCCTGTAGGTGGTCGCCTGCACCCAGAGCTACCAAGCCCGGGGAGGGGCCGAAAGTGCCGGCAGACCTTCGGCATGGCCCGGCAAAGTGGCCAAATCGGCAAAAGTGCGGCGTGATTCGCAGAGCAGCCCTCCAAAAACCTGAGAGATGGCCTATCTCAATGATAAGGCAATGGAACTTTGATTGCGGCGCGGGCTTCTGCCGGCCCCTGCTCTCTGCTAGGTTCACGTTAGCCCCCATCCGCAGCCATTCAACAGATCTGGTTTCGGGAACGCCCGGGACCTCGGAGGATTGATGACGACCGCCGCCATGAGCAAAGTTTCGGAGCCCGCCGGACTGCCCGACATGAAGGTGTCGGTCCGGCAGGTTTTCGGTATCGACAGCGATCTCGAAGTGCCGGCCTATTCCGAAGTCGACCCGCACGTGCCTGAAGTCGATTCGGATTACCGCTTCGACCGCGCCACCACGCTCGCGATTCTCGCCGGTTTTGCCAAGAACCGCCGCGTCATGGTCACCGGCTATCACGGCACCGGCAAATCGACCCATATCGAGCAGGTCGCAGCGCGCCTGAACTGGCCCTGCGTGCGCGTCAACCTGGACAGCCACATCAGCCGTATCGATCTGGTCGGCAAGGACTCGATCGTCATCAAGGACGGCAAGCAGGTCACGGAATTCCGCGACGGCATCCTGCCCTGGGCGCTGCAGCACAACATCGCGCTGGTGTTCGACGAATACGACGCCGGTCGGCCCGACGTGATGTTCGTGATCCAGCGCGTGCTGGAGGTCTCCGGCCGCCTGACGCTGTTGGACCAGAACAAGGTGATCAAGCCGCACCCGGCGTTTCGCCTGTTCTCGACCGCCAACACCGTCGGTCTCGGTGACACTTCGGGCCTCTATCACGGCACCCAGCAGATCAACCAGGGCCAGATGGACCGCTGGTCGATCGTCACCACGCTGAACTATCTGGCGCATGACGAGGAAGTCGAGATCGTGCTGGCGAAAGCGCATCACTACCGCACCCAGGAAGGCCGCGATATCGTCAACAAGATGGTGCGGCTGGCCGATCTCACCCGTAACGCATTCGCCAATGGCGATCTGTCGACGGTGATGAGCCCGCGCACCGTGATCACGTGGGCCGAGAACTCCGACATCTTCGGCGATATCGGATTCGCGTTCCGCGTCACCTTCCTCAACAAGTGTGACGAACTGGAGCGGCCGCTGGTGGCCGAATTCTATCAGCGTTGCTTCAACCAGGAGCTGCCCGAGAGTTCGGTGAACGTGGCGCTCAGCTAGTTGTCGTCCCTGCGAACGCAGGGACCATACCGTGACCTCTCGGGGATGGGTAAGGTTCGGGATAGAGTAACCGCCGGTGGTTATGGGTCCCCGCGTTCGCGGGGACGACGGAAATAGGGCAAGGATGACGACGTCGAACTCCAAATTCCGTACCGGATCCAAGGAAGCACCGACCGAGCCGTTCAAGCGCGCGGTGACCTCGTGCCTGCGCGCGATCGCGAAAGCGCCGGAACTGGACGTGACGTTCGCCGCCGAACGTCCCGGTCTTGCGCCGGGCAAGGCGCGGTTGCCGGAGCCGGCGCGCAAGATGACCAAGCGCGATGCCGCGATCGTGCGCGGCCACGCCGATTCGATCGCGCTGAAACTCGCCTGTCACGACCCCAAGGTGCATCGCAAGCTGATGCCGGGAAATCCGCAGGCGCGCGGCGTGTTCGAGGCGGTTGAGCAGGCCCGCGTCGAAGCCATCGGCTCGCGGCGGATGGCGGGCGTCGCCAAGAATCTGACCGCGATGCTCGACGATCACTTTCATCGCGGCAAATACGACGAGATCACCGACCGCGCCGATGCGCCGCTGTCGGATGCGCTGGCGATGCTGGTGCGCGAACGGCTGACGGGCCTTGCGCCGCCGACGGCTGCAAAAAAAATGGTCGATCTCTGGCGCCCGGCACTGGAAGACAAGATCGGCACCCGGCTCGACCAGCTCAGCCGCGTCACCGAGGACCAGGCCAAGTTCGGCGACCTCGTGCATGACTTGTTGTCGGCGCTCGATCTCGGCGACGACCGCGATGCGGACGCCGATGACGACGAAAACGATGACGAGAACCAGGACGGCGAGAGCGATCAGTCCGGCGCCGAGGGCTCGCCCGATTCCGATGCCGCGCAGGAAATGAGCGCCGACGAGGCGCAGGCTTCCACCGACGAAATGTCGGAAAGCGCGATGGAGAGCGCGCAGGCTTCCACATCGGACACGTTCGACGACGGCGAGCTCGGCGACGACGAGACCCCCGGCGAAGCAACGCGGCCGAATACGCGCGGCGCCAACGAGCCGCGTGGACCGGAATATCACGCCTTTGCACCGAAATTCGACGAGGTCATCGCCGCCGAAGATCTCTGCGACCATGACGAGCTGGAGCGGCTGCGCTCCTACCTCGACAAGCAGCTCGCCCATCTGCAGGGCATCGTGGCCCGGCTCGCCAACCGGCTGCAGCGCCGCCTGATGGCCCAACAAAACCGCGCCTGGGAGTTCGATCTCGAGGAAGGCATTCTCGATCCCGCAAGGCTGTCGCGCGTGGTCACCGATCCCTATCACCCGCTGTCCTTCATGCACGAGAAGGAAGCGACCTTCCGCGATACCGTGGTGACGCTGCTGCTCGATAATTCCGGTTCGATGCGCGGCCGGCCGATCACGGTGGCGGCCACTTGCGCCGACATTCTCGCGCGCACGCTGGAGCGTTGCGGCGTCAAGGTCGAGATCCTCGGCTTCACCACCCGCGCCTGGAAGGGCGGACAGTCCCGTGAGTCGTGGCTTGCCGCCGGCAAACCGGCCAATCCCGGACGCCTCAACGACCTCCGCCACATCATCTACAAGTCTGCCGATGCGCCCTGGCGGCGTTCGCGCAAGAATCTGGGCCTGATGATGCGCGAGGGCCTCCTGAAGGAGAACATCGACGGCGAGGCGCTGGACTGGGCCCACAAGCGGCTGCTCGGCCGCGCCGAGCAGCGCAAGATCCTGATGATGATTTCGGACGGCGCGCCGGTCGACGATTCCACGCTGTCGGTCAATCCCGGCAATTACCTCGAGCGGCATCTGCGCCACATTATCGAGGAGATCGAGACCCGTTCGCCGGTCGAACTGATCGCGATCGGCATCGGTCATGACGTCACTCGCTATTATCGCCGGGCGGTCACCATCGTCGATGCCGAGGAGCTCGGCGGCGCCATCACCGAAAAACTCGCCGAGCTGTTCAGCGAGACCCACGGCGCCGCGCCTGCCACAGGCCACCACCGGCCGCGCCGCCTGCACTCGTGAGCACATGCGCCCGCTTGTAGGCCGCCGCCGCCTTTTGAAGTATGCAGCGGCGGGGCTTTCCATGGCAGCCGTGCCCGGCGCGGCATTGGCGCAGACCGCCGTTCAGCGTCCGCCGAAGCAGACCGTCCCCGACGAATTCTCGGTCCGTGCGCCGGTCTCGATCGACGTCAATGCAAGGCCGCTGCAGTCGTTCGACACCCGCGACCGCTCGCGTGTGCGGTTCGGCGAACTCGAATTTCGCAGCGGACTGATCCTGACCTCGCGCTTTCGCGGCTTTGGCGGCTTGTCCGGTCTGCGGCTGGATCCAAAGGGCGAGCGCTTCATCGCCATCAGCGACAAGGCAGGCTGGTTCACCGGGCGCATCGTCTACAAGGGCCGCGAGATGACCGGGCTCGACGATGTCGAGGCCTCGCCGATGCTCGGTCCCGACGGCAGGCCGATCACCTCGCGCGGCTGGTTCGATGCCGAGGCGCTCGCGCTCGACGGATCGCTGGTCTATGTCGGCCTCGAGCGCGTCAATCAGATACTGCGCTTCGACTTCGCCAGGGGATTTACGCGCGCGCATGGCGAATTGATTCAGTTGCCGCTGGGCGTGCGCAAGCTGCCCAACAACAAGGGCATCGAGGCGCTTGTCGTGGTGCCGAAGGGCTTGCCGCTGGCGGGAACGCTGATCGCGATCTCCGAACGCGGGCTCGACGCGCAGGGCAACATCACAGCCTTCCTGATCGGCAGGACGCTGGCGCTGTTCAGCATCCGCCGCAGCGACAATTTTGATATCAGCGACGCCGTGCTGCTGCCGTCCGGCGGACTGCTGCTGCTGGAGCGCAAATTCTCCTGGCTCGGCGGGATCGGCATCCGCATCCGCCGCATCGCGCTTTCCACTATAGTCCCCGGGGCGGTGATCGACGGTCCCGCGATCTTCGAGGCCGATCTCGGCAACGAGATCGACAACATGGAAGGTATCGACGCCCATGTCACGGCGGAGGGCGAGACGGTGCTGACGCTCGTCTCGGACGATAATTTCTCGATGATCCAGCGCAATCTGCTGCTGCAATTCGCGCTGGTGGAGTAGGGGAGGGTTGCAATCCCGGCGGGTTGAGGCGCGGGGAGCAGCCAGCTAGAAATTGGGGGTCGCTTTCCTCCCGGTCCGGATCCCACGCCATGAGTGCTTTGTTTACCCCGATCAAGCTGCGCGGCCTCACGCTTGCCAACCGCATCATGGTGGCGCCGATGTGCCAGTATTCGTCCGTCGACGGCGAGGCCAATGACTGGCACTTCACGCACATCAATTCGCTGGCGCTGTCGGGCGCGGGCGTCTTCTGTATCGAGGCGACGGCGGTGGAGCCGACGGGCCGGATCACGCCGGGCTGCCTCGGCCTCTACAATGACGCCACCGAAGCCGCGCTGAGGCCGATCCTCGCCTCCGTGCGCAAGCGTTCCAAGGCCGCGGTGATGATGCAGCTCGCGCATGCCGGCCGCAAGGCGTCGAGCCACACTCCGTGGGATGGCGGGCAACTAATTCCGGTGGCCGAAGGCGGCTGGCGGGCGGAGGGGCCGTCGGCGATCCCGCACAAGGAGAGCGAGCCGCCGCCTGTCGCCTTCGATGCCACGGGCCTTGCGCGCGTACGCGATGCGTTCGTCGCGGCCGCCAGGCGCGCCGAGCGGCTCGGTATCGACGCGATCGAGGTGCATTCGGCGCACGGTTACCTGCTGCACCAGTTCCTGTCGCCGATTGCCAACCGGCGCACCGATCAATATGGCGGCTCCTTGCAGAATCGCATGCGGTTTCCGCTCGAAGTGTTCGACGCCGTGCGCGCGGCGTTTCCGCACGACAAGCCGGTGGGGTTGCGCGTTTCCTGCGCCGACTGGGTCGAGGGCGGCTGGGATCTGGCGCAGACCATCGAGTTCGCGCAGGAGCTGAAGAAACACGGCGTCGACTGGATCGATGCGTCCTCGGGCGGCGTGTCGCCGCTGCAGAAGATTCCGCTCGGCCCCGGCTACCAGGTGCCGTTCGCGCAAGCGATCCGCGAGGCCACCGGGCTCACCACCATCGCCGTCGGCCTGATCACGGAAGCCAGGCAGGCCGAAGAGATCGTGGCCTCCGGCAAGGCCGACATGGTCGCGCTCGCCCGCGCCATGCTCTACGATCCGCGCTGGGGCTGGCACGCCGCCGCCGAACTCGGCGGCGAAGTGTTCGCCCCGCCGCAATACTGGCGCTCGCAGCCCTCGACGCAGAAGGCGCTGTTCGGCGCCACCACGTTCGGGACGCGGTAATTCTCTCGCCGTCCTGCCCGGGATAAGCCCGGGCATGACGAGCTTTGCGATGAGCACCGTTACTTCGCTGCATATTGCCGCGCGAACCTCTGCCCATCCGTTTCGTCATATCTCGGCCGTACGTCCGGCGTGCTATGCTTTTGCGTGCGCGCGATAGACGCGTTTTCAATAACGACATACAGCGAGGACACCCATGGAGATCGGATATTTCACGATGCCGTCCCATCCGCCGGAGTGCGGATTGAAAGAGGGTCACGACTGGGACCTGCAGACGCTGCGCTGGCTCGACGAGCTCGGATATCAGGAAGCCTGGATCGGCGAGCACCACACTGCACCCTGGGAGCCGCATCCCTCGCCCGATCTCATTCTCGCGCAGGCGTTCCTGCAGACCAAAAACATCCGCCTCGGTCCCGGCGGCTTCCTGCTGCCCTATCACCACCCCGCCGAACTGGCGAACCGCGTTGCGATGCTCGATCATCTCTCCGGCGGACGGCTGAATTTCGGCGTCGCCGCAAGCGGCCTGCCGAGCGACTGGGCGATGTTCAACGTCGACGGCATGTCCGGCCAGAACCGCGACATGACGCGCGAGGCGCTGGAGATCATCCTGAAAATGTGGACCGAGGACGCGCCCTGGACCCACACCGGCAAGTTCTGGACCGTGAACAAGCCGGACACGATGTTCGACTTCCTCAAGCCCCACATCAAGCCGTTGCAGGCGCCGCATCCGCCGATCGGCGTTGCGGGCCTGTCGAAGGGCTCGGATACGCTCAAGCTCGCCGGCGAGCGCGGCTACATCCCGATGAGCCTCAATCTCAACCCGGCTTACGTCGGCAGCCATTGGGAATCGGTCGAGATCGGTGCTGCGAAAACCGGACGCAAGCCCAAGCGCAGCGACTGGCGGCTGGTGCGCGAGGTCTTCATCGCCGACACCGACGAGGAGGCGTGGCGGCTTTCCGTCGGCGACATGATGGGCCGGATGATGGGCGAATATTTCCTGCCGCTGCTCGGCCATTTCGGCTTCAAGGACTACCTGAAGGCCGCGCCCGACGTCGCCGATTCCGACGTCACGGTCGAATATTGCGCCCGCAACAACTGGATCGTGGGCTCGCCTGCGACCGTCACGGAAAAAATCGAGCGGATCTACCACGAGGTCGGCGGCTTCGGCACGCTGCTGGTGTTCGGCTTCGACTACAAGCACAAGCCGGAGGCGTGGCACAATTCGCTCCGCCTGTTGAAGCAGGAGGTGATGCCGCGGCTGCAGCATCTCGACGCTGGCCTCACCAAGGCGGCGTGAGTGTTTTTCCCTTCTCCCCTTGTGGGAGAAGGGAAGTAAGAATCCCTCAACGCGGCGGCTTCGGCGCCGCGTCGACGGCGCGGACCTGCCAGAATCGCAGCAGGCGGCGGGCGTTCTCGACCGTCAGTTTGGCGTATTGCTCTCTTGCTTTCGCGAGCTCGTGGCGGCCCATCGAGCCGGAGGCGAAGCGGCTTTCGAGCACGGCGGCGACGGTGTCCCAGCTCAGGCCGGCGACGCGGCAGGGGATCAGTACGCCGTCGTCGCGCAGGCTCTGCATCACCGGGCGGATCACCTCGATGGTCGAGCCGGAGAGTTCGGCGAGCGCCGCGACCGTCTCGGCGTATTTGCGCTCTCGCGCAAACGCCAATAGCGCGGGCTCGTTCAGCTTGCCGTGCTTGGCAAGCGCTGCAACGAAGCGGCGCGCCATGGTGAAATCGCGCCTGCGCGACATTTCGCGGCTGGCGCCGTTGGAGGCGGCGGCGATCGCGTTGCGGATTTCCTCGAACAGATGCGGCGGCGCGCGCGACAACAGCCGCGTGCGCACGGCCTCCGTGGCGTTCTTCAGCAATTGCCGGCGCTGCTCGGCCGGCAGGTCGATCCGGATGCCGGTCTCGACCGCCAAATCTGGATCGCTCTCCGCCTGCTTCAGCACGATCGCATAGCCGCCGGCCGACATCCGCGCGCCGGGATTGGTGACCAGCCGCCGGCTGACGGAGGGATAATGCCGCTTCAGCAGCGCGTCGGTGACGATCTCGGTCAGCCACCAGCGCCCGGAGATCGCCAGCAGATGCTGCTCGCCCTTGGTCTGCGCGAGCTCCACCAGATCCTCGGCCGTCAGCCGCGCCGATTCGGTCAGCACGGGCCGGGCGATCGTAATCTCGTCATTGTGCGCGAGCCGTCGGATCACGACGGGCGGCGCCTGCTTGACGGAAGCGAGCTGCGTGCTCAATTCGGCGAGCGCAATGCGCGCGGAGACATCGGCCAGTGCGCGCAGCTCGATGGTGCGGATCAGCCGCTCGAGCACGTCGCCGAACAGCTCGATCTGCTCGCCGGAATAGCCGTCGGCGGACAGCAGAAACAGGTCGGTGACCTGCTTCAGCGCATCCAGATGTTTTTCCGCCGAGCCGGCCTCGATGGCCGCCTCGACCTCCTCGGTGATCGATCGTTCCAACATCGCTCGTCCTGAGCGTTTCCAGCCGGTTCTGCAGCAGATAGGTGAGAATAGGCAGCAGAGTTGAACGATTCGTAAACCATTTGGGTTCCGCGGCGGCAGGAATGTGGCGGGAGGATTTGCGGGGTGGGTAGGCCGGCGGCTCAGCTCCTAGAGCGTTAGCCTATCAGGTTGCAAGTAGCCGGCGGCGGTGAAGTAGTTTGTGGATTCTGCTGGCGTGTAGGTGTCGACGGTGCGCCCGATAGCATCCCAAAGGCCGCCGACGGTGCGTTCGGCGGCCTTTCGCAAGCTTGCTTTGAGCTTGGCGAAGGCGTTTTCGATCGGGTTGAAGTCGGGGCTGTAGGGCGGAAGGTAGAGAAGCGTCGCGCCAGCTGCCTCGATCATCTCACGTATGCGGGGCCCTTTGTGGCTGGAGAGGTTGTCCATGATGACAATAGCGTCGTCCGGGAGCTCGGGGACGAGCACCTTTTCGATGTAGGTTTCAAAGGCATCGCGATTGATGGGACCATCGAGCACCCAGGGCGCGATGATGCCGCGCGTGGTGAGGGCGGCGACGCAGGTTGTTGTTTTCCAGTGGCCGTGAGGAACGCTGGCCCGCAGGCGTTCTCCGCGCAGACATCGACCATGTGTTCGCGCCATGTTGGTCGATGCCCAGGTCTCGTCGATGAAGACGAGCCGATCCCGGTCGAGCTTGCCCTGGCTCTCGCGCCAGGCCTGGCGTCGCGTCAAGACATCCGGGCGATCTTGCTCTGTGGCATGGGCGGTCTTTTTTTACGCGTGATCTTGTGCCGCTCGAAGAAGCGTCGGATCGTGCCATAACCAAAGGACAAGCCTTGTTTGCTCAAGCTATCACGCAATTCCTCGATGGTGATGTCGGGTGAGGCCTTGAGCAGAGCCACGATCGTCGCATGATGGGCATCAATCCGGTGGGACTTGCGATCGCCGCCCTGAGCTCTCGGCTGGGCATCGCCTTGCTCCCGCTCGCGCGTTCGCCAGCGGCTTACGCTCGCCGCGCTGACGCCAAATCGCTCAGCAGCCTGCCGGCCTGAAACGCCGCCTCCAATACAGGCCAGCACACGTTCGCGCAGATCCATCGACAGCGGTTTCGCCATGCCCGCCGGCCTCCAGTCCGGCGACCAGCTTGAATCACTAAAACGCTGATTTGTGAATCCCCGACGATTCAGTCAGATGGGCCAACGCTCTAGCTTCGCAAACTCCATCCACCCGTCGTCCCTGCGAACCAGGCAACTTGCCAGAGTCGAGTTTTCACACGCGTGTAGCTACGATGATGCGAAGGGTCACTACTGCTTCAGCACGGTAGCTTTACCCTCCCCTGGAGGGGGAGGGTCGGCTCGCGTTGAGCGTAGCGAAATGAGAGGCGGGGTGGGGTGACGGTCTCTCCACTCGAACAGTGCCCGAGTTGAGAGATCACCCCGCCCCGTCACGCATCTCGCTTCGCTCGATCCATGCCGACCCTCCCCCTCCAGGGGAGGGTGAGCACCGCTCGCCACTCGCCAGCTCCGCCGCGCCAACGCCGGTCCCATCAGCACGAACGTCGACGTGACCTCCGGCGCGGCGACGGTGTGCGCGCAGTTCGTCGTTCGCTCTACGATTCCGCCGCGACCTCCTCCGCGCTCGCATGCGCCGGCGGCACCGGCATCGGGAATTTCTCGTACTGCTTCGGCAGGTTCACCGGCCGGTAGCTCGGCATCGCTTCCATCCGCGCCAGCGCCGACTCGTGGATCACGGCGCCGTCGGGGATCAGCCGCGGCTCGGCGTCGGGGATGTAATAGCCGAGATGCGTCTGCCGCGCCGGCCATTCCTTGTACGTCGCGCGCTTCGGCAGATATTCGAGCAGCCACCACGCGCCGGAGAGCGACTCGTGCAGCTCGCCGCGCACGTCAGGCGCGACATAGGAGAACGGGCTGCCCTTGCGCTGGATGCCCCAGGCGAGCTGGTTGACGGTGGCCTGGTTGACGCGAACCCCGCATTTTGTCGCCTCGTCGATCATCCAGAGCAGCGGATATTTTGAAATCCCGCTTTGCTTTTCCGGATAGCCGCCGCCGATATCGGCATGGACGCCGGCGAACCACACCTGCAGGATATCCTGCGGCTCGGCGTTGATGTCGTTGAAGCGGTTGTGCCGGAAGGTCTGCGGATCGTCCCATTTTTTCGGACGAAACATGGAGCGCCGCTCGTCGATCGAGATCGCCTGCCGGAACGTCTGCACGCTCGGGTTGGCGGTCGTGAACGCCAGCTCTTCCAGGCTCGGCCAATAGAAGCGATCGGCGCGCGGCACGATCACGCTCGCGACCGTATCCCAGACGCCGACGAAGCGGATCACGGGCCAGCGCGCCGAGGTGATGCGCGCGAATTGGGCTGCGTTGTCGAACGCGGTCTGCGGCAGCGGCCCTTGCGCGTCGCCGGCATCGCTGAGCAGCTTCATCTCGCGGCGCAGCTTCGGCGCCTCGTCGGAAGAGAACTGCTTGTAGGCGATCAGGCCGCTTCCTGCGAGATTGACCTGCTCGGGCGAGATCAATCCGATCTTGTGCACCAGCCCCGCCAGCACCCGCACGGTATAGGCGCCGCGGGAAAAGCCGAACAGATAGATCTGGTCGCCTTCGCGATAATGCTGGACCAGGAAGCCATAGGCCGCGAGCACGTTGTCATCGAGCCCATAGCCGGTGGCAAGGCCGAGGATGGCGTTGAAATCTTGGCGTAGCTTGTGCCACACGTCCGGCCGCTCCAGCGTGCCGACGCCGGGATCGTAAAACACCATCTGCCGCGGCTCGGTCTTCTCCGTCTTGCGCAGGCAACGATAGAGCTTGAGCACGTTGGAGATGTTCTCGGAAATCTCGTTGCCGGTGCCGTCGCAGCAGATGATGATGTTGCGCATGGCGATGCTCTCGCGGTGCTACCGGAGCGAGTATAGCGGAATTTGGGGATTTTGGATGGCGCTGCAGGCGCCGACGGCGTTTCGTCCACGGCCATTCCCGACGCCAGCGGCCTTGGGTCAGGCCGCCTCCGTCACCGCGCGAATCTTCAAGTGCACGCCGGTTTCTTCCTGCAGCGCCCCGATCACGCCGAGCAGATTTCCCGCGGTCGGGTTGCCGTCCGGCCCGAACATGCGCATCAGGCTTTTCGGCGAACGCCCCAGCACCTCGCCCAGCCGGTCGAAGCCGACGGTCGCGTTGATGTAGGCCCGCAGCGCCGCGCGGCCATGATCGATCTCGCCCTGCAGCAGCGCCTGCACCGCCTCCTGAAACAGGGCCTTCCGGAAAGCAGGCTCCCGCTCCGCTCGCGCCCGCACCGTGTCACGAAAACTTCGGGTCAGTGGCATAGGGTCATCCCTCGCTGCGCTTTCGTTTCTTGTAATCGCGCCACCGGCGCAACGCGGCTTCGATGTCGTTCTGCTGCCGTCGCTTGGTCCCGCCGCCGAGCAGAATGACGAGCGTCTTGTCGTCCCATCCGAAGTAAATGCGGTAACCGGGGCCGCGATTGATCTTTAATTCAGCCGCGCCTTCACCGATCGGCTTGACGTTCGACGTGTTGCCCTCGGCCAGCCGCTCGATCGCCACCGTCACGCTGGCGGCCGCCTGCGTATCCAGATCGTCGAACCATCGCCGGAAGGGGCCGGTGCCTTCCGAGACATACTCTTCAACCCGGATCATTTGGTATCATATATGTTACCACAGCGCAAGCGGAGGTCAGCGTTGCTGAAACGGCCGTTCCAGCGTGCCGACGCTGGGGTCGTAAAACACCATCTGCCGCGGGTTGGTCTTCTCGGTCTTCTCCGTCTTGCGCAGGCAGCGATAGAGCCTGAGCACGTTGGAGATGTTCTCGGAAATCTCGTTGCCGGTGCCGTCGCAGCAGATGATGACGTTGCGCATGGTAATATTACTCCGATGCTACCTTAGCGAGTATAGAGCAGTTCGGTGGACTTATTGAGCTGGGGGCGGACTATCGTCCCAGAACGTCGGCGGCATTTGTCTTTGAGATATCTTCGATGAGGCTGGCTGCGCTGTATCTGCGATGTTCGAGCACTTCTTGCGCCTCCGCTCTCCAAGCCAAATCGCAGTCGTCCCCTAGGGTGCGCCGCAGGCTCCTAATTACACCTAAGGCCTCGCGGGCCCATGTTCGAAAGTCCTCCAACTTCCAAAGCGCTACTCCCTCTAGGTGTGGGATCGCTCCAGCCTCCGCGCGCTGCACCGGCGTAACAAGAACTGGCAGGATTGTCATTCCGGCCGCTACTTGCGTCAATGCGGCGTTCGCTCTCATCCAGTTTGGATGACCGGCCGCCTGTCGGGCTTTTTCTGCGCCAAGTGTTGACGTGATCTTAGCTTCGGAATGGTCTTCGAACACAAGGCAGTAATTGCCAGATAGCCACCATGGGTCGGGTGAAGCGTCTGATTCATGTTTGCCGGCTTGGAAGCCGAGCATTAGTCCGAGGTCGCGTTGAGCGATCTCAAACTTAGTCGCATCGTCTGAGTTAAGGCCATCCAGAATAGCTTTCTCTCTCTTCGCGAATTGCGCTTCATGAGAGATCCCGAGCTTGAGAAGATAGCTCTCAAGTCGTTCCACTTGTAACTGAAGTGCTTCGTTCTCTGGAGTATTCGCAGGTACATCAGCTCTGAAACGCGCAAGGCTAGCTAACCAATGAATGCCAGCTGCAGCGTCTCGCGCGGCGGCAAAGTGGGTGCGCGCGCGGGCGGACATTCCTGCGATTCCATTTGCTTCACCGTAGGCTGCTGCTGCCCCAGCCAGGTATTGCCAAAGTGCCCTATAGCCCTTCAGGGTTTCGTCGGTAAGGCCGGCTAAGACTTGGCCAGCACATTCGACGGCACCTTCGTAGTGCCGAAGCCAAAGACTCTTTTGGTACTTTATCTCAGCTGCGACCACGTGCTGCAGTTGGCCAAGTCCGCTCGGTACTTTTTGGGACGCAACGGCTCGCTTCGCGAGGATCTGGCGATTGACCGCTTCCCACGTTGCATCATTGCGCAAGAAGATACCAAAATTTTCGACTAGATCGTTGACGGATGTGTTCGATGATTGCCTGGCGCCGAAGTCAAGCTCCGCCTGCAATTCTGGATGAAGGAAATTCGTCCGGACAGGGCTATTCAAATAGTCGGTTAACGAAGGACCCGTGACAACTACAGCAGAGAAATCTTGCAGCGAGCGTGTGCATCTTCCAACTGCTTGAACTATGCGCGTTTGTATACGACCTTGAAGCAGCGCATATGCGCCCATCTTTGAAACAAAGAAGCGTTCTTGCGCATTGGTGGTTTTTGGCAAGCCGTCGAGAAACAGAAGGCGGCACTCATCACCCGGAAAATCAATACCATCGTATCGATTCGAAAAGACTGCGACGGAGCCCGTTGAGCGAACAAATGTCTCTTTCGAATCTTCAATCGAACTGGCGTCAACAACGGTTAATCCCAGGTGATTTTGAATATCAGCTACGATCTCGTTCTTAACGCGGTCGTTGGGTACGAGTACAACGCTCCTTGGGACCTGTTGCATCAAGGTTCGGCGCAATGAGGCGGTTTCGTCTGCGTCGAGTGTCATCTCTGGAAAAATGAAGAAACGCCGCCCTATACCTTGTCGATCCCATCCTTCTGGTGTCGGCAGTCGAGTTATGCTTTCTCGTCCTGTCAGGCGCTCCAGATCGCCGCCTTCGCCCAGAGTTGCAGACATAAAGATGCGCTGCCGCGCATTCGCAAAGGGCGCATGCGTCCACGTTGGTGGTATGAGAGGGCGTACTAAGATTTCGGACGGGGAAAGGTATACGTGACATGCATGCAAGTTGTCGCGTAGTAGCATCCATGTGTAGCGAAGTGTGTCAATCGATCCGACGTATTGATCGACTATGCCGACAAATTCAGGAGTAATGCTTGCGAAGGCAGGTGTAGGCAGTTTCTCTACCCAAGATACATCGAAAAGACTGCTGTCGATTTCTCCAGTCAGTCGACCGAAATCCGTTGAGTCCAAAAAGGGTCTCAAAAGCTCAGCTAGGGCAGCATGCAGGGCCGCATGCGCCCCCTCGTTGCGTATGACCCGTAAGCTCCACATTGACGCAACGTAGTTCTCGGTTGCGTGTGCATCGTCGGCAATGATGACGTCGGGGCTATCGAAGAACGGATTGATATTAAAGAGGCCGCTGTAGGTCGTGACCGCAATCCGACGTGCTGCCAGATAGTCTGCCTTAGCAGCTGCATCGAACTCGTACTTTGATCCGGTGAAGCCGTGAACGCTGAGGCCATATTGGCTTTCTGCCTGAGCAACCACTTGGTTTACTAACTGCCTAGTGGGACAAACAAACACGATGCGTTCGTTGTTCTTACGGCGAAGCCACTCTCCAGTAAGTAAGCCAACGAGAGTCTTTCCGCTCCCGGTCGGCAGCTGCATCGCTACGTCGCTGGCAGTAAGTGCACGCGCAACATACTGCTGCATTATCTGGCCCTGATGGAGGAGCACGCCCGGAATCTTGCGGCGTGGTAGCTCCAACAGAATCTTCTCAGGGCTATCCGGAACTGCTTCCGGCGGGGGCGCATCCTTGAAAGCCACAGTCAGCTTCTCCGCTCTACCTTTGGATGGTGTGTAGCAGATTCTGCACCAATCAATCCCTTAGATCTTGCTTCCTAGGGGTGCAAAGAGATGCGCGCTTCCCTCAAACCGAGTGTTTGCCTCGCCAAACGCCGCAATCTGCAAAACAAAAACGGCCGGGTCACCCGACCCGGCCGCTCCAAACTCCGATCCGCCGATTTAAACTTCGCTCAGCTCGCCTTCTTCACGAACGCGGGCTTGCCGACCTTCTTCTCGATCGCGCGCTTCAGTTCGAGGGCGCGGGGGGAGAGGACGTCGGCTTTGGCCTTGAGGAGGTAGGCATCGAGGCCGCCATTGTGGTCGACGCTCTTGAGCGCGTTGGTCGAGACGCGCAGGCGCACGTTGCAGCCGAGCGCGTCCGAGATGAAGGTGACGTTGGCCAGGTTCGGCAGGAAGCGCCGCTTGGTCTTGATGTTGGAGTGGCTCACCTTGTGGCCCACCTGGGGGCCCTTGGCCGTCAGTTCGCAGCGCCGGGACATTTCGAAAAATCCTCTTCCATCCCCGCCATGGCCAAGCCGCTTCTCGCGGGCACCGCGGGGGTCCAAAATCGCGTCCATTTCCAGGAACCGCGGACGTATAGGGGGAGACGGCCACGGGGTCAAGGTTGTTGGGCCGGTAAAGGAGCCCCGTCCGGGGCTCAAGCCCTAATTCTGACGCGCTTTCTTCACGCGAAACCGGAAGTCCACTTCGCTTGAAAACGCTATGGTTCGTAACGGCTGGTTTACCAGGGGTTCCAGCCACTTAAGGGACCATATAAAGGGCGTAATCCGCGCCGACACCATGGCTTTCGAAAAAGAACCGGCCCCGAGCCCCCGCAAGCGGTGGGCGGCCAGGGAGAGGTCGGGTAAAGGCGTCGTTTTCGCGAAAACACGCGTTGTTTGCCGGATATTTTTGCCTAGATGAACACCCAATCGCGCCGATCCCGGGATTTTTCATTCGTGACCGCCAGATGCGCCGTTTCGCGCCAAACCCTTTCCGCAAGGTTCGGCCTCGTTGCCGGCCTGTGCGCCGCCGCGTGGGGCTTGCTCGCGCCGCAACAGGCCTCCGCGCAGGGGCGGCTGGATGCGCGTTATGAGGCGACGCTGGCGGGCATCCCCGTCGGCAAGGGAAGCTGGACCATCGAAATCGGCGACGACGTGTTTTCGGCCTCCGCGCAAGGCGGCACCGCCGGCCTCTTGAAGGCGTTTTCCGGCGGCACCGGCTCCGGCGCCAGCCAGGGCCGCGTCATCAACGGCGCGCTGGTCGCGAACGCCTATACCGCGACCACCACCACGCAGAAGAAATCCGAGACCATCCGCCTCGTGCTGGCAGGCGGCAACGTCAAGGATTTTTCGATCGACCCGGCGCCGCCGGTCGATCCCGGCCGGATCGTCGTCACCGAGGCGCACCGGAAAAACGTGCTCGATCCCATGACCGGCTCGATGCTGCGCGTGCCGGGCAATGGCGAGCTGATGACGCCGGATTCCTGCCGCACGGGCGCGGGGATCTTCGATGGCCGCATGCGCTACGATCTCAAGCTCGACTACAAGCGCATCGAAACGGTGAAGGCCGAAAAGGGCTATCACGGCCCGGCGCTGGTCTGCGCGATCTATTTCAACCCGGTCGCGGGCTACATCCCCGATCGGCCCGTCATCAAATATCTCGCCGCCGAGCGGCGGATCGAGATCACCTTCGTGCCGATCGCCGGAACGCGCGTCCTGGTTCCGTACCGCATGACCATCCCGACGCCGTTGGGCCTGGCGATGCTGGAAGCGACGTCGTTCGTGACGACGGCGATGCCGCCACGGGTGGCGAAGACGAATTGAGGCCCATAGTTTACCGTCGTCCCTGCGAACGCAGGGACCCACAACCACAGGCGGTCATTGTTTCGGGCGGTCGTAGTGCCCGCTGCCTGCAAATTGCGCGGCCGCGGCGTATGGGTCCCTGCGCCCGTGCGCAATTGCGCACTAGGCAGGGACGACGGGGGAATGGAATCCGCCTTGACTCTTCCCCGCTTCTGATTCGACTCGGTCGCCTCGAACTTTTTAAGAAATTGGTCCCGAAACCGTTGCTTGTGGAGCCGCTGTAAACTTGATCTAGTGCCACCGGGTGCACTTCAGCGCGAGATGTTGCGGTGAACGTATCGGGTCTCGGGAGGAGTCAGCGATTCGGACGCGATTCGTTCCAGACTCGTTCCAGAGCTTAAGCCGCGACCGCATCACCGTCGCAGAATGAAACAGAATCGGCGCCATTGACGCCGAACGACCGAAGGGCTTCCGTCATTGCGAGGAGCGTAAGCGACGAAGCAATCCATTCTTTCTTTGCGGCTCGATGGATTGCTTCGCTGCGCTCGCAATGACAGCTCGAGCGCCTGCGAATCCAAGAAACACCTGCACAGAATGGCTTTCTCTCCTTCCACGTTCGCAACCGATCGCGCGCCCGGCGCGGGCGTTACTGCCGTGCTCGGGCCGACCAACACCGGCAAGACCCATCTCGCCATCGAGCGCATGCTGGCGCATTCGTCGGGCGTGATCGGCCTGCCGCTGCGGCTGCTCGCGCGCGAGGTCTACAACAAGATCGCGGATCGCGCAGGCACCGAGGCGGTCGCGCTCGTCACGGGTGAAGAGAAGATCAAGCCGAAGAATCCGCGGTACTGGGTCTCCACGGTCGAAGCGATGCCGCGGGATCTCGACGTGAGTTTTCTGGCCGTCGACGAAATCCAGATCGCGGCCGATCTCGAGCGCGGGCATGTCTTCACCGACCGCATCCTGCACCGCCGCGGCCGCGACGAGACGCTGCTGCTCGGCGCCGCCACCATGCGCCCGATCATCGAGCGGTTGCTGCCGGGCGCTTCGATCGTCACGCGTCCGAGGCTCTCGCAGCTCGAATTCGCCGGCGACCGCAAGATCACGCGCCAGCCGCGCCGCACCGCGATCGTCGCGTTCTCGGCCGATGAAGTCTATGCGATCGCCGAACTGATCCGCAGGCAGCATGGCGGCGCGGCGGTCGTGCTCGGCTCGCTGTCGCCACGCACGAGGAACGCGCAGGTCGCCATGTTCCAGAACGGCGATGTCGATTATCTCGTCGCCACCGACGCCGTCGGCATGGGGCTGAACCTCGACGTCGATCACGTCGCCTTCGCCTCCGACCGCAAGTATGACGGCTATCAGTTCCGGCGGCTCAATCCGGCCGAGTTCGCGCAGATCGCCGGCCGCGCCGGGCGCGCGACGCGTAACGGCACCTTCGGCACCACCGGCCGCTGTGCACCGTTCGAGCCGGAACTGGTGAACGCGCTGCAGAACCACACGTTCGACAGCGTCAAAATGCTGCAGTGGCGGAATTCGAGGCTGGATTTTTCCTCGCTCGGCGCGCTGCAGGTGTCGCTGGCGCTGCCGCCGGGGCACGACGCGCTGACCCGTGCGCCGATTGCCGAAGATTTGCGCGTGCTCGATCATGCGGCGCGCGATGGCGAGGTGAGGGAGATGGCCCACGGCGCATCGGCCGTGGAGCGGCTGTGGGACGCCTGCCAGATCCCGGATTACCGCAAGATCGCGCCCGCTGCCCACGCCGAGCTCGTGACCACGCTTTATGCATTTCTGATGCAAAAGGGTCGGATACCTGACGCATGGTTCGCCGCCCAGGTCGACCAGGCCGACCGCGTTACCGGCGATATCGACACGCTGTCGGGCCGGATCGCGCAAATCCGCACCTGGACCTTCGTCGCCAACCGGCCGGACTGGCTGTCCGACCCCGATCACTGGCAGGGGATCACCCGGGAGGTGGAAAATAAATTGTCCGATGCGCTGCATGAACGCCTTACGGAGCGTTTCGTTGACCGGCGGACCAGTGTATTGATGCGCCGCCTGCGGGAGAACTCAGTTTTGAATACGGAAATCGGCAAGACCGGCGAAGTGATTGTTGAAGGCCACACGATCGGCCGGCTCGATGGATTTACCTTTGCGCCCGATGCGGCGGAAGCCGGCTCGGACGCCAAGGCGCTGCAGGCCGCCGCCCAGCAGGTGCTGGCGAGCGAGATCGACGCGCGCGCCGGCAAGCTTGGCGCCGCGCCCGACGACCAGTTCGTGCTGACCTCTGACGGCACCATCCGTTGGACCGGAGATGCGGTGGCAAAGCTCGTTGCGGCCGACGACGCGCTGCATCCGCGCATCCGCATCATTGCCGACGAGCGGCTGTCCGGTGCGTCGCGCGAGGCGGTGCAAACGCGGCTCGATCTGTGGCTGAAGACGCATATCGAAAAGCTGTTGGGTCCGCTGTTCGGGCTGTCGAAGGCCGAGGACATCACCGGCATCGGGCGCGGCATCGCGTTCCAGCTCGTCGAAGCGCTCGGCGTGCTGGAGCGGAGCAAGATCGCGAGCGAGATGAAGGATCTCGACCAGGCCTCGCGCGCCAGCTTGCGCAAATACGGTGTGCGCTTCGGCGCCTATCACATCTATTTTCCGGGGCTCCTGAAGCCTGCAGCCCGTGCGCTGGCCTCGCTCTTGTGGGCCGAGAAGCAGGACAATGTCGATATGTCCGCGCTGTCGGGCGCGCAGCATCTGGCGAGCTCGGGCCGAACCTCGTTCCCGGTCGACAAGCAGCTCGCCCGCGATGCCTATCGCGTGCTCGGCTACCGTCAGTGCGGCGAGCGCGCGGTGCGCGTCGATATTCTGGAGCGGCTCGCCGATCTCATTCGTCCCGCGCTGGCCTGGCGCGAGACCTCGCCCGGCGAGAAGCCGGCCGGTGCGTTCGACGGCCGCGGCTTCGTGGTGACGCAGGCGATGACCTCGCTGACGGGATCCGCCGGCGAAGATTTCGCCTCGATCCTGCGCGCGCTCGGCTACCGCATGGACCGCCGCCCGCCATTGCCGCCAAAGCCGGCGCCGGAGGTGATCGTCGAGACGGTCTCCGCCGAAATGCCGCCGGTCGAGGCTGCTGCCGAAACCACGACGCAGACGCCAGCGGAGGAAGTCGCGGCCGAAGTGCCGGTGTCGAGCGAACCGGTATCGTCGGCGTCGCTGCTGCCCGAGGTCTCGCTGGCGCCTGCTGCCAGTGAGGAGCCGGCCGCTGCGGCTGAAGCCGCGCCCGCCGAAACCACGCCGGCGGAAGCCGCAATTCTCGACGCGCCTCCGGAACAGGAACCGGGAGAAGCGATCAGCGCTGCGGAGGCGGCGGCCGAACCCGAAACTGCTAGCGAAGCGCCTGCTGAAGCCGAAGCGCCTGCAGAATCCGCTGAAGCCAAGCCTGAAACGGAAGCCAAGTCTGAAACGGAAACCACGCCAGAGGCGAAATCCGAGACGCCGGCGGAGCCCGCGCTCGTCGAAGTCTGGCGGCCCGGCGGCCGTTCCGACGAGCGGCGTCCGCATCACGACCGCAACCGCCAGCGCCATCATCGCGCGGGCGAAGGCGCGCAAGCGGCAAGCGGCGAAGGAGAGGGCGCGCCGCGCGAGCAGCGTCATCGCCGCGGCCGTCGCCATGGCGAATTCAGAAAGCCCCGCGAGGGCGCACCGGCCGATGCTACGGCGACGCCGGCTGTCGAAGGCGCGCCCGCGGCTGAAGCGCGTCAGGACCGCCCGCAGCGCGAGCGCTTCGAGGGCAAGGGCCGCGACCGCGAGGAGCGCCGCGACAAGTTCGATCGCAACAAGGGCGAGCGCAAAGGTGGCCGCGACAAGGGCGAGCGCGGCGGCCGTGATTTCGGCGGACGCGACAAGGGCGGCCGCGACAAGCGCGATAGCGGTCCCTCGCACCGTCAATGGGCAACCAGTGCGAGCCCGCGTGATCGCGACCGGCCGGTCGATCCGAATTCGCCGTTTGCAAAACTGGCGGCGCTGAAGGAACAGCTCGCCGGCCGGAAGGAATAACCAAAGCGTTTTCAAGCGAAGTGGGTACCGGTTCGCGTCAAGAAAACGCGTCAAAATAAATTACGAGAGACTGATTGGAGCGGCAGCGTCTCGACAAATGGCTGTGGCATGCGCGGGTGGTGAAGGCCCGCACCTCGGCTGCCGCCCTCGTCGAGGCCGGTCACGTCCGCATCAACGGCGTGCGTGAAATGGCGCCGGGACATTCGGTGAAGGTTGGCGATGTGCTGACGATCGGGCTCGATCGCACCGTGCGCATCCTCAAAGTAGTCGGATTTTCCGAGCGGCGCGGCGATGCTGCAGCCGCGCGCGTGCTCTACGATGATTTGCAGAACGACAAACAATAACTATCTGGAAAGGGCTCGCGGGGACGCCTGAAAAACGGCCGCTAAGGGCCCGCTGCTTCCCTTGCGGCAGCGCACTGCATGCGCTACGCAAACCCCGGAAAACTGATCCGTTTCGGAGCGTTGGATGACTTACGTCGTCACTGAAGCCTGCATCAAGTGCAAATATACCGACTGCGTTGAGGTTTGCCCCGTCGATTGCTTCTACGAGGGCGAGAACATGCTGGTCATCCATCCCGACGAATGCATCGACTGTGGCGTCTGCGAACCCGAATGTCCTGCGGATGCCATCAAGCCCGACACCGAGCCGGGCCTGGAGAAGTGGCTCGAGGTCAACACCGAGTACGCCAAGAGCTGGCCCAACATCACCCAGAAGAAGGACGCCCCGCCGGACGCGAAAGAATTCGAAGGTGTCGAGGGCAAGTTCGAGAAATATTTTTCCAAGGAGCCCGGTGCCGGCGATTAAGCCTGTGGATAAGTTGAGGGTTCCTTGAGCCTTTTTTCGGCCGCAATCTGAACCGAACGCGGTTGCCGGATTTAACCCTGTTAGCCGACTTATGACGGAAACCGCCCCGTAAGGGCCCGGAACCCGGCGTAAATCATTGATTTTTGCGGAAAATGTGCTATATTGGGCACATTATAAGCCGATCCCGGCCATGCGTATCCTGTGGCCCCGGTGGGTTTCCGTAAAAACATCGAACAGGGGCGTGGCAGTTCCGCGCGCAGGCTGTGTCACAGAAAACGCGTAAAAAGAGTGCTTCCAAGACGACGAAAAAAGCCGCTCCGGCCAGCCGCAGCGCAACCAAAGGCCGTGCCAAGGCGTCCGTAAAGGATGCCAGGAAGGTTTCGGCCACAAAGTCCTCAAAGAACAAAAGAAGCGCAATGCCAGAAAAGACTGCCAAGACCGCCGCGAAAGCGACGGGTTCGAAGACCACTGCGTCGAAGGTTGCTGCCAAGGCTCCCGTCAAGACCCCTGTGAAGGCCGCTCCCCCGAAGGCCGTCGCGCCGAAGGCTCCTGCCAAGCCGGTCGCCGCCGCGCCGCGCGTCGAGGAACCGAAGAAGGTCGTGACCCAGCGTCAGGGCTTCAAGGCCAATGAATTCGTGGTCTATCCCGCTCACGGCGTCGGCCAGATCCTGGCCATTGAGGAGCAGGAGATCGCGGGTGCCAAGCTCGAGCTGTTCGTGATCAATTTCATGAAGGACAAGATGACGCTCCGCGTGCCGACCGCCAAGGTCGCCAATGTCGGCATGCGCAAGCTGTCCGAGCCGGCGCTGGTCAAGAAGGCGCTGGAGACGCTGAAGGGCCGCGCGCGCGTCAAGCGCACGATGTGGTCGCGCCGGGCGCAGGAGTACGAAGCGAAGATCAATTCGGGCGACATCGTCGCGATCGCCGAAGTGGTTCGCGATCTCTACCGCTCGGAATCGCAGCCCGAGCAGTCCTACAGCGAACGCCAGCTTTATGAAGCGGCGCTCGATCGGCTGTCGCGCGAAATCGCGGTCGTGCAGCATTCGACCGAGACCGAAGCGGTCAAGGAAATCGAAAGCCAGCTCGCCAAGAGCCCGCGCCGCGGCGCCAAGGCCGAGGCGACCGAAAGTGACGCTGAGGCCGACGAGGCCGATGTCGACGGCGACGACGCAGCCGTGGCGGATGAGGCTGCCTGAAAGAATCCCAAGGATTGAAACGAAAGGCCCGGTCGAAAGACCGGGCTTTTTGTTTGGGGGCATGGCTACAGCAGGCGATCTCCCGTCGCCCCTGCGAAAAGCAGCGGCCTATAGGCCGATATTTGCTGAGGCAAAAGGCGTCTGCCCGATGCCCTGCGACGAAGGCCGCGGCGTATGGATCCCGGAGCGCGCTTCCGCCTTCGCTCGTTGAGCTACGGCGGACAAGTCGCTTGTCCGGGACGACGAGAGGAGGGAATACGCTAAACCTTGCAGCCACTTACGCGGAAAGTGGCCCAATTTTCGACTTTTTGTGACCAGAATCGGGAGAGAACCTCCCGGCCGCATCCAGATCAACCGCAAGGGGGATTCGATGAAAGGGCAGGTTCAGAAAATCTTGTTCGCCGTTGTCATGGCCGCGCTGCTTCCAGTCAGCGCGCCGGCCGCGCAGGTTAGAGAGTGCAGCGCCGCGGTGCCCGCAAATCAGTCGGGGCATTGGTCCTGGCGCCTGATCGACGGACGCAAATGCTGGTACGCCGGCAAGACCGTGATTTCGAAATCGTTGTTGCGGTGGCCTGCCGCGGCGCCGGCGCAAGCCGAGCCCGAGGCCGCGCCCGTAAGCATCGCGACAGATAAGCGTAGCGAGCCCCTGGATGCGCAGGCGCGGATGCTCGAGGATGACAATAGTTTCGAGTCGCGGTGGCGTTCGCGTGTGACTATCGAGTAGGTATGGCTAAGCGAGCTTGATGTTCGCTTCCCTTCCCCACTTGTGGGAGAAGGTGCCCTCGCGAAGCGAGGGCGGATGAGGGTTCTCTCCGCGGAGACAGGCCCCTCATGAACTCAAGGGGAAGGCAGCGAAGAAGCGCAAGCGGGTCGAGATCCGGGTTCGCTTCGCGCCCTCAGATGCGCGAATTGCGCGTCGGAGATGACGCGCTTCGCGCGTCAATCCACCACGATCTTCACGCGATCGCGCGGCTTCACCTGGGCGTGCTGGTCGAGGCCGTTGAGGATGCGGAAGCGTTCGGCGGGGCGGTCGACGCCGGTCATGCGGTGGGACAGCGATTCCACGGTGTCGCCGGGCTGCACGGTGATGACCTTGATACGCAAGGGACGCGCGGCCTGGATTTCTTCCAGCGTCAGGCGGCGGAACGAGTTGACGGTCTCGCGCGCATTGCGCTCGCTTTCGGTGTTGCGCTGCTTGGCGGCGAAGATGAAGCGGTAGACGTCGCTGCCGTAGCGCAGCGCGTAGACCTTGAACTGCCACTGATCGCCGTTCGCCGAGGCCGAAGCCACCGGGAAACCGTTGATCATGAGGTCCTCGGTCGAGCCCTTGTCGACGCCTTCCATCCAGCCGGAATTGAGGTAGTCGGACAGCGACTGTTCGGCCGGCACGCGCACCACGTCGAAGCGCATCGCCTGCGTGCCGCCCTCGCGCACGCCGATCACGGCCTGCGCGGTGTTGTCGAGCGTGAACGTCTCGGGCGCGGCAAAGGTGAAGCCGAGTTTCGGGTGCAGGAAGCGGCGCCCGCGCACAAAGCCTTCACTGGGGTCTTCGCCGTAGACGATGTTGTCGATCGCGGCGAGATAGGTCTCGCGGTCGCGCTCGCCGCCCTGTGGCGAGGTATATTGCCGGGCGCTGGCCTGCGCGTTCTGCACGCGCTCGGGGGTTGCCGGATGCGAGGACAGGAAATCCTGCGCGCGCGGATCGAGCGAGGTCTTGCCGACCTTCAGCGCCGCATTGCGCTCCATCGCAGCGAGGAAGCGCGCCGCGCCGTAGGGGTCGAAACGGGCGCGGGCCGCAATGCTGACGCCGATGCCGTCGGCCTCGAATTCCTGCTGCCGCGAGAAGCTCGCCATGGTCAGCTTGGTCTTCGCGAGCGCCAGCGCCGTCAAATCCGGATCGTTGCTCATGTCGGTGACGACGCGCGTCACCACCGCCGCCTGCCGCGCCTGGTCCTCGCGGATCGAGGCGTGCTTGGCCAGCACATGCGCCATCTCATGGCTCAGCACCGAGGACAGTTCCGAGGTGTCGCTGGCGAGCGCTACCAGTCCTCGCGTCACATAAAGCTGGCCGGTCGGCAGCGCGAAGGCGTTGACCGCGCCTGAATTGAGGATAGTCACGCGGTAGGCCTGGTCGGGGCGGTCGGACGCCGCAACCAGCCGGTCGACGGTCTTGCCGATCAGGGTCGCAAGTTTCGGGTCATCATAGGCGCCGCCATAGGAGGCGAGAATGCGCTCATGCTCACGCTCGCTGGCCGGCGTCTGCGCGACGGTCCGGCTCGGCTTCGGCGAGGGAACCGTCGGCGCAGCGGTCTCGATCTTTCCGAGATTTCCACAGGAAGACAGTATGAGCGCGGCACACAACAGCGCCGGCGCAGCCAGAAGGCGGCAGCCCGTGGTTCCTTCGCGCCGTTCCGCACGATACGTCAAATCAGCCTCTAAGATCACGACCCGACCGGGATCGATGATCTCATCCCTCATTTTGCGCATGGTCCAAAACGAAAACCGGTGCCCAGTCTTCGGATCAAGCGCTATTTCCCGCCCAGCACCTCAATCTGCCCCACCCGGAACAACTCAATCCGTGGTCCTCCCCGCGACGAGACAATGCCCCGGACACGAATCCGTCGATTTTCGAGCGATTTAGGTCCAAGGCCGGCGCTCTCGAACGCCGGCATGATGCGCCTTGAAATAGTCGCAGCAAAGTCCCGTGTCCAGTTCCGCCCGAAATTCAGGTAGGTGATTGCCCCTGCCCGCCGAACCGACAGCACTCTGCCCTCGACCACCGTAAAGTGCCCAATCGCGGCCAGAATATCGCCCGAACTTTCAGCGTTTTTTATGGCCGTGCTTTCAGCCCAGATGCCCAATTTGGCATCCCGCGCGCCCGCTTCGGCCATCGCCAGGGCTGAAACGCAATTTTTCTCGGCTATATCGCTCGAAACGAGCGCTTCGCCGCGGCGCAGCAGTTCCGTTTGCACCGAGTGGTCCGAGCCGGCCGCGAACACGAAGGCAGCTTGGCGGCCATAGCGGTCCGGCGTGTCTTCTTCGCCATGCAGTGTCACGTCGCGGCCGCCGGCGATAGCAGATAACGCGGCTCTGCCGCTGGCCCTCTCTGCTCCGGCACGCTCGATGCCGGCGAGGCGGACCTCGCGGCCATCTTCGAGGCGAAAGCTGCGGGCATCGATCACGCTGGCCACACGGCCCTCGCCCTGCGGTTCAAGCACGCAATCGGCGGCGCCGGCGCCTCCGACGGAGGCCAGCACGAGCAACGATGCGGCGCATGCCCGGAGCGCCGCGCCATAACGACTTAGCGGACGTATCATAACGCTGCTCTCGGTCCCGCCCGTTCCGGTATGCTTGACTATCAATGGCATTGCTACCTGAGATTGCCACGCAGGGGAAGACAATGGAAGTCAACGGCATCGCACATATTTTCCTCACCGCTTCGAATTACGAACGCTCCCGCGATTTTTATCGCAAGCTGTTGCCGTTTCTTGGGCTGAGGCCGGTCATCGATAGCGAGACGACCTATTACTGCGTCGGCGGCCGCACCGCGCTGGGCATCAGCGCGCCATCGCCAGAGCACGAGGGCGTCGCCTTCGAACAGCAGCGCGTCGGCCTGCATCACCTCTGCTTCCGCGCCCGCGAGCGCGCCGATGTCGACGAACTGCACGGCTTCCTGCAGACGCTCTGCACCAAAATCATCCGCGCGCCGCGCGAAGACCATTGGGCGCCGGGATACTTACTCGATCCTGTTCGAAGATCCCGATGGCATCCGGCTCGAGCTCAACCATGTGCCGGGGAAGGGGCTGTTGGCGTGAGTGGCGCGTCTCGCGTTACACGAGCGTTTCGATTGTGCGTAGCTGTGCCGGCTGGCAACGAAGGGACTTGTCCGCCGTAGCTCGAAGAGAGAGGACGGATACCCATCATGTCTCCGCGCAAGGACTGGATGGGTTTCGCTTCCGCCTGCGCCTACGCTCAATGGCTACGGCGGACAGGCCGCAACTAGCCATCCTACGCAATGTACTCAGCGGTCGCGCTCTGCTGCGTTCTGCAATGTCAAGCGCACACAGCAATTGAGTTGTTATCATCATATCATGCGCTGCTTGGTAGCGAGCACCGTAGCCAAGCACCGCTCTTGCAAGAAATAGAGGGCCAACCGCAGCCGAATTGCTGCATCAAGGCGTGCCATGCCGGCGATCTTGGGATAAGTTTTTCCCGCCGTGGCCCAATCATCGGCCTGCTGTCAACCACACGCTCGGTGGCATCAATGCAGCAGATTGCGGACTGGCTCGAGAATCTTGGGCTTGGACAATACGCGAAGCGTTTTGCCGAGAACGGGATCGATGTCAGTGTCCTCTCCGAACTGAGGGACGAGGACTTCGATAGACTTGGGGTCCTGCTCGGCCATCGCCGTAAGATGCTTCGCGCCATCGCCGAACTCAATCAGGACGAATTGACAGCGGCTCGTCAGCATGACGCCGAACGACGCCACCTCACCGTTCTGTTCTGCGATCTGGTCGGCTCAACGGCGCTCTCGGCGCGCCTCGATCCCGAAGACATGTGGGATGTGATCCGCGTCTATCGCACCGCGTGCGCGAAAGTCATCGCTTCCTATGACGGCGTGATAGCCCGGTTTGTCGGCGATGGAATTCTCGCCTATTTCGGTTACCCCCGGGCGCACGAGGATGATGCCGAACGCGCCGTGCGCGCCGGCCTCGACATCATCCCCGCAATGAGGCAGCTCGAAACGCGCATGCACGAGCGGGTCGACGTGCGGATCGCCATCGCGACGGGACTTGTGGTGGTGGGTGACCTCACCAGCGGAGGCGCCTTCGAAGAACAGGCAATGGTCGGCGATACGCCAAATATCGCTGCCCGGCTGCAGAGCCTGGCGGAGCCAGGGGCCGTTGTCGTCGCCGCTTCGACACGCCAACTGCTTGGCGATCTCTTCACCTTTCAAAACCTCGGGCACCGCGAGGTCAAGGGGATATCAGGGCCCATCGCCGTGTGGGCGGTCGAAGGCGGCGCCGCTTCGGAGAGCCGCTTCGAGGCGGTACGCACGGCACGATCCATCGGCTTTGTCGGTCGCAAGGCAGAGATCGAATTCGTGCTCGCGCGGCAGCAACTGGCGTGGCAGGGCGAGGGGCAGGTGGTGCTGATTTCCGGTGAGGCCGGGATCGGCAAGTCGCGCCTTGTGGCATCTCTGTGCGAGAGCGCTGCGCTGGGACCGCACCGCCGGCTGCGGTATCAGTGCTCACCCTACCATTCGAACAGCGCGCTTCATCCCTTTATCGCTCAGCTCGAGCGCGCCGCCGGCATCGCTCCAGAGGACACGTCCGAGCAAAAGCTCGACAAGCTCGAGGCAACGCTTGCGCTCGGAGCGCAGCGGGTGGGCAACGCCACCCCGCTCATTGCCGCGCTGCTTTCGATCCCGACCGGCGAGCGGTATCCACCGCTGGCTTTAAATCCAGTGCAGCAGCGGCGACAGACCTTCGCTGCCCTGCTCGACCAGTTTGAGGGCCTGGCACGGCAGCAGCCACTGCTGATCGTCTGCGAGGACATGCACTGGGCCGACGCCACAACCCTCGAGCTGTTCGATCTCGCCGTCGATCGGATCAGGGGACTGCCGGTGCTCGCGCTCGCGACATTCCGGCCGGAGTTCGAGCCGCCTTGGGTGGGTCTTGCCAACGTTAGCCTGCTGCGGCTCGATCGGCTTGACCGGCGGGACACGCGCGCGCTGGTCGAGCAGGTAACCGTCGGTCGAGAGCTGCCGCGCGAGATGATGACGCAGATCGTCGACAAGACGGATGGTGTCCCGCTGTTCGTGGAAGAATTGACCAAGATGGTGCTGGAGTCGGGGCTGCTGGTGGAAGATGACGGGCGCTATCGCTTCGATAGTCCGCTGCCGCCGCTCGCCATTCCTGCGACGCTGCAGGACTCGCTGATGGCGCGGCTCGATCGGCTGGCGCCGGTGAAGGAGGTAGCACAGATAGGTGCTGCCATTGGCCGCGACTTCTCATACACGCTGCTGCGATCGGTGGCGGGACGCGATGATCTGACGCTGAGCGCTGCTCTGATGCAACTCGAAGAGGCCGAGCTGCTGGTTCGCCACGGCACTCCGCCGGAAGCGACCTACACCTTCAAGCATGCGCTCGTTCAGGAAGCCGCCTACGAGAGCCTGCTCAGGAGCCGGAGGCAACTGCTGCATAGCCACATCGGCGATGTTCTGCGTGACAAGTTTCCGATCATCGCCGAGACCGAACCGGAAGTCCTGGCGTACCACTTCACCGAGGCGGGCTTGAGCGGAATGGCCCTCGAATGGTGGCGCAAGGCCGGCCAGCAGGCATTGAGACGCTCGGCCTATACCGAGGCAATCGCACATCTCGGCAAGGCGGTTACCATCGCAGATGGCCTGCCCGATGAACCGGGCCGGACCATGAACCGACTCCAGCTTCAAATCGCATATGGCCGCGCCCTGCGCGGCAGCCTTGGCCACAGTGCCCCCGAGACGGTGGCCGCCTGGAAGCGCGCGCGACAATTCGCAACTGACATCAATGATCCGGTCGAACTGGCGCCGATCCATTCGGGCCTGTTCAATGCCTGCCTGACCCACGGCGAGATCGCGCCGATGCGGGACTTGGCGGAGACCATCATGATCCTCGCCAAGCAGCGACCGGAATCGCCGGTGGCCGCAGTCCTCGCACGCTGGACAACCGGCGTGACCTGCTGGTTCGGGGGCGACTACCTGAGCGCGCAACTGCATCTCGAGCGCGCACTCGCTGCCTATGAGGCCGATCCGGATCCGGCGACCTTCAAGGCGTCGGCGCTGGATCTGCCTTTCGTCATTATGAGGTTCCTTGCCCTGGTGCTTTGGCCGCTCGGGAGGATCGATCGATCGCGCCGGCTCGCCACTGAGGCGGTGCGTGCCACGGGAGAAACGCGAGCGCTTGCCCAGGCCAATGCACTCGTTCACAAGGCCGTTTTCGATGGGCTATGCGGGGGCATGCTGCAGGAAACGGAGACGATTTTGGCGCTCGGGCTCGCCCGCGAGCATACGATGCCGCTGTACGTTGCCGCCGGCAGTTTTCTGAACGGCCTGGCAAGGTGGCGCGGCGGCGACCGGATGGATGGGCTTGCCGAGATGCGCCGTGGCTGGACATTGCTTCACGAGAATGACTGCTACCTTTGCGAACCATTTTGGGGAATGCAGGTTGCCGTAGCGAATGCGGAGGCCGGACAGCTTGAGACCGGGCTGGAAATTTTGCGGGGGCTGATCTCCTGGACAGAACAATCCGGCCAGCATTGGCTCGATGCCGAACTTCATCGTAGTCAGGGTGAGCTGTTGCTGCGGCTTGATCCGCCTGATGTCTCCATGGCTGAAGACAGCTTCCGTCGAGCCCTGGAAATCGCGCGAACGCAACAGACGAGGACATTCGAGCTGCGCAGCGCAGTTCGGCTAGCGCAGCTCTACGGCGCATATGGCCGCGAGGGAGCAATCTCCGAGGTGCTGGCGCCAATCCTCGTCCATTTCGACGCCGAACAACATCTGCCCGAAATCGAACAAGCGGAAGCCTTGCTCAAGGGTGGGTTAGGAGCTCGGTCCAGCATTTAGCGATTGTTCTGGTGCGTTGCTGGCTCCGCGCCTTGTCGTTCATTCCGCTTAGCGGAAAACACGACAGAGCCCGCGTTGTCCTCCGCCTTGCCGCTGCTCACCCCATGCGGCATGATCGCGCCGACAATTTCAAAGCCGCAGACAATGCGGCGCGGGCACAGGGAGAAACTCCGTGAAGAGAGCAATGACAGGTATTTTCGCCGCCGCGCTGGCGATGTCGGCGACTGCGGCGCTGGCGCAAGGCAAGCCGGCGCTCAAGCTCGGCGGCATCCTCGATATGTCCGGGCTTTACGCCGACATCACCGGCACGGGCTCCGAGACGGCCGCGAAGATGGCGGTGGAGGATTTTGGCGGCGAGGTGCTGGGGCGCAAGGTCGAGATTCTTGCGGCCGATCATCTCAACAAGGCCGACCTTGCCGCCAGCATCGCGCGCGACATGCTCGACAACCAGGGCGTCGAGATGCTGTACGACGTGGCGGCGTCCGCCACCGCGCTGGCCGCCGGCGAGATCGCGAAGGCGCGCAACAAGATCGTGATGTATAGCGGCCCCGCCTCGATCCGGCTGAGCAACGAGGCCTGCGGCCCTTACACCGTGCATTATTCCTACGATACCTTTGCGCAGGCCAACGTCACCGGGCTCGCCACCGTCAAGAGTGGCTTCGAGACCTGGTTCTTTCTCACCGCCGACTATGCTTTCGGGCAGGATTTGGAAAAGGACACCAGCAATGTGGTGGTGAAGGCCGGTGGCAAGGTGCTGGGCAGCGTCAAGCATCCGCTCAACACGTCGGACTTCTCCTCGTTCCTGTTGCAGGCGCAGAGCTCGAAGGCAAAGGTCGTGGGCCTTGCCAACGCCGGCGGCGACACCATCAACGCGATCAAGCAGGCGGCGGAATTCGGGCTGACCAGAAGCGGCGGCCAGAAACTTTCGCCGCTGCTCGCCTTCGTCACCGACATCGACAGCGTCGGGCTGGAGACCGCGCAAGGCCTGCTGCTGGCGGAAGCCTTTTATTGGGACCTCAACGACGACACCCGCGCGTTTTCAAAACGCTTCATGGAGCGCGTCAAGCGGCCGCCGACCGCAGCGCAGGCCAGCGTCTACTCTTCCGTCCTTCACTATCTGAAAGCCGTGAAGGCCGCGGGCACCACGGATGCGGCCGCGGTCATGAAGGTGATGAAGGAGACGCCGGTCAACGACATGTTCGCCAGGAACGGCAAGATTCGCGACGATGGTCGCATGGTGCACGACATGTATCTCTTCGAGGTCAAGAAGCCATCGGAGTCAAAGGGACGCTGGGATTATTACAAGCTGCTGGCGACGATCCCCGGCAGCGAGGCGTTCCAGCCGCTGGAAGCCTCGCGCTGTCCGTTGGTGAAAAAATAGGACTGATCTGCGTAGGGTGGGCAAAGCGAGGCGTGCCCACCATTAGCGCCGCAGATCGGCGAGAGATGGTGGGCACGGCGCAAGTGCGCCTTTGCCCACCCTACGAGTTCATCTCAACCAACAAACGAAAGCACCACCCATGAGCGCAAACGAAATGGTCCTCCAGAAGCTCGAACAGGGCTTGCTCACCATCACTATGAACCGCCCCGAGCGGCGCAATGCGCTCAATCCGGACATGACGCGCGGACTGGTGGAGGCGGCGCGGCGGGCGGCGGAGGATCACGAGGTGCGTGCGGTCTTGATCAAGGGCGCGGGCGGCACGTTCTGCGTCGGCGGCGACGTCAAGTCGATGGCGGAGGGCAGGGCGCCGCTCGGCTTCGAGGCCAAGATGGCGAACTTGCGCCGTGGCATGGAAGTGTCGCGCATCCTGCACCAGATGCCGAAGCCGGTGGTGGCGCAGCTCGATGGCGCTGCCGCCGGCGCCGGCCTCTCGATCGCGCTGTCCTGCGATCTGCGCGTCGCCAGCGCCTCCTGCAAGATCACGACCGCGTTCGCCAAGGTCGGATTGTCGGGGGATTACGGCGGCACCTATTTCCTCACCCAGATGCTCGGAGCTGCGAAAGCGCGCGAACTCTATCTGACCTCGCCGGTCCTGAGCGCGACCGAGGCCTATAATCTCGGCATGGTGACGAAGGTGGTGCCGGATGCCGAGATCGACGCCGAGGCGCACGATCTCGCGATGTCGTTGGCACAGGGGCCGTCGGTGACGCTGGGCTACATCAAGCGCAACATCAACAATGCCGAGACGATGTCGCTGGAAGCCTGCTTTGACGCCGAAGCGATTCACCATTCGCGCTCGGGGGACACCGCCGATCACAAGGAAGCTGCAAAAGCCTTTGTCGAGAAGCGCAAGCCCGTGTTTTCGGGCCGTTGAAAATGGCCGAGGGCACTGAGATGGCCGAATATCTGAGGCTGCGGCAGATCTGCCTGGTGGCGCCGCATCTGGCGCCCGTGATCTCGGATATTTCCGCGATCATGGGCCTCAACGTCTGCTACCGCGATGGTAACGTCGCCAAATATGGCCTGGAGAATGCACTGCTGCCGGTCGACACCATTTTGCTGGAGGTGGTGGCGCCGTTCCAGCCGGGCACCGCGGCGGGACGTTTTCTCGACAAGACCGGCGGCCGCGGCGGTTACATGGCGATCTTCTGCTGCGACGATCCCGATGCGCGCGGCAAGCACGCCAACGCCATCGGCGTGCGCACGGCGAACGTGATCACGCACGCGCCCTATCGCGGCGTGCAACTGCACCCGCGCGATTGCCGTGCCGCGTTCATCGAGTTCAACCACACCGACGGCAGCGACGATGTGCTGGGGCCCTATCCGCCGGCGGGCCCCGACTGGCAGAAGGCGATCCGCAAGGATGTGACGGTGGCTTTGACGGAAGTCGAGATGCAGAGCCCGGATCCGCAAGGGCTGGCGGAGCATTGGGGAAAGATTCTGGGTGTTGGTGTCAGCGCGGGCGCAGGTGGCGAGCTTGAATTGAAGCTGCCCAATGCCCGCTTCCGCTTCGTCAAGGGCGAAAGCGATCTGATGAGCGGGCTGACCTTCAAGGTAGCCGATATCGCCAAAGTGCGTGACGCGGCCAAGGCAAAGGGCTGCAAGGTGTCGGGCAACAGCTTTGATCTCTGCGGCGTGACGCTCAAGCTGGTGGCGTAGCGCGATCTATCAACACGTCGTCCCTGCGAACGCAGGGACCCATAACCACCGTTGCCGATGGCGAAGGAGGCCGTTTCCTCTTGTGCCCTCTCCGCGGGCCGCGGCGTATGGGTCCCGGCTCGAGGCCGGGACGACGGGGTGCGAGAGTTGCGCTAGATCACCGCCCCTTGAAGTTCGCAACGCGGCGTTCGGCGGTGGCTTTGACGCCTTCCTTGAAATCCTCCGTCGCGCGGAGCTTGGTCTGCTCGGCGAGTTCGTGGTTGGTGGCGGCCATGACGCGGTCGGCGAGGCCGGCGCGCATGGTGGCGCGGGTCGAGATCAGGCCGAGCGGGGAGCACTCGGCGATTTCTGCGGCGAGCTTCATCGCTTCAGCGCGCACCTGGTCCTGCGGCACGCAGACATTGGCGAGGCCCATGCGCGTGGCTTCCTCGCCGGTGACGCGGCGGCTGGTGTAGAAGATCAGCTCCGCGTTGTTTCTGCCGACCAGTTCGGGAAGCGTCGTCGTCAGGCCGAAGCCCGGATGAAAGCCGAGCTTGGTGAAGTTCGCGGCGAAGCGCGCTTCGGGGCAGGTGACGCGGAAATCGGCCGAGACGGCCAGGCCGAGTCCGCCGCCGATGGCAGCGCCGTGCACGGCGGCGACGATCGGCTTCTTGTTGCGGAAGATGCGCACGGCCTGAACGTAGAGATGGTTGATCGGCAGATTGGCCGCCGGATCATTCTGCGCGTTCGCTTCCTGCTCCTGCCGCTTCGGATCGGAGAAATCGGCGCCGGCGCAGAACGCCTTGCCTTGCGCCGCGAGCACCGAGGCGCGGATTTCGATGTCATTGTCGAATTCTTCGAGCGCGTCCGCAATCTGGTTGATCAGCGAGACGTCGAAGAAGTTCAACGGCGGTTTTCGGATTTCGATCAGGCCGACATGGCCGTGTTTCTCGACGCCGATATCAGTGTATTTGCTCATGCGTTTCCTCGTTGAATTAGCGCAGACCAAGCCGCGCGCTAGCGCAAACCGAGCCCGCGGGCGATGATGCCGCGCAGCACTTCGGTGGTGCCGCCCTGGATCGTCAGTTTCGGTGCGGTCTTGATGGCGAAGTCGAGCTGCTTTTCCAGCGTCTCACGGTTGGTGGCGGTCTCCTCGACGAAGGCGGCGAGCTCGCGCACGCGATGCGGCAATTGCTGCTCCCAGATGGTGCCGATGTCTTTCACGATCGACGCCTCGACCACCGGCTCCTTGCCGGCCTGCAGCATGCCCGCGACCGACACCGACATGCGGCGCATGGTGTGGACCTGCGCCACCAGGCGGCCGATGCCTTCGGCGCTGCGGGTATCCGGCTTGTTGCCGACGGCGCGGACCAGTTCGGTCAGCACGTAGTAGGTTTCCAGGAAACGTTCGGGGCCTGAACGTTCATAGGCGAGCTCACTCGTCGCCTGCTTCCAGGCGCCGTCGATCTCGCCGAGCACGTGATCGTCGGGAATGAAGTGGTCGGTGAAAACAACTTCGTTGAACTCATACTGCCCGGTGATCTGGCCGATCGGGTTCACCTGGATGCCCGGCTGCTTCATCTTGACAAGGAATTGCGTCAGGCCGTGGCGGCGGTTTTCCTTCGTCGGCGGTGACGTCCGGAAGATCGCGATCATGTAGTCGGCAATATGGGCCGAGGAGGTCCAGATCTTGGTGCCGTTGATCAGATAGCCGCCGTCGGTTTTCGTCGCGCGGGTCTTTGCCGCGAACAGATCGGAGCCGGAGTTCGGCTCGCTCATGCCGATCGCAAAGCAGATCTCGCCGCGGCAGATGCGCGGCAGGATTTCCATCTTGATGTGCTCGGGCGCGTACTTCAGGAGCACCGGGCCGCTCTGGCGGTCGGCGACGAAGAAACGGCGCGTCGGCGCATTCGCTACGCGCATTTCCTCGGTCACGACATAGCGCTCGAGGAACGAGCGCTCGTGGCCGCCATATTTCTTCGGCCAGGTCATGCCTAGCCAGCCGCGTGCGCCGACCTTGCGGGAAAATTCCGGCACGTCGGTATCTTCGCGGTTCGGCTGGTGCGGATCGAAGGTGCCGGCGGCGATTTCTTCGGCAAGAAAGGCGCGCACTTCCTTGCGCAACTGCTCGCATTCGCTCGGCAGGCGGATCGGATCGAAACGGAGGGCTGCGGTCATTATCGTTCTCTATGCAGGCAAATCGGTATTGATGTCAGCGCGAGGCGACCAGCGGCCACAGTTCATCGGCGCCGCGCTTGCACACGAGCTTGCCGAGCTCGACCGCCCAATAACTTTCGGAGCCGAAATCGTCGCGCCATGCCAGGGCACGCAGCGAATAGCGATGCAGGATGTGCTCGATGGTGAAGCCGATCGCGCCGTGCACCTGGTGGGCGATGCCGCCGCCTTTCTCTGCCGCCTCCGAGCAGCGGATTTTTGCCGCCACCGCTTCGAGAAACACTTCGTCGTCGAAGGAGTTTGCGTTGGCGATGGCGTCGGCGGCCGAGGTGGCTGCTGCCAGCGCCGCTGCCGACTCGCCGGCGAGCCGCGCCAGATTGTGCTGCACCGCCTGGAATTTCGAGATCTTCTTCTCGAACGCGACGCGCTCGTTGGAATAGCGCACGGAGATTTCCAGCATCGATTCCAGCGCGCCGGCAATCTGCAGGGAGCGCGTGACGCCGCCCATCAGCATCAGCCGCGTCTGGTCGAAACCGGCGGGCGCGGGCTTGATCGCAATCGGCTGCACCTTGTCGAGCGTCACGATGTCAGAAGGATCGCCGCCGAGACTGAGCCCGCTCTCGATCCGGCATTTGCCGGTATCGACCAGCGCGATGGAGCAATCACCCTTCGCATCGCTGGCGAGCACCGCGAGGTGTTTTGCAACCTTGGCAAACGGCACGCCGCGCGCCCTGCCTGACAGGCTGCCATCGGCATTGACGGTAATCCGGTCTTTCGGGCTCGCGGGCACTACCGTCATCTCGTCGCCGGGCGAGGCGATTTTGGCCTGCGCCAACAGCCAGCCGGCCAGCATGGTTTCCGCCAGCGGCACCGCGACCGCAAAGCGCCCGGCCGCGCTCAACACGCTGAAACCTTCGGCGAGAGAAGCGCCCGAACCGCCGCAATCTTCGCCCACCCAGGCGAGCGGCAGGCCGGCGTCGCTCAGTGCCTGCCAGAGCGGGGCTTTCCACTCGCCCTTCTCGTCGCGATTGATGGTCTGGGCGTCGGCGAGATCGGCGAAGATTTTCTCCGCGGTCTCGGCAACGATGTTCTCACTCTCCGCCACAGCGTTCCCCGATTTGAAATTGGCATGCCAATCCCAAACTGAAACTGCCGGGTCGGCTGCGATCTTTTCTTGCGCTTTATGATGGGCAAAAGCCATAGCCGTGACAAGCGCTGTCCGCAGGGCGGCCTGCGACGGCGGCATGATGAATCGGGACCAAGAATAAATTCCGCTGAGCGGATTTCCGCAAGGTTGCACGGCATGGGCCGCACGATATGGTAGCCCCGACTTACCAACGGGCGGTTCGAAACCAGCCAATAAGCAACAAAGGAAATGCGGATGTCGAAGGATGGTTTGTGCGCGATTGTAACCGGTTCTGCCTCCGGCCTGGGAGCGGCGACCGCGGCCATTCTGGCAAAGGGCGGCGCGCGCATCGTCGTCAACTATTCCAACAGCAAGGCGGAGGCGGAAGCCACCGCCGATCTCTGCCGCAGCGCCGGCGCCGAAGTCGTGGTGGTGCAGGGCGACGTGTCGCGCGATGAAGACTGCAGGAAGATCGCCGCCGCTGCGGTGCCGTGGGGAAGGCTCGACGTGCTGGTCAACAATGCCGGCACCACCAAGCACGTGCCGCACCACGACCTCGACGGGCTTTCGGCCGAGGATTTTCAGCGCATCTACGCCGTCAACACGATCGGCCCGTTCCAGATGATCCGCGCGGCGCGCGCGCTGCTCGAAGCGGGCGCCAAAGCTTCCGGCCAACCGTCCGCCGTGGTCAACGTGTCGTCGGTCGCCGGCATTTCCGGCGGCGGCTCGTCCGTCGCCTACGCCGCAAGCAAGGGCGCGCTCAACACCATGACGCAATCGCTGGCGCGTGCGCTGGCGCCGCTGATCCGCGTCAACACGGTATGTCCCGGCTATATCGATACGCCCTGGTTCACCAAGGGCCGCGGCGAGGCCGGCGCGAAAGCGGTGCGCGACGCCGTGGTGGCGAAGGTGCCGCTAAAGGTCGCCTCGACGGCGGAAGACATCGCGCAGCTCGTCTGCTTCCTCGCCTCGCCGGCGTCGAGCAACATGACCGGCGAATATGTGCGGATGGATGCGGGGATGCATCTGGTGTTGTGACGAGAATTGTAGGGTGGGCAAAGCGAAGCGTGCCCACCAGTGATGGTGGGCAGGGCGCATGCGCCTTTGCCCACCCTACGGCTTCTCACCTGTTCCCCGGATCCGAGATCACGCCGCGCGCTACCAGCCGGTTCCAGATGAACAGCACCACCAGCGCGCCGATCGTGGCGGTGATGAAGCCGGCGCCCTGATCGGGGCTGTAATGGCCGATTGCCTGGCCGACGAAGGTCGCCAGGAACGCGCCGGCGATGCCGAGCACCGTGGTCAGGATGAAGCCGGTCGGGTTGTTCTGGCCCGGCGAAAGGATGCGCGCGATGATGCCGGCGACGAAGCCGACGACGATGATCCAGATAATGCCGCCCATTTCCGTCCCCTTTCCAATGTGTCGATGGTGAAGCGGCGCGGCGCTATCGAGCGTCGCGTTAGATTCTTGTTTGACGCGTTTTCTTCACGCGAACCGGTATCCACTTCGCTGGAAAACGCTATCGTGCGGCATCAGAACCGTTCCGATATCTCGTTCTCGTTCGGCAGTCGTCCGTCCGGCGTCAGATGATTGACGACGTCGGGCAGATACTGGCTGAGACCTTGCAGCAAATCGTCGCGCGACAGGCCGCTTTGCGCCGATAGCTGTTCGATGTCGTCGGCGCCGAGCGCATTGCCGAGATCGCCGGGAGAGATCTGCTTGTTGGGGCCGTTGCCGACCCAGGAGTCGGCCTGATCGCCAAGGCCGTTCTGTTGCAACTGCTTCATGAGGTCGCCGAGGCCGCCGCTCAGGATTGTGCCGGCCGCGCCTCCCGCGAGCAGTCCGCCCAATCCGCCCTTGAGCATGTCGCTGAGTCCGCCGCCCATGCCGCCACCGGGCATGCCGGCGTTCACATTGCCCGGCGCGGGCGCCGGCTGCGGTGCCGAGCCGGTCTGGTTGCCGCTGAAATGCTTGATGCCTTTCCAGGCCAGCAGCGCCAGGATCGCCATGGTCAAGGGCGACATTCCGCCACTCTCGGATTGGGAGCTGGGGCGGCTCGGGCCGCGCGGCCCGTTCATCATGCCGTTGAGGACGTCGAGTAAACCCATGGTTGTCTCCTCTGCGTAGCCCCGCGTGAAACATAACGGTGGCACATGACGGTTACAAGGCGCGAGCGCGCGCCTGCGATAGGCACCGTCCGCACGCTCTGCTATTCGAAGCCGGGTGCAACGCGAAAGGTGACAAATGGTTTCGCGCCAAACGATCGGTATCGCAGGCGCCGGCAGCATCGGCTGCTTCGTCGGCGGCATGCTGGCAGCAGCCGGCCGCCGCGTGGCGCTCTTGGCGCGTCCGCGCGTGATCGCCGAGATCGAAGCAGACGGCCTGCGGCCGACGAGTTTTGATGGTTTTGACCAGGCCATCACGCGCGATCGGCTCGTATTGTCGGAAAATCCTTCCGTTTTTGCGGATGCCGGCGTGGTGCTGGTCACGGTCAAGAGCGCGGATACCGCTGCGATGGCCGAAATCATTGCCAAGCACGCACCGCCGGATGTTGTCGTCGTCAGCCTGCAGAATGGCGTCGGCAATGCCGCCGTGCTCCGCAACCGCCTGCCGGGGCGGCGCGTGCTCGGCGGCATGGTGCCGTTCAACGTGATGGCGCTGGGCGAGGGGCGATTTCATCGCGCGACCTCGGGCGACATCGTCATCGAGCAGGACGAGGCGAATACTGCCGAGAAGCTATCGGTGCCGGGACTGACGATGCGGCCGACCGGCAACATCGACGGGGTGCAATGGGGCAAGCTGCTGCTCAATCTCAACAACGCGCTCAACGCCCTGGCCGATCTGCCGCTGCGCAAGCAACTCGCGCGACGCTCTTGGCGGCAGTTGTTCGCTGACCAACTCGCCGAAGCTCTCGCGGCGATCAAGGCCGAGGGCATCAAGCCGGTCTCGCCGACGCCGATTCCGGCAGCGTGGATGCCGACGCTGTTGCGCCTGCCGGACCCGATCTTCGAGGCGTTGCTGGGGCGGACGATGAAGATCGATCCCGAGGCGCGCTCGTCGATGTGGGAAGATCTGCAGCGCGGCCGCCGCACCGAGATCGACTATCTGCAGGGCGTCATCACCGAAATTGCCGAGCGCCGCGGGCTCGAGGCGCCGCTGTCGCGCCGGATCGCGGAATTGATCCGGCAGGCCGAGCGCGAGGCCAGGGGCTCGCCCCGCCTGACACCGGAGCAGATCCGCTCCCGAAATTGATTTGCCTTGGCGTCGGTCCGGCGCGACTTTCGTTCAGGTGAGCCGATGGGAGAAGCGACATGAAACGAACGGGCCTCGCGCTGGTAGCGGTTGCCGTCCTAATTTTCTGGGCGTCATTGCTGCCCGCTTATGCCGTACCGCCGACGGCGACGCCGTCGCCGGGCTATGACGCGCGGCTGCAGGAGCAGCGGGCGGCGTCGCGCGCGGTCGTCGCACCGGTCGTCAAGCCGCGCCGCGGCAAGAAGGCGCGCATGCATTGATGCCGATGTTGCCGCGTGAGCACGCCGCTCCCCCACGTCGTCCCTGCGAACCGCAGGGACTCATGGCCACCGAATGCAGTTGTCCTGAGATGACGTCTGCCGTTTCGCCTTATGGATAGATCACGCGGTATGGGTCCCTGCTTTTCGCAGGGACGACAGAGGGATCTAGCCCTTCTTCTGCTTGGCCGCCGGCGGCTGCTGTTGCGGATTGAACAGCCGTTTCAGTTCGTTGATGCTCTCCGAGAGCCGCGGCCATTCACACGAGAATTGGTTTTTGGCGCACTGGGCCGCCCTGATGCGTGCGGCCTGCTTGACCGGGCTCGCCACCGGTATCGGCACTTTTTCGGTTTCGACCGGCGGAGGGGCCTGCTCGGTGCGCAGCGAGGCCTGTTGGATGCCTTGCTGCATGTCCTGCGCTGGCGGTAGCTCCGGCTGCTGCTGCTTGGCCGCCATCGCCGCGGCGATGTGGTTGCGCCGCTCGCGCTCGAGATAGGCGGTATATTGCTCGTCGATCTTCTTCTGCTCTTCCGGCGTCGGGTTGGGACCTGCGATGTCGAACGTCCGGTCCTGCATGAAATCGTAATAGGTGTAGCCGCCACCGGGCTTGCGGCGGCCGGCGAATTTCGCGTTGCACTCAGCAAGCTTCGCCGTCTTTTCTTCCTTGGTCTTCGCCTGCTCGGCCACATCGGCGCAGGATTCGAAATCGTACGGCGCACTGCGCCACCACTGCGCATCCGAAGCCACCGGCGCGAGCACGAACAGCCCTCCGATCGTGGCAACAACAAGTGAAGATGCACGTGAGGCGATCACGGACGGTCCGCTCCAGTCGAATTCTCTAGGGAACTTTGATTGAGTCGATTGTCATCATTTTGGCAGCGCTGTCACGCCGAAACTGCACGATGTTCCCGCTCGCGTTGTGACCTTATCCCGCTGATGTGACCGATGGAACACAGTGCTAGGCCATTAGAAATCTTGAAGAAATTCAACAGCGAAGCAAGTTCCCGCAGACGATGCTGTAGCGATTCTAAGTGCACCATTTGAAGGCGAGCGGATAAGCACGCCACATTGTGGCAAGAATCAGTCAGCGCCTCTTGCGCGCGCCAGCGTGCGCGACGCCGTTTCATGGAACGTCGCACGATAGAGTCTCGCAAATTCGCCCATGTGATGGAAGCCGTTGGCTCGGGCGCACGACGTCACGGTGATGGCGTCGGACCCCTTCACGAGCTGCGCGCGCGCCGACCAAAGCTGCTTGAGGCGCAGATAGCGATGCAGGCTCATGCCGCGGACGCTCGCCACCGCCGTGCCCAACGTCCTGACCGACACGCCGCATTGTTCGGCGAGGTCGGCGCTGTAGATCGCCGAGGCGGCATGAAAGGCGACATACTCGTCGATCATGCGAACGAGGCGGCAATAGCCCGTGCTTGCAGTCTTGCCCGCCACTTCCGGCGTTCTGCTGCTGCGGAACATCTCGTCGATGGCGAGCAGCAGGCCTTCCTGGAGGGCAAGCGCCGAACGAGGCTCCTGCACCAATTCCGGTCTGGCGGAAGCCGTCTGCAAAATACCCGTCGTGACGGATCTGACCGTTGCAAGAGCGTCGGGGTCCGGCATGAACGGGCATAGCCGGTCCGGCGCATCGAACCACTGCCGATCCCGCAGGCCGGCGCCAAGGGTGACGATCGCGTGCAGCGATCCGCGGGGTTCGACGAACTGCAAATCCACATTGCCGCGCATGCCGATAAAGGTCGGCCGGTTCACGGACAGGCCGTTGACCGAGACGTCGTAGTCTTCCTCGATCTGGAAGATGACGACGCCATGCGCGGCGCGGTAGCTGACGTCGACGATACGCGGAAACGAACGGAGCAACGTGATCTGGCAGCAGGGCAACTGCACCGCCGCGCGCGCGGTATGGAAGTTCGCAAGATTCAGCGGGACGCTGCGCGCGTCCGCGACAAATTCGACCGGCCGGAAGGCGTCGATGTCGGAAAACCGGACGATCGAAAGGGCCGGCGAGGGGGCAAGCTTCTGGAACAGCATTGTAAGACAACTTGGCGGCGCGAATCTTCGCAGCCAGCGTCGGCCGGTCTGGTTAAGGCCGCATTAAGAAGTGTGGCCGAGGCGAAGATTTCGACAGCGCCGACGTGATGTGCGGGCTCCCCGGGCGAGCCGCGCCGGACCCATCGAAATCCATTATACCAGCTCAAGCGGAATGCTAATTGTTTTGCGCCAACCCAAGCCATCATGTGCCGGCTCATCCGGAACCCTCGCGTCGGGCGGGCCGGAGCCGCAAGAGGAAGCAAGAGGAAACAGTCTCTATGACCATCACCACGGCCATGACGAGCGTGCCGAAGCCTGCGCCTGAAGTGATCGAGGCGTTCAGGAACGCGCCGACCTCGATCATCAGCGACAACCTTGCCCGGCTGCCGGGCGCGGTGGGCCTGCGCCCGTTTCATCGCGCCGGCCGGCTGGTCGGAGCTGCTTTCACGGTGCGCACGCGGCCCGGCGACAATCTTGCGATCCACCGGGCGCTGGAACTGGTCGGGCCGGGCGACGTGATCGTGGTCGACGGCGGCGGTGACGAGACGAGGGCGCTGGTCGGCGAGATCATGAAGAATATCGCCGAATACCGCGGCGCCGCGGGGTACGTGATCGATGGCGCCATCCGCGACGTCGCGGCCTTCGCGGCTTCCGACTTTCCCTGCTTTGCCCGCGCGGCGATCCACCGCGGCCCGTACAAGAGCGGGCCCGGCGAGATCAACGTGCCGGTTTGCATTGGCGGCTCGGTGATTTCTCCCGGCGACATCGTGGTGGGCGACGAGGACGGCGTGGTATCGTTCCCTGCTGCTGTGGCCGGCACCTTGCTCGAGGCGGTCCGCGCCCAGATCGCGCGCGAGGAAGACACCCTGATCGCGATTCGCGAGGGCCGCTACCAAGGCAGCTACGGCAAATCTTGATGGGGCGCGACAGCGCGCTTGGGAGGAACGATGAGTCAGAAGGAAGAATTCCACAACCTCGACAACCCGGATGACGGCCTGTTTCGCGAACTCGCCGCCGGCGTCACCACACGCATCTTTTCGGGCGAGCACGCCATGCTGTCGGTCGTGGCGCTGGCGCCGCATTCGCAAGGCACGCTGCACCATCACCCCGAAGAACAATGGGGCGTGCTGCTTGAAGGCTCGGCGATCCGGGTTCAAGGCGATGAGGAAATTCCGGTCAAGAAGGGCGATTTCTGGCGCACGCCGGGAAACGTGCCGCACACGATGCGGGCTGGACCCGAAGGCGCCCGCGTGCTTGACATCTTCAGCCCGCCGCGCCCCGAATACAAAAAGGCCGGATCCGGCTTCGGCACTTAAATGAAGCCTGCGAACAAAAACAAAAAATATCGCAGGCGTTAATGGGAGGAGAGTTCTGGTGAAGATTACAAGACGAAATTTGCTTGCGGCGACAGCCGCGTTCGCAGTGACGCCGGCGCTGGCGCAGCAGACCAAGAACATGACGCTGGTGGTGCCGTTTCCTCCGGGAGGATCGACCGACGCGCTGGCGCGGCTGTTGCAGTCTCACCTGCAGACCAGGCTCGGCCGGACCGTGCTGGTGGAGAACAAATCCGGCGCGGCCGGCTCGCTCGGCGCCGTGCAGGTCGCCAAGAGCGCGCCTGACGGCGCGACGTTTCTGGTGACGTTCGATTCGCACGCGGTGATTCCGGCCATTCTTGAAAAGCCGGGGCTGGACGTCATGCAGGACCTGGTGCCGGTATTCCTGGTCGGCACGGCGCCTTATGTCATCGCCGCGAACGCCGAGCGGCCGTACAAGACGTTTGCCGATGTGGTCGCGGCCTGCAAGGCAACGCCCGGCGCCGTGAAATACGCCTCCGTCGGTATCGGCACCCTCGGCCATCTGGCGATGACGGTGCTGGGCAAGAAGGCCGGCGTCGAGATCACGCATGTGCCCTACCGCGGCGGCGGTCCGGCCATGAACGACGTGCTCGGCGGCCATGTCGATCTCATCGTTGGATCGGCGGCGCTGGTGACGGCGCAGCTCGGCACCAACATGCTGCGTCCCATCCTGCAACTGGGCCGCGAGCGGCTGCCCGTGCTGAAGGATACGCAGACCGCGATCGAAGCGGGCTTTCCGGATTTCGAGACGCTGGCCTGGTGGGGTGTTTTCGCGCCGAAGGGAACGCCGGAAGATGCCGTCGCCGGCATGGCGAAATCGGCGAAGGAGATTCTGAGCGAGCCGGCAGTTGCGGCGCAGTTGCGCGATACGCAAAACATGTCGCTGCTGCTCGCCGGCAGCAAGGAGTTCTCGACGTTCTTCGCCAAGCAGGTGAGCATCTGGGGGCAGGTGGTCCGCGAGAACAACATCAAGGCGTAGCGGGTGAGCGACGCGCATCCGCGACACGGGATTTACTTCTTCATCCGCTCATGAAAAAGGCCCCACCAAGGGGGCCTTAATCATCAAGCGTGGGAACGCCTTAGTTGTAGTCTGAATATTTGAACTGCGGCATCGCCTTGAGCTGATCCTTGGTGCCGCTCATCACGGCATGATCGGGCATCCAGTCGTTCGCATCGGCGCTGCGCGGGGTCGGCGCAGTGGTGCTCGTGGCCGCACCGGTCGTGGTCTCGCGTTGGGTGCCTGTAGTGTCGCGCGTGGTCGCTCCGGGCGCCGTCGAGCTGGTGCGGACCGGCTCCTCGACGAATTTGAGCTTGTCCATGGAAACGGCGATGTCATGTTCGCCCATTCCGAGGAAGCCGCCGACGCCGATCACCACGGCATTGACCTTGCCGTCCTTGTCCAGGATCAGCTCGTTGACCTCGCCGAGCTTTTCATTGGCGTCATTATAGACGTCGAGGCCCATGAGCTTGGACGCGCGCCAATTGCCCTTGAGCATCATCTTGTCCTGCGAGCCGGCCGTCGTTGCTGCGGGGGCGGCGGGCTGAGCCGTCTGCGCGGTCTGCGCATAGGCGGGAGCACTGAATATGGCGGCGCTCAAGAGAGCCGCGGCTAAAAGTTTCTGCATTTCTGTCCTCCTCGAAAGTCGATCGATGTCCCTAGAACAGAACGCCTGCGCGAATGTTCCTCTGGATCCGGGAGAACTTTCGGAATGACGCAGCCATACGGCGGCATAAAGCGGGCCGGCAAAACCAAGCGCGCCATGGCGGAACCTGTACGCTTGGATTCGGAAACATGTTCGCGTTGTCCGCGTTGAAATGACAGCTCATGCCGGTGGCAACCGGCCGCAACGGGGAATGATGGACGCAGCTATTTTGCCGGTTTCTTGCTGCGACACCAACGCATCGGTACGCACTGATATCTAACCCGTTCCCGGTATGAGCGCTCTCGTATGCCGCTCTGTCCGAACCGCTCGACCAACCAAGCGGGTAACACGGTCTGCATTTCGCGCTTCGGAGGGCTGGCGATGCCAAGCTTGCTTTGCTATGAAGCATCCCAAGCACCTGCCTTGCCATGCAGGTCCGCGGTCCCGTAGCTCAGCCGGATAGAGCGACGGTTTCCTAAACCGTAGGTCGGAAGTTCGAGTCTTCCCGGGATCGCCAGCATGTCCAGCACCTCAGACATCGTGACGGTCACTCCGAATCCGGCGGTCGATCTCTCGACTGCGGTCGACAGGATCGTGCCGGTGGCCAAGCTGCGCGGCCGATCGCAGCGGCGCGATCCCGGCGGCGGCGGAATTAACGTCGCGCGGGTCATCAAGCGGCTCGGCGGCGATGCCCGCGCAATCTATCCCGTCGGCGGAGCGATCGGAAACTTGCTGCGCCAGCTACTCGACGAAGAGGGGATTACCAGCCACACCTGGACGATTGCGGGCGAGACGCGGGAGGATTTTTTCGTCGATGAAATCAGTGCGGGCAAGCAATACCGGTTCATTCTTCCCGGCCCACGGCTCGACGAAACCGAGTGGAAGCAATGCCTGAAGCTGATCGCGGAAATCGAGCCTTTTCCCCGCTTCCTGGTCGCAAGCGGCAGCCTGCCCGATGGCGTTCCCGATGACTTCTATGCGCAGATCGCGAGGATCGCAAAGCAGCGCGGCGCAAGGATGGTGCTGGACACCTCGGGGCCGGCGCTCGCCGCAGCGGCGGCTGAGGGCGTCGACCTCATCAAGCCGAACCTGCGGGAGATGCGCGAACTGACCGGAAGCGAACCGTCGGACGCCTACGCGTGGGAAGTCGCTGCGAGGGAGCTCGTCGAAAAGGGCAAAGCGACCATCGTCGCATTGACGATGGGCCATCTTGGCGCGGCGCTTGTCACGCGCGACGAAGTCCTGCGGGCGCCGCCGATTCCGATTACGCCGCGGAGCGCGGTCGGAGCCGGCGACAGCTTTCTGGCGGCCTTGGTCTGGCGGCTCGCTTCAGGTGCATCTCGCCCGGACGCTTTCCGTCTTGCGGTCGCTGCCGGCGCCGCGACGCTGCTCCATCCCGGGACCGAGCTGTGCCGGCCGGAGGACGTCGCGCGCCTTGCCGGTCAGGTAACGATCGAAACGGTATGATCGCGAAACGTCTGGCTAAGCGCCCTTCTCGAGCAGCGCCTTGAAATCCGCCCGCGCGCGTTGCGCTTCGCGCCTGGCGGTCTCGGAGGCCTCGCCGAGGCCGAAATAGCCGTGGATCAGGCCGAGGCCGTCGTAATAGCTGGTCGGCACGCCGGCCGCCTTGAGCGTGTCGGCGTAGGCCTTGCCTTCGTCACGAAGCGGATCGAACCATGCGGTACAAACGATGGCCGGTGCCACGCCGGCAAGGTCTTTGGCGCGGAGCGGCGAGACGCGCCAGTCGGTGCCGTGCGTTTTGTCTTCGAGGTAATGGCCGCAAAACCACTCCATGGTGGCGCGGGTGAGGAAATAGCCTTCGGCGTTCTCGGCGCGCGAGGGGAATCGGGCGTTCTCCATCGCGTCCGCGAAATTTCCGGCGACGTCGGTGACGGGATAGACCAGCAATTGCGCTGCCAGCCCGATGCCGGCCTCGCGGCAGGCGATTGCCGTGGTGGCCGCCAGATTGCCGCCCGCGCTGTCACCGGCGACACCGACGCGCGCGGCATCGCCGCCGAATTCGGCGATGCGGGCGATGACGTCCTGCGTGGCCGTGAAGGCATCCTCGAAGGCGCCGGGAAACCGCACCTCTGGCGGCCGGCGGTAATCGACCGAGACGACGACGGCGCCGGTTTCGATCGCGAGCCAGCGCGCCTGCCGGTCATGGGTCTCGAGATCGCCGGCGACCCAGCCGCCGCCGTGAAAGAACACGACCGTCGGCGATTTGTCGTTCGAGTTCCGGTAGGCCCGCGCGGCGAGGAATCCGGTGGCGCCTTTCACCTTGATGTCTTCCGTGCTCATCACCGGGGGCGGAGGAACCGCCGCGCGCGAGGCCGCCAATGCGCGGAGCGCATCGCGCGCGCTGTGCGGCGTCATCGTCGCGGGGTCGCGCAGCGGCAGCAGCGGAATGATCTGGGCGACGACGGGATCGAGCGGTGGAATCATGTGGGGGCCTCGCGCGGAACGGGACGGCAGCATAGGTAACGCGCGCGGCCGCTGCAATTGCGGCGTTTTCCAGGGCAGGCCGGGCCTGCATCCTTCAACTGACAATGATTCCTTCAAGCCGATATGCGGGCGGCGTCGATAGAATCGCGGTCCGTTTACTTCTGGTTATCCCTAACCGAGTGCGAGCGGGGAACGGCCGGGCGCACCGATCATTACTCCTTCCAGAGGGAGTGGTGCGATGGATCAAATTGCCGGAATAGATCGGGCGCTCGACGAAATGCTGGTGCAACTCGGCGGGATGGTGCTCAAACTGTCCAGCCCGGAAGTGACGCGGACCGCCGACGAGCGGCGCGCGCTGGCGTGCTCGGTCAACCAATATTCGCTGTGCGCGGCGCGCTCGGCTGATCCGCGCGTGCACCAACTCAGGGCCGAGCTTGAGGAAACAATCAAGCCGCATTTGCGGCTGGTGGCCAGCCGTTAAGGCCAGCGGTTCGGTTCCGACGCTGCGAGGCCGGTGCCGGTGACGACGGCGTTCGAATAATTCAGCTCTGATGACTCAGAGCGTCTTGAGGTATTCGATCAGCGCCTTTCGATCGTCGGCGGACAACTCCGGTCCGATGACGCCCTTGATTTCCTTGTTCTTGTTGTAGTCCTTCCTGAACTCGTGCCCCCGGTTCGAGTTACCGCGAATCGAGGTATCGAATTCGAACCCGTTGGTGATCGGGTCGGTCTTGTAACCGAGCTTCACGGGGTCGTATTCGCGGCTGCCGAGATAGAATTTGGCAGGCCGTTTCTCCGGGTCGCCAAGCAGATCGTCGATGGTCGGCACCGAGCCGTTGTGCAGATAGGGCGGCGTCGCCCAGACGCCGTTCAGCGGACGAACCTTGTAGGCCAGTTCGCCCCGGAGTTCGTTCGGCATGTAGCCATCCATCCGTTTCCGCTCCGGGACGCTCACGGGCGGCTTTTGCTGATCGAAGATGGTGTTGACGGTCTTCTCGACGAGTTCGCCGAGTGCGAACGCAAAACTGCTGCTCTTGATTCCGAGATGGTCGGGAACCGCGACGGTGCGGGCCAGCATGTCCGCCGCCTGCGCGGGATCGGTTCCGATATGGGAGATCGGAACATTCTCGACCTTGAGGATCGCCTCGTCGGCCTCGTTCTTGGTCCACCAGTCCTTGTTGTTGAAATCGTAGAACGCCTCGCTCGTCACCGGCGGCCGGTGGCACTCCTGGCAATGGGTCTTGTAGAGCTCTGCGCCCCTGCCGGCCAGCTTCTGGTCGATCGGCGGCAGGATGTCGGCCGGCCATTTCGGGGATTGCAGGCCCGAGAATTTGTCCTTCGCGTTCGGCGGATTCTTGCCCTTGATCATCTGCTCCATCGCGTGGAGCGACTTCAGGTCGACGCTCGATTTGTACAGACCCTTTGACGGCTCGGTCAGGTTGAGCTCGGCCGACACGCCGAGCGCTTCGCCGGCATTGCGTACCATCGGCTGCATGATCGAGCCGTTGTACTGCACCCAGTCGAACCACGGCGTGTTCCAGATCCTGGGAAAATGCACCGGCGCAGAGGAGCCGGCATAGTTCTCCGGCTTTTTCAGGCCGATCGAAAACACCTGGTTGCCGATCCGGTTGAGCGCATCGAGCCGCCCGTATCCTTCCACGATGCTCTGCGAGGCGACGCGCTCTTCGAGATTCTTGACCTGCTTGTACTGGGCAAGGACCTGGTCGAGCTGGTTCTTCAGCGTCTCGCGGTCGTCGACGCTGGAGTCCGGACCCAGGATGCGCTCGGCGAACCGATCGAACCGCCCGGGCCAGTAGCGCGTCAGCAGAAGCGAGATGCCCATACCCTGCTTCATCGCGAAGAGGTTGGTGAGCGCCGATCCGCCGTCGATGACGACAGCGGTGTCCTTGTAGGTGAAGCTGCCGGTGTGGCAGGCCGCGCAGGTCAGGCCGATGCCGGTCATGTCCTGCTTGTTGCGCGGGTTCTTCCACGGTGCGCCGGTCGGGTCGAGCATCGGGCCGCCTTTCGCGAATCCGATCGGAAGCGCCTCCTTGCCGGGGATGATGGTGTCGGCAATGAAACCGTAGCGGTCGAGATAGGCGGGGTCGCTGAAGAGGCCGACGTTGGTGAACGGCAGCCACGAAATCGTCGGCTGCTCCAGCGCCCTGAACCATTCATAGGGAAAGCCGAAGGTCCGCGTTCCCTGATCGGCGTGATAGAACCAGCTCAGCTTTTCCTTGGCGACGCCCTGATCGAGCCAGACGGTTTTCTTTGGCGTGGGATGCTCCACGATCTTGACGTGAAGATCCTGCCAGAGCTTGGCGATGTCGTCCTTGAAGGCCGCGTAGCCGATGCCGACGACCGCCAGCGCGATCACAATTTTCGCAATCCTTTTGCCCCGCATGGCCTGCCCCTCGTTAAAACTGCGCCGGTGGCGCGCAATATCGGTCTGTTATCAAAAAACGCCGCAAGGCGAATCACCCTCGGCGTGCGGTTGAATATGATGCAATCCTATAGTGGCGCCACAGGCCTGTCCATAAATCCAAATCCTTTGAGGCCGCGCGATGGGGTCCTCGGCCGGTCATCTCGCGCCGGGCGTTTTCCAGTATAGAGTCTCCATCATGCAGAAACGTGTCGGACAGATCACATGACGGCAGAAGCGGCAGAACGCTTGCGAATTGAGATCCGCCCCGGCGAGGCGGTTTCAGGGCTATTGCTGCAGCCGCCACAGGCGCGCGCGTGTTACGTGTTTGCGCACGGGGCCGGTGCGGGCATGACACACAAGTCGATGGAGACGGTTGCCACAGGCCTTGCCGAGCGCGGCATTGCGACGCTGCGCTATCAGTTTCCCTATATGGAGAAAGGCGGCAAGCGGCCCGATCCACCCGCGGTCGCACACGCAACGGTGCGAGCGGCCGTGGCGGAAGCCGGGCGGCGCTTTCCCTCGCTGCCGCTGGTCGCGGGCGGCCGATCGTTCGGTGGGCGGATGACCTCGCAGGCACAGGCGCTCTCGCCGTTGCCGGGCGTTCGCGGATTGGTGTTTCTCGGTTTTCCCCTGCATCCGGCCGGAAAGCCGTCCAGCGAGCGGGCCAGGCATCTCACAGACGTCACAATCCCGATGCTGTTCTTGCAGGGCACGCGCGACGCGCTGGCCGAGATGAGCCTGCTCGAGCCTGTCGTCAAGAGCCTGGGTTCGCGCGCGACGCTGCATTTGCTCGATGGCGCCGATCATTCTTTCCATGTGCTGAAGAGTTCGGGGAGGAATGATCGCGAAGTGATGGACGAGGCGCTGGATGCGTTTGCGGCATGGGTTGATGGGACTATCGGCTAAGCTCTCGAAGTCGTCCCTGCGAACGCCGGGACCCATAACCACGGGCGAGCGTGGTTGAGGAAAGCCGTTTCCCCTTGTGCCTCTTCCGCAGGCCGCGGTGTATGGGTCCCTGCTTTCCGCAGGGACGACGGATATAGTTGCGCTTGACGCTTTCCGAACTACGATGCATCCATGACAAAAATCCTGATCGTCAATCCGAATACGACTGCCTCGATGACCGACACGATCGGCGCCGCGGCCCGCGCCGTTGCCGCAGCAGGCACCGAAATATCAGCCGTCACGTCGACGATGGGGCCGGTCTCGATCGAAGGCTACTACGACGAGGCCTTTGCCGTGCCCGGGCTGATCCAGGCGTTGATGAACGCGCCGGATGCCGACGCTGGCATCATCGCCTGTTTCGACGACACCGGGCTCGACGCGGCGCGATCGGTGGCGCGCTTTCCGGTGGTCGGCATTTGCGAGGCGGCGCTGGTGACGGCTGGCCAGATTGCAAAACGCATCGCTATCGTCACCACGCTGCCGCGCTCGATCGTGCCGCTCGAAGAGCTGGTGCGCCGCTATGGTTTTGCGGAGAGGGTCCAGGTCACGGCCTGCGACGTCGCGGTGCTCGATCTCGAGAAGCCCGGCTCCGGCGCGGAAGCGAAGCTTGAAGCCGAGATTGCCCGCGCGCTCGACAAGGGCGCAGAGGCGGTCGTGCTCGGCTGTGCGGGCATGGCCGATCTGCCGCAAAAACTGTCGCGGAAATTCGGCGTCCCCGTCGTCGATGGCGTGGCGGCAGCGGTGAAGCAGGCCGAGGCACTGGCCGGCCTGAAGCTGACGACGTCCCGGCGCGGTTCGTATGCGTCGCCGGGCGCGAAACGATACGATGGCTTATTGGCGCCATTCGCTCCGAAGTCGTTAGATTGATTGCGGCCCGCCGTAGATCTTGTCGCGTAGTCGCCGCATGCCGGCGAGCCAGCGATCGCGGTTGGAGGCCTTGCGCTGCATGTATTCGGCGACCTGCGGGTGCGACAGGATGAGAAAACGTTCTTCTTCCATCGCCTCGATCACCATCCGCGCCACGTCCGGCGGCTGCAGCACGCCATCCACTCTCGCCGCGCTCGGGCCCGGCGTCGTCATGCCGGTTTGCACCGATTGCGGGCAGAGCACGGAGACGCGGATGCCGCGGTCGCCATACTGAATGGCGAGATGTTCGGCGAGCGCCACCGCGGCGTTCTTGGTCACGCCGTACGGCATCGAGTTCAGCGACGCCAGCAGGCCCGCCGCGGACGCGGTGTTGAGGAGATAGCCGGAGCCGCGCGCGAGCATGCCGGGCACCAGCGCGCGTGCCGCGAACACATGGCTCATGACATGGACGCGCCAGCTCACCTCCCAGTCGGCATCGGAGGCGGTCTCCTGACCCTTGCGCGAGAGGCCGGCGTTGGAAAAGAACACGTCAACGGGGCCGTATTTGTCTTCAGCCGCGGCGATCAGTGCCTTGATGTCTTCCTCCAGTCCGACATCGGCCGTGATCGGCAGCCCGTCGATGTCGCCCGCGACCTTGGCAAGCTTCTCGCGCGAGGTTTTGAGGTCGGCGACGACGACGCCGCGCGCGCCGGCTTCCGCGTAGGCACGCGCCACCGCCTCGCCGATGCCGCTCGCCGCTCCCGTGACGACGCAGACCTTGCCCTTGACATGCATGATGCGGTTCCTCCTGCTTGTTCTCAGGTCTTGTAGAGCCCCTTGTCGCGCGCCTGTCGGATGGCGAACGCGGCCATCATGTCGAGCATCGGTGTCGAAAGTCCGGCGGCGCGGGCGAAGGCGGCGGGCGCGCGGACCAGCACGTCGATCTCCATGGCGCGGCCGCGTTCGTAATCCTGCAGGATCGACGGCTTGTGGTCCGGCGCGGGGCCGGAGCGCGTCACCCGTTTGACTTGCGGGAAACAGCTTTGCGCCACGCTGTTGGCCTCATCGAGCAGGCGCGGCACGATGTCGGCGAGATCAGGATCGTCGCGTATGGCGCGCGCGGTCTGCCCGGTCAGCAAACACAGTACCGACATCGACATGTTGGTCAGCAATTTTGACCAGATCGTCGCCCTGATCTGCGTGACCTCGGGCGAGTCGATCGAAGCTTCGTTCAGCGCTACACGGAGCTTCGCGACGCGCTCGCTGGCGCGGTCGTCGCACTCGCCGATCAGCAGCCGGTTTCGCTCGGGCGAGAGATTTGCGACCACGCCCGGTTCAACGACTTCGTTGGACGAGAACACCACGCCGCCAACGATGCGCTGCTTGGGGATTGCCGCGCGCAGGCGTCCGCCGGGATCGAGGAACGCCAGATCCGGCACCGGCGGATGTTTTGGAGGAAGCCCGATATCGTACCACCAGGGAATGCCGTTCTGCGCGAACACCACGGCGGTGTCGTCGCCGAGCAGCGGCGGCAGCCCAGAGGCGAGGCTCGTGAGGCCTGTCGCCTTCAGCGTGCAAATGATGGCGTCCTGTTGCCCCAGCGCGGCCGGATCGCTCGAAGCTCTTACCTTCGCCTTGAACTCGTCATTTCCAACCCGCAGCGCCAGCCCGTTGGCTTTCACGGCATCCAGATGCGCACCTCGCATGATGCAGGAAACATCATGTCCAGCCAGTGCGAGACGCACTGCAAAATGGCTACCGACGGCGCCCGCACCGAAAATGCAAATCCGCATGGAGTGTATATCCTGCTGAAGGGATCGCCCGAAGCTTCAGTTTCCACAGACCCGCCACCGTATGCAACCGGTGACGCGGTTTGCATCACTGCTATGGCGAAAAGGGATGGATCACCTTCCGTTGTCTCGGCATAGTGCCGCCGGAAACGAATACGAGAGGGTCGCCGATGAGCGCCAATCCGGTTTTGTGGAGTCTCGACGAACGTGGCGTCGCTACCGTCACGCTGAACCGCCCCGAGGTGAACAACGCCTATGACGCGGGCCTGATCGGCGGCGTGCTCGCGGCGATGGACGACCTCGGCAAGAAGCAAAACCTTCGCCTCGTCGTGCTGAAGGGGAACGGCAAGCATTTCCAGGCTGGCGCCGACCTGAAATGGATCAACGGCGTCCGGCCGAAATCCGCCGAAGAGAACGAAGCGGTGTCGCGCGCGACGTTCGAGGCCGTGCAGCGGCTGAATACGCTGCCGATCCCGACGGTGGCGCTGGTGCAGGGCGGCTGCTTCGGCGGCGGCACCGGCGTGATCTCGGCCTGCGATGTCGTGATCGCCGCCGACAATGCGCTGTTCTCGATCACCGAAGTCCGCTGGGGCCTGACGGCTGCGATCATCATCCCGCAACTCTGCGACGCCATCGGCGTCCGCCAGGTCCGCCGCTATGCACTGACCGGGGAACGTTTCGGCGCGGAGGAGGCGCGGCGTATCGGGCTGGTGCACGAGGTGGTGCCGCTGGCCGAGCTGGAATCGGCCGGCGACAAGGCGGTCGAGCAACTGCTTGCCAACGGCCCCGAGGCGCTGACGGAAACCAAGCGGCTGGCGATGGAGAACTCGTTCGGCGGCATGAGCGTCGACGACGAAGCTTACACGCGGCTGGTGAAAATGCACTCGGCACGGCGGCAGACGGCGGAGGCATCCGAGGGGCTGGCGTCATTTGCGGAGAAGCGGGCGGCGAATTGGGGAGCGGGATAAGTGTCTACCAAACGCATCGCCATTGCCGGACTGGGCGAGATCGGCCGAACCGTGGCACGCAAGCTGGCGCAGGGGCTGCCGGGCCTAACTCTTGCGGCGATTGCGACGAGGGATCGTGCGAAAGCGAAAGCATGGCTCGATCGTGAGGGTATTTCCTGTCCGCTGGTTTCGCTCGATGAGCTGCCTGGCCATGCCGACCTCGTCGTCGAATGTGCGCCCGCCGCGATCCTCGATCAGATCTGCCGGCCGATGCTCACCGCCGGCAAGCAGGTGATGGTACTGAGCGCCAGCGCGCTGTTGCCGCGTCCCGATCTCGTCGATCTGGCGCGGGCGCATGGTGGTCAGATCATTGTGCCGACCGGCGCGCTGATCGGTTTCGATGCGGTTTCGGCGGCCGCCGAAGGCACCATCCATTCGGTGCAGATGATGACGCGCAAGCCGCCCGGAGGCCTCGCCGGCGCGCCTTATCTCGTCGAGAATGGAATCTCCATGGATGGACTGGCATCGGCGCTATGTGTGTTCAAGGGCTCGGCGCGCGATGCGGCTGCCGCCTTTCCCGCCAATGTCAACGTGGTGGCGGCGTTGTCGCTGGCCGGGATCGGGCCCGATCGCACGACGATCGAAATCTGGGCCGATCCGGCGGTGACGCGGAACTGCCATCAGATCAGGGTCGAATCCGATTCGGCTTCGTTCACGATGTCGATCGAAAACATCCCCTCGGAAAATCCGAAGACGGGCCGCATCACCGCGCTCTCGGTGATCGCGGCGTTGCGCAAGCTCACCTCGGCGCTGCAGGTCGGAACTTGAGCCGTCCCGCGCGCCGCGCTAGCTAAATGCTGTAAGGGAGGGGTCAGCCTCCAGCTATCGATCTGGGAAGTTGCGCGTGCCTGCCAAAACCATCACTGAACCCGCCCGCAAGATCCCGCTCTATGGCGAGTACGAGGTCGCCGTCCTCGGTGGTGGGCCCGCCGGCATCGCGGCCGCCGTGGCTGCGGCGCGCGCGGGCCGCCGCACGCTCCTGATCGAGCGCTATGGGTTTCTCGGCGGCATGGGCACGGCCGCCGGCGTGACCAATTTCTGCGGGCTGCATGCCAATGTTCATGGCGAGATGCGTCGGGTGGTGCAGGGGATTGCGTCCGAGTTGCTGGCGCGGATCGACAGGCTCGATGGGCTCAACGCGCCGCATCTGATCCTCGGCAAGATTCTCGCGCAAGCCTATGACACCGCGGCCTACAAGATCGCGGCCGACGATCTATTGGCGGCGCACAAGGTCGATGTCCTCTTTCACGCACTTGGCGCCGGCATCGTGATGGAAGACGAGAAGCGCATCCATGCGCTGATGGTCGAGACCAAAGCGGGCCGCCAGGCGGTGCGCGCCGGCATCTTCATCGACTGCTCCGGCGACGGCGACCTCGCGGCCTGGGCGGGCGCACCGTTCGAAGTCGGCGACAATGCCGGCAGCATGCTCTATCCCTCGATGATGCTCCGTCTCAACGGCATCGATCCCGCAAAGGCTGGCGAGGCGTGGCGGACGATTCCGGCGCTGATGGAAAAGGCCGAAGCCGCGGGCACGCATCGCTTTCCGCGCAAGTCCGCGATCGTGCGGCCGCAGCGCTCCGGCATCGAGTGGCGGGTCAACTTTACCCAGCTCGCGCGCGAGGACGGCACGGCGATCAGCGGCATCGATCCTGATCAGATGACGCGCGGCGAGATCGAGGGACGGCGGCAGGCGGTGCAGGCGTTCGAATTCCTGCGCACCGTGCCCGGCTTCGAAAAATCCTACATCGTCGACCTGCCGCCGCAGCTCGGCATCCGCGAGACGCGTCGTGTGGTCGGCGGCTATATGCTGTCGGGTGAGGATGTGCTCGGCTGCGCGTTGTTTGACGATTCCATCGGCGTCAATGGCTGGCCGATGGAGCAGCACGTCGCCGGCGACGTCGTGTTCAAGTTCCCGCCGATCCCGGAATCGCGCGGCTTTAACGAATTGCCTTATCGCATGCTGGTGCCCGAGAGCGTAGACAATCTCCTGATGGCCGGACGCTGTGCCTCGATGACCCATGAGGGCCAGTCGGCGGCGCGGGTATCCGGCGCCTGCTTTGCGATGGGGGAGGCGGCGGGGCTTGCAGCAGCGTTGGCACTGTCGGGCAACACGATTCCGCGCGACATTGCCGTTGAAAAGTTGCAACAGATGCTAAAACAACAGGGCGCGTTCATCGGGCGGGATCAACCCGTGCCCGAAGGATTGTAAAGCCGTGCACTCCGGAGGATGAATGTGTTTATGTCGTCCCCGCGAACGTGGGGACCCATACGCCGCGGCCTTGCTTTGGGCACTTGGGTAGACGGCTTTTGCCATTACCAAGCCCTGTGGTTATGGGTCCCTGCGTTCGCAGGGACGACGCACGTGGATAGCGTGAGAAAAGCAGGATACGGAGGAAATGGATGAAGAAGTTTGCGCGGCTTGCGTTGGCGGGCTTGCTGGTGATGGTGGCGAGCGGGACAGCGCGGGCCGATGATGCGCTGAAGGCGAAAATCGGCGTGCTGCGGCTGTCGTCATCGGCGCCGGTGTTCATCGCGCAGGACAAGGGCTATTTCCGCGAGGCCGGGCTCGACATCGAGCTGAAATTCTTCGATGCGGCGCAGCCGATCGCGGTGGCGACCACCTCGGGCGACGTCGATTTTGGTATCACGGCTTTCACCGCCGGGCTCTATAATCTCGCCGGCAAGGGCACGCTGAAGGTGATCGGCGGCATGAGCCGCGAGAAGGCCGGCTATCCCCTGATCGGCTATTTCGCCAGCAACAACGCCTATGCGGCGGGGTTGAAGACGCCGAAGGATCTCGCCGGCAAGCGGATCGCGGTGACGCAGGTCGGTTCCAGCTTTCACTATTCGCTGGGACTGCTCGCCGACAAATACGGTTTCAAGCTCGCGGACACAAAGGTGATGCCGCTGCAGTCGCTGTCGAATGCCGCCGCGGCACTGAAGGGTGAAACCGTCGATGCGGCCTTGCTGCCGATCTCGACGGCGCGGGCCCTGGTGGATTCCGGTGGCGCCAAATTCCTCGGCTGGGTCGGGGATGAGACGCCGTGGCAACTCGGCGCGGTGTTCGCTTCGCCGAAGACGCTTGCCAACAAGGCGCTGGTGACGAAGCTGCTGGGCGCGCTGGCGCGTGCCGACCGCGAATATCACGATGTGATCCTGGCTTCCGTGAAGGACGGCAAGGCCGAGATCAACGACAAGACGAAGCCGCTGCTCGAGATTATTGCGAAATACACCAATCTGCCGGTCGCGCAGGTGGTCGGCAATTGCGCTTATATCGACCCGGACGGCAAGCTCGACGTCAAGAATGTCGATAATCAGATCGCGTGGCTGCAGGCGCAAGGCTTTGTCGACAAAGGGTTTGGTGCGGATGCGATCATCGCGAAGGAATATGTGAAGGCGGATTGAAGAGAGTTGCGCCAGTGCCGTCATTGCGAGCGAAGTAACGAAGCAATCCATGCCTCAGTACGGGGATAGATGGATTGCTTCGTTGCTTCGCTCCTCGCAATGACGGGTCTGGCATCGAACTAGGAACCACATGGACCTGATCGCCGATCATATCAGTCACCGCTTCGGCGGCCTCGACGTGCTCGATGACGTATCCTTCACCGTCGCCTCCGGCGAGGTGGTGGCGATCGTCGGGCCCTCCGGCTGCGGCAAGAGCACGCTGCTGTCGATCCTGGGCGGGCTGTTGCGGCCGAGTGAAGGTCAGGCAGAGCTGCGTGGCGCGCCGCCGGCCGATAGCCTCAATCCGCTGACCTTCGTGTTCCAGGATTTTGCGCTGCTGCCGTGGTGCACGGTGGAAGCGAACGTCGAATTCCCGTTGATCAACACCGCGCTCAATGCCGCCGCGCGCCGCGCCGTCGTCGATGACGCGTTGCGACGCACCGGCCTGTCGGATTTTCGTGGCGCCTATCCAAAGCAATTGTCCGGCGGCATGCGCCAGCGCGTCGGCATCGCGCGTGCGCTTGCGGTGCGGCCGGCGATTCTTCTGATGGACGAGCCGCTGTCGGCGCTGGACTCGCAGACCCGCGAATTGCTGATGGAGGATTTTGTCCGCCTGCTCGCCGACGGCGCGATGGGTGCGGTCTACGTCACGCATAATCTGGAAGAGGCGGTGCGACTTGCCGACCGCGTGGTGGTGCTGTCGCGCCGGCCCGGCCGCGTCCGCGAGGTCGTGACCATCCCCATGACGCGTGCTGAACGCGGCGGCGTCGAGGCCCGCGGCAAATTGCTGACGTTGCAGAACCAGTTGTGGTCGCTGATCCGCGAGGAGGCGATCGACGCCGAGCGCGAGGTGCAACATGCTTGAGCGCGCGCCGCAGGATACCCAACAGGACGGGAGCGTTTCGCGGCCGGTCGCCTTCCGCGGCGCGGGTTTTATGCCGGGCGGTGGCCGCGCTTCCGGTTGGATCGCGCTGGTGCTGGTGATCGCGTTGTGGCAGTTCGCCGGCAGCGCCGGCTGGGTCAATCCGCTGTTCCTGCCGGCGCCGTCGGCGATTGCGGTCGCGATCTACAAGCTCGCCATCAGTGGCGCGCTCTGGCAGCATGTCTCGGCATCGGTCGTTCGCATCGGATCAGGCTGGCTGATCGGCACCGTGGCCGGCGTCATCGTCGGTTTTGCAATCGGCCTCTCGACGCTGGCGCGCGGTGTCGGCATTACCTTTATTTCCGCGCTGTTTCCGATTCCAAAGATCGCGCTGCTGCCGCTCCTGATCCTCTGGCTCGGAATCGGCGAGGAGCCGAAGATCGCGACCATCGCGTTAGGGGTGTTCTTCTCCACCGCGATCTCGGTCTATAGCGGCGTCGACGCGGTGCCGCGCAACCTGATCCGGATGGCGCAGAGTTTCAACGTGCCGTTCCACGCCATCGTCCGCCGCGTGATCTGGCCGGGCGCGCTGCCCTCGATCCTTGCGGGATTCCGTATCACGGCATCGGTGGCGCTGCTTTTGGTGGTGAGCGCGGAAATGATCGGCGCACAGTTCGGCATCGGCGCCTTCGTGCTGCAGGCCGGCAATCTCATGCAGACCGATCAGCTCCTCGCCGGCGTCGTGATCCTTTCGCTGTTCGGGCTGGCAGTGGGCAAGGCGATCAACGTGCTGGAAGCGCGGTTGCTGCACTGGCGGTGAGAGCTGTCGTCCCTGCGGAACGCAGGGACCCATACCGCGTGATCTCTCAATGTGACGACGTAGCAGACGCTTTTCGTAACAACGAAAACCGGTGGTTATGGGTCCCTGCGTTCGCAGGGACGGACAGCGCCCTCACGCATTGCCGCGGTCTTCGCGGAACAGGTCGAGCTTCTGCTGCACCGGGCGATCCGAAAAACTGAACAGCACCGAGTCGGTATCCGCCTCGTGCGTGACCCAGTGCCAACTCGGCACCACGAACAGGTCGCGCGCGCCCCATTCGAACGTCTGGTCGCCGATCCGGGTGCGGCCCTTGCCTTCGATCGCGGCGAACACGGTGGCGTCGGTCGAGCGGTAGCGCGCGGTCTTGAACCCCCTCGGCAATAGCTGGATGAAGGTACCGATCGTCGGCATCGCGAAATCGCCGGTCTCCGGATTGGAGAATTTCAGTTTCAGCCCGTGGCAGGCGTCCCATTCGTCGCGTGCCTTGGCCTGCTCCAGCGCCTCGCGGCTGTAATGATAGGGATAGTTGAAGATCGGCGAGGTCTTGGATTTGCGCTTCTCGTCGACGGGCAGCAGATTGTGGCCGTAGCGCGCAAAGCTGTCGCCGGCAGGTTTGGAGATCTTCTGCTGGTCCTCGTTTGCCCCTTCAGCAAACGAAGCATCGAAGAACTGCACCATCGGAATGTCGAGGCCGTCGAGCCAGAACATCGGCTCGGAGGTTTCGTTGGAATGATCGTGCCAGGTCATCGACGGCGTGATAATGAAATCGCCGGGCTCCATCGCGGTGCGCTCGCCGTCGACGGTGGTATGCGCGCCTTTGCCTTCGAGCACAAACCGCAGGGCCGACTGGCTGTGCCGGTGGGCCGGGGCGACGTCGCCCGGGACCACCATCTGCACGCCGGCAAACAGCGAGGTCGTGACTTTGGACTGGCCGCGCAGGCCCGGATTTTCCAGCACCAGCACCCGCCGCTCGGCTTCCTTGGCGGTGATCAGCTTGCCGGCCTCGGTCATGTAGTCGCGGATCGAATCGAACTTCCAGAGATGCGGCCGGCAGGCGCTGCGTGGCTCCGGCGTAACGAGATCGCCCAGCACGTTCCACAGCGCGGAGAGATTGTCGCCGTCGATCTTCTTGTAGAACGCCTCGCGTTCCGGCGTCTTCTGCACGGCTTCCATGGCAAGCCTCCCGTCATTCTTTATCGTAGATTGACAGTATACTTACAATATCGGTAGCGTCAATGTGGTAAACCCGAACAGGCCAGAAAAGAATCAGGGAGGTTCCGATGAAGCTGCATGGCTATTTCCGCAGCAGCGCCGCATATCGGGTCAGGATAGCGCTCAATCTGAAGGGGCTCACGGCAGAGCACCTGCCGCATCACCTTCGCAAGGGCGAACAGATTGCGCCGGACTATCTCGCGCTCAACCCGCAGGGGCTGGTGCCGACACTGGAGGGCAACGATGGTTCGGTGCTGACCCAGTCGCTGGCCATCATCGAATGGCTGGACGAGACCCATCCCAACCCGCCGCTCCTGCCAGGGGATCCGCTACGCCGTGCCAAAGTGCGTGCGTTTGCGCTGGCGATCGCCTGCGACATTCATCCGGTGCAGAATTTGAAGGTGCTGGCCCGGCTGCGCCAGCTCGGCCTGCCGGAAGAGAAGGTGACGGACTGGGCGGCCTGGGCCAACCGCGAAGGCCTTGCAGCCTGCGAGACCCTGATCAAGGGCGAGAAGGGGCCGTTCTGTTTTGGTGACGCGCAGACGATTGCTGATCTCTGCCTGGTGCCGCAACTTGCCAATGCGCGGCGCTTCGGCGTCGACGTATCAGGCTTTCCCCGCTTGCTCGAGGCGGAAGCCGCGGCAAAGCAAATGAAGGCGTTCGCTGATGCCGCGCCGGACAGGCAGCCCGATGCCGAGTAAACCTTCACCGATCACGATGGACGCGGTCTACACCGCGCCCGGCTATCTGTTCCGGCGGATGCAGCAGATCGCGGTCTCGATCTTCGTCGAGGAGTGCAGCGCGTTCGACCTGACGCCGGTGCAATATGCGGCGCTGGTCGCGATTCACACCCATCCGGGCATCGACGCGACGCGGCTGTCGGCGGTGATCGCGTTCGACCGCTCGACCCTCGGCAACGTCATCGAGCGGCTGGAGAGCAAGGCGTTGATCGAGCGCAAGCCCTCGCGCGAGGACAAGCGGGTCAAGCTGCTCTATCTCTCGAAATCGGGCGCGGCCGTGCTGCGCGACATCATGCCGTCGGTAGAGCGCGCGCAGGTCAGGATGCTGCAGCCGCTGAAACCGGCGGACCGCAAGACGCTGCTGGCATTGCTGACGCAACTCGTCGATCTCAACAACGAAGCCTCGCGCGTGCCGTTGCGTGCCGAAGATGCGCTGGAGCATCTGGGAAAGACGGGGTGAGGGGCACGTTAGGGATCGAGTGGCAGCGCCAAAAAGCTTCGCTGTCGTCCCGGCCTTGAGCTGGGACCCATAACCACAAACATTAGAATTAGGCAGGCTGGGGCTACACCGTAAGGCCACAACTGACACCCGTGATTATGGTCCCTGCTTTCCGCAGGGACGACCTCTTGCGGATGCGCTAGATCTTCATCAACGCCTGCCGGTCGATTTTGCCGGTGCCGGTCTTCGGCAGTTCCTCGATGAACCTGATCTCGCGCGGATACTTGTAAGGCAATAGCTTTGCCTTGACGTAATCCTGCAGCGTCTTCGTTGCATCGCTGGCATCGAACTCGCCCTTGTTCATCACCACCACCGCCTTCAGCGTCATGCGCCGGTCAGGCAGTTCAGCCGCGAACACGGCGCATTCCCTGATGTCGGGATGCTCGGCAAGGCAGAGCTCGACCTCGAGCGGGTAGACCCATTGGCCGGAAATCTTGACCAGGTCGTCGGCGCGACCTCGGAAGAAATGAAAACCGTCGGCATCGCGCATGAACCGGTCGCCGGTGTAGATCCAGCCGCCCTCGCGAATGGTCTCGGCGGACTTGTCCGGCCGGTTCCAGTACAGCGGCGTATTGGAATCGCCGCGGACCCACAAAATGCCCTCTTCGTTATCGCCGACTTCGCGGCCTTCCTTGTCCCTGAGCAGGATTTCGTAGCCGGGCACGCGCAGGCCTGCGGCGCCAAGCTTTTTCCGGTCAGGCCGGTTGGAGAGATAGATGTGCAGGACTTCCGTTGAGCCGAGCCCTTCGATGATTTCGAGGCCGGTCAGCGTCTTCCAGCCGTTGAACACTTCCGCCGACAGCACTTCGGCGGCCGACAGCGCCATCCGCAGCGATGAGAAATCGGTAGCGGCTGCGCCCTCGGCCTTGGTCAGCGAGGTATAGAGCGTCGGCAATCCGTAGAACACGGTCGGACGGTATTCTTCGATCGCTGCGAAGATCGCGGCCGGCTTTGGCTGGCCGGGCAGCAATAGCGTCGCCGCGCCGACCGAGAACGGGAAGGTGATGGCGTTGCCGAAGCCGTAGGCGAAGAAAATCTTCGGCACCGAGAAGCAGATGTCGTCGGGCCCGAGCTTGAGCACGTGGCGCGCGAAGGCGTGCTCGCTATAGGCCATGTCGTGCTGCAGATGCACGATGCCTTTGGGGCGGCCGGTCGAGCCGGATGAGTACATCCAGAACGCCATCTCGTCGCGATGGGTGTCGGTTTCCGTCAGATCGGTGGCGAAGCCTTGCAGCCATTTTTCCGCGTCGACCGTGTTCGGCACGGCGTGTTCGCCCGCAACGCCATTGACCACAATGAGGGTTTGCAACGGCGTGTCCTTGCAGGCCTCGGCGTTGAACCGCGAGGTAAACTCGGCCTCCGCGACCGCTACCGATGCGCCGGCGTCCGAGAGATAGAACTGCAGCAGCTCCGGCGGCGTCAGCGTGTTGATCAACAGCGGCACGAAGCCTGAGCGCACCGCGCCGAAAAATGCCGCTGGATAGGCCGGTGTGTCATCGAGGAACATCAGGATGCGGTCGCCGCGCTTCAAGCCCAGCGACTGAAAGCCGTGGCCCCATTGCGCGGCCTCGGCGCAGAGCTCGGCATAGGTGCGTGTGCCGCCGGGCCCGGTCAGCGCCAGCCGGTCGCCGCGACCGGCCGCGAGATTATCGAACAGGATGCGGCTCGCGTTATAGCGATCCGGGATCGCAAAGCCGATCTCGCGCGCGCCGGGATTGTCGCGGGGGACCAAATCTGAAATCGTTGTCATGCTTGGCTCCCGATCTTCTTCGCCGTTTCGTAGCGCGCCATGAACTGCGGCGACATCGAGCGCAGCCGCGCATCGGCGATCCGCCCGGAGCGGGTGATGTAGCTGTAGGCAAAATCCATCAGGTCGAGCTTCATGTGTTCGGGGAAGTGTTCGTACCAGTCGGCGCTGGTGCGCGCGGCCGTCACCAGCTTCTGCACGATCGGCTTGCGTTCGGCCTGGTAGCGGGCGAGGCCTGCGGAAATCGCCGTCTCCGCCTCCAGCGCTTTGGTCAACGCGATTGCATCTTCGATCGCGAGCCGGGTGCCCGAGCCGATCGAGAAATGCGCGGTATGAAGAGCGTCGCCGATCAGCACCATGTTCTGGTGCGACCAGTTCTCGTTCCAGATCCAGGGGAAATTGCGCCACACCGATTTGTTCGACACCAGCGGATGGCCGTCGAGGGTGTCGGCAAAAATCTCCTCGCAGATCGCCTGCGACTCTTCGATGGTCTTGTGCTCGAAGCCATAGGCCTGCCAGGTCGCCGCGTCGCATTCGACGAGGAACGTGCTCATGGCGGGTGAATAGCGGTAGTGATGCGCGTTGAAGAAACCCAGGTCGGTCTTCACGAAGGTCTGCGACAGCGTGGCAAAACGTTTGCTGGTGCCGTACCACGCGAATTTGTTGGTCGAGTGCGAAACCGAGGCGCCGAATTCCTTCTCGAAGCCGCGGCGCACCAGCGAGTTCAGCCCGTCGGCGGCGACGATCAGGTCGTATCCGCCGAGTTCGTCGATCGACTGGATCGTGGTACCGTATCGCGCCGCCACGCCGGCCGCTCGGACGCGCTGCTGCAGGATGGTGAGTAGTTCGAGCCGGCCGATCGAGGAGAAGCCGACGCCGTCGAGCTCAACGCTCTCACCACGCAAATTGAGCGTGATGTTCTTCCAGCTCTCCATCCGCGGCGTGATGGCGTCCACCGTTTCAGGATCGTCGGCGCGCAAAAATTCCAGCGCCTGTTCCGAGAACACCACGCCAAACCCCCAGGTCGCGCCTTCGGGGTTCTGTTCGAACAGATCGATATGCGCGTCCGGATGACGCCGCTTCCAGAGATAGGCGAAATAGAGGCCGCCGGGGCCTCCGCCGATGACGGCGATGCGCACGTCTTTTCCTCCCAATTGACAGTATACTTACTAATTGAGCGGAGACTAATCCTTGCCGGAAGTTTGCGCTAGGGAAAAATGGTGAGGTAGCCCGGCCTGGGCCCCGGCCCCGATCGCGTCAGGACCGGCGCCCTTGGCCGGTTCGGCCCGCCGGTTCTGTCCGCGAACGATTGTCCGCTCTGCGGCAGTTCCGGCTTGACCAGGCCTTCGATGTGCTCAGGTGCAGCGGCGAACCTTGGCACCGTTCACCACACGGTTCTGCAAACCACGGCCGGCTTGCGCACGACAACCGCGCCGCGCGCTCCGGCGCAGCCGGCGCGATAGACGCCCTTGGCGCATACCGCGGCGTTGGCTTCGGTTGACTTAAAGGTCGTGGTGGCGCCGAAGGCCAAAAGGGCGGACGCAATGATCAGGAAGTAACGCATGTTGGTCTCCCGGACTGGTTGATGCTCTCGTCCTGAAAGTCTCTTTTGAAAGTTTTCTTCGCAAGGTTCTGCGGATGCTTCCGCGTCGGCTTTGTGTGCCGATCTCGTTTCGGTTGCCGGCCCGATCGTCGAGACGAGTGTCCGCGGGTCGGGCTGGCCGGCCTTCTTGCTTCCCGATCGCGGACCCGCTGTAGTGAAGCTCCTCATCGCCGCAAGGAAAACCCAAGGAGAACTCATGGCGCAGGTCAGAGCCAAATGGCTGGCGTACTATTCCGAACATGTCGAGCCGGTCTCCAAGGAACTATTTTCTCACGTCGAGAAGATGATCATCGGAACGTTGATCGTATCCGCCGGCGCCCATGTCTCGAGCAACGAGCCGGCGGTCGTCCTGTTCGGCTATCTGCGGCATGGTCTCGTCGGCCGCGGCGTCATGTTGTTCGGTGTTATTCTCCTGCTGCTGAACTTCCTCGATGGCCTTTACAAGCTCGCCAAGCTCAATTGGCACGTCGCTTACCAAATCCTGATGACGATCCTCTATGTCGCGCTGTCGGTCCGGCTGATTCAGCTTATCCTCGCCTTTCGCGGCGGTGAGTGACCGGCGATCTCCGATATGGAAGACCGCCGCAGATGCGCGACTATCGTGCCGCGAACTGGGACAGCACGTCCTTGCAGGCCGGCGAAAGCTGCGCGGCATTGGTCGCAAGGCACTGCACGATCCTGCCGCCGCCGGCGGGCACGCCGCCGCAAATCGTGCGGACGTCGGCGCCGCAGGCCGAGCGCAGCACGAACAGTTCTTCACGGGGCCGCATCGGCCGCAGCACGATCGCGGCCGGAGCCGCTGCCGGCGCTGCGGCCGCAGCAGTTCCTGCCGCCGGAGCTGCACCTGTTGCGGGCGCTGCCGCTGCTGCCCCACCGCCGCTGGCAGCGGCGATGGCCTTCTCGCAACCGGCAGAGAGTTTCCCCTTGTTCTTTTCCAGGCATTGCAGCGCCGCCTCGCCGCCCGGCGGCACGCTGGAGCAATGCGCGATGTAATCGGAGCCGCACTGCGATTTGATCGCGTCGCGTTGCGCCTGGCTCGGCGCTTGCGCAAACGCCGGTGCTGCAAGTGTGAATATCGCGGCCGCGAGCAACGGCCCATACGCTCTCGCGTGCATCAACGCGTTGATCATTTGAATAAATCCTTTTGTTGTCGCCGGAAGTCGCCGCTTCAACCGAAATCTGAAAATCTTGAAAACGCCTGCAGAAAAATCGGGATGCATCATTTTCGCTTTCCAGTTCCGCTGCAAGCGGATTGTTGCTATTTTCATGGGATGGCGGAAAGCCGATTTCTGAATAAAGCCTTTTCCAGAACAGAACCTATTGGGGCACTAAAATGAAGGCTTTGCGTTCGCCGGCACGCTCGGGATCATACGGCACCGCCGCACAGAGAGGCGCCGCTGCCTGCCGTGCAGCTTTCGCAATCGCGGCGATGGCTATCTTAAGTGCCTGCGAACAAAATACTTTTGTTCCGCCTCCGCCGCCGAAGGTCGAAGTCGCGGTGCCGGTGCAGCGGCCCTTCACGCGCTATCTGGAAGCGACCGGCAACACGACGGCGATCAAGAATGTCGATCTGGTCGCGCGTGTGCAGGGCTTTCTGCAATCGATCAACTACAAGGACGGCGCCTTCGTGAAGGAGGGCACATCCCTGTTCACGATCGAGCCCGATACCTACAAGCTGAAGCTCGAACAGGCGCAGGCGGCGGAAACCGGCGCGCAGGCATCGCTGCGACAGGCAGAGGCGGACTTCAAGCGCCAGCAGGAATTGGTCCAGCGACAAGCCGTTTCGCAGGCCACGCTGGATACTTCCACTTCTAACCGCGACAACGCGCAGGCCAACCTGCTGCAGGCGCAGGTCAATACCAAGATTGCAGCGGTCAATTACGGTTATACCAATGTAGTCGCGCCGTTCGACGGTGTCGTCAGCGCCCATCTCGTCTCTATAGGCGAACTGGTCGGCGCGTCGTCGCCGACGCAGCTCGCCACCATCGTGGCGCTCGACCCGATCTACGTGAATTTCAACGTCAACGAACAGGACGTGCTGCGGATCCGTGAGGAAGCCCGCCGGCGCGGCATGACGCCTGACGATATCAGGCAGTTACCGGTCGAGGTCGGATTGCAGACCGAGACCGGCTTTCCGCACAAGGGCAAGCTCGACTATGCTGCCACGACGCTGAACCAGTCGACCGGTACCCTTCCGGTGCGTGGCGTGCTGCCCAACGCAGACCGCGCGCTGCTGCCGGGATTCTTCGTCCGGGTCCGCGTGCCAGTGGATCAGGTGCAGAACGCGCTGTTCGTGCCTGACGTCGCGCTCGGCAGCGATCAGGCCGGACGCTACGTGCTGGTCGTGAACGGCGAAAATGTCGTCGAGCAGCGCAAGGTGCGCGTCGGCCCGCTGGACGGTGAGCTGCGCGTTATCGAGGAAGGCCTGAAGCCCGACGACCGCGTGATCACCACCGGGCTGTTGCGCGCGATCCCCGGCCAGAAGGTCGATCCGCAACTGAAAATAGTCGAAGCGCAGCCGGCGTCGGCCAGGTAGGAGCCGGCCATGATCTCAAAATTTTTCATCGAGCGGCCGGTTCTTTCCAACGTCATCGCGATCCTGATGATCCTGATCGGCGGCGTCAGCCTGTTCCGGCTTGCGGTCGCGCAATACCCGGATGTCGTGCCGCCCACGGTGCAGGTCACCACCCGCTATCCCGGCGCCAGCGCCAAAACCGTGATCGACACGGTGGCGCTGCCGATCGAGCAGCAGGTCAATGGCGTCGAGGATATGCTCTACATGCAGTCCTACAGCGGCGCCGACGGCTCCTATTCGCTGACGGTGACTTTCAAGATCGGCACCGATCTCAACTTCGCGCAGGTGCTGGTGCAGAACCGGGTGTCGAGCGCGCTGTCGCAACTGCCGCAATCGGTGCAGAACCAGGGCGTCACTGTGCAGAAGAGGTCGACGGCGATCCTGCTGTTCGTGACGTTGACGTCGCCGAAAGCGACCTACGACAGTCTGTTCCTGAGCAATTTCGCCACGATCAACATTCGCGACGAGCTCTCGCGCCTGCCCGGCGTCGGCAACGTCACCGTGTTCGGCGCCGGCCAGTATTCGATGCGGGTCTGGCTCGATCCGAACAAGCTGCAGGCGCGCAACCTGATGCCGCAGGACGTGATTTCGGCGATCCAGCAACAGAGCCAGCAGGTCACCGCGGGCCAGGTCGGCGCGCCACCGGCGCCTGCAGGGCAGGCTTTCCAGTACACGCTGAACGTCAGCGGGCGGCTCGACGACACCAGCGAGTTCGAGAACGTGATCGTCAAGACCGGCAACAGCGGCGATGTCACCCGTGTGCGTGACGTCGGCTGGGTGGAGCTGGGCGCCCAGACCTACAGCCAGATGTTCTCGCTCAACAACAAGCCGGCCACCGGCATCGGCGTGTTCCAGTCGCCGGGCGCCAACGCGCTCGAAGTCGAGCAGGCGGTTCAGAGAAAAATGGCGGAGTTGGCGAAGGGATTTCCGCAGGACATCAAGTACGACACGCCGTTCGACACCACCAAGTTCGTCTCCGAATCGATCAATGAGGTCTACAAGACGCTGGTCGAGGCCGGCTTGCTCGTGCTGATCGTGATCCTGATCTTCCTGCAGGACTGGCGCGCCATGCTGGTGCCGGCGACGACGGTGCCGGTGACCATCATCGGTGCGTTCGCGGCGATGGCGGCGCTCGGTTTCACGGTCAACATCTCGACGCTGTTTGCGATCGTACTGGCGATCGGCATCGTGGTCGACGACGCCATCGTCGTGGTCGAAGGCGCGGCCCATAATATCGAGAAGGGAATGTCCGGCCATGACGCCGCGATCAGCGCGATGGACGCGCTGTTTGCGCCGATCATCGGCATTACGCTGGTGCTGATCTCGGTATTCTTGCCCTCTGCGTTCCTGCCGGGACTGACCGGGCGGATGTACGCGCAGTTCGCGCTGGTCATTGCCGCCACCGCGCTGCTCAGCGCCATTAATGCGGCGACGCTGAAGCCGACGCAGTGCGCGTTGTGGCTACGCCGGCCGGCGCCCCCGGAGCAGCGCAACTTTTTCTATCGCGGCTTCAATAGGGTCTATAACCGGCTCGATGCCTGGTATGGCCGGCTGATCGGCCGGCTGGTCGCGCACAGCAACATATCTGTCATCTGCGCGTTGATCCTGATCGCAATCGGTGGTTACGGCCTGTCGCGGGTGCCGACCGGCTTTATCCCGATCGAGGACCAGGGCTATCTGCTGGTGGCCGTGCAACTGCCCGACGGCGCGTCGCTGGATCGAACCCAGCGCGTGCTAACGCGGGTCAGCGACATCAGTGGAAAGACCGCGGGCGTCGAGCAGGTGATCACCATCGCCGGCATTTCCGCGCTCGACAATTCCTCCAGCCTCGCCAATGCGGGCGTGGCCTATCTGATCCTGAAGGAGTGGAGCGCGCGCGGCGAAGGCGAGGACCTGCGATCGCTGTTCGTCGGCCTGAACGAGAAGCTGTCCGTCATCGAGGAGGCGCGGATCCTGGTGGTGCCGCCGCCGCCGATCCAGGGCATCGGCAATGCCGCCGGCTTTGCGATGCAGGTGCAGCTCCGCGACGGCAATTCCGATTTCAGCAAGCTGCAAGCGATTACCGGGGCCGTCGTTTCCAATGCGTCGACGCAGAGCGCGCTGCAGCGGGTCAGTTCGCCTTTCCGCTCGATGGTGCCGCAGTTCGACGTCGAGGTGGACCGGGTCAAGGCCCAGACCATGCATGTCACGACCGACCAGGTGTTCTCGACATTGTCGTCCTACATGGGGTCGAGCTACGTCAACCAGTTCAACAAGTTCGGCCGCACCTTCCAGGTCTACACGCAGGGCGATGCGCAATTCCGGCTGACGCCGCGCGACATCGAAAGGCTGACGGTGCGCAACAGCCAGGGCGACATGATCCCGCTCGGCGCGGTGGCGAAGATCACGCCGGCGGTCGGACCGTCGTTGATCAGCCTGTACAATCTCTATCCATCGGCAACCGTCATCGGGCTGCCGGCCACGGGTTACAGCTCCGGCCAGTCGATGAATCTGATGGAGGAGATCGCCGCCAAGACGCTGCCGGCGGGCACCGGCTTCGAGTGGACTGCGATGTCGTATCAGGAGAAGGTCGTCGGCGGGCAGATTTACTGGGCATTCGGCCTGGCACTGCTCTTAGTGTATCTCGTTCTGGCCGGGCAATATGAGAGCTGGTACGCGCCGGCCTCGGTCATTCTCGCGGTACCGCTGTCACTGCTCGGGCCGATGCTGGTTCTGAGCGGGCTAAGAATCGAGAACAACCTCTATACCCAGATCGGGATCATCCTCTTGATCGCGCTGTCGGCCAAGAACGCGATCCTGATCGTCGAGGTGGCGCTCGAACTCCACGTGCGCAACCGCAAGCCCTTGTTGGAATCCGCCGTCGAGGCAGCGCGCGCCCGCTTCCGTCCGATCCTGATGACGTCGTTCGCGTTCATCCTCGGCGTCGTGCCGCTGGTGCTCGCCACCGGCGCAGGAGCTAATGCGCGGAGGTCGATCGGCATCACCGTGTTTTCGGGCATGCTGGCGTCAACGTGCCTGGCGGTGCTGTTCGTGCCGACGTTCTTCGTCGTGATCCAGCGGTTCGAGAACTGGCTGAAGGAGCGGAAGGCGAAGAAGGCGGGCGGCGTGCAGGCGGCGCCACAAACGACGGGTGCGGGGCACTAGCGACGTCGTCCCGGCCAAGCGAAGCGCGAGCCGGGACCCATCATCACCGCATGTGGTTTGGCGACGAGCTGGAACTCCAGCTCGCTATAACCATGAAAGCATAACCATGAAAGCCTGTGGTTATGGGTCCCTGCGTTCGCAGGGACGACAGTTGATAGAACCAGGCCTACACCCTCACCATCCGCTTGCCGCGGTTCTCGCCGGCGAGCAAACCGATCAATGCCTTCGGCGTGTTCTCGATTCCCTCGATCACGTCCTCCTGCACCTTCAATTTGCCTGATGCGACCCAGGACTGCAGGTCGGCGAGCGCTGTGGCGCTCTGGTCCATGAAATCCATCACGATGAAGCCCTGCATGACGAGGCGCTTCACCACGAGCAGACCGGGCACGCCGCGCGGGCCGTGGGCCGACGGCACGCCGTCATATTGCGAGATCGCGCCGCAGCAGGCGATGCGGCCGCGGTTGTTCATCAGCGCAAGGCAGGCTTCGAGGATTTCGCCGCCGACATTGTCGAAGTACACGTCGATGCCCTTCGGTGCAGCGGCGCGCAGCGCCTTGAAGGTGGCGCCGTCCTTGTAATCGACGGCGGCGTCGAAGCCGAGCTCGGAAGTCAGCCACTTGCATTTCTCCTTGCCGCCGGCGATCCCGATGACGTTGCAACCCTTGATCTTGGCGATCTGCCCGACGATCGATCCGACGGAGCCGGCGGCAGCCGACACGACGACGGTTTCACCTTCCTTCGGCCTGCCGACATGCAACAGACCGAAATAGGCGGTGAGGCCGGCAATGCCATAGACGCTGAGCAGATGCGTCATGGGCTCCATCTTCGGCATCTTGTTCAGATGCTTTGCCGGCACGGCTGCATAGTCCTGCCAACCGGTGTCGCCGAACACGAGATCGCCTGGCGCGAGGCTTGGAGCCTTCGAGGCGATGACCTCCGCGATGCTGCCGCCGGCCATCACCGTGTTGGCTTCGACGGCGGCGCGATAGGTGGCGCCGTGCATCCACGCGCGGTTAGCGGCATCCAGCGAGATATAGCGCGTCCGCACCAGCGCCTCGCCATCCTTCGGCTCGGGAATGCTCCCGTTGACCATCTTGAAGTGCTCAAGTCCCAGCTTGCCGGTCGGTTTCTCGATCAGCAGAATCTGACGGTTGACGGTGTCGCTCATGACGTTCTCTCCCCTCGGTGTCGCATTCTGGCGCTCTTCGGATATGCTGATCGCAGACAAGCCGTTCGACTGCACGGATTGTGCGCCAGGTTCAGAAAAACTCCAAATCTTCCGCGTGGCCACCCTTTGCGACGGTCGCATATTCGATCGCCAGGAATAATCCGCCTGCGACGTATACTTTTCGCTTCTGCGCCCGAGCCATCTCCTGCGAGAGCCGCACCGCATCCGCGATTGTCGCGGCGACATGAACGTTCGCTTCGGGATTGCCGAGCCGCGCTGTCGCAGCGATGGCTTGCGCGTCGGCGCCCTTGTGATGCGCTGCCGTGCAGATGATGGTGTCAAATGAGGGCGCCAGCCCGCCGACGATCTGCTCGGCCTTTTTGTCGCGTGAGGCGCCGGTGACGAGAATCCAATCGTCGGCCCCATGGATTGCCGTGAGGCTCGCCAGGGATTGCCGGATGCCGTCCGGCGTGTGGCCGACGTCGATCACGGTGAGCGGGGCTTGCTGAATGATCTCGAGGCGGCCGGGCCATCGCGCGTCCCGCAGGCCAGAACGGATGGCGGCTTCGACCCGCTCGGGAGACTTGCGCGGCTGCTCGCGTTGCAGCCAGAGCAGGAACAGCGTTGTTGCGATGGCGGCGTTGTTGAACTGAAACGCGCCGGGCAGGCCCAACTGGATGCGGCGAAAATCATGATAGCCGAACTGGAAATCGACATGCTGCCCCGACGCGGATTGGGCCTCGTTGTCGACACTGATCTCGTCGCGGACGAACAGCGGGGTGCAGCCGCGCCAGCGGTTATACTCGACGAGATGCCGTCGCAGGTCGCGGCAGTTCTCACCATAGATAATCGTGCCGCCGGCGGCGCAGGCGTCGCTCTTGTCGGACGCGATCAGTTCGAGCGAGTTTCCGAGCAGTTCGATATGCTCGTAATCGACCGAAGTGACGCAGGTCTCGCGCGCGCCGATCAGGCGGACCGGATCGTAGCGTCCGCCGATGCCGGCTTCGAACACCGCGAAATCGCATTGGCTCTTCTGGAAGTGCAAGCAGGCGAGCGCGAACAGCGCCTCGAAAGCACCGAATTGTTCACCGCGGCGGCTCGATACGTCGGCGATCATGGCCTCGACCTGACGCTTTAGACGGGCGAGCGAGTCATCGTCGATTTCGACGTCGTCGACCTGTATCCGTTCGTTGAAACGAAACAGATGCGGCGACGCGAAGAGACCCGTGCGCAAACCGTAAGCGCGGCCGATTCGAGCGCACATCGCCGCGGTGCTGCCCTTGCCATTCGAGCCGGTCACCACCACCGATATGCGCCGCAACCGTGCGCGATCGACGGCCAGCATGTCCAACAGGTCCGCCATCCGCGCGAGGCAGATGCCATCGCCATATTTCGGCAGATCGAACACTACAGCAACCCCATGGCGGTGAAGGTGTGATGCCAGATTTTCAGGATCAAGTCGCCGCGATCGGAATCTTCCAATAGCCGGATTGACGGGTTGGAATTGACCTCGATGACTTGCATGGAATCAGGCTGGCCAGCGATATCGACGAACATGTCGATGGCAGCGACGCGAAGTCCGATCGCGCGCGCAGCCTGCCTCGCCAGCGTGACGGCCTGTTCGGACGGTGCGTCCACCAACGCCATCGTGCCGCCGGCGCTCAGATTCATGCGTCCGGGGATCTCGCGGCGTTCTCCCTTCGCCGGCACGGCATCGAGCGATGGATCGCCGGTCGGCAGTGAAGCGGGTGACAGCCCGCGGGCACGCAGGGCATCGTTGTGGGCGGCAAGCAGTGCACGCATGGTGTGCACGCCGTCGCCTGCGATCGACGGCGGATATTTTCGCGCGCAATAGAGCGCGTCATCGTCGAGCAGGAAGACGCGATACTCTGTGCCATCAATGATCGGCTGGATCAGGACCGCGTCGTAATATTTCGCCACGTCACCGAGATGGCGAACGAGCGCCGCTTCGCCGTGAACGGCTTGCGCGAAATCGCCGCGCGACCCCGTGAGCGGCTTGACGAAGGCCGATCCACCCAATGCCTTGAAGCATGCAATCGCGTCGCTGCGCTCATGGCCCGCCGGGCGATGGGCGCGGTGGCGGTCGTGCAGGAAGAAATATTCACCCGCGAGAGCCGGCACGCCGGCGTTTCGCAGAATCTTGCTTGCGAAATGTTTGTCGGACGCCAGCGTCGAAGCGGTGGCGTTGTTCTGCGGATACCAGGAGCAGCGGCCGGAGCCGAAATGGACCAGCCTGTCGCGCGAAGCGACGCTGAAGATCAACCCCGATCCGCCGTCGAGGTCGCGAAACGCCAGTCCGAATTCGGCGCAGGCAAATTCCGCATAGACCGCCTGGTCCGGATAGAAGCCTGGTTTTCCCTTTCGAAACTCAGTTGGGCTTCGCATGCGATCTCTTTTGAAACGTTCTTAATTCTACGTAGTCTTTTATTGCCAGATCGGCGCCGAATTCAGCAAGTTAATTGCGCGAGAAAGCATTAACGAAGCCGATCGAACCTTTTTGCAAAATGGACCGACAGCCATTCCGAGTTCTCAATTGTGCTGCAGGTCATATTGACTATGTGTCTCCTGTGCGCAAATGAAGCGCCAAATTGCCGATGATTTCGCTGATTTTTGGCACTTCGAGGCCCGAAGACCGAAACGTTCTACACCGAGACGTCAGGAAAAATGAAAACACATGAGCGCGTTCTATAGAGAGAAGGTTCTTTCCGTTCGCCACTGGACCGATACGCTTTTCAGCTTCCGGGCCACCCGCGATTCCGGTTTCCGCTTCCAGAACGGCCAGTTCGCGATGATCGGCCTCGAAGTCGAGGGCCGGCCGCTACTGCGCGCCTACAGCATGGCGAGCGCCAATCACGAGGAAGAACTCGAATTCTTCTCCATCAAGGTCGCGGACGGGCCGCTGACCTCGAAACTGCAAAAGATCCGCGAAGGCGACGAGATTCTGGTCGGCCGCAAGGCGACCGGCACGCTGATCACCGACAATCTGATTCCGGGCAAGCGCCTGCTGCTGCTCTCGACCGGCACGGGACTGGCGCCGTTCGCCAGCCTGATCAAGGATCCCGACGTCTATGAGCGGTTCGAGACCATCGTGCTCGTGCACGGTTGCCGTCAGGTTTCCGAACTTGCTTACGGTGAAGAACTGGTCGCCAAGCTGCGCGACGACGAGCTGTTCGGGCCGCTGTTGTCGGAGAAGCTCCTGTATTATCCGACCGTGACCCGCGAGCCGTTCCGCAATCGCGGCCGTATCACCGACCTGATCTCATCCGAGCAGTTGTTCAACGACATCCATCAGTCGCCGCTCGATATCGAGACCGATCGCATCATGATGTGCGGCAGCCCGGCCATGCTGGAAGAGCTGAAGCAGATGTTCGAATCCGGCGGCTTCATCGAAGGCAGCGGCAACACGCCCGGCCATTTCGTGATCGAAAAAGCGTTCGTCGAGCGCTGATTCCATCGCAGCCTTGTCCATTGTCGTCCCGGCCTTGAGCCGGGACCCGGCCACCAATGCATGTAATGAGCCGCGTTGGGACCGCCCCCGACACGACGATTGGCGTTTGTGGTTATGGATCCGCGTTCGCAGGGACGACGTCTGATACATCGTCGTTCGCGGCCCAGTAGCCCGCCCCGGTCCCCCGCTGCTATGATTGCTCCCGAACGTCTCGCGGCGTGCGACGATGAAGGAGTGTGTGCGTGCCGGTGCGTGATGAAATTGGTCCCGGGAAGACCGCCTTCGTGTTCGCAGGCGGTGGCAGCTTCGGCGCCATTCAGGTCGGCATGCTGCATTCGCTTGCCGCCCACGGTGTCGCCGCCGACATGGTGGTCGGCTGCAGCGTCGGGGCACTGAACGGCGCATTCTACGCCGGCGATCCCACGCTTGATGGCGTGCATCGGCTCGCCGCCATCTGGCGCGGGCTGCAGCGGCACGACGTCTTTCCGATGAGCTGGCGGACGGTGCTGGGCTTTCTGTGGCGCCGCGATTTCCTGATTCCGCACGACGGCATCCGCCGGCTGATCGACGATCACATCAGCTATCGCAATCTCGAGGAGGCGAAGCTGCCGGTCCATATCGTTGCGACCGACATCATCTCCGGCGACAGCGTGGTGCTGTCGGAAGGCTCCACCGCAGAAGCGATCGTGGCCTCGACCGCAATTCCGGGCGCTTTCTCGCCGATCCGCTACAAGGACAGCTATCTCGCGGACGGCGCGATCTCCAGCAACACGCCGATCCAGGTCGCGGTGAAGAAGGGTGCAAAGCGCCTTATCATTCTGCCGACCGGGCATGCCTGTGCGAACCAGGCGCCGCCGGTCGGCGCCGTTGCCAACGCGCTGCATGCGCTGACGCTCCTGATCGCGCGGCAACTGGTCAGCGAGCTCGAAACGCTGGCGCCCGATATCGAGTATTTCGTGGTGCCGCCGCTATGCCCGCTGGTGGGCTCGCCCTATGATTTCTCGCGAACCGCCGATCATATCGACCGCGCGATTCTCTCCACCGACGCGTGGCTGGCCCAGCACGGCCTGCAGCAGGGCAGGATTCCGCATGAGATGCGGTTGCACAGCCACTGAGGAGCCGCCGACTCGCGTCGCGCTGCACTGCAAAAGCGGGTCGACCAAACCCGCAAATATTTCCGCCACGCGTTGTCACATCGGCGATTGTCGGCCCGTATATCGTATGGGCTTGCCGCATCGGTTGGACTAAGCTGCCGGCCGGCAAGAATAATTTGGGGTGAGAGGGTTCCATGGAAACGCTGCTGCTTCCGTTCTCGCCACGCTACATCGTGCTGACGATCTGCGCCGTCGTAACCGCCTTGCTGATCGGCATCGGGATTTTCGACCAGAACCTCAAGGTATGGGAGTTGCTGCTGGTGCCGATTGCGGTCTTCGGCGCGCTCACCTTGCTCGGCATCCGCGACCTCCTGCAAAAGAATCACGCGGTTTTGCGCAACTATCCGATCTCAGCGCATATTCGTTTCCTGCTCGAGGAAATCCGCCCGGAGATGCGGCAATACTTCTTCGAGAGCGAAAAGGACGGCATGCCGTTCTCCCGCGATACCCGCGCTCTGGTTTATCAGCGCGCCAAGATGCAGCTCGACAAGCGGCCGTTCGGCACCCAGGAGGACGTCTATCGCGAGGGTTACGAATGGATGCATCATTCGGTGGCGCCGAAGGCCCGTGGCGCCGCGGAATTCCGCGTCACCGTCGGCGGCCCGGATTGCACCAAATCGTATTCGGCATCGGTCTTCAACATCTCGGCGATGAGTTTCGGCGCGCTCAGCCCCAACGCCGTGCGCGCGTTGAACATTGGCGCCAAGAAGGGCGGCTTCGCGCATGACACCGGCGAGGGCGGCGTCAGTCCCTATCATCGCGAAAACGGCGGCGATCTCATCTGGGAGATCGGTTCCGGCTATTTCGGCTGCCGCAACCGCGATGGCTCGTTCAACCCGGAGGAATTCGCCCGCGTCGCGGCCGACGACCAGATCAAGATGGTCGAACTCAAGATCAGCCAGGGCGCCAAGCCCGGACATGGCGGTGTGCTGCCGGCAGCCAAGGTGTCGGAGGAGATCGCCAAGATCAGGGGCGTCGCAATGGGCGAGGATTGCATTTCGCCGGCCACTCACGGCGCGTTCTCGACACCACTGCAGATGATGGCATTCATCGGCGAGATGCGCAGGCTGTCGGGTGGCAAGCCGGCCGGATTCAAGATGTGTATCGGCCACCCCTGGGAATTCCTGGCGATCTGCAAGGCGATGCTGGAGACCGGCATCTATCCGGACTTCATCGTCGTCGACGGCAATGAAGGTGGCACCGGCGCGGCGCCGTTGGAGTTCATGGATCATCTGGGCATGCCGATGCGCGAGGGCGTCAGTTTCGTCCACAACGCGTTGATCGGCATCAATGCGCGCGACCGCATCAAGATCGGCGCCGCCGGCAAGATCGCGACCGCCTTCGACATGGCACGTGCCATGGCAATCGGCGCCGATTGGTGCAATTCGGCGCGCGGATTCATGTTCGCGCTGGGCTGCATCCAGTCCTTGAGCTGCCACACCGATCGCTGTCCGACCGGCGTGTCCACGCAGGATCCTACCCGCGCCCGCGCGCTGGTGGTGCCACTCAAGACCGAGCGGGTCTACATGTACCATCACGCCACCCTGCATGCGCTGTCGGAGCTTCTCGCCGCCGCCGGCCTCGACCACCCGAAGCAGCTCCGGCCAATCCACTTCTCGAAGCGAACGTCGAGCACAGAGGTCATGTCATTCGCGAAACTCTATCCGTCGCTGCGTCCGGGCGAATTGATCGAAGGCACGCAGGATCCGCGATTCCGCGATGCATGGGCGATGGCGCGCGCAGATTCGTTCCAGGCGGCGGGATAAAATCCCAGCGGTCTTCCCGCCGCGCCTCCGCGGCGCTGGGATTGGCGCGCGATACGCTGTTGGCTCTCTTCTATCGCCTGGTCGGCGCGGAGGAAGGGAGCGCGGCCGGGAGAATTCGCAGTCTCAAAGGCGAATGCCGAATTTGGAGAGCATCCAGGCGGTGAGGAAGTAAAGGGCAATCGTCACCGCGCAGCCGGCGGCGAGGCTGGGCCAGAAGCCCACGCCCGCCCTGAGCAGCGCCGGCAATATCAGGAACAGCGGTAGCGACGGCAGCACGAACCAGAAGGTCGATTCAGCGACACCGGCAATGCGTTCTGCATCGCCGGTGTCGTGCCAGAGCCACAGGAAGCTCAGCAGCGAAAGCAGCGGCAGCGACACGATGAGCGCAGCGAATGCCGGGCTTCGCTTGGCGATTTCCGACACCGCCGCGATGATGATGCCGGACAGGGCGCATTTGATCACGAAATAGAGCATGGGGTGCCTCAAGGGGCACTAGAACTCTCCGTGCAGCCTGCCGGAGAACACATGGACCGGGCCGCGATCGGCATTGTAGGCGGGATTGGTGACGAACTGGTAGTCCGCCGTCAGCGTGATCTGCTTGGTGAGCGCGAAAGCGTAATAGGTTTCGAGGATGCGTTCCTTGCGGTAATTGAGCTGGCCGTCGCCGATCAGCGGGCCGAGCCCGTCGGCGGCGAGGAAGTCGCGATGATCGCGCGACAGCGCGTTGATCGCGCCGGCGATTCCGATCGTGTCGTCGGGCCTGCCCCATGCGGTGCCCCTGATCGAGGTGCCGAGCGAGAGCGAGGCGTCGATGTCGGTGAACGACATGATCTCGGTCTTGCCGTCGTTCCAGCTCCAGCGGCCGAACAGGCCGATATCCTCCGTGATCGACTGCTCGACGTTGACGACGTAGCCGTATTTGGGGCGGCCCGTGCGCGTCAGCGAGATGTCCATATTGAGCGCTGGATCGTTCAGCGTCTCACGATAGCTGCCGGAATTGGCGCTGCTCACCCAGCCGATGGTGCGCAGCTTGCCGGGGCGTGAGAACAGCGAATAACGCGTCTCCAGTTCGACCACGTACTGGCCGCGCCGGAAGACCTGGGTGTCGAAATTGTTGGAATTGGAAACCGCGCCCATCATGAAGTAGCCGCCGCGCAACGCCCATTGCTTCTGGTTGAGTTCGGCGGTCACGCCGTAGGTCAGGCCGAGCCTGTCGGCGGCATAGTCGAAGGCACCGGGTGCCCAGATCGACCAGTTCATGAAATCACGGCGGGTGTCCTTGGCGTAGGAATTACCGTCAAAGACGTCGCCGACCGAGAACTTGCCGGCCTGCAGCGTCAACCTGTTGACGTCGACCTTGCCGGCAAGCTGCTGCTGCGCGCTGGCAAGCTCCTCCTGCTCGCCGCCGAAGCCGAAAGTCTGGCGCACGAACAGCCGCGAAGTGTTGTAGTGCGGATAGGGGAAGTTCGATTTCTGCGCCTCGCCACTGCTGAATCCGGCCAGGCCGACCGTATCGCTCAGGCCGAAGCCCTGCAGCAGTTCGGGATTGTAGTAGACCTCGCCGCCTTCCCAGAGCCGGGCGTTCAGAAACAGGCTGTTGCTCCAGGTCGCCTGTGCCTGTCGTGCGGGCGTCAGGCTGTTGGTGCCGGTGTAGGGCGCGCGGAAGGCCGGATAGCCCTGGCCGAGATAGGTGCTCTGTCCATGGATTTCCCAGCGGTCGGATTCGGTATCGGTCAGCTCGGTCTTCGGTGACCAGCTTCTCGATCCAGGCCAGTCGACCTTGCGGTTGAGGCCGATGCGGATTTGTTGGACGTCGAGCGTTGAATTGTACTGCGCCCCCGAGCGGAAGCGGACATCTGCTTTGCCGAACTGCGCATAGAGATATTCAAGCCGTACGCTCCAGTGCGGCGCGAATGCGTATTCCAGTCCAGCGCCCGCAGCCCAGCCCGGGCGGACGTTGATATGCTTCTCCTCGACGTCGACGCCGGCTGGCGTATTGAGAAATCGTTCGCCGGCGAAGGTGAAACCTGCGGTGGCGTAGGCCAGCCACGGCCCGCTTGTATAGCCAACGCGGCCGCGCATCGTGCCAAAATAGTCCCAGCGCTCTTCGAGATCAGAGCGCGCCGTCGCGAACTTGGCGACGACGTGATTGGACGGAAGATAGTTCGGAAAGGTCAGGTCGGCCTCGATGCCGAACAACAGGCCTGAGGAGTGGCGATAATTATAGCCTGCCTGCACGCCGCCGATCAGGCCGCTGACGACGCTGCTGGTCGTGGCGACGGTGGGATCGGCCAGCGTCGCGAACGACGAGCCACGGTGATAGCCGGTATGGCCGCCGATATAGAAGCCGCTCCAGTCGAACGCGGGCCGGAAATAGGGCGCCTTCAGCGGCATGTCGGCTGCCATCGCCGGGCTGCCAAGCGCCAGCGCGCCGAATGCTGCGCCGGCCAACGCATGTTCAAGGGGTCGGCGGTTGCGGTTCACAGTGCGGACGTTCTCGGTGCGACCCATGCTGTCGCTACTCGCCATCACGGCAGATTCGAATGCCTGCCGCCACCCAATTGAAGTCATGAACCCCGTCGCCCCCGATCGAATTCCCACGGTTCTTCCCGGTCAGCGCCAGATTGCCATTGCGAGTAATTCGCAACAGCAAGACGAGCGCGGAATAGCTGCGGTTTGATGACACCGTCGCGTGACGTGGTTGCAACATGGGCCGTTGGCGGCGCCGGTGCGGCCAGCGTTCGGACAGATCGCTGACACGTATTCGGAGACATGGCCGACACATTGCCTCGGGCCGCGGATCAGGAGGTTCACCCTCTCCCAAAAAGGTGACCCGCCCGGGGGGACTACCGGGCGGGTCGGGTTCGGCACGGGGGTGGATGAGGCGCCCGTGCCGGACGCAAATCCACGAGAAGCGTTTTCAGGGTCTGAAGCGGTTTGCTTGCAAAGAAATCGTTTCTCAAACCGCAACCAAGTCAGCCGCAGAAATCAGTAAGCGCAGGTCCGGACGCGGCCGATGTAATTGCCGAAAGCGTCGAACTGGCGAACCCAGCCGCAGCGGCGATAGCCGTCGTAGTAGTAGTGAGGACCCGAAGCTGCGATCGTGGTGCCGACGATGGCGGCGCCAACGAGGCCGGCTCCGAAACCCCAGTGCAGCGGCTTGGCCTGAGCCTGTGTGGCCATGCCGCCGGTAACGGCAAGGGTAGCGAGCGCGAGAGCGGCGAACTTGGTCTTGATCGACATGGAAGTCTCCATCCTGTGTTGAGCGGCCGTTGTGGTCCGCATGCCCAGTTGGACGGAGCGCCTTGGAGAGCGGTTCGAAAAGGCGTCTGGAAATATGGTTTCGTCGTTTATTTCTTCGATATTTCAGGTAGTTAGGAGAGTAAATCGCGATTCTATGCTTTACGAAGAAATAATTCCGGGTCGAATTTGTCGACGTCGTCGAGCAGTTCGCAGAATGCGCGCGCGCCGTGATCGAGCAGTCGCTCGCCCTTCTCCGCGGAGGCTTTGGTGGCGTCGCCGACCGCGCCGCTTTCGTGCAGGTCCTGCGCCTGCCACGCGAAGGGGACCGGCCGGTGCGCCGAGAGCCAACGGAACTTCTTCTCCATCGCAATGCTGGCGGGACGAAAATCAGCGATGGCTTCGTTGCGAACGGTGTGCGGATAGCGCGCCAGCATGATCGAGGTCTCGACCGCGCCGCCATGAATGCCGTGACGGAGCTCTTCCGCGGAAAACAATCCATCCGGCGCGCCGAAGCGCGACCAGCTCGTGGTGACCGCGAGAAGCCCGTGATGCGCGCGCAGATCCTGCGCGACCAGCGACATCGCCGCGCTGTTGCCGCCATGGCTCGTTACGATCACCAGCTTGCGGATGCCGGCTTGCGCAACGCGCTCGCCGATCGCCATCCACTCCTTCAATGCGACCTCGGTCGGCAGCGTCAGCGTGCCCGGATAGTCGATGTGCTCGGTGGAAATACCGACCGGCTGCAGCGGCAGAAAGGTGACGGGCAGCGCGACGGGCAACAGCTCGTGCACCCGCGCCAGATAGGCCTCGCCGATCAGGACGTCGGTTTCCAGCGGCAGATGCGGGCCGTGCTGTTCGGTCGCCGCCAGCGGCAGCACCGCGATCCAGCGCGCGGCGTCTGCGCTGGCGATGTCGGGCCAGTGGATCTTGGTCCAGTCGCGGGGCGGAACAGTTGAGGCCATCGAGCGAAGCGTTTCTTTGGATGAATTTGCAGGGTAGTTTGTTAGACAGTCGGGGGGACTGATCCGGTCGCTGGATCAAACCCTCGGAGACGTTGTCAACGTCCATAGCCTCCCATCATGGGCCAGAACGATCGACGGAGTCCAACCATGAACCCGGCCTTTTTGCTGCGAGCGTTAACCGCAGGTCTTCTGGCGCTGGCCGCAGGACTGATGCCGGCGCGCGCCGAGACCCTCGACAAGGTGTCGTTCGGAACCAACTGGGTGGCGGAGGCCGAGCATGGCGGCTTCTTCCAGGCGGTTGCCGACGGCACCTACAAGAAGTACGGCCTCGACGTTACCATCGTTCCCGGCGGGCCCAACACCAACAACCGCATCCTGCTGACCGCCGGCAAGCTCGACTTCTTCATGAGCGCGAACACGCTGCAATCGTTCGACGCGGTCGCCAATAACGTGCCGCTGATTGCGGTCGCCGCGATCTTCCAGAAGGATCCGCAGGTATTCCTCACCCATCCGGAAACCAGGATTGCAAAACTTGAAGATCTCAAGCCGCTGACGTTGCTGGTGTCCAAGGAAGGTGTCGCGAGCTATTTTCAGTGGCTGAAGTCCGAATATGGGTTCAGCGAGAGCAAGGTAAAACCCTACACCTTCAATCCGCAGCCTTTTATCGTGAACAAGCAGAGCGCGATGCAGGGCTATGTCACCTCCGAGCCCTACGCGGTCGAGAAGGCCGCAGGCTTCAAGCCCGGGGTGATCCTGCTCGCCGATCACGGCTTCAACGCCTATTCGACGCTGATCGAGACGCGCCGCGAGATCGTCGACAAGAAGCCGGATCTCGTGCAGCGCTTCGTCGACGCCTCCGTCATCGGCTGGTACAATTATCTCTACGGCGATAATTCAGCCGGCACGTGATGATCAAGAAGATGAATCCGGAAATGACCGACGAACTGCTGAGTTACTCCGTCGCCAAGATGAAGGAGTACGGCATCGTCGATTCCGGCGATACCTTGCGCGACGGCATCGGCGCCATGACCGACGCTCGCGTTGCGAGCTTCTTCGACAAGATGGTGCGAGCCGGCGTGGTTCGCCGCGATATCGATTATCGCCAAGCCTACACGCTGCGCTTCGTCAACAAGGCCGTCGGCCTCGATCTGCGGCCGAAGAACTGACGCACGATGGCCGAGCCCGCTTTGTCGGAGACGGATAGCGATGCGGCAGGCTTTGCAGTGCGTCTGCGCGCGGTAAGCAAGACCTATGACAACGGCGTGACCGCGCTCGGGCCGCTCGATCTCGATGTCGCAAAGGGCGACTTCGTCTCGCTGCTCGGGCCTTCCGGCTGCGGAAAATCCACCGCGCTCCGGTTGATCGCGGGGCTCGGCGCGCCGAGCGCAGGCACCGTGAACGTTTCCCATCGCGCCACCAAAATGGATGGGCGCCATCCCATCGGTTTTGTGTTTCAGGAGCCCACGCTGATGCCGTGGGCGAGCGTGCGCGATAACGTTCGCCTGCCGCTGAAGCTCGCGCACGCGGCGCCGGCCGAGGCCGACCGGCGCATCGAGGAGGCGCTGGCGCAGGTCGGCCTTGCTGAATTTGCGGATGCATACCCTCGCGAATTGTCGGGCGGCATGAAGATGCGGGTCTCGCTGGCGCGCGCGCTCGTCACCGATCCGGACATTCTGCTGCTGGACGAGCCGTTCGCGGCGCTCGACGAGATCACGCGTTTTCGGCTCAACAACGACCTGCTGGCGCTGTGGCGCAAGCTGCACAAGACCGTCATTTTCGTCACCCATTCGGTGTTCGAGTCGGTCTATCTGTCGCAGCGGGTGATCGTGCTGACGGCGCGTCCCGGGCGCATCCGCGCCGAGTTTCGCATCGCGACGGCGGAGCCGCGTGGGGAGGAGTTTCGTACCTCGGCCGACTATGCCGGCTATTGCCGCGAGGTCTCGAAAGCGCTGACACCTTCCTATTCCGGGCAGCGCAGCGCATGAGTTCCCTGCAGAACATCGGCCGCATGCTGCTTCCCGCTGCCGTGCTCGCGGCGGGCCTGGCGTTGTGGGAATTCGTCGTCCGCGTCAACGACATCCAGCCCTATGTGCTGCCGAGCCCGACGACCGTGTTTCAGACGCTCGTCAGCGACTGGCCGGTGCTGTCGGAATCGCTGGGCGTCACCTTGCTCACCACGCTGCAGGGTTTCATCGCCGCAGCCGTTGGCGGCGTCGCGCTGGCGCTAGTGTTCAACCAGTCGAAATGGCTGGAATATTCGCTGTTTCCCTATGCGGTGATCCTGCAGGTCACGCCGGTGATCGCAATTGCGCCGTTATTGCTGATCTATCTGCCGCAGCAGACCGCGGTCATTGTCTGCGCCTGGATCGTCGCCTTCTTTCCGGTTCTGTCCAACACCACGCTCGGGCTGAATTCGGTCGACCGCAATCTGGCCGGGCTGTTTCAGCTATACGGCGCGTCACGGCTGCAGACGCTGCGGTTCCTGAAATTGCCGGCGGCGTTGCCGCATATTCTCGGCGGATTGCGGATCGCCGGCGGCCTGTCGCTGATCGGCGCCGTGGTCGCGGAAATCGCGGCGGGCACGGCAGGCGCCGGCTCCGGCCTTGCCTTCCGGATCGCCGAGTCCGGTTATCGCCTCAACATTCCCCGAATGTTCGCGGCGTTGTTGTTGCTGTCGGTGGCCGGGATTGTCATCTATGGGCTGCTGGCGCTAGTTTCGCATCTGGTACTACGGCGCTGGCATGAGAGCGCGCTTGGAAAGGAAAATTGATGGCTGCCGCGAATATTTCGTCCGAGAAGATCGATCTGTTGATCTACGGACCTGTCAGGCCGATCCTGGAAAACGGTTTTTCGGATCAGTTCGTCCTGCATAGGGCGGAGAGCCGTGCCGACCTCGAGCGCTTGACATCAGATACGGTCGAAAAGATCCGCGGCATGGCGGTGACCTATCACACGGTGCCGGCGGACGCGAAGGCGCTGTCGCAGTTTGCTAAGCTTGAAATCGTCGCGAGCTTCGGCGTCGGCTACGACCACGTCGACTCGGCTTACGCGCGTGAGCACAATATCGTCGTCACCAACACGCCCGATGTGCTGACCGAAGAAGTCGCCGACGTCGCGATGGGGCTCCTGATCGCGACCTTGCGCGAATTCGTCAAGGCCGACCGCTATCTGCGCTCCGGCCTGTGGCAGGCCCAGAACTATCCCTTGAGCGCCGGTTCGCTCCGCGACCGCAAGATCGGGATCGTGGGCATGGGCCGCATCGGGCAGGCGATCGGTCGGCGGTTGGAGGCCTCCCGCGTTCCCGTGTCCTATCACTCGCGCAATCCGTCGTCCGCCGTCTCCTACAAGCACTATCCCGATCTGATGGAAATGGCGAAGGAGGTCGACACGCTGATCGTGATCGTGCCCGGCGGCGCCTCGACCGCCAAGATGATCAATGCCGACGTGTTGAAGGCGCTTGGGCCGCGGGGCGTTTTGATCAACGTGGCGCGCGGCTCCGTCGTCGACGAACCGGCGCTGGTCGCGGCGCTGAAATCCGGCACTATTCTTGCGGCCGGGCTCGACGTCTTCGCCAACGAGCCGAACGTGCCGGACGAGCTGAAGGCCATGCAGAATGTCGTGCTGTTGCCACATATCGGCTCAGCTTCGGTGGTAACACGCAACGCCATGGATCAGCTTGTCGTCGACAATCTGAAAAACTGGTTTGCCGGCAACGCGCCCTTGACGCCCGTTCCGGAAACCCCGGTGAAGGGACGCTGATGTCGCTTGCGCGTTCGGGCATCGCTGCGGCAGCGCTGACGGCGCTGCTTGCGCCTGCGCCGCAAGTTGCGGCGCAGGATGCCGCGGCGCTGAAGAAGGAAATGGTCGGGCAGTGGGAGCTTGCGACCACCGAACGCAGCAAGACGTGTGTCATCATGATGAAGGGCGATGCGACGCCGCAAGGGCTCAAGCTCGAGCTTGAGCCCGGCTGTGCCAAGGCATTGCCGTTCACGAAGGACATCACGTCCTGGAACATCAAGGGGCTGGATATCGTGCGGCTGCAGGATGCGGCAGGCCAGCCGGTAATCGACTTCACCGAAGTCGAGAGCGGCATTTTCGAAGGCCTGCGGAGCGGCGAGGGGGTCTATATCCTGCAGAACCTCGCTGCCGCCCGCTCGCTCGCCAAGTCGATGGACCAGATGATCGGGGACTGGTCGATGGTCCGCGGCAACGGCCAGACGGTCTGCGGCCTGACGCTGACCAATACCGAGGCGACCGGGGATAATTTCCAGGTGTTCCTGAAGCCGAAATGCGATCCGGCCGTTGTCGCGTTCGCGCCGAACCAGTGGCGGCTGGAGCGCGGACAGATGATCCTGATGTCGGCCAAAGGCGAAAGCTGGCAGTTCGAGGCCGACGATAATGCGCAGTGGCGGCGGGTGCCCGATACCGCCGATCCCCTGATCATGCTCCGGGGACAATAGGCGGTATCCCGGGGGCCGGATTTTTTTACAAGCGCATGTCGATCCGGCCGCGGCCGGATCGTCGTTCCCTGTAGCGAGACGGAATGGCCGGCCTGATGCCGCCAGCTCGCAGCACAGGAGTTGTTCATGCGCTTCATGTCCATCGTCACTTCCCCGCAACCGATGAAGGCCCCGACGCCCGCCCTGATGGAAGCGATGGGCAAGCTTGCCGAACGCGAAATCAAGGCCGGCCGGATGATCGACATGGGCGGGCTGACCCCGTTGCAGCAGGGGGCGCAGGTCAGAATCGAAGGCGGCAAGCTGAGGGTCACCGACGGCCCGTTCGTGGAGGCCAAGGAAGTGATCGGTGGCTACGCCATCTTCGAGTTCCGCGACAAGGCGGAAGCGCTCGCCATGGCCAAGGAGTTCATGCAGCTTCATCTCGACCACATGCCCGGCTGGGAAGGTACCTGCGAGCTGCGCGCCATGGCCGGCCACGGCCTGGAAACGACCTGCGGCGACGTCGAATCCCCCGCGCACGCCTGATGGCGCGGCGTAGCCGATCTGGTCGGCGGCGATGACGGCCGCCGACGTCCATCGCACCATCCTGGCGGTCTGGCGCATCGAACAGCCGCGCCTGATCACCGGGCTGTCGCGAATGCTGCGCGACGTTCCGTTGGCGGAGGATCTGACCCAGGAAGCGCTGGTCGCGGCGCTGGAGCATTGGCCCGTCAGCGGCGTCCCGGACAAGCCTGGGGCATGGCTGATGGCGCTGGCCAAACGCCGTGCGCTGGATCATCTGCGCCGCCGCAGCATGCTCGCGCGCAAGCATGAGATGCTGACGCGCGAGCTGGAGCAGGAGCAACTGGCGATGCCGAATCCGGACGCCGCACTCGATGACGATATCGGTGACGAGCTGCTGCGGTTGATCTTCACCGCCTGCCATCCGAGGTTGTCGCGCGAGGCCCGCGCGGCGCTGGCGCTCCGGATGATCTGCGGTCTGACCACGGAAGAGATCGCGCGCGCCTTCCTGCAGCCGGAGGCAACTATTGCCCAGCGCATCGTGCGCGCCAAGCGGACGCTGTCGGAATCCGGACTCGCCTACGAAACGCCACGCGGCGAGCAGCTTTCGGAACGGATCGCCTCGGTGCTGGAGGTCGTCTATCTCATCTTCAACGAAGGCTATACGGCCGCCCGCGGCGATGAATGGTTGCGGCCGCAGCTCTGCAACGACGCGCTGCGCATGGGCCGCGTGCTGACGCTGGTCGCGCCGCAGGAAGCCGAAGCCCACGGCCTGCTCGCACTGATGGAGCTGAATGCTTCGCGCACCGCGGCACGCACCGACGCGGCCGGCGATCCGATCCTCCTGATGGACCAGAACCGCGCGCTGTGGGACCGGCTTCAGATCCGCCGTGGGTTGCTGGCGCTGGTGCGGGCCTGCGAACTCGGCGGCGGGCGCGGCTTCTACACGCTGCAGGCCGCGATCGTTGCCTGTCACGCCAGAGCCGCCACGCCCGACGAAACGGAGTGGCCGCGTATCGCCGAACTCTACGCCAAATTGGGCGCGCTGGTGCGCTCGCCGATCATCGAACTCAACCGCGCCGTGGCGATCGGTATGGCCGAAGGGCCGGCGGCTGCGCTTGCGATCGTAGACGGATTGGCCGGCGAGCCCGCGCTGAAGAACTACCATCTCCTGCCAAGCGTCCGCGGCGACCTGCTCCGCAGGCTCGGCCGCGTTGCGGAAGCCCGCGCCGCGTTCGATCTCGCATCAACGCTTGCGACCAACAGGCGCGAACGCGAATTGTTGCGGCGGCGGGCCGCTGAGACGAGCAGTGGCGCGCCGGAGCCGTCCTGACGTCAGATGAACCGGAACTGCGACCGCTCGCGCCTGGCGAGTTTCGGAATCGCTTGCCCGAGAATGATGTTCTTGAAGTGGTCGGTCTGCTGATGCTCGGCAAAGGCCGCCTCGCCCGCGAATACCTCGTAAAAGAAGAACTCCCGCGGCTTTGCGATGTTCTGGTGAATCTGGAACTCTCTGACACCGGGCTCGCGCTGCGCCTGCGGCAGAAAATCCTTCAGAAGGTCCGCGACGATACCTTCTTCGCCCGAATTGACTTCCCAGAACGCAGTGACGACCAGGTTCTGGTTTGCGTTGTTTGTGGCAGCCATGGTGTTCTCCTGTGAAGCATTCAGCACGTTGCTCGTTTGAGCGGCGATGCGGATCACAATGGCTGATCTCTCGACAAGAATGCTTCGATGCTGGCCGAATGATGATGTCAATGTCGAAGCTGGAACCAGCTTGGCGCTGCGCGCGTTTCCGGTGATCACCTGCCTGGAGCAGCCTCATGGCCAAAAGGACCGTGCTCGCCATCGGTATCGAGCCTTCCCTGGTTGACTTCAGCGCCTTTCCGGGGCTCACGGCCGAACTCGTGACGAGCTATATTGGAGCTCAGCTCGAGCAGCTTCGCGCGATGGGCTATGAAGCCGATAGCTGCCTGATCGATCTCGGCGACACCGCCGAAGCCGTCGCGGCGGCGGCGCTGGGCGCAAAGCATTACGATTGCGTGGTGATCGGCGCCGGGCTGCGCGAGCCGCGAGAGCGGCTGCACTTGTTCGAGCGGATCATCAATCTGGTTCACCTCGCCGCGCCGCAAACGCGCATCTGCTTCAACACCACGCCGGCCGACACCGTCGAGGCGGTGCAACGATGGGTCGCGCCGTGAGCGCGCTTGCGCTCAAGCCGTGCGGAAGGCGCCGAGCAGGCTGCCGATGATCTTTTGCCCGCGGGCGCGGAGCCTCTTCGGATTCTCTGCCGCCGGCAGCAACATCGCCACCTCGCAGATCATCGCATCGATCATCCGGCTCAGGAGCTCGATGTCTTCGAAATCGAGCTCGCCCTGACGCTTCAGCGCGTTGAGCGTCGCGGTGAGCAGGGCCATCGGATAGGCTTCCTCGATCTCCCGGTAGCGCGCATTGCCGAGCACGGCGGGCGCTTCCTGGATGACGATCCGCGCGTAGGCCGGTTCGAGGCAGGCGTCGAGATAGGCCTCGATGCCCTCGGTCAGGCGGTCCCAGACCTTGCGCTGCGTCTTCGCCCGCGCCTCGATCTTCGCGGCGGCCTCGATCTGCAGGGCGACCACCACAGCGTCGAACAGCGCCTTCTTGTCCTCGAAGTGGTGATAGAAGGCGCCCCGGGTCACGCGCGCGGCGCGCGAGATCGCCTCGATCCCCGCCGCCTGATAGCCCTCGCTCGCGAAAATGTCCCGGCCGGCCGAAAGCAGCGCGTGCCTCGTGGCCTCCGTGTATTCCTCGCGGCGGGTTCGTTCGCGTCCAGCTTCCTGCATGCCCCGACATACCACTTGACGCTTTTGAGCATATCAACATATAACATACAGACGGTATGTTAAAAACGTTTGGTATGATCCGTGTTGTGCCGCCCGGTTAATGATTGGGAGGAGAGGTCATGAACAGCGATCGAATGTTCGAACTGGCGCAGGCACTGGCGGTCGCAAAGAGCCGCCAGGACGTGCCGGCAGCGTTGAAGGTCCTCCATGACGACATGGTGCTGGAAACTCCGGCTTTCGGCACCAGCGCCTCTGGCCTTGCCGAGAACGAGAAAGTGCTGACGCGGTTCTTCGCTTCGTTCCCGGATTACAATGTCGTCCTGCAGGGCCATGCCGCCAACGACGAGACGCTCGTCTGCTGGGGCCGCGTGCAGATGACCATGACCGGCGACCGTTTCGGCGTGGTGCCGAACGGCAGGCGCGCTGATCTTCCCGTGTTCATCCAGTTTGCGTTCAAGGGCGACTGGATCGTCCACGAGCGATTCTTCTTCGACCTCGCCGAACTCTGCGCCCAGTCGGGCGTCTCGACCGACGCGGTACGCCGCAAGATCTTTGGCGATGCCGGTGTCCGGCAGCTCGCCGCCGAATGATGTCCTCACGCGAACCCGGACTCCAGACAATGACAGTAGATCCACGCGTCAAACCCGTCGCCGCGATCAGGACGGCACCCTTGTTCGACATTGTCGTCGATCTCAATCCCAGGCTGAACATCGGCGACGGTCCGCTTGGCCGCCGCATCCTGTTCGGCGCGGCCGGCGGAAGCTTCGAAGGCCCCAGGCTCCGCGGCGAGGTGGTCCCCGGCGGCGGCGACTGGGCATTGTTCCGCACCGACGGCGCCATGTCGCTTGACGTCCGCCTGACCTTGCGCACGCATGACGGCGCGCTGGTGCACATGACCTACGGCGGCCGCTGGATCACGCCGCCCGAATTGCGGTCAGAAATGGCTGATCCGGCGAAACGGCATCAGGTCGACCCGTCGCGCTATTACTTCCGCACCAACCCGCTGTTCGAAACCGGGGCGGAACAATATGCCTGGATGAACGACATCGTCTGCGTCGGCTCGGGCTATCTGGTCGAGGGCGGGATCGCCTACAACGTCTCCCAGATCGTCTGACGCATGTGCCTTCACGCGGCTGGAAGCGATCCGCGCTGACGGATGATCGTCCAGATCAAGGCCATAGCGGTAAGCGCCACGGCGGCATAGGGAGCCCAGGCTTGCGGCTCTCCCATCGTCCCGAGTGTCATGCCGCTCAGGAGGCACCAGAGAACGGGGATTGGCAGCAGCCATGGCAAAAGCCTGCCGCGGGCGAGGAGCAGAACGCCGAGCGTCGCAATCGCCGTCGGATCCGGCGCGATGCCAAAGACCTCGGACGAGGCCCAGCCGCGTCCCTGCAGCGGCGCAAGCAGCGGCTGTCCGGCAATTCCGAAGGCGAGGATGAGATATCCGATCCAATCGGCAGGCCGGCGCCGTTCGAAGGCGAGGGCGTCGAGCAGGAACGCGAGGAGGAGCAATACGCCTTCAACGAAAAAAGCTGGCGCAACATAGACGGCAGCCCAGTTGATCGCCGCGTAGCGATTCCACAGGAACGACCACCCGACGAAGGTCCAGAGGACCGCAAGAATGAGCGCGATCCAGCGTGCGAAGATCGCCGGCCGCCGCGCGATCAGCAGGACGATGAGGAGGCCTCCGGCAAGCGTCACTACGTGCAGAGGCCAGAGTGCCGCATTGTTCGTTTCGAACATGCGCCAGTAGACGCGCGGCGAAAACAGCAGGAAATCCTCCGCGCGATAGGTCCACCATTCCGACATCAAAGCGCCTGCACGTGGGCCGAGATGCGCTGCCGCATCGCCGGATCAGGCATCTGTCCGGCGGCGGCCGAGAGGTTTTCCTTCACATGGTCGACGCGGGTGGTCGCCGGAATTGCGACGGTGACGGCAGGGTGAGACAGGATGAATTTCAGCATGAGCTGGGCCCAGCTCGACACCCCGAGTTCGGCCGCCCACTCTGGCAGCGGCTTGTTCTTGAGGCGCTGGGTCAGCTCGCCCTGCCGGAATGGCCGGTTGACGATCACGGCAATGCCGCGCTCTGTGGCCAGCGGCAAGAGCCGCGCCTCCGCCTCGCGATCGACGACATTGTAGGAGAGTTGCACGAAATCGATGGGCTCGTTTCGCATGATCTGTTCGACAAGATCATGACGGCGGCCTTCGGACGTGGTGATTCCAACGTAACGCAGCGTACCGGCGGCTTTCATCTGGAAGAGCGTCTGCAGATGCGGCTTCCAGGCGAGCAGATTGTGGACCTGAACGAGGTCGAACTTCGGCACGCCCCAGAAGCGGCGCGACTGCTCGATCTGGGCTGGACCTGCCGTCGCCGAGGACGTCCAGACCTTTTCGGCCGAGAATAGCGCAGGCGGCCGCCCGAGTTTTTGAAGGCCGTAGCCGACCACCGGTTGCGACGAGCCATACATCGGGGAGGAATCGATCATGCGGCCGCCCGCCTCGAAGAAGGCGGCCATGACACCAGCGCATTCGTCCCTGAGCTGCCGATCATTGCCGACGTTGAAGGTGATCCAGGTCCCCAGTCCGACGACCGGCATCTCCTCGCGGGTCGAGGGTATGGGACGGCGGACGGGTTGGCCTTGCTGGGCATGTAGCGCGCCCGGCAAATGCGCGGCAGCGGCCGTCGCCAAGGAGGCTTGCAGGAACGTTCGGCGTGTCGTCCGCATCCAGTGCTCCATCATGGCGGCGGGAAAGTCCCGCGCAAAAGGCGCAGAGTAACGGAACGCCGCCGCCAGCTTTGCAATACAAATTGCAGATTAAGGCACTGGATCAAATATGTAGTCGCGCACCGTGCTCAATCTACGATGAACCGCTAACGTCGCGGGATGAACTGCAGTCCTCTCAAACCTGCGTGACCGTTCTTGCCGACGGATGTGGTCGTGGACGGAAATGCCGAGCGGGCGATAAGGCAATTCCCAAGCTTGGCGGCAAGCCTGCGAAGAACGCGCGCTCCGTAAACAGTAGGCGCGCTGCCTGCCGTTTACAGGGATCGCAGCCTGGGATCGAACTCGTCGCGTAGCGCATCGCCGAATAGGCTGAATCCGAACACCGCGAGACTGATGGCGATGCCGGGGAAGATGGCTATCCAGGGAGCGCTCTCGGCGTATTCCTCGGCGCCGCCCTGAAGCATCAGGCCCCATGCCGGCGTCGGCTCCTGCACGCCGAGACCGAGATAGGAAAGCGATGCTTCGAGCAAGATTGCCTGACCCACGAAGGCGGTGATCATGATGAGAAACGGCGCCATTACATTCGGAACCATGTGCCGCAGAATGATGCGGGTATGGCTGAATCCGTTGGCGCGGGCGGCGTCGATGTAGGGGAGTTCGCGGATCGCAAGCGCACTGGAACGAACCACGCGGGCGCAGCGCGGAATGAAGGGTATGGTGATCGCGATGATCACGTTCTGCGCCCCTGTCCCGAAGATTGCGATCACGGCGAGCGCCATGATGATCAGCGGGAACGCCATGAATATATCGATGATGCGCTGGAGGATCAGATCGATCTTGCCGCCGAAATAGGCGCTCGCTACCCCGAGCACCAGGCCGAAGGTGGCGCCGACGAACGACGACGCAAATCCGACGAGCAGCGCGGTACGTGCCCCGTAGACGATGCGCGAGAACACGTCGCGTCCGTATTGATCCGTGCCGAGCCAGTTCTCGAGACTCGGTGGCTCGTGCATGCGATCGAATGCGTTGGCGACCGGGTTGTACGGGGCGATGAAATCGGCAAGCGCCGCCACCAGCACCATGACGATGATGACTACGCCGCCGGCGGCGCCCAGTGGATTGCGGCGTGCGAATCGACTGATCGCCGAAAGCCTGCTCGGTGCCTTCCGCTCATCCGTCAGCTCGACCCTCGTCTGTAGATCGGTCGCGATAGTCATACAACGCCTCTGATTCCAGCCATCATTTGTACCGAATCCGCGGGTCCAGCCACGCATAGATGATGTCCACCACAAAGTTGGTGACGACGAATATCGCAGCCACCAACATGACCAGCGCCTGGGTCATCGTGTAATCGTGATTGGTCACGGAAGCGACAAACAGCTTGCCGAGCCCGTTGAGGTTGAACACCTGCTCGGTGACCACCAGGCCGCCCATCAGGAACGCGAATTCAATGCCGATGATCGTCACCACCGGCAGCAGTGCGTTTCCGAGCGCGTGGCGCCGGATGATAAGCTTCTGGACGAGCCCCTTGGCGCGCGCCGTGCGGACGTAATCCTCGCGCAGCACTTCGAGCAGCGCCGAACGCGTCATACGTGTCGCAACAGCGGAATAGCGATAGCCGGTCGCCAGGGCCGGGAAGATGGTCATGCTCAGGTTGTACAAGGGGTCGACCCAGAGCGGCACATATTTGATCGGCGGCATCCAGGGACTTCCGAACAGCGATTTGCTGGTGATCAGCAGGCCGAGGATGATCAGGACGCCGAGCCAGAAGGAAGGCATCGCGATTCCGGCGATGCTGAAGGCGCGCACTACGTAGTCGATCCAGGTGTTCTGCTTGACGGCGGAGATCGTGCCGAGCGGAATGGCCAGCATGATGGCGGTAAGCGTGGCCATGATCGCGATCTGCAGAGAAAGTTCGAAGCGCAGCGCGACCTCTTCCACGATCGGGCGTCCGGTCCACATCGACTTGCCGAAATCGAATCGGACGAAACCCCAGATGAAATCCAGGAACTGAACTACATAGGAGCGATCAAGGCCCAGCTCGGCGTGGCAGAGTTCGATCGCCTTGGGATCGACGTATCCGGCCCCACCCGCCATGCGCAGCACGCAGACGTCGCCCGGCACCAGCCGCAACAGGAGGAACACGAGCAGCGCGGCGCCGAGCAGCGTCGGGATCATCAACAGGAGTCGCTTGAGGATGTACTGGTACATGATCGCTGCTTCAGCACTTTCGCTCGCGGTGTCGCCGCGGTTTCCCGTTCACCGCCTTGCTCTGGCAGGCGCCCTGGAAACCGCTGCTGTCGTCAACCGCCGCCGGGCGGTTACTTGTCGAGCCATACGTTGGCGAGATCCTGATTGAGGTAGTGGCTGGGACTGATCTTCCAGCCCTTCACGTAGGACCGGTGCGGAATGATCCGGTTCCACCAGAGCGTGACGAACGAGTGCGCCTGCTCGTCAAGCACGCGCTTCTCGAACTGCCGCATCAGCTTGCGCTGCTCGGCCTCCTCGGGAGCACGGTTCATTGCCTCGAAGATCTTGTCGAGGTCGCGATCGGTGTACCCGCCATAGCTCTCGTTGCCGATGTCCGTCGACAGGAACTTGCCGATGTCGAGCAGCGGATTGACGACCGACTGGCAGTTGAAGTCCATCGTCACGTCGAATTCCTGTGACCTGAGCCGCGCGTAGAACGGGCCTGTCGGCTCCATTTTCTGCTCGACCGTCACGCCGATCTGCCGCCACTGGTCGATGAGCCAAGTGCCCACGATCGTATATGGCTGGTCGATGGCGCGGTTGGACAACACAAACTTCAAGTCCGAAACTCCGGCCTCCTGTAGCAACCGCTTGGCCTCGGCACGCGACTTGTTGATGTCCGGCCAAAAGCCAGGGATCTGTTCGAGGTCCGCCTTTGTCGCCGCCAGCGGGTGACCCGGGAACACGACACCACCGACCGCCTTCACGATGGCGATGCGCGAAAGGCTCTCCGATCCGCCCCAGCGGTCGACCGCCAGCGTGAGCGCGCGGCGAACGCGGACGTCGTCGAACGGCTTCTTCTTGTGGTTGGGAGTGAACAGGAGCACGCAGTTCCAGTCGCTCTCCTGGACCGTGATGTCCTTGCCGAGTGCGTCGACGAGGTCGTCGCGGCTCTTCGGCGGGAAGCCGCGGAACTCGATTGCGGCTCGGTCACCGCGGATCGCTTGCACGCGCACCGCCTGCTTACTGGAGAAGATCGCCTCGAAGCCGTCGAGATAGGGCTGCCCGGAAACGTGGTAGTCCTTGTTGCGCTCGCCGCGCACGGAGGCGCCTGCCTCTCTTCCCGCGAACTTGAAGGGCCCTGACCCCATGACATTCTTCTCGTACCAGCGGATGTCCTGGTCGAGCTTTGCCTTCGAGTAGATGAAGTTGTAGGGCGTCGCCAGCGCCGGGATGAAGGCGCCCGATGGATATTTGAGTTTGAACACCACCGTGTGGTCGTCCGGCGCGCTCACGCTGTCGACCATGACGAAATAGGCCACGCGCGCGCTGGTCGTGCCCTCCGGTGGGAAGATGATCTTATTGTAAGATGCGACGACGTCCTGCGCCGTCAATGGCGTTCCATCGTGGAATTTCACGCCCTGCTTGATCTTGAATGTGTAGGTCCTGCCCCCGTCGCTCGGAGTTGGCATTTCCGTGCACAGGTCGCACACGAAGTCCGTCGGTGAGGACGGATTTTCCGGATTGACCTTGATGAGCAGGCTATAGAACGGCGCAAAAGGATGGATCAGCGCGAACGTCGTCTCGCGGTGACCGTCCCAGCTCGGTGGCTCGTCGGGCACCACAAAGTTCAGCGTCCCGCCTTTTTTAGGCGCAGCCTGACCTGGAGCTCCGGAGAAGCCGATGGCAACGGCCGCGCTGACCGCCATGATCGACGCGGCTCTGAGATATTTCGAAAGGTTCATGATCTTTCTCCCTCTGGAACATATTCCTCCTGGTTTTTATGGGCGGGGTTTTACGCCCCTGGCCGGTCGCCCTTCTTACGGGGCTTTTATTCAAATTACGGAACAAGCCACCCAATGCCCGGGCCGCAGTTCCCTGAACTCCGGGATATCCTTCGCACAGCTGTCGACCGCAAGCGGGCAGCGCGGATGAAACACGCATCCCTTCGGCGGATTCATCGGACTCGGCACTTCGCCTCTCACGATCCGATGGGCGCGCGCCCTCTCCAAGTCGGGATCCGGCACCGGCACGGCGGCGAGAAGCGCCTGAGTATAGGGATGCAGAGGATTGCCATACAATTCGTCGCAATCCGCCAGTTCGACGATCTTGCCGAGATACATGACTGCGACGCGATGACATAGGTGGCGAACGACGCTGAGGTCGTGCGCGATGAACAGATAAGTCAGTCCGAACTGCTCTCGCAGATCCTCCAGCAAATTGATGATCTGCGCCTGAATCGATACATCCAAGGCCGAGATCGCCTCGTCGCAGATGATGAATTCCGGACGCACCGATAGGGCGCGTGCGATGCCGACGCGCTGGCGCTGGCCGCCGCTCATCTCGTGTGGGTAGCGGTCGGCAAACTTGGGATCCAGGCCACACAGGCGGAGCAATTCCGTGACCCGCGCATCGCGCGCTGCCTTGTTCGGCTCGGTCCCGTGCACCTTCATCGGCTCGGAGATGATCTCCCCGATCTTCATGCGCGGATTGAGGGAGCTGTAAGGATCCTGGAAGATGACCTGGATCTTCTGCCGCAGGGCCCGCATCGATTTCTGATCGAGATCGACCAGATTCTTGCCGTCGAACAGGATCTCGCCTCCGGTCGGATGCTCGAGTCGCAGGATGCACCGACCAGTGGTGGTCTTGCCGCAACCCGACTCGCCGACCAATCCGAGCGTCTCTCCTTTGCGGATGCTGAGGTTGATTCCGTCGACAGCCTTCACGCGAGCGACCTCTTTGGAGAAGAGAGCGCCCTCAGTCACCGGAAAGTGCATTTTCAGGTTGCGAATCGTGACCAACTCCGGCGCCAGGGCGACACGCCGTTCCGATTGGCGCCTATGCTCGAGCGCGACGTCCGGCACGACGGTCGCTACCTGTGCCGCCGCTTCGGCGCTCCGCCGTACCGCACCGGTTGGTTCCATGGGGGTCATGACGACCTCGCCATCGATCGGGCTACGTTGTCCGCCTCAAAGCATGCCGCGAGATGATCGCCGCCATCGATCCGCTCCAAGGGAGGCGACTGAGTCGTGCAGCGCGCAATCGCAAAGCCGCAGCGCGGATGGAACGAGCAGCCGGCGCCGAGGCGCGAAAGGTCGGGCGGCTGTCCCTCCACCGGATCGAGCCGAGCCCGGCGCGGCTGATCCATGCGCGGTACCGAACGCAGCAGTGCCAGCGTGTATGGATGGTGGGGATGGTGATAGATGTCGTGCGCGGTTCCACTCTCGATGATCCTGCCCGCGTACATGACATTGACCCTGTCAGCATAGCGCGCGACGATGCCAAGATTGTGGGTGATGATGATCAGCGCCACGCCCAGGCGCTGCGTCAGATCCTTCATCAGCTCGAGAATCTGCGCCTGAACGGTCACGTCGAGCGCCGTTGTCGGTTCGTCGGCGATGATCAGCTTGGGCTCGCAGCACAAGGCCATGGCGATCATCACGCGTTGGCGCATGCCGCCGCTGAAGTGATGCGGATACTGCCTCAGTCGACGCTCCGGATCCGATATCCCCACCATGCCCAACAGCTCGATCGCACGCGCGACCGCTTGGTCCCGGGTCATGTCGAGGTGCTGCTCCATGGTCTCGGTGAGCTGTCTCCCGATCGTCAGTACCGGATTGAGCGAAGTCATCGGCTCCTGAAACACCATGGCAATGTCTTTGCCTCGGACCTCTCGGATTTCCTCATCGCTCAGCTTGAGAAGGTCTCTGTCCCGGAAGCGAATGCTGCCGCCAATGATACGGCCGGGCGGATCGGCGACCAGCCGCAGGATCGAGAGCGCGCTGACGGACTTGCCGCATCCAGACTCGCCAACGATAGCTATCGTCTCGCCCTGATTGACATCAAAGCTGATACCGTCGACAGCCTTGACCACACCGGCCGCCGAGAAGAAGTAGGTTTGCAAACTGTCTATCTTGAGAAGCCTGGACACCTCGCGCCTCTCGTCATCGGTACTGTACAGATGGCCTTTCGGCCGCTTGACCTGACCCGCCTCCATTTGCGTCTTGATCTTTCGAGTCTCTCGGTCGCAAGTCAAACCCAATCCTGCGGTACTGCGACAATTTAGACTAAGGTCTTGAATGCATCGGCCCGGCTGGCGGCCAGCCGCCATGCATCCTGGGCGTCTACGACATCCCGGTTGAGAATTGTTGCATTTGCGAACGGTCAACCCGGGAGCGAGGGCGTCGGATCGCCGGAGGGGTGGTTGTGCACCAGTTTACCCCGAGACGGCAGGCCGCGCCGATGGCTCAGAACGATCCCGCCACCGAGCCGAGCGCGATGACGGCAACGAGGGCGATGAGTGCGCCGACGATGCCGACGATGACGATGTCGCGATAGCTGTCCCGGTGCGTCGATCCGCAGACGGCGAGCAGCGTGACGACCGCGCCGTTGTGCGGCAGGCTGTCTAGCGTACCCGAACTGATCACCGCCACGCGATGCAGCAGCCCGGGATCGAGTCCGATCTCCGTCGCGCGCGTCATATACGTCGCCCCGAGTGCGTCGAGCGCAATGGTCAGCCCGCCCGATGCCGACCCCGTGAGCGCGGCGAGCACGTTGGTCGCCACCGCGAGCGAGACCAGCGGCCCGCCGCCGATGCCGAGCACGGTATCGCGCACGACATCGAAGGCGGGCATTGCCGCCACCACGGCGCCGAAGCCGACCAGGCTCGCAACGCTCAGGGCCGGCAGTACGGCGGCGTTGGCGCCGGCGTCCATGGTTGCACGCAGGGCCGGCAATCGCCGATGGCTGACGGCGAGAACCGTCACGATCGCACAGGCGAGGGCTGTGATCACCGCCCATACGCCGCCGACGGCTGCGAGCGACGTCTCGCCCCAGCGAGCTTCGGCGAGAAAGCGGGTGTCCAGCGCCGGCAGGATGAGCAGCGCCATCGCGAGATTGACGATAATCACCACAATGAGCGGAAGTGCGGCGAGTGCAACCGACGGCGGAGCGTCGGTCACCGCACCGTGCACGATCTCCGCAGGATCGAACTCCCGCGCCGTGGTGGCGCGTTCGCGCAGCTTTTCGTCGGTGGCAAGACGGGCGGAAGGCATCGGCACGCCGTCGCCGAAGCCTTCGCCGTTTCTTTTTGAGTTGGCCACTTCGCGGTTGAGCCACCACAGGCCGAAACCCAGCATGATCAACGATGCCAGAATGCCAAGGCCGGGCGCGGCGAATGGCGTGGTGCCGAAGAACGGCATCGGGATCGCGTTCTGGATCGATGGCGTGCCGGGCAGCGCCGACATGGTGAAGGTGGAGGTGCCGAGCACAATCGCCGCCGGCATCAGTCGTCGCGGGATGCCGGCGTTGCGAAACAGCTCATGCGCCATCGGCGCGAGCACGAAAAAGGCAACAAACAGACTGACGCCGCCATATGTGACGAGCGCTCCGGCAAGCACCACCGCGAGCACAGCCCGCCGCGTACCCAGCCGCTGCGTCATGAAGTCCGCGATCGCGGCGACAGAGCCGCTGTCTTCCATCAGTTTGCCGAACAGGGCGCCGAGCAGAAACAGCGAAAAGAACTGGGCCAGAAAGCCTGCCGCGCTGACCATGAAGGTCTGGGTCCAGTGAGCCAGCAGCGGCTCACGGGAAAACAGCGCGGCAACCAGCGCGGCGAGCGGCGCGAGCAGCAGCACGCTCCAGCCCCGATAGGCGAACAATATCAGCAGGCCAAGGCCGATCAGGATGCCGAGAAGTCCCAACAGGGTCATCGCCCTCAGCACTCCGCAAGCAGTGCATCGAGATCGGCGGTGGAGCGCCGGCCGAGGTCGCCAGCATGCGCCTTGAGGAATGCGTCGGCGCTCCTGCGTCCTTCTTCCTTGAGCAGCGAAACGAACTCCCATTCAGCGTTGAGTTTGGATGATGCGCCGAATTCCGTGAGTGCGTCGGTCATGATCCGGTGCGTGCGCATTCCGGCCCAGCGCGCGCCCTCGCCATGTCCGGGGTCCGCCACCTGGCGCAGTAGCGCGATCATGCGCAATTCCTTCATTAGCGGCGAGTTGAAGGAGATTTCGTTGAGGCGGTTGAGAATTTCGTTCGCCGTACGCGGAGGTTTCGGTCGTTCGCGCGGATTGATCTGCACCAGGATGGTGTCGTGAGCGTCGCTTTCGCGCACCAGCGGCGTGAGGGTCGGATTGCCGGCATAGCCGCCATCCCAAAAGGGTTCGCCGTCGATCTCGATCGCCTGGAACATGGTCGGCAGACAAGCCGAGGCAAGCAGGACGTCGGCCGTGATCTCCGCATTGCGGAAGATGCGGCCGCGGCCGGTGCGCACATTGGTCGCGGTGACGAACAGCCTGATTGATGCCCGGGCCAGTCGCTCGAAATCGATGCTTTCGGCGAGGATGGCACGCAGCGGGTTGAGGCCGAGCGGATTGAGATCATAAGGCGAAAGCACACGGGCCATCAGGTCCATGGCGACATAGGCGGGTGACGTGTCGAGCGTCCAGCGGCCCATCAGCCGGTCGAGCGGCGAGCGCTGCAGCGGGCTGAACGCGGCAGCGCGCGACACGCCTCGCCAAAAGGCCGCGAGCGCCGCCCGCGCGCCATCGGCGCCGCCTTGCGTCCACCCGTCGGCCACCAGGGCTGCATTCATTGCGCCCGCCGACGTGCCGGAGATTGCCTCGATCCGCAGCCACGGCTCCTCGATCAGACGGTCGAGCACGCCCCAGGTGAAGGCGCCGTGGGAGCCGCCGCCCTGCAAAGCAAGGTCCACCAGAACGGGTTCGCGCGCTGTTTCGTCCATCGTCACCCTCGCCAGTCGGAAGATGAAACGACACTCAATTCAGGACGCCCCGATCCTTCCTCTCGACCCTTCGTAAGATCGCCGCAGTAGTGCGAACAGACTGCCGCCCGTCGCCGCGCCCAGCAGGTAGGCGACGGCGACCAGCACAGCGAGCGGCACGCGGGCATTCAGGCCGAGGAAGGACATGGTGACGACCTCGAGGTTCTGCAGCGCGAAGATGATGGTCGCCGCGGCGAACAGAATGATGACGGCGAGGTAGATCCAGCGCATGGGCGCCTCCCTTTCGTCGATCAAGAGACTGCGCCACGCGCAGCCCGCCAACCACACCTCAGCGAGCGCGGCGCAGGCCGAAGCCGAGCCCGATCCAACCAGCGCCGGCCATGATGAGATCGATAGCGAGGAACAGGCCGAGAATATAGAGACTCGAAACCGGCCAGCGCACCAGGATCAGTACGCCGAGCAGAAGCGTGATCACGCCGGATAGCGCGACCCAGATCCAGGGCATTTCTCGTTTCATGCTGAAGGCCAGCACGATCCGCATGATGCCCGAGACCACCAGCGATGCGCCGAGAACGAGGGTTAGCAGCACTGCGGCAAGCAGGGGATTCTGGAACGTGACGAAGCCGGCGATGATGTAGAGCACGCCAAGCAGAACCCAGAGCAGGAATTTGCCCCAGCTCTTGATCTGGAAGGCGCTAAACACCTCTGCGACGCCGGCGATGATCATCATCAGGCCGACCACGAGGACGCTGACGACGGTGGCCATTGCGACGCTGCCGAGCGCGATAAACCCGGCGAGCAGATAGACGACGCCGAGTGCGAAGATCCACCCCCACTTGGCGCGTAGCGGTGCCGTATCCGAACCGGCCTGAGGGGTCTTTACGGTGTCTGAGGTGCTGGTCATGACGGTCCTCCGATGCGAAAACCTATCCGACGTTAGTTTGTCGGCCCCTCGACGCTAGAGCGCGCGACGAGGGGACGCTCGACAGGTGGATACTAGCGCAACTGCGCGTTGCGATCACCTGATTTCGATATCATCGGTCGTGATTTCGCCGTGCGAGGTCCTGCCGTGGCACGATGCCGGTCGCCTCGTTGGCGATAGACGATTATCGAGCGGTAGCAATACGCTACATCAGCTTCAGCCCTTCAGGCCCACATGCCCGTTCTGCAGACGATGATGTGGTCATGCATGGAAATGCCGAGGGGGGCGGCGATCTGCACGATCGCTTTGGCTGCAAGCCGGCGGACGGCTGACCTGCAATTTGCCTATCTGGGGCAAACATCCACTCCATTTGGCCCGGTGCTGATTTGTTTCAGCGGCTTTGTGCCATCGCATCCCGGCCAATAAAAGCACGATGGCGGCGGTTCGACCGTGCCATCGCGCTTTAGTCGCCGAATCAATCGAACAGCACCTTGGTTCGCGCCTCGCTGCGGGCCAATCCGTCGATTTCAGCAAGCGCCATCGCGCCCCTCAGTTCCTCAAGCCAGTCGAGCAATTTGTCGACCAGGTGCCCCGGGCTCATCGAAAGAGCCGCGTCCCCTATCCGTCCTGCTAGCTGATTCATCATCGATCCCCTCTCATCGAGAATGAGCCACGCCCTCTCATCCGATGAGCCACTCTCTCACGCGTTCGCCAAAGCGCGAAGCGTAGAGTTAATAGATGGTAAATGCACGCGACAGCTAGATCAGCCGCATCCCCTTCAGGCTCGTGTGACCGTTCTTGCCGACGATGATGTGGTCGTGCACGGAAATGCCGAGCGGGGTGGCGATCTGGATGATGGCCTTGGTCATGTGTATGTCGGCTTGCGACGGCGTCGGATCGCCGCTCGGATGATTGTGCACTAGAATCAGCGCAGTCGCTGACAGTTCGAGCGCGCGTTTGATCACCTCGCGGGGATAGACCGGCGTGTGGTCGACGGTGCCGGTCTGCTGCACCTCGTCGGCGATCAGTTGATTGCGCTTGTCGAGGAACAGCAGGCGGAACTGCTCCTTGTCGGCGAACGCCATGCCGCTCCGGCAATACTCGATCACGTCGTTCCAGGAGGAGAGCGCAATCTTGCGCTTGATCTCGCCTTTCGCGATCCGGCTCGCGGCGGCGGCGAGCAGCTTGATCTGGTTGATCGAGGCCTCGCCGATGCCGTCGACCTCGCGCAGGCGCGCCACCGGCGCGTGAATGACCTCGGCGAACGAGCCGAATTTCTTCAGCAGCGCTTTCGCCAGCGGCTTGGTGTCGCGCCGGGGCAGGGCCGGAAACAGCGCCATCTCGAGCAGCTCATAGTCGCTCAGCGCCTCAGGCCCCGCGCCGTAAAACCGCTCGCGCAGCCGCTCGCGATGGCCGTGGTAGTGCGGCGTCTCTGCGGGTTGATCGGGCTTGTCGCTGGTCTTGGCAGGCATTAGCAGGGAGCATGCCGTCCCGGAAAAGTTTTGCAATCACGAATTGCAGGTGGGAGACGGCGAAAATGCCGTCCGCCGGTCAGGTCGTCGCCAGCGGCTTCTCGCCGTTGCGCTCTGACAGCGTAAAAATTTCGACGCCGGTCGCAGTGACGCCGACCGAATGCTCGAACTGCGCCGAAAGCGAGCGGTCGCGGGTCACCGCGGTCCAGCCGTCGGACAGGATCTTCACATGCGGCTTGCCGAGATTGATCATCGGCTCGATGGTGAAGAACATGCCGGGCTTGAGCATCACGCCTTCGCCGGGACGGCCGATATGGATGATGTTGGGCTCGTCGTGGAACATGCGCCCGAGGCCATGGCCGCAGAAATCGCGCACCACGCTCATGCCCTGCGGCTCGACAAAACTCTGGATGGCATGGCCGATGTCGCCGGTGGTGGCGCCGGGCTTCACTGCGGCGATGCCGCGCATCATCGCCTCATAGGTGACCTCGATCAGCCGCTCGGCCTTGCGGGCGATCGGAGCAATCACATACATCCGGCTGGAATCGCCGTACCAGCCGTCGACGATGAAGGTGACGTCGATATTGACGATGTCGCCTTCCTTCAGCGCGCGATCGCCCGGCATGCCGTGGCAGACCACGTGATTGATCGAGGTGCAGGTCGAGTAGCGGTAGCCGCGATACATCAGCGTCGCCGGATAGGCGCCATGGCTGAAGGCGAAGTCGCGCACGAACTCGTCGATCCGCGACGTCGGGACGCCGGCGGTGACGACGTCGGTGAGCTCGTCGAGGCATTTGGCTACCAGCGCACCGGCCTTGCGCATGCCGGCGAAGCCGCTGGCGCCATGCAGCTTGATCTGGCCGGTTTTTCGCAAGGAGGTGTCGGTGGCTTCGATATAGCTCATGGGCGGGTCATGCTCGGAAACGGGAAAAAGGGCTGATTTTGAATGCCTAATCTAATGATCCAACCGGTCAGTGCAAGCCGAGGTTGGGCCACGGCGCAGCTTTAAAAGGCTTGCATCTAGCCGGAAACTTCCACCACGGGCTCGACCGGCAGCGCGCCGCCGCGGACGCGGATTTCGCGGACCGGATAGGGAACACGGATCCCCTCCCGCTTGAACGCGTCCCACAGCGCCAGCATCACCTCGCTCTTGACGCTGTCGAGGCCGTCAGGATCGGGCAGCCAGAAGGTCAGCGAGAACTTCATCCCGGCTTCGGCGAATTCGGTCAGGATGCAGTTCGGGGGCTTGTTCTTGATGGCGCGCGGCACGGCGCCGGCAATGTCGATGGCCAGCTTGCATACCGCCCGCGGATCGGCGTCGTAGTTGGTGCTGAACAGCACCTTCACCAGCGTGTTCTTGTCGGTATAGGTCCAGTTCACGACCTTCTGCGTCACCAGATCCTCATTCGGGATCAGGAACTCGCGGCCGTCGCCGGCGGCAACCGAGATGTAGCGCGTCTTCATCGTGCTGATGCGCCCGGTGTTGTCGCCGATCGTGACGAGATCGCCCGGCTTCACCGACTTGTCGACCAAGAGGATGATGCCGCTGATGAAGTTGGCGACGATCTTCTGCAGGCCGAGGCCGATACCGACACCGGCCGCGCCGGTGAACACCGCGAGCGCCGCGAGGTTGATGCCGACCGCGCTCAGGGCAACCGCGACGGCGAATGCCATCAGCGTGAACCGGACGATCTTGACCAGCAGCACCTGGATCGATGGAGTCAGGTCGCCGGACCGGGTGATGCGGCCTTCCACGAAATTGCTGGCGATGTTGGTCAGCCACAACGCCACGATCAGGAGCGCGCCAAGCTTGATCAGCAGCAGCGGCGTCAGCCTGAGATCGCCGAGCACGATCGAGACCGAGTCGAGCGCCTCGACCACCGGCTCGAGCTGGCCCAGGATGCTCAGGGCCACCACCAGCCAGGCCGATATCGACACCAGCCGCACCACGAAGGTATTCCGGATCACCGAGGTGATGAGGTTGATGACCAGCCACGCGAAGGCGAGCTTGGCGGCAACCGCCAGCAGATAGCTGCGGCTCGGCCAGGTCGACGCGATCATGACCCCGCGCGTCAGCGTCATCAGGAGCGCGAACACTGCCGTGGCCGTGCTGCCGACCAGCACGCGGACGAACAGCCGGAAAGGCGCCGGCCATCCCATCGCAACGGACGAAACGTCTATCCTGGAGCGCACGGCGGCGGCGCCGGCCCAGGCGATGCCTGCGGCCGTCAGGATCAGTCCCAGTTGCAGATAAAACCAGGGCGAGGTGACCTCGGCGCCGACCGAGCGCGCGGCGCTGTGCAGGATCTCGATGATCTCTTTCAAATCCATCGGAAAATCTCGTTCGAGGCCACCACGGCCTCATCAGGCAAAGTTGATTCGCAAGGTGCAGGCAGATTCCCACAAGCGGAGTGCGGATGCCATTGACAGGACGGTCGCGGGAGCAAGTTAGGCCCGTAAATCGGAGGCATTGCCGCTATCGCAGAAATGGGTTGGCGATCAAGTGTGGCAACGATAAGGATGCAATTGCAAGTATTTGCAACGATATCGGAGGTTCATGACTTCTCTCGACTCGGTCAGTATCGCCATCTTTCTGGGTGCCGTTCTGGTGATGGCGGGCATCCTTTCCAGCCTGCTTGCGCTGCGCTTCGGGGCGCCGCTGCTGCTGGTGTTCCTGCTGATCGGCATGCTGGCGGGCGATGCGGGGCCGGGCCAGCTCAGCTTCAACGACGTTCGCACGACCTATCTGGTCGGCTCGGTGGCGCTGGCGCTGATCCTGTTCGACGGTGGGCTACGCACCAAGTTTCAGAGCATTCGCACGGTGCTTGCGCCATCGATGGTGTTGGCGACCATCGGCGTATTGCTCACCGCGCTGATTACCGCGCCCGTCGCCAAATACGTGCTCGACCTGAACTGGACCGAGTCGCTGCTGGTCGGCGCGGTGGTGGCGTCGACCGATGCCGCCGCGGTATTTCTGCTCGTCCACACGCAGGGCCTGCGCCTCCGCCCGCGAGTCGGGGCTACGCTGGAAGCGGAATCCGGCACCAACGATCCGATCGCGATCTTCCTCACCTTGATGCTGGTCGAATTCATTTCCATCGGTCAAAGCTCGGCCGGACATGTCGTATTCGAACTCGCCCGCGAAGGTCTGCTCGGCGCTTTCGTCGGCGTGATCGGCGGCCGCCTGGTGGTGTTGGCGCTCAACCGCATGGCGCTGCCGCAGGGCCTGCATGCACCCTTCGTCACCACGGCCGCACTGGTGATTTTTGGCGTGGCGCAGATCGCGCATGCCTCGGGCTTTCTTGCGGTCTATCTCGCCGGCATCGTCGTCGGCAACCGGCCGACGCGGGCGCATAATTCGGTGATCACTTTTCTCGACGCCGCGACCTGGCTGGCGCAGATCGTGATGTTTGTCCTGCTCGGACTCCTCTCGTCGCCGCAGCGTTTGATGGACAGCGTCGGTCCGGCCGTGATCGTGGCGCTGGCGCTGATGCTGCTAGCGCGCCCGATCGCGGTGTTGCTGTGCCTCGTACCGTTCCGGTTCAACTGGCGGGAAAAGATATTCATCGCCTGGACCGGCCTGCGTGGCGCGGTCGCGATCTTTCTCGCCTCGATCCCGATGCTGGTCGGATTGCCAAAAGCCTATCTCTATTTCGACGTCGCCTTTGTCGTCGTCATCATCTCGCTCTTGCTGCAGGGCTGGACACTGGCGCCGGCGGCGCGCTGGCTGCACGTGGCGCTGCCACGCGTCGATCGCGGGCCGCGGCGTGTCGAGCTCGATCTGCCGGGCCAGCTCGAGCAGCAACTGGTCGGCTATCCGGTACGGGCGAAGAGCCTGTATTTCCGCCGTGGCCTCACGCCATCCTGGTCGAAGCCGACGCTCGTCATCCGGGACGAGCGGATTCTCTCGCCTGCCGAGGCCGATCCGATCGAAGCCGGTGACTACGTCTATCTGCTGGCACCGCCGGAAAAAGCCGAGGCGCTGGATCGCTTCTTTGTCGACATGCCGCCGAGCACGGCGCCCGACCCGCATCTGCTCGGCGATTTCATCGTGTCGGGCGAGCACACGCTGGGTGAGCTGGCGGAGGTCTATGGCGTCGCCATCAGCGAGGATCAGGCCAAGCTGACGCTGTCGGATTATTTCGATATTCATCTCGATCACGCGCCGAAAGAAGGCGCGGATCTGGCGCTGGATCCCATCGTCCTTGTCGCGCGCAATATCAGTGGCGGCCGCGTCAACGTGGTTGGCCTGCGGCTGCCGGAAGATGAGGAGGAGGGCGTGCCCCTGACGCGTGGGCAGGCCTTCAAGCGCAAGCTTGCGGAGATCTGGTCGTCGGTGGCGGGGGTCTGATTCCGTCGGCGCCGCTCCTCCGAGTCCGCTACCGCTGGTGCCGCCACTTCGCCTGGAGTTACTCCTCCAACGTAAATCCAACGCGCAAGGTGACCTGGTAGTGGCGAACAGCCCCGTTTTCGATGTGGCCTCGGGTCTGCACGACTTCGAACCATTTCAATTCGCGAATGGTCTTTGATGCGCGGGTGATGGCGTTCTGAATGGCATCCTCGATGCTTTTTTCGGACGATCCGGCGAGATCCAGAATCTTGTAAACGTGATCCGTCGTTCCAGCGGTATGCGGCATTGCTAACCTCCGTTGCGGCGATTGGTGCCTGCTTCCTCCTGTTCAAAGTTCTGACAGGAGCGTGTCCATTCTGAACGAGTTCTCAAGCTCTTCAGTTCCATCGAAAGCCGCCGGCTGAGGGAGCGATTCAACGAACGAAAAGGCCCCAGCCGTCGGCTGAGGCCTTCCCGTCCATGTGCTATGCGCCCTCAGTAGATGTAGGGAGCGCAGACGTACACGGTGCGCGGACCATATTTGGTGAAGACGGTCCTGTAGCAGCTCCCGCCGACATAGAAGGACTTTCCAAAGTGACCGTGGCCCCAGTGACCATGACCATGGTGACCGTGGCCATGATGACCATGGCCGTGATGACCATGGCCGTGATGACCGTGGCCATGGCCGTGATGGCCACCATGCTTGCCGCCGGCGAACGCCGGTGCGACCGCAGCCGCGGTCATGGCAATGGCGGCGACGGCAGCGAGGGTAATCTTACGAAACATTCCTGTTCTCCGCTCCAGGCGTGATTGCCTGCTATGCATTTGAGACGCGCCCGGTACGGAGAAAGTTCGAGGGATTTTTATGAATGCGCGTTCACGTGTGACCTACAGCACGCAGCCAGCATTCGATGCCATCCAGCCTTTGGCCACGCGATCAGGAAGCGCGATCCTGCGCAGGTCTGATGCAATATCCGCAGTTGAGGAATGAACGGAGTATCAGTAGCCTGCGGGACAAGGCTGCTTCACGGCCGCACGGTGGAAACGCAGGAGACACAACAATGTCCGGCCCCTCTGACGACCAGCTCGGCTTTGCGCCCGATCATGATTCTGCCGTTCCCTATATGCAGCGGACCCGCGACTACTACGCGGCGATCGGTTACACCACGCCCTACCGCTGGGCGCATTATGTCGACGCGCCGTTCCAGCCGCTGAAGAAGCCGCTGGCGCAATCGCGCGTCACCATCGTCACCACGGCCGCCCAATACGATCCCATCAAGGGCGACCAGGGACCGGGCGCGGCGTACAACGGCAGCGCCAAGTTCTACCAGGTCTATGACGGCGACACCTCGAAGCAGCACGATTTGCGCATCTCGCATATCGGCTACGACCGCAAGCACACCTCGGCAACCGACAGCGGCACGTGGTTTCCGTTGCCGCAGCTTCTGAAAGCCAAGGCCTCGGGCCGCGTCGGCGAGGTCGCGCCGCGCTTCTTCGGCGCGCCGACCAATCGCAGCCACCGCGTCACCATCGACGTCGACGCGCCCGACATTCTCGCTCGCTGCCTCGCCGATCAGGTGGACGCCGCCGTGATCGTGCCGAACTGCCCGGTGTGCCACCAGACGTCTGCTCTGGTGGCTCGCCACCTCGAAGCCAACGGCATCGCCACCGTCGTCATGGGTTGCGCCAAGGATATCGTCGAGTATGCGGCCGCGCCGCGCTTCCTGTTTTCGGATTTCCCGCTCGGCAATTCCGCCGGCAAGCCGCATGATTTGGAGTCGCAGGCGCTGACGCTCGAACTGGCGCTGCGGCTACTCGAATCGGCGCCGGGCGCGCGCACCACGATGCAGTCGCCGCTGCGCTGGAGCGAGGATGCTTCCTGGAAACTCGATTACAACAACATCTCGCAGATGAGCCCGGAAGAACTGGCGCGGCGCCGCGCCGAGTTCGACAAGCAGAAGGAAATCGCGCGCGGCAACCGGGCGGCCTGATCGTTCACCCTCCCCTGAAGGGGGAGGGTCGACACGCATCGCGAGATGCGTGGCGGAGTGGGGTGACGGTCTCTCCACGTCCAACGGTGCCCGAGTGGAGAGATCACCCCACCCCGCCTCACATTTCGCTGCGCTCCATGTGAGCCGACCCTCCCCCTCCAGGGGAGGGTGCACTTCACGGCCATTCTCTCCCACAAAGGGAGAGGGAAAGAAAAAGCAGGAGGACGTCCCTTTGACCCGACCGTTCGAAGGCGTGAAGATTCTCGACTTCACGCAGGTGCTGGCTGGTCCCTATGCGAGCTACCAACTCGCGCTGCTCGGGGCCGACGTCATCAAGGTGGAGCGGCGCGAGGGCGAGGATATGCGGCGCACGCCGCTGAGCCGCGAATGGGCCGAGCGGGGGCTGGCGCCGGGCTGGCAGGCGATCAACGGCAACAAGCGCAGCCTCACCCTCGATCTCTCGAGACCGGAGGCGATCGCCATCGTCAAGCAGCTCGCTGCGCAGGCCGACGTCGTGATGGAGAATTTCCGTCCCGGCGTGATGGACAAGCTCGGCATCGGCTATGCCGCACTGTCTGAGATCAATCCGCGGCTGATCTATTGCGCCATTTCGGGCTTCGGACAGACCGGGCCGGAACGGCTGGGCGCCGGCTATGACGGCAAGATCCAGGCGCTGTCGGGCATCATGTCGATCACCGGCCATCCCGAGACCGGGCCGACACGGGCCGGCTTTGCGGTCTGCGACGTGCTGTCGGGCGCGACCGCAGCCTTCGGCGTGTCGAGTGCGCTGTTCCAGCGCAGCCATACCGGCAAGGGTCAGTTGGTCGACGTCTCGATGCTCGAGGCGACGCTGGCGTTCCTGTCAGGACAGGTCGCGGACTACTCGGTTGCCGGCCACCGCCAGCAGCTTTCCGGCAATCAGGCCGTGAGCCGAAGGCCGACCGCCAACCTGTTCAAGGCCGGCGACGGCTATCTGCTGCTCGCCGTCAACAGCGAGAAGCAATACCGCGCCTTGATGACCGCGCTCGGCCGCGCCGATGCGCTGGACGACCCGCGCTTCGTCGACTGGTTTGCCCGGCAAGAGAATGAGCCGGCGCTACGGGCCATCATCGAGGAGGCGCTATCGAAGAAGGACCCGCGCGAGTGGGAAAAGCTCCTGGAAGCCGCAGGCGCGCCCTGCGCCAGCATCTGGAAGATCGAGGAGGTGATCGACCACCCGCAGATAGCCGCGCGCGGCGCCATTCAGGAGATCGATACGCCCTATGGCCGCCTGCGCTTTGCCGGCAGCGGCTTTCAGCTCGCCCATGGCGGCGGGAGGCTCGACCGCATGGCGCCCGCGCTCGGCGCCCACACCGAGGAGGTGCTGGCCTCGCTGGGCTATGACGCAAAGGCGATCGCGGAACTGCGCGCGCGCGAGGTCGTCTAGCGGTAGCGGGGCAGGGGCGTCTGGTCCCTGTCCCGTTTTGGACATGCCAGCGCATAACGACCCTGCACCAAGCCGCTTTGAGCGGCAGCGCTTACCGTCTAAAAGACGCCTTTCCCGATCCAAAAGGATAGACCATGCCCGCCTACCGCTCCCGAACCACGACCCACGGCCGTAACATGGCGGGCGCCCGCGGCCTCTGGCGCGCCACCGGCATGAAGAACGAGGATTTTGGCAAGCCGATCATTGCCGTGGTCAATTCGTTCACCCAGTTCGTGCCAGGCCACGTCCACCTGAAGGATCTCGGCCAGCTCGTCGCGCGCGAGATCGAGAAGGCCGGCGGCGTCGCCAAGGAGTTCAACACCATCGCGGTCGACGACGGCATCGCGATGGGCCATGACGGCATGCTCTACAGCCTGCCCTCGCGCGAAATCATCGCCGACAGCGTCGAGTACATGGTCAACGCGCATTGCGCCGACGCGATGGTCTGCATCTCCAACTGCGACAAGATCACGCCCGGCATGCTGATGGCGGCGCTGCGCATCAACATCCCGACCGTGTTCGTCTCCGGCGGCCCGATGGAATCCGGCAAGGTCAACCTCAAGGGCAAGGTCCGCGCGGTCGACCTGATCGACGCCATGGTCGCCGCGGCCGATACCAGCGTCAGCGACGCGGATGTCGAAACGATCGAGCGCTCGGCGTGCCCGACCTGCGGCTCGTGCTCTGGCATGTTCACCGCCAATTCGATGAACTGCCTCACCGAGGCGCTGGGCTTGGCGCTGCCGGGTAACGGCTCGGTGCTGGCGACGCATGCCGACCGCAGGGGCCTGTTCGTCGAGGCCGGCCACCTGATCGTCGATCTGGCGCGGCGCTATTACGAGCAGGATGACGAGACCGCGCTGCCGCGCACGATCGCGAACTTCAAGGCGTTCGAGAACGCCATGACGCTCGACATCGCCATGGGCGGCTCGACCAATACCGTGCTGCATCTGCTGGCCGCGGCCTACGAAGGCAAGGTACCGTTCACGATGCAGGATATCGACCGCTTGTCACGGCGCGTGCCTGTTCTCTGCAAGGTGGCGCCGTCGGTGGCGGACGTGCATCTGGAAGATGTTCATCGTGCCGGCGGTATCATGGCTATCCTCGGCGAACTCGATCGCGCCGGGCTGCTCAACCACGGCCTGCCGATGGTTCACTCCAAGACGCTGGAAGACGCGCTGAGCCGCTGGGATATCAAGCAGACCAGGAGCGAAAGCGTCCGCAAGTTCTTCACGGCGGCGCCAGGCAACGTGCCGACGCAGGTCGCGTTCAGCCAGGAGCGCCGGTTCGAGGAACTCGATACCGATCGCGCCACCGGCTGCATCCGCGACGCCGCGCACGCTTTCTCCAAGGATGGCGGCCTCGCGGTGCTGTCGGGCAATCTGGCGCTCGACGGCTGTATCGTGAAGACCGCCGGCGTCGACGAGAGCATTTTGAAGTTCGAAGGACCGGCGCGGATTTTCGAAAGCCAGGACGCGGCGGTCGAAGGCATTCTGGGCGGCAAGATCAGGGCCGGCGACGTCGTCGTGGTCCGCTATGAGGGGCCGCGCGGCGGCCCCGGCATGCAGGAGATGCTGTATCCGACCAGCTATCTGAAATCGAAGGGGCTCGGAAAGGTCTGCGCGCTGATCACCGACGGCCGCTTCTCCGGCGGCTCCTCGGGCCTCTCGATCGGACACATCTCGCCGGAAGCCGCCGAAGGCGGCCTGATCGGCCTCGTCGAAGACGGCGACCTGATCAAGATCGACATCCCCGCACGTTCGATCAGCCTCGCAGTCGATGACGCAACGCTGGCAAAGCGCCGCGAGGCCATGCTGGCCCGCGGCGCGGACGCCTGGAAGCCTGCCAAGAAGCGCAGCCGCAATGTGACGATGGCGCTGAAGGCCTACGCGGCCCTGACGACGAGCGCCGCCCGCGGCGCGGTGCGAATTGTGCCGGAGTGAGTGCTACGTCAGCACCTTGACGCCGCCGAGTGCGGTCACGCGGCCGCGCTTGAGCATCACGATCTGTGTCGCGAGCTGACGCAGCTCGGCTGCGTCGTGGCTGACATAGACCATGGGAATGCCTTCGTCGCGCAGCCGCACCAGGTAGGGCAGGATTTCCTCCTTGCGGCCTTCGTCGAGCGATCCCAGCGGCTCGTCCAGCAGCAACAGCCGCGGCTTCGACAGCAGCGCGCGGCCGAGCGCGACGCGCTGGCGCTCGCCGCCGGAGAGTTTTCCGGGTCGGCGGTCGAGCAGATGGCCGATATCGAGCAGGTCGGTGATGCGCGTGAGCTGTGCGGGATCTTCTGCCAGCTTGTTCATGCGCCGGCCGTAATCGAGGTTTTGCCGGACGTCGAGATGTGGAAACAGCCGGGCGTCCTGAAACACGTAGCCGATCCGGCGCCGGTGCGGCGGCACGTGGACACCCCTAGCAGTGTCATCCAGCGTCTCTTCATCGAGCGCGATAACGCCGCGGTCGGGCCGCAAGAGCCCTGCGATCATGTTGATCAGCGAGGTCTTGCCGGCACCGGATGCGCCGAACAGGCCAGTAACGCGGCCCTGGCTTTCGAAGGAAGCCTCAAGCGAGAATTCGCCGAGCTGTTTGGTGACGTCGACGCGCAGCATGGTCAGTTCCCGTGAAGGCGTTTCGTCGCGCGCCGCGCGAACCATTCGGACGCGATCAGGGCACCCATCGCGATCACGATGGAAATCAGTACCAGCCGTCCCGCCGCGGCATCGCCATCCGGCGTCTGGATCAGCGAATAGATCGCCGACGAAATGGTCTGGGTCTCGCCGGGAATGTTGGAGACGAAGGTGATGGTGGCGCCGAACTCGCCGATCGCCTTGGCGAAGCCGAGCACCATGCCGGCCAGCACGCCCGGCAACGCCAGCGGCAGGGTTACCGTCGCAAACACCCGCCAGGGCGCGGCGCCGAGCGTGCCTGCGGCCTGCTCGAGGCGACGGTCGACGGCCTCGATCGAGAGCCGGATCGGCCGCACCAGCAGCGGAAACGACATGATGCCGCAGGCAAGCGCGGCGCCGGTCCAGCGAAACGCGAACACGATGCCAAGGTTGTCGGCGAGCCACGCCCCGACCAGGCCACGGCGGCCGAAGGTCAGCAGCAACAAATATCCGGTGGCGACCGGTGGCAGCACCAGCGGCAAATGGACCAGGGCGTCGAGGACCGACTTGCCCCAGAACTCACGCCGCGCCAGCAGCCATGCCAACGCGATGCCGAACGGCGTCGCCACCAGTGTTGCGATGATGGCCACCCGCAGCGACAGCAGGATGGCGGTCCATTCGGCCGGCGAGATATCGAACATCAGGTTGACGGGCTGACGAGGAATTTGAAGCCGTGTTTTTCAAAAATGGTCTTCGCGGCGGTCGAGCGCAGGAAGGCGAGATAATTGGACGCTTCCGGCTTTGCGGTCGTCGTCGCCGCTACCGGATAGATGACCGCGGGATGGGAATCGGCCGGTAAGGTGCCGACGATTTTTACGCCAGGCTCGACCTTGGCGTCGGTCGAATAGACGATGCCGAGCGCCGCCTCGCCGCGCGCCACCAGCGTCAGCGCGGCGCGAACGTCAACGGCCATCGCGAATTTCGGCTCGGCCGCCTGCCAAGCGCCGAGCTTCTCCAGCGCCGCCTTGGCGTATTTGCCGGCGGGAACGGATTTCACGTCGCCGGTGGCGATCCGGCCGTCGCCGGCGAGTTTTGCAAGATCGAAGCCGGGGCCGATGTTCACATTGTCGATTTTCGAATCCTTCGGTGCGATCAGCACGATGCTGTTGCCGAGCAAATTGATCCTGCTCGGTTCGCTGATGGTTTTCTTTCCGATTGCGTAGTCCATCCAGTCGGTATCGGCGGAGATGAATATGTCGGCCGGTGCGCCCTGTTCGATCTGTCGGGCGAGCGCAGAACTGGCGGCATAGCTGACCGTGATCTTGTCTCCCGCTTCCGCGGCATAGGCGGCGTCGATCTCGTCGAGCGCATTCTTCATCGAGGCCGCGGCGAAGATGGTCAGTGATTTTTGCTGCGCGGCGGGCGAGGGGATGGCTGCCAGTGACACGGCAAAGGCCAGGAAAAGGCCGGTAAGACGATTCATCGGGCGCTCCATGCGTGACTGCGCGCTGCGGTTGCCGCGCGCAAGACAGGCGTTGGCTGGGTGAGGCGACCGTCGGAAGCGCCGTTCCGGTATTCCCCGAAAGACTTACGGCCGATCGGGATATCGCCAGCCCTGACAATAGTCAGGATGGGAAAGGAGGTAAAGGCGGCTGCACCGCTCTGCAAGGTGCAGCCGGGCCAGCTTGCAGGACCGTTAATGGCGATGGTGTCGCTTGTGCCCGCCGCTGCCGTAACCCCGCAACTCCGTATACTTGGTCATCTGCGACGGGGTCAAAATGCTGCCGGTCGACAAATGATATTTCAGATGGGTCTCGCGCAGCATTCCCTGCGTGGCGGCAACGGCCGCGGTGGACGTCTTCAGGCTTTCGGGCGTGACGGTGCGGGTGGCAAACTGCTTGTCCAGTTCGGCTTCCTGCTCGATCAGCCTGGCGCCGAGCGGCATCGCTTCGGCCTTCATGGAATCGAACAGACGCTGCATGCTGGCGCGTTGCTCGGCGGAGAGTTCGAGCTTGTCGGCAAGCTCAAGTACGTGCAACGGCCCCGGATAGCCGTTCAGTTCGGCCGCGAGCGCCAGGCCCATTCCTCGGCCGGCGCCAAGATCAGAAATCTGCTGCTCCGATAGCGCCTTGATCGGGCGCGTCTGCATGCCTGCATAAGGGGTCTGTGCGTGCGCGCTGGTGACGAAAGCGATCGATGCAATCAGGGGCCAAATCTTCATCGTCGTTCTCCGGTGGGTCTGCTTGACACTTCGTGTTTGGTATCCGGCGCGCTCAGCACCGTCTTGCAGGCCGGCGGCAGCGCCGCCATTGTCAGCGGCGGCTTCGGCTTCGGCGGCACTTTCGGCGGCTTCGGGTGCAGCACCGCATCGCTGAACCAGTAGGCAAGATCGCCGGCGCTGCAGCCTTCGCCTTCGTTCGGTTCGGGCTGGCTTTCGCATTCGCTGGCGCCGGGCGGGCATTTGATGCGGATGTGGAAGTGATAGTCGTGGCCGTACATCGGCCGCACCTTCTGGAGCCACTGGCGATCGCCCTTGGCTTCGCGGCACAGCGCCTTCTTGATCGCGGCATTGACGAAGATGCGCTGCACGCTCGGCTCTCGCGCGGCGGCGCGGATCACCGCGAGATGTGTCGGCGTCCAGGTCTGCGGATCGATATCGAGCCGGTCGCTGCGCACCATCATCACCGCCGACATTTCCTCGCGCTCGTTGCGCGACAATTGCCGGTTCGGCATCGGCGTCAGCCAGATGTCGGCGTCGAGCCCCACCTGATGGCTGGCATGACCGGTAAGCATCGGCCCGCCGCGCGGCTGCGACATGTCGCCGACGAGTATGCCTGGCCAGCCCGCATCCCTGTGCGCTCTGGCGGCAAGCCGTTTGACCAGCGCGACCAGATCGGGATGGCCCCAGTAACGATTGCGCGATAGCCGCATCACCTGCCAATTGTCGCCGTTGATCGGCAGCCCTTCGGCGCCAGAGATGCAGCCATGAGCGTAAAACCCGTGCACGCGCGTCGGCATCGCCGCGGGCAGCACCTTGCGGCCGAACAGCTCCTTGGCGGCGATGGTGGGATCATTGGGGTTGGCCAGCGGCGGCAGCGGTTTTGGATGGACCGTGCCCTTGTCCTGCGCCCATGCGCTCGCGGCACAGGCGGCGGCTAGCATGGCTATGAGGGGGATCAGAAAAAGGCGGGGGTTCATCGCACCAGTAGGTTCATCGGATCTCGGTTCCCACAATCTTAGCATGAAATCGGCAAGAGAGGACAGGCGCCACAAGGGCAATTGCGTGGCACACTCCAGTGCAACAGCCTGCCGTACCGGAAGCGCAAGCTGCGGCGACTTCCCTATGCTGAACGGGCGTTGCGTTGCGGTCGCATTAACCGCGCGATAACCCTCTCGGGCCATTGACGGACATTTCTGCGCACGCGCGGCGTTTCGCGCATTCCTTGTGCACCCGCCGCGCGAGAAGCTGTGCCCCGGCGGTCACGCGTCGATTCGTCCCATGTATCGGCGGTCCGCAGCGAGCCTGCACACGCAAAGCGTGTGCGTGCTTTTTTGTCGGGCGGCGCATGAGGGCGCGCGACAGCAGTTTCTGCGATAAGAGATACCTTTTTTTCAGAGACTTATCTGAAAACTTTGCACGCAGAGTGCGAGTAGAGCGTGGTAATGCCGAAGAAGAAGCCAAGAGCTGCCAGGAAGCCGAAACAGTCGATTGTCCGTTTCGCTGGCCGGCCCGCAAAGCCCGCTGCCAAGCTGTCTGCCAGCCGTCGGCCCGCGATCGGCGAGGTCGTGCGCAAGCGCGCCGAGGTCGAAGCCGCGCTTGCGGAGGCGCGCAAATCGCACGAGCGCTTGCGTGAGGCGATCGATATACTGCCGCAGGGGATCGTGTTTCTCGACGCCGAAGGCCGTTACATTCTCTGGAACAAGAAATATGCGGAGATGTACACCCGCAGTTCGGACCTGTTCAGGCCGGGCGTGCGGCTGGAGGATACGATCCGCGTCGGCGTCGCGCGGGGCGACTACCCGGAGGCGATCGGGCGCGAGGAGGAATGGATCTCAACGCGGCTCGAGAAGCTGTTCCAGCCGGGTGAGCGGCATGAGCAACGGCTTGCCGACGGACGTGTCATCCTGATCGATGAACGCCTGACCGGGGATGGCGGCATCATCGGACTGCGCGTCGACATCACCGAACTGAAGCAGCGCGAGGCTTCGTTCCGGCTGCTGTTCGACAGCAATCCGGTTCCGATGATCGTTTGCGCGCTGAGTGACGAACGAGTTCTCGCCGTCAACGACGCTGCAATCCAGCACTATGGTTATAGCCGCGGCGAGTTCGAGAAGCTCACCATCCGCAACCTGCAGGCCTTCGACGTCGAGCCGCCATGGGCCGGCGAACACGCCGGAGACGAGCGCGCGGCCCGCGCCTGGAAGCATGTCAGGGCCGACGGCGCGCTGATCGATCTGGCGATCTATTCGCGACAGCTCGTTTACGGCGACCGTCCTGCGGTCCTGCTCGCGCTGATGGACAGCACCGAACGCAAGCGCGCCGAGGCGCGGCTGACGTTCATGGCCCAGCATGACGGCCTGACCGGGCTACCGAACCGCAATCTGCTGCGCCAGCAGATGGACGAGATCCTGCTGCGCACCCGCCGCAGCGCCGAAAAGGTGGCGGTGCTCGTGCTCGGCCTCGATCATTTCAAGGCGGTCAACGATACGCTCGGCCACGGCATCGGCGACAAGCTGCTGCGCGGCGTCGCCAAGCGATTGCGGTCGATGCTGCGCAAGGATGATGCGTTGGCCCGGCTCGACTCCGACGAATTCGCGGTCATCCAGAGCGGGGTGACGCGACCCGAGGACGCGATATTCATGGCGAGGCGCCTGTTGGACGCGATCGCTGACCCCTATCTTCTGGACGGGCATTCGGTCGTCATCGGCGCCAGCATCGGTATTGCGATGTCGCCCGGCGACGGCGATGAATCCGAGAAGCTCTTGAAGAACGCCGACCTCGCGTTGTCGCGCGCCAAGAACGATTCCCGCGGCACGTTCTCGTTCTTCGAGGCGGGTATGGACGCGCGCGCCCAGACGCGCCGCAAGATCGAAACCGAGCTGCGCGAGGCCGTGCACAGCGATGCGCTGCGGCCCTATTACCAGCCGCTGGTCGATCTTGCGAGCGGACGCATCACCGGCTTCGAAGCGCTGGTGCGTTGGCCGCATCCCGAGCGCGGCATGATCTCGCCCGCCGAGTTCATCCCCGTTGCGGAGGAGACCGGCCTGATCAACGCCGTCGGCGGTTTGATGCTGCGCCGCGCCTGCGCGGATGCCGCGCAATGGCCCGACGACGTCCGCGTCGCCGTCAATCTGTCGCCGCTGCAGTTCCGTGTCGGCAATCTGTTGTCGCTGGTCGTGGAAACACTGAGGCAGTCGGGTCTGCCGGCGAAACGCCTGGAACTCGAGATTACCGAGACGCTGCTCTTGGAAAAGAGCAGCGAGGTTCTTGCGACCTTGCATGCGCTGCGCGCGCTCGGCGTTCGTATCTCGATGGATGATTTCGGCACCGGCTATTCCAGCCTGAGCTACCTGCGCAGCTTTCCGTTCGACAAGATCAAGATCGACCAGTCCTTCGTGCGCGACCTCGCTGCCAATCCCGACGCACAGGCGATCGTGCGTTCGATCATCAGCCTCGGCAAGGGCCTCGGCGTCACGATCACGGCGGAAGGCGTCGAGACCGAGGCCGAGGTAAACTGCCTGCGCAACGAGGGATGCCACGAGGGGCAGGGTTTCCTGTTCAGCCGTGCGCGGCCCAATGCGGAGATCGTCAGCCTGTTGAAGACGCAAGGCAACTGGAGTGCGCCGGCAGGTGCGGCGCTGGTGGCGTGATTTGCCGTCATTCCGCGATGGTCCGAAGGACCAGACCTCAGATGCGCAATTGCGCATCGGGGAATCTCGGGATTCTCAGGGGCGCAATTGCGCACCATAGTTCGATGCTTCGCATCGCTCCGGAATGACGAGGCTTAGGTCGCTTTGCGCTCGTAATGACGGTGGAGGCTACTTCACGCGTTCCGCCTTCCGCTTCCTCACATGATACGTCAGTGCCAGCGCCACGCAGTGGCGCAGCGCGGCTTCGGGCAGTTTGTCACCGACGTCGAGCAGAATGCTGCGGTTGCCGCCGTAGCGCAGTTCCGGATAGAGCTCGCGAAAGGTCTCGACCAGATCGGTCTGGCAGTGGAAATAGACCGCATAGCGGCCGACCTCCGCCTTCACCTGGTCGATCCGGATCGTGCTGCCGCTCTTGCTCTCGGTCGTGAGATAGCTCGGCTGCCCCCATTTCAGCGTCTCTTCCAGCGGCCCGACGCCTTCGGTAGCCCTTGCGGTATCGAAGATCAGCCGGCGCAGCGCCAGCAGTTTAGCTCGGACCGGATTGGGATAGGCCTCGAATACGGCTTCCACCGCAGCGTCCCGGGCGGCAGCGCTCGGCCGTTTGGCGATGCGCTTTACAGCTCGCTTCCGTGCCGCCTTCTTCATTGCAATGTCAGCGCATCCTGCCAGCTTCTGTTGGAGAACCTAGAGCAGGACGCGAGGCCGCGGAAGCGAAAACGAAGCGCTTATGTCACGTGGTCTTGCGCGCGCCTGATCGGCGTTCCGGCGGGGTCCTTTGCGTGCCGGTCGGGGCTGGCCGCTTCATCGCGTCGTCGGCGGTGCGTTGAGATCGCCCGCCAGGATCGCCCGGCCGGCATCCTCGTAATGGGCGTCACGGCCCTGGATCTGCTGCGCGATCGCGTGCATGTCGCGAAAGCGGCGCTCGAACTTGTTGGCATTGAATACGGCCGTCGCGCCCGTCATGTGGTAGGCGGTATCAACCACGGCGGCCGATTGATGGATGGTCCATGTCGAAGCGATGCGCAGCGCCACGCGGTGGGCTTCGGTGATAACAGCGCCTTGCGACAGGTCACGCCACACATCCGCTGCAGTGGCATAGAGATAGGCGCGGGTGGCGCGCAATTGTGCTTCGGTGCGCCCGATCAGCCCCTGCACGGCGTTGTTGTCGCGCATCGCCTTTGACGCTTGCGGTGTCTTGCCCCGGGCGAGATCGATTGCCGCATCGAGCGTGGCGCGGGCGACGCCGAGCGAGGTCGCCGCAAAGCCCATGCCGAAAACCATGTTGGTGGAGAGCTTGTACAGTGGGCCGCTCTCGCGCAGCGCCGCCGGATCGTCGCGAAGCGCTGCGAACTTTTCCGGGATGAACAGATTGTCGACCGAATAGGAATCGGTGCCGGTGCCGCGAAGGCCGATCACGTCCCAGACGTCGTGCATCGTGGCGCTGGTCGCCGGAAACAGGATGGTCCGAATTTCCGGCGACCCGTCCGGCTTGCGCCGCGCTGTGCCGTCGGCTTCGACGACCCGGACATGGGCGCCGAGCCAGCTTGCCTGCCGCGAGCCGGATGCAAAATCCCAGCGCGCGCTGGCCTTGTAGCCGCCGGGAACCGCCTGCACTTCGTGGTTGATCGCGCCCCATGCCAGAATGCCGGGTGCAACGTTGAAGATTTCGTTGGCAGCATCGGGATCGAGATAGGCCGCGGTCATGGCGCAGACGCTGCACTGGCCGAGGCACCACGCGGTCGAGGCGTCGGCCTTGGCGACTTCCTCCTGCATCTGCATGAAAGTTTCAAGCGGCGCCTCGGCGCCGCCAAAACGCTTCGGCAGCAGCGCGCGGTAGAGCCCGTTCTCGATCAGCGCCTGTGTCACCGCGGACGTCAGCCGCCGCGTCCGTTCGATCTCGTCGGCCTCGCGCGCGATCAGTGGCGCCATCGCCCGCGCGCTTTCCACGAGGTCAGTGCCGGGCCGCCTGTTCATGCGCTTCCTCGCGTTCTTTTCTTTGGTGATGCTTTCGGTATTCACGCCGCCGCGCGACCGACGTTGAGCGACGCCTCCGGCGGTCGCTTGGCGGACGGGAAACTCAAGGCCACGGCGACGGCGGCCATACCGATGGCGAAGGAGCCGACATAGAGCCAGTTGTAGGCGCGGAAGGCGTCGAACAGCCATCCGCCGGCGAGCGGTCCCAGCGCCATGCCGAGGCTGGCGAATGCGGAGACGGCGCCGAACATGCTGCCCATGATGCGCACACCGAAATATTCGCGCACCAGCACGGCGTACAGCGGCATCACCCCGCCATAGGCGAGGCCGAAGACAACCGACAGCGCATAGAATTCGCCGAGCTGGCCGACCGCGAGATAGGTGGCGATCGCCAAGGCCTGCACGAACAGGCCGCCGACCAGGACGTGCTTGGCGCCGAAGCGATCGGCCAGCACGCCGAGCAGCAGGCGGCCGCCGAGGCCGGAGAAGCCGGCGAGGCTGTAGACGGTGACTGCGGTCAGCGGCGCGATGCCGCAGATCATGGCGTAGCTCACCAGGTGGAAGATCGGCCCCGAATGCGCCGCGCAGCAGGCGAAATGCGCGGATGCCAGGATGATGAATTGCGGCGTTCGCAGCGCTTGCGCGACCGTCCACTGCCCTTCAGGCGCGCCGGTCCCATTGGCGGCAGCAGGCGTCGACGGCTCCGGCGGCCGCCGCACCAGCAATGAGGCCGGGATCAACAGCGCCAGGGCGACGATGCCGATCACCAGCATCGCCGTTCGCCAGTCATATGACGTGATCAGCCAGCTTGCGAATGGCGCAACCGTCAGCGGCGAAACGCCCATGCCGGCCGAAACCAGGGCCACCGCGAGACTGCGCCGATGTTCGATCCAGGCGCTTGCTACGGCGACCATCGGCGCGTAGAAACTGCCTGCTGCAATCCCGATCAGGACGCCGAAAGCCAACTGGAATTGCCACAGGCTGGTGGCCTGGCTCGCGCCGATCAGCCCGGCGCCAAGCAATAGCGTGCCTGACAATACGACGATGCGGGTGCCGAACCGGTCGGACAACGTGCCCCAGAAAAATGCAGCCAGCCCCATCGCGAGAAAGTCGATCGTTGCCGCCGCCGAAACCCCGCTGCGCGACCAGCCCATCGTCTCCGAAATCGGCTGCAGGAAGACGGCCAGCGACAGCATCGACCCGAACGCAACGCACGTCATCAGCGCGCCTACGGCGACGACGACCCAGCCGTAGGAGAGCCCGGCGGACTTGCCCATATGTTTCCCCGCTCTTATTGTAATTGTAACCTGAGCGGGAAGATGGTGGCCTATTCGCGGCGCTAGAGCAAGTTGAGCGGCGTTTGTGACGCCGCAGCACACAGCAGCGAAAGTCCAGGAATCTGGCGTCTCATCTCGTTCAGACGGTCCGAAACGAAGGAGCCAGCTCAGCGCTCAGCTATCCACCTTTAGCGCGGCGATAAACGCTTCCTGCGGGATGTCGACCTTGCCGAACTGCCGCATCTTGCCTTCTTCTCCAGAAGCGCGCGTGAGGCTGGATTTCGCTGGTTCGGATGAATTTGGCAAGCACCCCACCGATCGCACGCGCTGCGATGATGGCGTCGTGCCGCTGATTTGCCCGACGTGTCAAATGGTTTCGCAAGATGCATCAGGCTGCACGCCGGCAGTCGTCGGCTACTTTGCATGGGGTTGTTTTCGATATTTTTGTTGTCCGGTCACGGAAGCAGACCGAATCTGTTCATGCTCTGGTGGTCTGAGCATTCGCCTCAGCTATCCACCTTCAACGCCGCGATGAACGCTTCCTGCGGGATGTCGACCTTGCCGAACTGCCGCATCTTCTTCTTGCCTTCCTTCTGCTTCTCCAGAAGCTTGCGCTTGCGCGTGATGTCGCCGCCGTAGCATTTGGCGGTGACGTCCTTGCGCAGCGCGCGGACGGTTTCGCGGGCGATCACCTTGCCGCCGATCGCGGCCTGGATCGGGATCTGGAACATGTGCGGCGGAATCAGTTCCTTCATCTTCTCGACCATGGCGCGGCCGCGGCCCTCGGCGCGGGTCCGGTGCACCAGCATCGACAGCGCATCGACCGGCTCGCCGTTGACGAGGATCTGCATCTTGACGAGGTCGGCGACCTTGTAGTCGGTCAGATGATAGTCGAACGAGGCGTAGCCCTTCGACACCGATTTCAGGCGATCGTAGAAATCGAACACGACTTCGTTGAGCGGCAAATCGTATTTCACCATCGCGCGGGAGCCGACGTAAGTGAGCTCCTTCTGCGAGCCGCGGCGGTCCTGGCACAGTTTTAGCACGCTGCCGAGATATTCGTCCGGCGTGAGGATCGTGGCCTCGATCCACGGCTCTTCGATGTCGGCGATCTTGACGACATCGGGCATGTCGACCGGGTTGTGGATCTCGATCTCCTGCCCATCGGTCAGGTGCATCTTGTAGATCACGCTCGGCGCCGTCGCGATCAGGTTGAGATCGAACTCGCGCGACAGCCGCTCCTGAATAATTTCCAGGTGCAACAGCCCGAGGAAGCCACAGCGGAAACCGAAGCCGAGCGCGGCCGAAGTTTCCATTTCGTACGAGAAGCTAGCATCGTTGAGCCGCAATTTGCCCATCGCCGCGCGCAGCGTCTCGAAATCGTTGGCGTCGACCGGGAACAAGCCGCAGAACACCACCGGGATCGCCGGCTTGAAGCCCGGCAGCATCTCGGTGATCGGCTTCTTGTCGTCGGTAATGGTGTCGCCCACGCGCGTATCGGCGACTTCCTTGATCGCCGCAGTGATGAAGCCGATCTCGCCGGGGCCGAGCTCGTCGACCTGCTCCATCTTCGGCGTGAAGAACCCGACGCGCTCGACATCATAGGCCGCGTTGGTGCCCATCATGCGGATGCGCTGGCCCTTTTTCATCGTGCCGTCGACGACGCGAATGAGCACGACGACGCCGAGATAGACGTCGTACCAGCTATCGACCAACAGCGCCTTCAGCGTTGCGCCGCGGTCGCCCTTGGGCGGTGGCAGGCGGGTGACGATAGCTTCCAGCACGTCGGGAACGCCGAGGCCGGTCTTGGCCGAGATCATCACGGCGTCCGAGGCATCGATCCCGATCACATCCTCGATCTGCTGCTTGACCTTGTCCGGTTCGGCCGCGGGCAGGTCGACCTTGTTGAGGACCGGCACGATCTCGTGATTGTTGTCGAGCGCCTGGTAGACGTTGGCGAGCGTCTGCGCCTCCACGCCCTGGCTGGCGTCGACCACCAAGAGCGATCCCTCGCAGGCTGCCAGCGACCGCGAGACCTCGTAGGCGAAGTCGACATGGCCGGGCGTGTCCATCAAATTGAAGATGTAATCCTTGCCGTCCTTGGCGCGGTAGTTCAGCCGCACCGTCTGCGCCTTGATGGTGATGCCGCGCTCGCGCTCGATGTCCATGGAATCGAGCACCTGTTCCTTGCCCGCCATTTCGCGGTCCGACAGCCCGCCCGTCATCTGGATCAGGCGGTCGGCCAGCGTCGATTTACCATGGTCGATATGGGCGACGATGGAGAAGTTGCGGATGTTGGAAATAGGCGCGGTTGTCATGGGCGCGGGATAGCATTCGCCTCCCCGTGCGGCAACCATCTTGCTGTATTTAAGGGGGTGTGAAGGCAAGTCAGCGGGGCTTTCCCGTGGGCCTGTAGTGATCGATTTCCGGGCATCCTTCTGCTAGGAATCGACGTCATCGAAAACCTGGAACTGACGATGCGCTGGATCACTCTCGCTACCGGGCTGCTCGCCGTGCTTTTCATCTCGCCGGCGGTTGCCGAAAGGCGCGTGGCGCTCGTCGTCGGCAATTCGGCCTATCAGAACGTGTCGCGGCTGCAGAATCCGAAGAGCGACGCGCTGCTGGTGGCGGACACGCTGAAACGGCTGGGGTTCACCCTGGTCGGCGGACAGGCCCAGGTGGAGCTGGACAAGGCAGGCTTCGACAGCGCCGTCCAGCGCTTCGGCAGCCAGTCTATCGGTGCGGACGTCGCCTTGTTCTACTACGCAGGCCACGGCATCCAGGTCCGCGGAACGAATTATCTGGTCCCGATCTCGGCGAATCCTGCGCGCGAGGCTGACGTCGATTTCCAGATGGTCGATGTCAATCTGGTGCTTCGTCAGATGGAAGGGGCGGGAACGCGGCTCAATATCGTGATTCTCGACGCCTGCAGGAACAATCCGTTCGGCGGGCGCGGGCTTCGTGCTGCCGACGGTGGCCTCGCCCAACTCCGCGCACCCGAAGGTACCCTGCTGTCCTACGCGACCCAGCCGGGCAATGTCGCGCTGGATGGCGATGACGGGCATAGCCCCTACACGCGAGCGCTGGTCGAGACGATGCAAAGACCCGGGCTCGATATATTACAGACCTTCAATCAGGTCGGCCTGGTCGTCAAACGCGCCACCGGCAGCGCGCAACAGCCCTGGGTATCGACCTCCCCGATCGATGGGGCCTTCTACTTCTCCGGCAACGCGCCCGGGCAGGTCGCGACGGCTGACCCGCAGTCAACGGTGCTGCCGCCGACATCAAACGTGCTCACGCCCGCGCCGCCGGTTGCGCGGACGCAATCGGATTTCATCTTCCCGGACTCCGACAGCCGTCTACTGTCAGAGAGTGACCTCAGGACGCTCAGCAAGGACGATCTGCGGATCGCCCGCAATGAAATCTTTGCCCGGCGCGGCCGCTACTTCAATGCGCCCGACCTGACCGCGCGATTTAGCAAGTTCGCCTGGTACGCGCCGCGCACATGGGATCCAGACCTCAACGCGGTCGAGCGTGCGAACGTCGCGTTGTTGGATCGGTTCGAGTCCGGCGCCGCGGCGGCGGCGAGCGGCTTCATCTTTCCCGATTCCGACCGCCGGCTGTTGACGCCGGGCGAAGTGCAGCGATTGTCCAAGGACGACCTTCGGATCGCGCGCAACGAGATCTTTGCCCGCAGAGGCCGCTTTTTCGAATCCGCCGACCTCAAGACTCGCTTCGAGCGGTTTTCCTGGTACGCACCGAACACCTGGAATCCAAAGCTCAATGCGATCGAGCAGGCGAATGTCGCGCTGATCGAGCAAGTCGGGAAGCGCTGAATGGCCACGCGGTGGGCGGCTTGTGCCTTTACCGTTCTAGCGCTCATGCCAGCGCTGGCGCATGGCGAAAGCAGAGGAGAACTGCTGGATCGCCTCGTTCGCGCCTATCCCGACGCCTTGTTGAAGCACGACGGCAAGACGATTACCTGGCGCGACGGCACCGTCATGCCCGCAGACGACGGCGTCGCCGAGAAGCCGTTCGAGGAGCTGTTACGCAATGCGTCCATTCTCGATCAGATGCGGCTGACATATCCCAAGGGGGTTTCAGCGCCGCCGGCTGTCAACGTCGACCCCGGACGATTCCGGAATGAGGCCTTCTTCAAGAAAATGTATGGCGACTGCAATGGCGGCGAGGTCAAACGCAATCTCGTGACGATTATCTGGTTGCCCCGGTCATGGGGTAAACCGGTCCAGGTGACGCGAGTCAATGGCGTGGCCGAGCGCCTCAAGCAGGTGTCCGCGGAGATCGATGCGCTCGATCCTGCGGTGCGCGCAGCCGCATTTCCGATCGCGGGTGTCCTGGCGTGCCGTCCCGTCGCCGACACCGGCAAAATGAGCATGCACGGCTATGCCGCCGCCATCGACTTGAACCTGAAATACTCGGACTACTGGTTGTGGGCGGGTAAAGGAAAAACCATTCCCTACAAGAACCGAATGCCGCAGCAGATCGTCGACATCTTCGAGCGCCACGGATTCATCTGGGGTGGCAAGTGGTATCACTACGACACCATGCACTTTGAGTATCGTCCGGAACTGCTGGGCAGATGAATCCGGTCACCTAATTCCTCGTTCACACCAAGCTGATTCCACTCGAGGCGAAAACACGCTAGGCAATGGCCATGTCGACTGCATCCATTTCGCCCACGGCCGCGCGCTTAAGGCGCATTCCCACGATTCAGCGGCTGGCGGCGTGGCTGGCCTCACGCGCCAGTGATCCCAAAGCCGGCCTGTGGCTGGTGACCGGCTTTGCCGTGGTCCACGCCGCGCTGTGGACGCTGATCCTGGTCAATCTGAAGACCGGGCAGGACGTCCATATGGACGTCGCGGAGGCCTTCGCCTGGGGACAGAAGTTCCTGCTCGGCTATGGCAAGCACCCGCCGCTGTCCGGATGGGTCGCCGGCGTCTGGTTCATGCTGTTTCCGGTCACGGACTGGGCGACCTATGCACTGGCAATGGCGACGCTCGGCTGCTCCCTCGTGATCTGCTGGCTGTTGGCGCTGCGCGTGGTCGATCGCCGCCGCGCGTTCTTCGTCGTGGTGATGCTCGCGCTCTATCCGATCTTCAACTTCAAGGGCTTCAAGTACAATCCGGACCTGTTGCAGCTCGTCACGCTGCCGCTCGTCGTGCTGGCCTATCTCGACGCGTTCGAGAAGCGCAGCCTCAAATCGGGCGTGTGGCTAGGCCTCGCCGGTGCGCTGGCGCTGATGACCAAATACTGGGCCGTAACGATGATAGGGGCAGTCGGGCTTGCGGCGCTGATCCATCCGGCACGTCTGCAGTTCCTGCGCTCGCCGGCGCCGTGGGTCGCGATTGCCACGCTTGCGGTGGCGATGCTTCCCCACGTGATGTGGCTGAAGCAGGTCGATTTCGTCCCGTTCACCTATGCCGGCGATACTTACTCCCTCACCGACCGCGCCATGATCAACGATCTCGCGCTGGGCTATGTCTTGCATAATCTCGCGCTGCTGGCCGTGCCGGTGGTGCTCGGCGCGATCGCACTTATGTGGCGGCCGTTCCGCTTGATGCCGTTTCCGCCCCTGGCGCGCGGCGCCAATATCGGCGTGAACATGTCGCAGGCGCTCAATGTCTGGATCGTCCAGGCGGTAGTGGCGATCGGTCCGCCGCTGGGTGCGCTGATATTCCACATCTACATCAAAACCGACTGGGGCATCCCGCTGTTCTTCCTGATGCCGCTCGCGCTGGTCGCGATCCCTGCGGTGCGGATCCGGAACATCGCGCTCTTGAACCTGACCACGACCTGGCTGGTGATTTCGCTCGTCGTGCTGGCGATATCGCCGAGGATCGTCGCCTACGAACTGGGTGAGAAGCGCACCGCAGGCGCGACCTTCCGGGCGCGTTCCGAACTCGCCCGCGAACTGACCGAAGCGTGGCACACGCGGTTTTATTCGCGCTGGCCGGTGGTCGCCGCCTATACCGATACCGGCCAGCCCGTCACCTTCTACAGCCCAGATCATCCGGCGCCGCTGACGCCGGACGAGCCGTGGTCGTCGGGCCTGACCTCGCTCGAGGAGGCGAAGCGATCCGGCTTCATCGGCATCTGCGAAACCGGCCACTGGAAGCTGGAACAATGCGAGGCGTGGATGAAGGTCCATGCGGCCAATGCCGAGCGCATCGTGATGACCACGCGGCGATTCTTCTTAGGGATGCCCGGCCCCGCGACGGCCTGGAACATCTACATCGTGCCGCCGGCCAAATAGCAGCGGGCAAAAAAGAAAATCGAAGGGGTAACGCATGGATCTCGACCTGACGGACAAGACGGCGCTGGTCACCGGCTCGACGCGCGGCATCGGGCTCGCGACCGCCATCGGGCTTGCGCAAATGGGCGCGGAAGTGATCGTCAACGGCCGCGAGCAGGCGGCGGTCGGCGAGGCCATCGCAAAAGTCCAACAGGCGGCGCCGTCGGCCAAGGTGCATGCCGCGGCGTTCGATCTCGGTAATGCCGCGGGCTGTGCCGCGCTGGTGGCGCAATTCCCTGAAGTCGACATCCTCGTCAACAATCTCGGTATCTACGAACCGAAGGGATTTTTCGAGATCGAGGATTCCGATTGGTCGAGGATGTTCGAAGTCAACGTCATGAGCGGGGTGCGGCTGACGCGGCACTACCTGAAGCGGATGCTTGATGACAAGGACTGGGGCCGGGTCGTGTTCGTCTCCAGCGAATCCGGCGTCTTCATTCCGAAGGAGATGGTGCATTACGGCTTCTCGAAATCGGCCCAGCTCGTCATTGCGCGCGGCGCGGCCGAGACGACCAAGGGTACCAACGTCACCGTCAATTCGGTGATGCCCGGCCCGACCTGGGTCGAGATGGCGCCGGTCCGCCTGGCCGCGCGCGCGAAAGCTGCGGGCACGACCGTCGACGACCTCGTCTCGCGCACCTTCAGCGAACGCCGCCCGGCGTCGCTCTTGCAGCGCTACGCCGCGCCGGAGGAGATCGCCAATCTGATCTGCTACGTCTGCTCAAAAGCCTCCAGCGCCACCAACGGCGCCGCGCTGCGCGCCGACGGCGGGATCGTGACGAACCCGTTTTGAGCTTCCAGGCTTCATCCTGAGGATCGCCATGGAGGGTTGGTAGGCGCCTCACACACCCTCTTCGTTGAACTTGTCCGCAACCAGCGCTGCGATCGCGTCGACCGCTTGCTGCGCCTCGGGCCCAACAGCGGAGACCGTAACCGAAGTTCCCGGGCCCGCTGCCAGCATCATCAACCCCATGATCGAGGTTCCGCCCACGGTCTCGCTGCCGCGCGTCACCCAGACCTCGGCGTTGAAGCGCTCGACCATCTGGACGAATTTTGCCGATGCCCGCGCATGCAGGCCGCGCTTGTTGATGATCTGAAGTTCCCGCGAAATCGCGCCCGCGGGCACGCTCGGCCCGAGTTCCTTTTCGGGCGAGGCCTCGTCGCTCATTTGCCGGCGAGCACGCGGCTGGCGATGGTGACGTATTTGCGGCCGGCTTCCTGGGCCATGGCGATGGCGTCAGGAAGCGAGCGCTCTTCGCGCACCTTGGCAAGCTTGACCAGCATGGGAAGATTGATGCCTGCGAGCACTTCCACCTTCGGGCGGCTCATGCAGGAAATCGCGAGGTTGGAGGGCGTGCCGCCGAACATGTCGGTAAGAATGGCGACACCATCGCCGCTGTCGACGCGATTCACCGCTTCGATGATATCGCTTCGACACAGATCGGAGTCATCTTCGGCTCCAATCGTGATGGCTTCTATTTGTTTTTGCGGACCCATGACATGTTCGAGCGCCGCCTTGAACTCGTCGGCAAGGCGCCCATGGGTCACAAGCACTAGACCAATCATCGGAAACTCCTCGCGGGTGCTTTTTGGTGCACCGCACGAACGCGCCACTTTGACCATCCAGAGGCCCCGCGCAAGAGGGCATCTTGGCTATTGTTCCGGAATTTGCCGGTAAGGAGTGAGGCCTGCGCCGGTTTATTCGGTGGCGATATTGGGGCTTATATGGTTACCAATCCCCTTCGAACAATCATCCAAAGGTTGGACGGAACCTGAACCGGCGGTTGTCATCAGCGCGGCTGCAATCAGTGGGAGGGGGGCGTAACCGGCTCCAATGGGAATTCTCGGTAATAAAATACCGTTCAGGCGGATGAACAGGGCTTCCGGCGACGGCATCCGCTCGGCATCGTTGGCCGCGAGGTCGGCGACGAGGCCCACCGTCGCCTCCCCAACAAAGTCACAATGACGGATGCCGAGTCCCCGGACCTCGATCAGGCCGCCCAATTCTCGCGCCGGGCGGACTAACAATTGTCCGGCCACTGTGTCGAGATGGACACGGTCATCGCCGACCAAAATGGCCTGCGGAAGCTGTCCCGCGCGTCCGGCGAGAATCAGATCGAAGGCTAGCCGCGACTTCCCGGAGCCCGACGGCCCGCGGATCAGCACGGCACGATCGCCCACCAGCACGGCGGAGGCGTGCACGGTGGCGCCCGCCGTCATGGCGCGGGCAGCCTGACCACGAACCGCGCACCCGCTACCGCCGGCCTGCCATCGGCGTCGGCGGGACCATGGCGGTTTTCCGCCCATATCCGCCCGTTATGCGCTTCGATGATCTGCTTGGAGATCGATAGCCCGAGGCCCGAGTTCTGGCCAAAGCCCTGATGCGGCCGGTCGGTGTAGAAGCGCTCGAAGATGCGTTCCAGCGCATCCTCGCCGATGCCCGGCCCGTCGTCATCGACGATGATTTCGATCTCTGAGCGCGCGCGGCGGCAGGTGACGCGCACCTTGCCGCCGGGGTCGGAGAAGGATTGCGCATTGGACAACAGGTTGGAGATCACCTGCCCGAGCCGGGAATCGTGGCCCGGGACCGAGAAGGTATCGGTGGCGCCGCGGCCCTCGAAGCGCGCCTCGACGGCGACGTCGTGACCGAGCCGGGTTTCGTTGGCGACCGAGGTCAGCGTCGTCAAGAGCCGGCGCAGATCGACCGGGGCCATGTCCTGGCGCTGCAATTCGGCATCGAGGCGGCTGGCGTCTGAAATATCCGAGATCAGCCGGTCCAGCCGCTTGACGTCATGCTCGATCACCTCGAGCAAGCGCCCGCGGCTGGTGTCGTTGCGCGCCAAAGGCAGCGTTTCCACCGCCGACCGCAGCGAGGTCAGCGGGTTCTTCAATTCGTGGGCGACGTCGGCGGCGAACATCTCGATCGCCTCGATGCGGCTGTAGAGCGCATTCGTCATGTCGCGCAGCGCGCCGGAGAGATGGCCGATCTCGTCGCGGCGGCGGGTGAAATCGGGAATCTCGACGCGGGTCTGGATGCGCCGGCGGACGCGCTCGGCGCCGTCGGCGAGCCGCCGCACCGGACCCGCGATCGTGCTCGCCAGCAGCAGCGACAGCACGATCATGACCGCCGACGCGACGCCGCCGACCTTCAGGATCGCCAGCCGCTCGGCGGTCACCATCTGGTCGATGTCGTCGCCCTGGGTCGAGAGCATCAGCGCACCGTGCACGGCACGGAAGCGCTGCACCGGCACGGCGACCGAGACGATCACCTCCCCGCGGTCGTTGACGCGCACCATGCTGCTTTTGACGCCGTCGAGCGCCTGCACGATTTCCTGATAGCCCTTGCCGTTTTCGGGGCCGAGCTCGCGATAGAGCGGCAGGTCGCCGCGGTTGAGCCAGGTGCGAATCGAGATCGTGGCGCGCTCGACAAAGCCCGGCTTCTCCGTCGAAGGCGGCGGCAGTTCGAATCGCATCACGTCGCCGCGGCCATAGAGACTGCGGCTGTCGAGGATCATGCCGCCGTCGCCGCCATAGATGCGGGCGCGGGTCTTGGTCGGCGAGATCAGCCGCCGCAGCACCGGCGCGACCCGCTCCGGATTGATCGGAAAATCGAGGCCTGCGGATTCGTCCGGCGCGCCGTAGCTTTCGCCGGGCTTCAGATCGAGCAGGCGGTCCGGATCGATGGTGATGGTGTTGGTTTCGACGGTAGCGGAGGCGGCAATCGCGCCGGCGATGATTTCGGCCTGCACCAGAAGGCTCTGCGCCCGCGCATCGATCAGGCCGGCGCGGAATTGCGAGAGATAGAGAATGCTCGCCACCAGCGCGACGAGGCCCGCCAGATTGAGCGAGACGATCCGGCGCGTGAGGCTGGAGAAGGAGAGCGCAAAGAAGAATTGCCCGGCCCTGCGCAGCCAGCCGAGCGGCCGCCACCAGCCCTTCTCGCCCGCATTATCCTCGGCAACACGTTCCCGATCGAGGAGCTCCAAAGCATCCTCGTGGTTCAGGCTGGGATCGGGCTGCGTTCGATCTAGCAATGGCTGAACTGCCGGTTGTGATGCGCCGATTTCTAGCTCTACGCTTTTACGCGGAACGGGCGGACGTGTCAGTTACCACTTCCGCTCGGAAAACGCAGATCAGGCTTCCTTGAAGCGATAGCCGACGCCGTACAGCGTCTCGATCATCTCGAAATCATCGTCGACCACCTTGAACTTCTTGCGCAGCCGCTTGATGTGGCTGTCGATGGTGCGGTCGTCGACATAGACCTGGTCGTCATAGGCCGCGTCCATCAGCGCGTTGCGGCTCTTCACCACACCGGGCCGCGTGGCTAGCGCCTGCAGGATCAGGAACTCCGTGACGGTCAGCGTCACCGGCTCGTTCTTCCAGGTGCAGGTGTGACGCTCCGGGTCCATCCGCAACAGGCCGCGGTCCAGTGCGCGCGCATCCGGCTCCTTCGGCACGGCGGTCGGATCCTTGGGCTGGCCGCGGCGAAGCACGGCCTTGACGCGCTCGACCAACAGGCGCTGCGAGAACGGCTTGCGGATGAAATCGTCGGCGCCCATCTTGAGGCCGAACAATTCGTCGATCTCTTCATCCTTGGAGGTCAAAAAGATCACCGGCAAATCGGACTTCTGCCGCAGCCGGCGCAGTGTTTCCATGCCGTCCATGCGCGGCATCTTGATATCGAGGATCGCGAGGTCCGGCGGCGAGGTGCGGAAGCCATCGAGCGCCGAGGCACCATCCGTGTAGGTCATGATGCGATAGCCTTCGGCTTCGAGCGCGATCGACACGGAAGTAAGAATGTTGCGGTCATCATCGACCAGGGCGATTGTGGGCATGAGCCTCTGCTTTCGAATAAGAGAGTGGCTTAAACGGCGGGCACTTGAACCAGACGCCGCATAAATGGGCTTCGTACACGGTCAACGAGCAATGCAAGCTGGGCTGAAGTGTGACCGAGTTCCGCAAAACGCTCCCAAGGAGACGCGAGGCCCCCCATATAGCACCCTGACCAGATGAGAAAAGGCCCTTTTTTGCAATAAGATGGCCGGAAAGGTACCATGCAGCCGACGGTAGATTTTGATGCTTCCAAACTTGCCCGATCGCTGCTGCGGCGGTGTCGGCAAGGCGCGCTGGCCACGCTTATGCCCGAAAGCGGCGATCCCTATTGCTCGCTGGTGAACGTCGCCAGCCATGCCGACGCTTCCCCGATCCTGTTGATTTCGCGGCTCGCGCTGCATACGAAGAACATCCTCGCCGACGGCAGGATATCGCTGATGCTGGATGAGCGTGCCGCCGGCGATCCCCTGGAGGGCGCGCGGATCATGCTGGCGGGACGGGCCGAGGAGGCCAAGGGCGAGCAGGCTAAAATCCTGCGCCGGCGCTATCTCAACGCTCATCCATCCGCGGAAGCGTTTGTGGATTTCAAGGATTTCTCGTTCTTCCGGGTCGTCCCGTCAGGCCTCCATCTGGTCGCCGGTTTCGGCCGCATCATCGACCTCAAGCCCGCGCAATTTCTGACCGAGATCGGCGATGCCGCCGATCTGCTGGAGGCCGAGCAGGGCGCCGTCGAGCACATGAACGAGGATCATCGCGAGGCGATGAACCTCTACGCGACCAGACTTCTGGGCGCCGAGTCTGACGATTGGCGCTGCACCGGCTGCGACCCCGACGGCATGGACATGCAGGCCGGCTCCGCGACATTGCGGCTGGATTTCCCGGAACGCGTCACCAGCGCCATAGCGCTGCGCAAGATGCTGGTGCGGCTGGCGGGCGAGGCGCGGGCGAAGGCGTAACGCCTGCGACTTAATCAAGCCCGCGCGCAAAGGTGACCAGCGAAAGCCTGCATGAAATCCCGCGACTGATTGATCGTTTCAGTGTGTATCAAGCTGTCGCGCGCAACTGCCCGATACCGCGGACGAGCTCAACACGATTGCGAAAAACCTCGGTGTCGCGGCTTCCGACATTCACCTCGGCGAAGACGCCAGTGAACTCACGCTCAAGCGCATGCCGCTCGCCGATTACGGCATCGCCCATTTCGCCACCCACGGTTTCGTCGCCGACGACGTAAAGGGCTTGCCGAACCGTTGCTGGTGCTCAGCATTCCCAGGCAGTCGATCGAAATCGACGATGGCCTTATCGCCGCGAGCGAGGTGGCGCAATTGAAGCTCAATGCCGATTGGATGGTACTGTCCGCGCGGTCACAAGCCTGTCGGGGAGGGCGCCGCGCACTGTAATTCCTCATTGTGCGATGCAGCAGCCTTCGACCGAGCCGGCACGCGGCGGATGGTCGCGCAACCACGAGGTCAAAACAGCGGAAAGCAGTGCAGCAAGCGATTGATGCAAATCAGCCTTCCGCGCTGGAATAAACCAAATCACGTGGATCGGCTTGGCAAGCTCGGCGTTCATCAGTATTAGGTCGCCGCACCGACGCCGGAAGGCTATATTCAGGGTTCACCGCGACAGAACGCGTCAAGCGGCATGCGCGCGAGTTCAGTAACGCGGGTTCGAGGAGGATTTTCTTCGTGCAAGAGACGGGTCTACGCAACGGTGCCTTCGGTGCCGACAAATTCGGCTTAAAAAATCTCAAGACGGTGCATTGGAATCTCGGTGCGCCGCAGCTCTATCAATATTCACTCACGGCCGGCGAGGCCGTGTTGTCGGCCGACGGCGCGCTCTGCGCGGACACCGGCGAATTCACCGGCCGCAGCCCCAAGGACAAGTTCACGGTCCGTGATGCGACCACCGACAAGAACATGTGGTGGGCCGGCAACCAGTCGATCACCTCGGAGCAGTTCGCCGCGCTCTATGCCGACTTCCTCAAGCATGCCGAAGGCATGACGCTGTTCGCGCAGGATCTTTACGGCGGCGCAGATCCGAGCTTCCAGATCAAGACGCGGGTCTTCACCGAACTTGCCTGGCACTCGCTGTTCATCCGCACGCTCTTGATCCGCCCCGAGGCTTCGGTGCTGCGCGATTTCGTGCCTGAACTCACCATCATCTCGCTGCCGAGCTTCCGCGCCGACCCCAAACGTCACGGTGTGCGCTCGGAGAACGTCGTCGCGATCGATTTCGCCCGCAAGATCGTCCTGATCGGCGGGTCTTATTATGCCGGCGAGATGAAGAAGTCGGTCTTCACCACACTGAACTATTACCTGCCCGCCAAGGGCGTGCTGCCGATGCACTGCTCGGCCAACGTCGGCCCCAAGGGCGACACAGCGATTTTCTTCGGCCTGTCCGGCACCGGCAAGACCACGCTGTCGGCCGATCCCAATCGCACGCTGATCGGCGACGACGAGCATGGCTGGGGTAACGACGGCGTCTTCAACTTCGAAGGCGGTTGCTACGCCAAGTGCATCAAGCTGTCGAAGGACGCCGAGCCGCAGATCTTTGCCGCCAGCAGCCGCTTCGGCGCCGTGCTGGAGAACGTCGTGCTCGACGAAGATACCCGCGTGCCTGATTTCGACGACGGCTCGAAGACCGAAAACACTCGTTCGGCCTATCCGCTCGATTTCATCCCGAACGCTTCGCGCACCGGCCGTGCCGGCCAGCCGAAGAACGTCGTGATGCTGGCCGCCGATGCGTTCGGCGTATTGCCGCCGATCGCAAAGCTCTCGCCAGCGCAGGCGATGTATCACTTCCTGTCCGGCTACACCGCCAAGGTCGCTGGCACCGAGCGCGGTCTCGGCAATGAGCCGCAGCCGGAGTTCTCCACCTGCTTCGGCTCGCCGTTCCTGCCGCTCGATCCGTCCGTCTACGGCAACATGCTGCGCGAGCTGATCGCCAGGCACAATGTCGATTGCTGGCTGGTCAACACCGGCTGGACCGGCGGCAAATACGGCGTGGGCAGCCGGATGCCGATCAAGGTGACGCGTGCGCTGCTGACGGCGGCGCTCGATGGCAGTCTGCGTAATGTCGAATTCCGCACCGACAAGTATTTCGGTTTCGCGGTGCCGACCGCGCTGCCGGGTGTTCCCAACGAGATCCTCAATCCGGTCAACACCTGGAAGGACAAGGCCGAGTTCGACAAGACTGCGCGTAGCCTAGTCGGTATGTTCCAGAAGAACTTTGCCAAGTTCGAAGCCCAGGTCGACGCCGAAGTCCGCGCCGCGGCGCCGGACCTCAAGCTCGCGGCGGAGTAGGGCTCAAGCCAGATGGACTGGTTGAAAAGGGCGGCTCGTCGGGCCGCCCTTTTTGCTTGGCGGGCGGAATATGGGGAAGTGACATGGTCGATCTTGCAGGTCAGGTTGCAGGCATTGCGCGGCAGAACAGTCGGTGCAGTTCCGCGATCAATTGCGCGATCCGAGGATCCGCGACGCGATACCAGAGGGTCTGACCGTTACGGCGAAAGCTCACGATGTCGTCGTCGCGCATCTTCGCCAGATGCTGGGACAGCGCCGACTGGCTGAGACCGACCGCCTCGACCAGCGCACCGACCGTCATCTCGCCGGTTTCCACCAGCTTGCAGAGGATCATCAGCCGCCGCTCGTTGCCGAGCGTGCGCAGGATATTGGCGACCGCCGGGGCGTTGGCCTCGAAGTCCCTGATTTCCATCGCTGACGGGGTCGTCACGGGTTTCTCTGTACATTAGAGGTTGCTATATTAGAGATAGTTAATATAATTGTCAATAGAAGTTCCTCTTCAGGGAGTTCGTACCAATGCCCCATTCAGCCCAGTCAACCGCGCCCGTCATCCGGGCGTTCTTCGATGAACCCACCAATACCATTAGCTATCTGGTTGCCGACCCGGTGACCCGCCGCGCGGCGGTGATCGATCCCGTGCTTGATTTCGACCCACGCGACGGCACCGTCGACATCCGTTCGGTCGAAACCATTCTGGCTGCGGCCAACGAAGAAAAGCTGACCATCGAGTGGGTGCTGGAGACCCATGCGCATGCCGACCATTTGTCGGGCGCGCCCTATATCAAGTCGAAAACCGGCGCACGGATCGGCATCGGCGATCACATCAAGGATGTGCAGCGAATCTTCCGGCCCGTCTTCAATGCGCTAGACCTGCGGACGGACGGGAGCGATTTCGATCGCCTGTTCACCGACGGCGAGACATTTGGCATCGGCGAACTCACCGTCGAGGTTCTGCATACGCCGGGCCACACGCCGGCTGATCTGTCCTACAAGATTGGCGACGCCGTGTTCGTCGGCGATACATTGTTCATGCCTGATTATGGCACCGCACGTGCCGATTTCCCTGGCGGCGATGCACATCAGCTCTATCGTTCGATCCAGCGGCTGCTGAGTCTCCCCGACGACACGCGCCTGTTCATGTGCCACGACTACAAGGCGCCAGGCCGCGATGACTACGCCTGGGAGACCACGGTGCGCGGGCAGCGCGAGAACAACGTCCATCTTCGCGGCGGTGTCACCGAAGCTGTGTTCGTCGCCATGCGGCAGGCGCGCGATGCAACATTGTCTGCGCCGACACTGCTGTTGCCTTCCATCCAGGTGAATATCCGCGCGGGCCGGTTTCCCAAAGCGGAAAGCAATGGCGTGCATTACCTGCTGTTGCCGGTGCGTGCCCGGGCCGGTGCCGAGGCGGCGATCTTTTCGTAAGGCAAGGTCTTACGTCACCTAGCGGATTTGCGCGCGCCTGGTCTAGCTTTTACCGGGCAACATCGCATTGCTCGGCGTCCGCCGATCGGTGATCTGCAGGCCGAACAGGCTGCCGATCAGCTCGACCGCGACGCGCGCGGTGCGTCCGCGTTCGTCGAGAAACGGGTTGAGCTCGACGACGTCGACCGAGCGCACCAGTTCGGAATCGTGCAGCAACTCCATGATCAGATGCGCCTCGCGATAGGTTGCGCCGCCCGGCACCGTGGTACCGACACCGGGAGCGACGGTCGGATCGAGAAAATCCACATCGAAAGAGACATGCAGCACGCCGTTACGTGCCCGCACGCGCTCGATCACCTTGCGGATCAGGACGCCGACGCCGAACTCGTCGATCACGCGCATGTCGGCGATCGCGACGCGGCGTTCGAACACCAGCTTCTTCTCTTCAGGATCGATCGAGCGGATGCCGAACAGGTCGAGCTGGTCGGGGCCGATCGAGGCGCGGGGTGCGCCGCCAAGCAGATCGTCGAGGCCGGGCTCGCCGCACAGGAACGCCGCCGACATGCCGTGCATGTTGCCGGTTTCCGTGGTCTGCGGCGTGTTGTAGTCGGCATGGGCATCGACCCAGAGCACGAACAGCGGCCGACCCTGTTCCTGCCAGTAGCGCGCGACGCCGTTCACCGATCCCATCGAAAGCGAATGATCGCCACCCATGAAGATTGGAATGGCGCCGGAACGCGCCAGCGCATAGGAGCGTTCGCTGAGCGCGCGGATCCATGTCTTGATCACGTCGTAATATTTGGCGTTTGCCGGCGGCGGGCCCTCGGCGGGCCCGATGTCGGGCTTCGCCATGTTGCCGTGGTCCTCGACGGCAAAGCCGAGCTGATCGAGGATGCGGCCGATGCCCGCGGTGCGCAGCGCGTCCGGTCCCATCAAGGTGCCGAGTTGCGAGGCCCCGATCTCGATGGGGACCCCGAGCAGGGCGATGCGGGGAGCATTGGCGTCGGACATGAGCCGGGGCCTCCGGAGAATCGTAGGATGGGCAAAGCGTAGCGTGCCCACCGGCCAGGATCGCGAGCGGATAGATGGTGGGCGCGGTGCTGCGCACCTTTGCCCACCCTACGCCATCACGCCTTGAAATAAGCGATTTGCGTCGTGGTTGCGAGCAGGCGTCCCGAGGGCGACCACAATTCGCCGTGCTGGTCGCCATAACTCCTGTGGAAAATCCGGGCGTCGGCCGCCGCCAGCACGTGGGTGATGTCCTCGGCCGCGAGTTCCTCTGCGGCGGCGTGGAAATATGTGGTGATCGACACCGTGCCGAACGGCACGAGTTCCCGGCGCGCCAGAAACACCCGGCCGAAGAACGCATCCGACATCGACGTCAGCGACAGCATGTCGATCGTGCGCGGCACGCGATCGCCGATCCACTGCTTGGAATAGGCGACGATCGGTGGATTGGCAGGCGAGCCGTAGAAACTCGGCTCGCCCTCGACGAAGCGGAAATCATACTGGTGCGTCCAGGTCATCGGCGTGTTCGGAAACGAGCGTGCCTGCTCGAACGGCGCGGCGCCCGGAAACTTCGCCTGCTGGTGCGACCAGGACGGGCGGCGCTCGGCGAACACGGCGGTCGCCAACGTCGCGACCTCGCCGCCGCCCTGCGTCATCTCCACGCACCAATGCTGGCTCGAACGGTTGGCCTTGACCAGACGGACGTCGAGATCGAAGCCGCCTTCGGCGATCGGCGCGCAGAAATTCACCGTGAGCGACAACGGATCGCCAGCACGCTGCGGATGCTCCAGCAGCGCGCGCAGGATGGTGGCGGCCGTGCAGCCGCCGAACGGGCCGACAAAGGCCCAGTAGTCGGGACTGGTTTTGCCCTGCCAGCAGCTATCGCCGGCGGTGACCCGGGTGGCGTCGTCGAAGAGGTGTGAGGCTTTGGTGAGCATAATGATCCATCAAATATTTATAGGCGTCCCGTTCCAAAGCCGAAATTCAATTGTTTCTTCGGCCTGACCGTATTTTCTGCAATCCCGGTGGGCTTCCTCAGGATCGTCCGTGACCCAGACATCTGTCAGTTCGCCCGAAATCCGCGTCAAAGCAATCACACTGACGTTGCCGATCAAATCAGCGAGGAAGCGTTCGACGGCAGGGACCTCTTCCAGCCCCGACAATGTTGCGAGAATGCTTCCATGCGTGTGCCAGGGAAATCCGTCAAAGCCTATCGTCCAATCCCCATCGGAGCAGGTAACCAGAAATTTCAGTTGCCCATCTGGACTGACATACTCACCGATTGGCACGTTTATCTCCGGCCTTTGTACTGCCTGCATGCAGTAGCATTGCTGGCGTCGCGAATTCAATGACGCCAGAGGTAATGCATTCCCGCCCGCCGGATTACCGCGTTGCCCCGCGCTGCGCCCCTGCTTCCGACACCGGCGCAGCCGCACGAACCGGCACGTTCCAGATATCCTCGGCATACTCGCGGATGGTACGGTCGGAGGAGAACCATGGCATCCGCGCCACGTTGAGGATCGAGGCGCGGGTCCAGGCCGGCACCACCTGCCAGCGCGCATCGATGCTGCGCTGCGCCGCGTAGTAGGAATCGAAATCGGCCGAGACCATGTAGTGGTCGAGATAGCGCAGCGCGTGGCCGATCGAGGCAAAGCGGGCGCGATCGTCGGGCGAGAACGCGCCGCTCTCGATTGCGGTGATGGCTCGCGCCAGCCGCGGCGAGCGGCTGATCACGTCGGTCGCATCCAGGCCTTGCTTGCGCCGGACCATGACGTCGCCGGCCTCCATGCCGAAGATCGCGATGTTTTCGGCGCCGACATGGTCGCGGATTTCGATATTGGCGCCATCCAGCGTGCCGATCGTCAGCGCGCCGTTGAGCGCCAGCTTCATGTTGCCGGTGCCGGAGGCCTCCATGCCGGCGGTCGAAATCTGTTCGGACAAATCGGCGGCCGGAATGATCACTTCGGCGAGGCTGACATTGTAGTCGGCGAGAAAGACGACCTTCAGCCTTCCTGCGACATCAGGGTCGTTGTTGACGACTTCGGCGACATCGTTGATCAGCTTGATGATCAGCTTGGCGTAGCGATAGCTCGCCGCCGCCTTGCCGGCGAAGATCTTTACCCGCGGCACCCAGTCGCGCTGCGGCTCGTCCTTGATCGCCTGGTACAGCGCGACGGTCTCGACGACGTTGAGCAATTGCCGCTTGTACTCGTGGATGCGCTTGATCTGGATGTCGAACAATGCCGACGGATCGATCTTGACGCCAAGGCGCTCGTTGATGAGCCGCGCCAGCGCCAGCTTGTTGTGATGCTTGACCTCGCGAAAACGCTGCTGGAACGCGTTGTCACTGGCGCGGGCCTCGAGGCGCTGGAACAGCGAGAAGTCGTCGAGCACGGCCTCGCCGCAGACCTCGCGCAGAAGCCCGGTCAGCTTCGGGTTGGCCAGCATCAACCAGCGGCGGAAGGTGATGCCATTGGTCTTGTTGGTGATGCGGCCGGGATAGAGATGATTGAGATCGTGGAACACGGTCTCTTTCATCAGGTCGGAGTGCATCGCCGACACGCCGTTGATGCGGTGCGAGCCGACGAAGGCGAGCTGTCCCATCCGCACGCGGCGTCCGGATTTCTCGTCGATCAGCGACACCGACGCGCGATATTCGATGTCGCCCGGACAACGCTGATCAGCCAGCGCCAGATGCGCGGCATTGATGCGGTAGATGATTTCGAGATGCCGCGGCAGCAGCCGCTCGAACAGTTCGACCGGCCAGGTCTCCAGCGCTTCCGGCAGCAGCGTATGGTTGGTGTAGGACAGCGTCGCCACCGTGATTTTCCACGCCTCATCCCAGCGGAAATTGTGCAGATCGACCAGGATGCGCATCAGTTCGGTGACGGCGAGGCTCGGATGGGTGTCGTTGAGCTGCACCGCGACCTTCGACGCGAGACTGCGCAACTGCCCGTCGGAGGCGAGGTGGCGCTTGACCAGATCCTGCAGCGAGGCCGAGACGAAGAAATACTCCTGGCGCAGCCGCAGTTCGCGCCCCGCAGGGCTCTCGTCGTTCGGGTAGAGGAATTTGCAGATCGATTCCGCACGCGCTTCCTCAGCGACGGCGCCGAGGTAGTCGCCGGTGTTGAAGACGTCGAGCCGCAACGGGTCGGGCGAGCGCGCCGACCACAGCCGCAGCGCGTTGACGTGCTGGCCGCGCCAGCCGACGATCGGCGTGTCGTAGGCGACGGCTTGCACGGTTTCCGCCGGCCGCCACGTCGCGCGGTCACGCCCGCGGTCGTCGACGTGATCGACAAAGCCGCCGAAGTGAACGTGGTAGACCACCTCCGACCGCAGGAATTCCCAGGGGTTGCCGAAGCTCAGCCATTCATCCGGATATTCCTGCTGCCAGCCATGCGAAATGATCTGGCGGAACAGGCCGAAATCGTAGCGGATGCCGTAGCCGATAGCGGGGATGGCCAGCGTCGCCATGCTCTCCATGAAGCATGCCGCCAGCCGCCCGAGACCGCCATTGCCGAGCGCCGCATCCGGCTCGCATTTGCGCAAATCATCCAGGCCGACGCCGAGATCGCCGAGCGCCGCCTCGAACACCGGCAGGAGACCCATATTATTCAGCGCGTCGGTGAACAGGCGGCCGATCAGGAATTCGAGCGAGAGGTAATAGACCCGCTTGCTGCCGGCATCGTAGCTCTCCTTTTCGGCCGTCAGCCAGCGGTGCACGATGCGGTCGCGCAGCGCCAGCGCCGCGGCCTTGTACCAGTCGCGCCTCGTCGCCATGCCGGCATCCTTGCCGATCGCAAGCCGCAGCTTGGCGAGGATCGCGCCCTTGATTTCGGCAAGCGCGAGCTCGTCGATCGGCTGGTCAGGTGCCGGATAGTTCCCTGGGATTTGTTCCTGCAACACGTCGATCCCTGCTGTGAGACTCGCAACATAGGCGTCTTGTCCGGCAATCGAAACGCCGGAGAACGCCGGAGTATGTTTGTGCACTGCGCTGGTATGAATTTATGCAAGGACCGGGCCGATTTCGCGGCACCGGTGCGCCGGCTTTGGTGTTATAATTCGATACCAAAGTACAGGGATCGCTGGGGCTTGGTGGGTAGATGCCGATTCGGGTCAAGGAATCGCGTGCCAGCAAAACGGGGAGGCCTGTCATGAGATTGACGATCGAGATCGCTGCCACCGCGCTATTGATGGTCTGCATCAGCGCCACGAGCGCGGCCTTTGCCGCGGGCAAGACCGGCAGAAGTGCCGATGGGCTGAGCTGCCCGTTCAGCGTCGCAAAGGGCGCTTCGCCCGCAGCGCGCTGCGCCGCGATCAAGCGGCAATGCGGCGGAAAGTTCTACGCCAATTATTGCGGCGACAAGATGCTGTCAGCGATGTGAGGGGCGAGGTCCGCGACCGTTTACATCAGGACGCCGTTCCAGCCTTCGCCTTCCTCTGCGAGCCCGGGGTAGCGCAGATAGAGCTTTTGCAGCAGTTCAAAATGCAGGCCGGACGATATTTCGTCGAGCGGCGACGACAGCATGGCTCGATCGTGACTGTCGAGCGTGGAGACAATTGCATTGGCGCGATCGATCGCGTCGGCTGCTTCAAGCAATAGTGACCGTATCTGGGCAATCCGAGCTTCGTCCATCATTCTCGACCCTCGCGGCAGGCGGCCGTAAACAACCCTTGATAGGAAAATTTCGCCGCGCCGCTAGAACAAATTAAGAACACTTTAGCAAGTGTTTGATATATCATTGTGATTCGGCGGCAACGCCGACACAATATCTATGGCCCATCCGAGTTTGCGAGGACTACATGTCCACCATCGCTTTCGATCAGTTCGCTCTCACCCGCATCGCCGATTTCGCGCGCTCCTTGTCGCGCCTGCACCAGGCCTCGCGCCGCCAGCTCGTCGACGACGACGCGATCGACCGCGAGTTCAACGCCGTCTGCATGTCGGTGTGGGGCTACACCACGGACGATTTCAGCGACGAACTGTTTTCGGTCGAGGATCACGCCTTTCTCGATTCGCTGGATGAGGCGCAGGCGCGGATTTTTGCCGCCGAGCAAGGCTACGACCTCGTCGACGATCAGGGCATGCTGACGGACTGGTGGGGCTATTGCTGGATGATTCTCGCCGAGAAGCGCGGCCTGCTGACGACGGAAAACCGCGCCGCGGCGCGCGCGGCGATCGAGGAAAAATATCTGTCGGCGCCGAACGTGATCGGCGTCATCGTCGGGCGGTGACCGACGTTGAAGCTGGATCAGTTCACGTCCGCCCGCTTCGCCGCTTTCGGCATAACCGTCTTCGGCACTGAGGCGGTCGGCAGTTCGACATCGCGGCTCGCCTCAGGAAGCAGTGCGCCGCCCGCGATCATTTCCGCGCTGACAGGTGCGACCTTCATTTCGCCGAGCCGGGCGCGGACGTCCGCCGTGAGGCCGGGATAGGAGGCGACGGGGGTGAACTCCGCCGTGTGGTCGGCGCCCAGGCGCACGCCGGTATAGGCCACCAGGCCGTCGGTGGTGGCAACGACGTCGCCCGAGCGCAGCGACGTATCGAGCGTGAGATCGACCGGCGCGAGCCCGGACGGGCTTCGGCCGTTGCAGGTGCAATCGGCACTCAGCGCCTTGCGGTAGGCGTAGGCGTTCTCGCTGTCGGTATAGCGCTCGCCGTTACTGGCGGTCGCATGATCGATGCTGCTGCCGTAAAACACCTTGGTGACGCTGGCCGGGCAGAACGCCTGGCAGGCCTGCACCGCCGAGGCGTTGCCGCGCGTGGTCAGCGGAAAATATTTGCCGTCGCAGCTTCGCACGCAAAATGCAGGTCCGGAGCCGGCCATGCGCGGGGCCGGGGCGGGCGCCGATGGCTGCTGATTGATGCCGAACGGATCGGCGAAGAAATTGGCTTGCGGTGGCGCTTGCCGCGCCTGCTGCTTCGGCGCGCCGCCGAACAGGAAATCGAACAAGCCTTCGGCGGAAACGCTGCCGGGCGTGAGCAGGAGAAAGCCCGAAAGGATCGCTGCGGCAACGAACGTCGCGCGGCGCCGCACGCGCGAAAAAGCCAACTCTGTACGCAACGCCAACTCCACCCAACGCAACAAACGCGCTGAAGCGCGACGGCTTCAGTTGGGAGTAACCTTAACGGCGGATGGTAAATGAGTGATGAGCGGGGGCGAAGGGAGGCTGGAAAGAAATGCGGACTCTTCCCCCTCTCCCGCTTGCGGGGGGAGGTAGGACAGCGTCTCACCCCTTCAAAAATTCACCCGCCTTGTACAGCGAACGAAACTCCAGCCCGGCCTCGGCAAAGGCTTCGGTCGCGCCTTCCTCGCGGTCGACCATCGTGAGCACCAGCACGATCTCGCCGCCGGCCTCGCGCACGGCTTCGACCGCCTTCAGTGCCGAACCGCCGGTGGTGGTGACGTCCTCGACGATGACGATGCGCTTGCCCTGCAGGGTCTCGCCCTTGGCCAGCCCCTCGACTGCGAGGCGGGCGCCATGTTCCTTCGGCTTCTTGCGCACGAAGAAGGCGGCGATCGGGTGGCCCTTGATCCAGGAGAGCTGCGCGATCGCGCCCGCCAGTGGGACCGCGCCCATCTCCAGACCGCCGACGAAATCAAGATTGTCGTCCTTCAGCGCCTCATAGGTCAGCTCGGCCAGAAGCGCGGCGCCTTCGGGGTCGAGCATGGTCGGCTTGAGGTTGAAATAGAAGTCGCTCTTGCGGCCCGAGGCCAACGTGATCTCGCCGCGGCCGAACGAACGCTTGCGGATGATCTCGGCGAGGCGGGCTCGGGCGGCTGATTTGGACAAGGCGGTTTCCTAAGGGGTTTCAAGCGGAGCGCAATCTATCGGCGCTTTCAGGCACATTCCAGCGCCGATCCGGCGCCGTCAACAGGGCACAATGTCCATCACGGCGAAGGCCGGCCAGCTCGTATTCCGTAGCCGCTGTTGTAACGCCCCGAAGTTCCGGGGTAGTGGATACGCGCTTTCGCGGGGATGACAAAAATGACGATCGAACTGCACACTTGGAACACGCCGAACGGCCGCAAAATCTCGGTTGCGCTGGAGGAAATGGGGCTGCCCTACAAGGTGTTCCCGGTGAACATCACCAAGGGCGAGCAGATGGCGCCCGCCTTTCTCAAGCTCAGCCCGAACAACAAGATCCCGGCGATCGTCGATCCCGACGGCCCCGGCGGCAAGCCGGTCAGCATCTTCGAGTCCGGCGCGATCCTGCTTTATCTCGGCGAGAAGACCGGCAAGTTCCTGCCCAAGCCGCTCTCCGAGCGCATTCCTGTCTATGAGTGGCTGATGTGGCAGATGGGCGGATTTGGGCCGATGCCGGGCCAGGTGCATCATTTCATCGCGCTGGAGAACGAAACCGACCGCGCCTATGGCCTGAAGCGCTTCATGGCCGAAACCCGCCGGCTCTACGGCGTCCTCGACCGTCGGCTGGAGGGCCGCGAGTTCGTCGCCGACGCCCTGTCCGTCGCAGACTTCGCCATCCTCGGCTGGGCCTGGCGCCACCCGCGCCACAAGGTGGAGCTGAAGGATTTTCCGAACGTCGAGCGCTGGTACAGCGCCCTGATGGCGCGCCCAGCGACCAAGCGCGGCATGGAAGCGAAGTTGGATTGATTTTCTTCTCCCTCTCCCGCTTGCGGGGGAGGGCCGGGGTGGGGGTGTTGCCGCATAAAGGACATCAGGATTCGGGGATAGATTTTCCCCCACCGCCGCGCTCTTCGAGCGCCTCGACCTTCCCCGCAAGCGGGGGAGGTAAGACAAATCACGCCCGTTTCGCCTCGAACGCCATCTTCACGGCAAGCCCTGCGAGCACGGTGCCCATCAGCCAGCGCTGCAGCAGCAGCCAGCTCGGCCGCGTGCCGAGAAATATCGCGATCGATCCGGCGGCGAGCACGATCATCGCATTCACGCTGACACTGATCACGATCTGGATCGCGCCGAGCGCCAGCGACTGCGTCAGCACGCTGCCAACCGTGGGATCGATGAACTGCGGCAACAGCGCCAGATACAGCATCGCGATCTTCGGATTGAGCAGATTGGTGACGAACCCCATCGCGAACAATTTGCGCGGGCCGTCCACTTGCAGCTTCTTCACCTGGAACGGCGAGCGCCCATTGGGCTTGATCGCCTGCCACGCCAGCCACAGCAAATAGGCCGCGCCGGCGAACCGCAGCGCGTCATAGGCGTAAGGCACCGCAAACAGCAGCGCCGTGATCCCAAATGCCGCGCACAGCAGGTAGAACACGAACCCGAGTGCGACGCCGCCCAGCGATACGATACCGGCCGTCGGCCCTTGCGTGATCGAGCGCGAGATCAAATAGATCATGTTCGGCCCCGGCGTCAGCACCATGCCGAGCGAGACCAGGGCAAAACCGAGCAAGGTTGCGATGTGAGGCATGGGAGACTCGCGGCGAATGTGCACGTTTCTAACGTGCGACACGCGGCTATGTCATTCCGCAAATTGCTCCGAGGACATTTCTGGCGGTGATGGAGGCCCAACTGCATACACGCCTGTCATCGCCCGGCTTGACCCGGCGACCCAGTACGCTGCGGCCCTTCCGATGAAGTGCGATGGCCAACACGGCGGCCCGAATTGCGCCCCGCAACGCGGCACTCTGGAATGCTGGATCGCCCGGTCAAGCCGGGCGATGACAGTGTTCTTGAATCAATGCGCCTCGTCCCAATTATTCGCCGCCCGCGCATCGACCTGCAGCGGCACCGACAGCGCCACCGCCGGGAACGGCGCGTCCTGCATCACGTGCTGCACCACCGGCAGCGTCGCCGCCACTTCGTCGTCGGGCACCTCGAAGATCAGCTCGTCATGCACCTGCAACAGCATCTGCGCCGACAGCTTCTTCTCCGCCAGCGCATCTTCCATCCGGATCATGGCGCGGCGGATGATGTCGGCGGCGGTGCCCTGCAGGCGCGCGTTGATCGCGGCGCGCTCGTTGAAGGAGCGGATCGAGGCGTTGGAGGCCTTGATGTCGGGGTAGTGACACTTCCGGCCGAACAGGGTCAGCACGTAGCCGTTGGTGCGGCAGAAATCCCGTGTCTCGTCCATGTAGGCGCGGATGCCCGGGAAGCGCTCGAAATATTTCTTGATGTAGGCGGAGGCTTCCTCGCGGGCGATGCCGAGCTGGTTGGCGAGCCCGAATGCGGAGATGCCGTAGATGATGCCGAAATTGATCGCCTTCGCACGCCGCCGCACTTCGCCCGGCATGTCCTTGATTGGCACGCCGAACATTTCGGATGCCGTCATCGCGTGAATGTCGAGCCCGTCCCGGAACGCCTGCTTCAGCACGGGAATGTCGGCGATCTCGGCGAGCAGCCGCAATTCGATCTGCGAGTAATCCGCCGACACCAGCTTGTGGCCGGGCGTCGCGATAAAGGCGCGGCGGATCTTGCGGCCGTCCTCGGTGCGAACCGGTATGTTCTGCAGGTTCGGCTCGTTCGACGACAAGCGCCCCGTGGTGGTCGCGGCCAGCGCGTAAGTCGTGTGCACGCGATGGGTCTGCGGATGCACGTAATTCGGCAGCGCGTCGGTATAGGTCGATTTCAGTTTCGAGACCTGCCGCCACTCCAGAATCTTCTTCGGAAATTCGTGGCCCTGTTCGGCGAGTTCGTCGAGAATCTGCGCCGAGGTCGACCACGCGCCGGTCTTGGTCTTGGTGCCGCCGGGTATGCCCATCTTGCCGAAGATGATGTCGCCGATCTGCTTGGGGCTGCCGACATTGATCGGCTCGCCGGCGATCTCCTGCAACTCGGCCTCGACGCGCGCCGCGGTCTGGGCGAAATCGCCGGATAGCCGCGACAGCACTTGCCGATCGATCGAGATGCCGCGCCGCTCCATCCGCGCCAGCACGGTGACCAGCGGCCGCTCCAGGGTCTCATAGACGGTCGTCATGTGCTCCGCGGCGAGGCGCGGCTTGAGCACGCGATGCAGCCGCAGGATCATATCGGCGCTTTCGGCTGAATAAGCAGATGCCTTGTCGATCGCGACCTGGTCGAAGGTCAGCTTGTTCTTGCCGTTGCCGATCAGCTCGCTTTCGCTCGTGACGGCATGGCCAAACCAACGTTCGGCGAGTGATCCCAGCGCATGTGAATTGCGCCCGGCGTCGAGCGCATACGACATCAATTGCGCGTCGTCGACGTTGCACAGCGTGATGCCGTGCTGCGCCAGAATCACGGCGTTGAACTTGATGTCGAAGCCGATCTTGAGAATGCCCTGTGATTCCAGCAGCGGCTGCAACCCCGCCAGCGCCTCGGCGGCCGTGATCTGGTCCGGCGCGAGGCCAGCGTCGAACAGGCCTGCGCCGCCGCCGGATTGCTTGTGCGTGAGTGGAATATAGCAGGCGTCGTTTGGCGCCAGCGCCAGCGCGATGCCGCAGATATCGGCCTGCATCGGATCGTCAGAACTCGCCTTGGCGTCGATCGCAAACGTGCCGGCGTCATAGGCCCGCGCAACCCAGGCGTTGAGCTCATCGAACGTGCGGATGGTCTGGTACTTGTTGCGGTCGACCGGCAACTTTCGCGCGGCTTCGGCGCGTGCGGTGGCGAGCGAGATCGGCGTGCCCTTGTGGCTCGCGGCCTTGTCCTGCTTGTCGCCGCCGGTCTTGCCCGGTGCAGCGCCAGCTTTGCCTGTGGGCGGGCTATCGAACAGCGTCGCGCCTTCGTAGCCTTCCGGCTTCTTGCCCGAGGGCGGCACCGCGAAAACGCTGGCGCCGCTCTTGTTGCCGGCGTCCGGCTCGATATCGGCCGGATCGATCTGTGAGTATTCGGCGACACGGCGGGTGAGGGTGGAAAACTCCATCGCCTTGAGGAAGGCGATCAGCTTGCGCGCATCCGGCTCGTGCACGGCGAGGTCGTCGAGCGGCACTTCGAGATCGACCTTGTCGTCGAGCAGCACCAGTTGCCGCGAGATCCGCGCCTTCTCGGCGTTCTCGATCAGGGCCTCGCGCCGCTTCGGCTGCTTGATCTCGCCGGCGCGCTGCAGCAGCGTTTCAAGATCGCCATATTCGACGATCAGTTGCGCCGCGGTCTTGACGCCGATACCGGGCACGCCCGGCACATTGTCGGTGGAATCGCCGGCCAAAGCCTGCACCTCGACCACCTTCTCCGGCGGCACGCCGAATTTCTCGATCACCTCGGCGACCCCGAGGCGCCGGTCCTTCATGGTGTCGTACATGGTGACGCAGTCGGTCACGAGCTGCATCAAGTCCTTGTCCGAGGACACGATGGTGGCGGTAGCACCGCGCTCGCAGGCGATCCGCACATAGGTCGCGATCAGATCGTCGGCTTCGTAGCCGACTTGCTCGAGGCAGGGCAGGTCGAACGCGCGCACCGCCTCGCGGATCAACGCGAACTGCGGGATCAGGTCGTCGGGTGCCGGCGGCCGATGCGCCTTGTAATCGGGATAAAGCTTGTTGCGGAACGTGATTTCCGACTTGTCGAACACGATCGCCAGATGCGTCGGCCGGTTATCCTCGGGCATTTCGCGGAGCAGCTTCCACAGCATGTTGCAGAAGCCGAGCACGGCGTTGACCTGCAGCCCGTCGGATTTGCGGTTCAACGGCGGCAGCGCGTGATAGGCGCGGAAAATGTAGGAGGAACCGTCGACCAGGAACACGTGGTCGCCCTTGGCGGGGGCTTTGGCGGGCGCCTTGGCAGGGGCCTTGGTGGCGGGAGCGGGTTTCGCGGCGGCTTTGGGGGCTGATTTCGGCATGGCCGAAATTTAGGGATTTTTGCGCGGAATGACAGCCTGGGGAGAGGGATTTTGAGCCCAATACACACCCGTCGTCACCCGCACCGCCGTCATCACCCGCGAAGGCGGGTGATCCAGTACGCCGCGGCGGTCGTGTTCAACTGAGCGAGCCCGGCGTACTGGGTCGCCCGGTCCTAGTGCGCAATTGCGCACAAGGCCGGGCGATGACAGGCAGGGTGTGTCAACCTACTCCGCCGGCTGCAGCGCCGGAGCGGCCTTTTTCGGCACGATCCAGAACGCGGCCGGCCGCTCGAACAGGAAGTTCGCCCGCAGCGCCAGCGCCAGGCGCCAGATCACCACCGCCCCCGCGACGCCCGCAACCGTCACGATCAGCGAGATCATCCCGATATCGGTGATCAGGCCGGTCTTCAAAAGCAGCGTTCGGGTCACCGCCATCGGCAGGAAGAAGGCGAGATAGATGACGATGGAATGCTCGCCGCAATAGCGCAGGAAGTTCAGCCACTGCATGCGCGCCAGCAGCGTGCCCGCCACGATGATGGCGCCGGCGCCCGCAAAGCCGAGTGCCAGTGAAACGAGCGGCCATTCGTCAAAGCCGGATACGACCAGCGCACCGTTGACGAGCGTCCACAACGCGACGCCCACGAGGGCGAGGGCCGGGCGCGCCCGCGCGCGGTCCGACAACGCGAACACGTAGTTGGCAAGCAGGTAGCCGGAATAGAAATAGACGAAACGCCCGCAGAATTCATCGATCACGGTCCAGCCGGTCGTGATATGCGCCATCTCGAGTGCCGCGGCAGCGAGCCAGATCGCGAGCGGCGGGACGCCACGCAACAGTTTTGTGACAACGAAGAACACCGGCAACAAGTAAATGAACCACAGCGTGCCGAACGGCTCGATGAAGGATTCCAGATACATGAATCCGACATGCCGCCAACCCGATTCGGCGGCGAAGCCAGGAGCCTTGAAGCCGAACTGAATCGTCACCCACAGCACATAAAAATAAGCGAAGTGCAGGACCTTGCGGTCGAGATAGGTACGCCAGTCACGGTCGATGACAACGGCAAGAAACAGGCCCGAAATCAGGAAGAAATCCGGCATCCGGAACGGTTTTGCGAACATCACGAACGCATGCATGAAGCCGGTCTGGCCGGCCGCCGCTTCGACCCCCAGCACCGAATGCATCATCACCACCATGACGATGCAGATGCCCTTGGCGTAGTCCACCCAGTCGATGCGGGTGGAGCGTTCCGTGACGGCGGATGTACCGTTTGAAGTCATCGGTGTCCCTTTTCGGCGCGAGGCGGCCGCATCTTCGGCCTGATCTGTTGCTTTCTCCTTTATTCATACAAATGACATGCCGGTTTCCGGGCGGTTTTTCCGGTTTCCCCTTTGCTGAAAAAAATGCTCTAAGACGCCCGCGAATTCGGGGTTGGCGTTAACCATCAAATACGGATTGTTTTCATGCGAATCGCCATGATTGGCACGGGCTATGTGGGGCTGGTCTCCGGCGCCTGCTTTGCCGATTTCGGCCACCAGGTCACCTGCGTGGACAAGGACGCCGGCAAGATCGAAGCCCTGCGCCGAGGCGAGATCCCGATTTTCGAGCCCGGGCTCGACGCGCTGGTGGCCTCCAACGTCAAGGCCAGGCGGCTGGATTTCACCACCGATCTGACGGCGCCGGTGGCGGAAGCCGACGCCGTGTTCATTGCGGTCGGAACGCCCTCGCGGCGTGGCGACGGCCATGCCGACCTCACTTACGTCTACAGCGCCGCGCGCGAGATCGCAGCCGCGCTGTCCGGCTTCACCGTGGTGGTGACCAAATCGACCGTGCCGGTCGGCACTGGCGATGAGGTCGAGCGGCTGATCCGCGAGGCCAATCCGTCGGCCGACGTCGTGGTCGCCTCCAATCCGGAATTCTTGCGCGAGGGCGCGGCGATCCGCGACTTCAAATTCCCCGACCGCATCGTGGTCGGCACCGATGATGAACGCGGGCGCAAGGTGCTCGGCGATGTTTACCGGCCGCTGTCGCTCAACCAGGCGCCGCTGATGTTCACCGCGCGGCGCACCGCTGAACTGATCAAATATGCGGCGAACGCGTTCCTCGCCACCAAGATCACCTTCATCAACGAGATCGCCGATCTCTCGGAAAAGGTCGGCGCCGACGTGCAGCAAGTCGCGCGCGGCATCGGACTCGACAACCGCATCGGCTCAAAGTTCCTGCATGCCGGTCCGGGCTTCGGCGGCTCCTGCTTTCCGAAGGATACGCGCGCGCTGGTCAAGATCGCCCAGGATCATGACGTGCAGCTTCGCATCGTCGAGGCCGTGCTCGGCGTCAACGACATCAGAAAGCGCGCGATGGCGCGCAAGGTGTCGAATGCCGCCGGCAACCTGCGCGGCAAGACCGTCGCGGTGCTCGGCCTCACCTTCAAGCCGGATACCGACGACATGCGCGAGGCGCCGTCGATTCCGCTGGTGACGGGCCTGCTCGACATGGGCGCGAAAGTGCGCGCGCACGATCCGGTTGGCATGGAGCAGGCGAAGAAGGAGCTGCCCGAGATCGAATATTGCACCGACCCCTACGAATGCGCGCGCGGCGCCGATGCGCTGGTGATCGTCACCGAGTGGGTCCAGTTCCGGGCGCTTGATCTGGCGCGCCTGAAGAATGAAATGGCGCAGCCCGTCGTGGTCGACCTGCGCAACATCTACCGCCCCGAGGACATGGCCGCGCAGGGCTTTATCTATGAGAGCGTGGGACGGGCACCTGAGCCGAAGGTGTAGCCGCAACCACAGTTGTCATACCCCGCGCAGGCGGGGTATCCAGTACGCACGGTCTTCGTAATCAGAAACGTCTGCGTTTACTGGATCACCCGCTTTCGCGGATGATGACGGATGAGAGATATTGCCTCTTCCCTTCGACACCCCTCTGCCGATCGACCCGGTGCTCGACGAGCTTGGGCGTACGCTTTCGGCCAACAACACCGCGGTGCTGGTCGCGCCTCCCGGCGCCGGCAAGACCACGCGGGTGCCGCTCGCGCTGCTCGATGCGCCCTGGCTGAGGGGCAGGAAGATCATCATGCTGGAGCCGCGGCGGATCGCAGCGCGCGCCAGCGCCGAACGGATGGCGCGGACGCTCGGCGAGCGGGCAGGGGAGACCGTCGGTTATCGCGTGCGCTTCGGCTCCAAGATATCGCGCGCGACCCGGATCGAGGTGGTCACCGAGGGGATTTTTTCGCGCCAGATTCTCGACGATCCCGAGTTGAACGGCGTCGCCGCCGTGCTGTTCGACGAATTTCATGAGCGTTCGCTCGATGCCGATCTGGGGCTCGCGCTCGCCCGCGATGCGCAGACTGGCCTGCGCGAGGATTTGCGCATCCTGGTGATGTCGGCGACACTCGACGGCGCAAGGGTCGGCAAACTGCTGGGTGACGCTCCGGTTGTTGCCAGCGAAGGCCGCGCTTTTCCGGTGGAGACGCGCTATCTCGGCCGCAAAGCCGATGCGCCGATCGAGCGGCAGATGGCCGATGCGATCGCCACCGCGCTGCGTGCCGATCCCGGCTCGGTGCTGGCCTTCCTGCCGGGCGCCGCCGAAATCCGCCGCACCCAGAATTTTCTCAGCGAACGGGTTCATGACGCGAGCGTCGAGATCGTGCCGCTGTTCGGCGCGCTGGAGGCCGCTGTGCAGGACCGCGCCATCGCACCGTCGCCGAAAGGCCAGCGCAAGGTCGTGCTGGCGACCTCGATCGCCGAGACGTCGCTCACCATCGAGGGCGTGCGCATCGTCGTCGATTCCGGCCAGGCGCGGGTGCCGCGCTACGAGCCCGATATCGGCCTGACGCGGCTGGAGACCGTGCGCGCCTCGCGCGCCGCGGTCGATCAGCGCCGCGGCCGCGCCGGCCGCACCGAGCCCGGCGTATGCTACCGGCTGTGGGACGAGCCCCAGACGGCATCGCTCGCCGCCTACACCCAGCCCGAAATTCTCTCCGCCGATCTTTCCTCGCTGGTGCTCGATCTCGCGCAATGGGGCGTCCGCGATCCCGCGACACTTGCGTTTCTCGATCCTCCGCCGGCGCCAGCATTGAAGGAAGCGGGCAGCCTGCTTCTCGAACTCGGCGCTCTCGATAGCGACGGCCGTATCACCGCAGAGGGCAAGAGCCTGCGGGCGCTGGCGCTGCCGCCGCGGCTGGCGCGGATGATCGTGGATTCGCACCGGCTGGGCGCGGGCGAGGAGGCCGCCGAAATCGCTGCCATCCTCACCGAGCGCGGCCTCGGCGGCGACAGCGTCGATCTCGACCACCGGCTCGATCAGTTCCGCCGTGATCGCTCCCCGCGCGCCAGTAGCGCGCGCAGTCTCGCGCAGCGATGGGCGCAGCAGGTGGCGGCGACAGAGGGGCCGCCCGCTGAAGATAGCTCACCCTCCACCGGAATCATGCTGGCGTTGGCTTTTCCCGACCGCATCGCCCGCAACCGTGGCAATGGCAGTTTCGTGCTCGCCAACGGCCGTGGCGCCGCCGTCGAGCAAACCTCGTCGTTGGCGCGCGCGCCCTATATTGCTGTTGCCGAGCTGACTGGCACCGCAGCCCAGGGACGCATTCTGCTGGCGGCGCCGATTGCACAAGCCGATATCGAATCGCATTTCGCCGATCAGATCGAAAGCACCGAGGAGATTTCGTTTGATCGCGGCGCGATGGCGCTGCGCGCACGCCGCAAGCGGACGCTGCATGCGATCACGCTGTCGGAAGCGCCGATGGCGCTGTCGCCCTCGGCAGAGACTGCGCGCATCTTCGCTGGCGGTCTGGTTGCCGGCGGGCTCGACAAGCTGCCGTGGTCGAAATCCCTGAAGCAATGGCGCGACCGCGTGATGTTTCTGCGCAAGGCGGAAGGTGAGAGCTGGCCCGATCTGTCGGATGCTGCGCTCGCCGCCGAAGCCGAGAACTGGCTGGTGCCTGCGCTCTACGACAAGACCTCGCTGAAGGACTTTTCTCCCGGCGACCTCTCGGATGCGCTGATGACGCTGTTGCCGTGGGAGTTGCGTGCACGGCTGGAGCGCGAGGCGCCGACGCATTTCGAGGCGCCAACCGGCACCATGCTCGCGATCGATTACGAGGCCGAGCAGGGGCCAACCATTGCCGTGCGTCTGCAGGAATTGTTCGGGCTCAACACTCACCCCTCGATCGCCAAGGGCAAGGTGCCGCTGGTGCTGGAATTGCTGTCCCCGGCGCAACGCCCGGTGCAGGTGACGCGCGACCTTCCAGGCTTTTGGCGCGGTAGCTATGCCGCCGTGCGTTCCGACCTGCGCGGCCGCTATCCCCGCCACCCCTGGCCGGAAGACCCGGCCACCGCGCTGCCGACCCGCCGCGTCAAGCCGCGCGGGACGTGAGATACGCGGGTCAAGCCCGCTCGCCCGTTAACACTTCACTCATCCTTTTCGTCAAAATGGCAAGCCCGGCCATCGCCGTTAGTCGCGGTTTCGCGGCTGGCATGGTGATATCGGCGGCCCGGCAATCGAGTGTAGCGTATGCGTAACCTGATGATCCTTGCCGCCGTCCTGGTCGGCCTCGGCACCTACATGGCGCAGATGGCAGACAAGATGTCGCCGGCCTCGGCCTCCGCCAGCGCATCACCGAAAAACGCTCCCGCCCGAACGGTCGCACAAGCTTCCAGCCGCAGCCTCGACATTCCCCGCGACGCGCGCGGCCATTTCCAGACCGATGGCCGCATCGACGGGCAGCGCATCAACTTCATGGTCGACACCGGCGCCTCGCTGGTGGCGCTGAACGAGAAGTCGGCGGCCCGCTTCGGCCTGCGCCCCTCACGCAGCGACTACAACGCCACCGTCTCCACCGCCAACGGCACCATCAAGGCCGCGCGCACGCGGCTTGCGATGATCGAACTCGGCGGTCTCGTGGTGCGCGATGTCGACGCCGTGGTGCTTCCGGACGAGGCCCTGTCGGAGAACCTGCTCGGGCTGTCGTTCCTCTCGAAGCTGAAGCGCTTCGAATATGCCAACGGCAAAATGGTGCTGGAACAGTAAGGTTACCCGGCTACCAAACCGCCGCAATTGACCGTCAAAACGCGTCGGCCCGCCTTTCGCCCGGCCTACGCTTTCGCTATGGCTGCGGTTCCCTCGCATTCACGACAAGGCCATCTCATGTTCCCGAAGCCCAAATCCGCGCTGGTTCCGAATACCTATGAGTTCGAATCCGGGCCGATGGTGAAGGCGACCGGTTTTCGCGAATACGACGCGCGTTGGCTGTTCGAGAAGGAAATCAATTTGATGGGCGTTCAGGCGCTGGGCATGGGGCTCGGCGCGCTGATCAAGGAGCTCGGAGTCAAACAGGAAATCGTCACCGGCCACGATTTCCGCGGTTATTCGGCCTCGATCAAATACGCGTTGATTTCCGGCTTGATGGCGGCGGGATGCAAGGTGCACGACATCGGGCTCGCGGTGACGCCGATGGCCTATTTCGCGCAGTTCGATCTCGATGTGCCCTGCGTCGCGATGGTGACGGCCTCGCATAACGACAATGGCTGGACCGGCGTCAAGATGGGCGCCAACCGCCCGCTCACCTTCGGCCCCGACGAGATGACGCGGCTGAAGGAAATCGTGCTCAACGCCGAGTTCGACAACAAGGCCGGCGGCTCCTATCAATTCCACGAGAATTTCCCGGCGCGCTATATCGCCGATCTCACCGAGCGCCCGAAGCTGAAGCGCAAGCTGAAGGTCGTTGCCGCCTGCGGCAACGGCACCGCGGGCGCGTTCGCGCCGCAGGTGCTGGAGGCGATCGGCTGCGAAGTGATCCCGCTCGACACCGAGCTTGACCACACCTTCCCGAAATACAATCCGAATCCCGAAGACATGGAGATGCTGCACGCGATCCGTGACGCCGTGCTCAAGCACAAGGCCGACGTCGGCCTGGGCTTCGACGGCGACGGCGACCGCTGCGGGGTGGTCGACAACACCGGCGAGGAAATCTTCGCCGACAAGGTCGGCGTGATGCTGGCGCGAGACATGTCGGCGATCCACAAGGAAGCGCAGTTCGTGGTCGACGTGAAATCGACCGGGCTGTTCGTGACCGATCCGGTGCTGCAAAAGCAGGGCGCGAAGACCGCCTACTGGAAGACCGGCCATTCCTACATGAAGCGCCGCACCAACGAGATGGGCGCGCTGGCGGGCTTCGAAAAATCCGGCCACTTCTTCTTCAACAAGCCGTTCGGCCGCGGCTATGACGACGGCCTGGTCTCCGCGATTGCGATCTGCGAGATGCTCGACCGCGCGCCCGGCAAGTCGATGGCGGACCTGAAAGACGCGATTCCGAAAACCTGGTCGTCGCCGACGATGTCGCCGCATTGCGCCGATGAGGTGAAGTACGGCGTTGCCGACGCCGTGGTGAAGCATTTCGAGACGTTGCAGAAAAAAGGCGAGATAGTCGCGGGCCAGAAGATCCGCGATCTCGTTACCGTCAACGGCGTGCGCGTCACGGTCGAGGACGGTAGCTGGGGCCTGGTGCGGGCGTCATCCAACAAGCCGGAGCTGGTGGTGGTGGTCGAGAGTCCGGTTTCCGAACAGCGCATGCGCGATATGTTCGAGGCGATGGATTCCGTGCTGCGAACGCATCCGGAAGTCGGCGCCTATAATCAGAAGATTTGAGGGGTCTCGTGTCCTGGGCACGGCGCAGTGCAAGTGAAGCGAGTAGTGCGCCGCAGAACCGGGACCTGTATCGCAGCGGTCGCCGTGGGTTCCGGCTCTGCGGTGCATCGCTGAAGCAGCGCTGCACCGCCTCCGGGATACGATAGAGGCTTACGCCGCCGGCACCGGCAGTGCGGTCACCGACTTGATCTTCTCCATCGCAAAGCGCGAGGTGACGTTCTTCAGCGGCACGGCGCTGATCAGCTTCTTGTAAAACACGTCATAGCTCGCCATGTCGGCGACCACGACGCGCAGCATGTAATCGACGTCGCCGGCCATCCGGTAAAACTCCATCACCTCAGGCATGGCGCTGACGGCGTCGGCGAATTTTCGCAGCCATGCCTCGGAATGGTCGGCGCTCTCGACCGAGACGAACACCGAGATGCCGAGCCCGATCTTGTTTTGATCGACCAGCGCCACCCGGCGCAGGATCACGCCGTCGGCCTCCAGCCGCTGGATGCGCTTCCAGCACGGCGTCGACGACAGCCCGACCCGGTCCCCGATCTCGGCAACCGATAGCGAGGCGTCCTCCTGCAGCACGGTCAGGATCTTGCGATCGATGGCATCCAGGCGGCGGCTGGCTTCCGGGAGTTGAACGGCTAGATCGGTCATGAGAAGAATGTTCCATATGAAAGGTCTGATCCTCTCATATATAGAAAATTCTTCTATAGCAAGCCCGCTAGTGGCCGGCCGAAGCCTGGTCTGCGGCTTGGCCGTGGCTCAAAAACTCTTCAACTTCAGCACGTTGGGGGGCTGCGAAGGCTCCCCCGAAGCGGGTGCATTTCAGCGCCGCCGCGGCGGAGGCGAATCGGAGCGCCTGCCGCAATTCCTGCTTTTCGGTGATCGCGAGCGCAAACGCGCCGTGGAACACATCCCCGGCGCCCAGGGTGTCTACCGTATGTACCGGGAAGGCCGGGGTTTCCTGGATGTCGCCGTGCTCGTCGAGCCAGATCGTGCCCCTCGGGCCCCGGGTGCCTGCCAGAAACGAAGGGGTCAGTTTTGCAATTTTCCTCAATGCCTGGGCATCGTCGGTAACGTCAGCAGTCTCCTGCAGCGGCTCGCTCGAAAACACCAGGTGCGTGGAGGCGTTCAACAGGCCCTCGCGCAGCGACATGGCGCGATCGACGTCGACGATCACGGGAATGCCGCGCCGGACGGCCTCGGCGCAAAGCTCGGTGCAGAATTCGGCGCAGCGGCTCTCGGTGAGAATGGCGGCACAGTCGTCCAGCAACGTGTCGAAGTCGGGCAATTTCACATGCCACAGTTTCGGATCGCGGAAGGTTACGATGGTGCGCTCGCCGGAAGGATCGATCATCACCGCCGAGATCGGCGTCACCAGCGCCGGCATGTGGATGAGATGTTTTGTCTCGATGCCCTCATGCGCCATCTGCTCGAAGATGAAGCGGCTCGATGCTTCCTTGGCATCGCCCATCGGCCCGCAGATCGAGGCGCGGCCACCGAGCCGAGCGATGCCGATCGCGCCATTGAGCGCGTTGCCGCCGCAGATTTCGTCGAATGCGGTGGCGTTCTCCTTGGAGCCGCGCCCGGGAACGCCAGGCGTATGAAAGGTGAGGTCGCGCACCGGCATGCCGATGCAGAGAATGCGCGGCGGGATTTTGGGGGCTTTGTCCTGAAAGTTCATTCGAGAATCCGTCATGCAGGTTCCGCCTTCTGCCGGAACCAAGGTCCGGAGTTAATCGACTGGTCCATGGACGGTTCCCGTTATGCGCGGGTTTCGTTTCCCCCATGCACCCACCGCCCGATCAGATGGTGCGCAATCGCGAACGGATGCGCCGCAAAAAGGCCGTCAGGATGTTCGCGCCGGTGCATCAGGACGACCTCAGCCCGGCTGAACCAGCGCGCGTCCTCAAGCTCTGCGCGGTCCACCACGATGTCCTCGTTGAGCGCGCGTGCGGAGCATCCGATCATCAGCGATGACGGATAGGGCCATGGCTGGGTCATGTAATAGCTCACCTCGGTACAACGGATACCGGATTCCTCGAAAATCTCCCGGCAGACTGCGTCCTCGATCGTCTCGGCGGCCTCAACGAAGCCGGCGAGGCACGACCACATCCCAGGCATGAATTGCTTCTGCCGGCCGAGCAGACATCGATCGCCGTGCGTAACCAGCATGATCACGACCGGATCGGTACGCGGGAAATGCTCGGCCTTGCAGCTCGGGCACTCGCGCTTCCAGCCGCCGTCCTTCATTGCCGTTCGCACGCCGCAATTGGCGCAATAGCCGTGGCGCTGATGCCAGGTCACCATCGATTTGGCCATGGCGATGGCGGAGAGCTGTTCCGGCGGCACGGTGCCCTGCATCGCCATGCCGCGCAGCTCGGTCACGGCGACGTCGTCGCGCGTCATCAGCTTCTCCACGGCCGCGGCCGAAATGCCCATGCCGAAAATTGGTGCGCCGTCGCGCAAGCCCAGAAAGATCGTGCCGGGATTGGCGCCGAGCTTCACCGCCTCCTCGACGCCGAGCAGCGCGCGCGGTCCATCCGCCTCCTGCTTCACCAGAAGCGAGTCGCGGTAGATCACATAGGCGCTAGCGTTGCGCTGGTTCTCCAGCGCGAACAGCTTTTCGTCATTGGTACGCAGATGCGCGGCGCGGTCGAGAATATGGGTAACGAAAGCCGGCTTCCCCAGCGGATACTTGTCGAATGCGGACATCTGTTCAACCCAACCAGATCTTGCGGCGAAGCGCGTTGATGAAACTCTGGACTTCCTCGGCGTCGTGCGCCAGCGGCGGCATCACGCCCCAGACCGGACGCGGCCAGGCCGCATCGCTCGTGCGTCGCGCGATGACATGGACATGCAACTGCGGCACCAGATTGCCGAGCGCTGCGACATTGAGCTTGTCGCATTTGGTGATCTCTTTGAGCGCCCGCGAAACCCGGGAGATTTCGGTCATCAACTGCGCCTGCTCGACATCGTCGAGGTCGATGATTTCCACCGCACCTGCCCTGCGCGGCACCAGGAGCAGCCACGGGTAATGCGCATCCTTGATGACCAGCACCTTGCACAGCGGCAGGTCGCCGATGTCGATGGTGTCCTTTTTGAGCTGGGAGTGCAGCGACCAGGTGGAGGCGTCAGAGGGCATTAGGGTTCTATGATCCTTGAGCTAGCCTTGCAGAGGATGGCCCCTGCAAAGAACACCCGTCATGCCCGGGCTTGTCCCGGGCATCCACACCTTTTTTGCGCTGAATTGGAAGAAGCAAGACGTGGATGGCCGGGTCAAGCCCGGCCATGACGAAACAGGCTGGTTCCTGCGCATGGCGCCTACCGCCCCGCTTGCTTTCCGGCCCTTTTAGCCCCAAATAGGGACCGGGAGATTGGCGGTGGACGAGCCACTCGCCAACCGGGTCAGGTCCGGAAGGAAGCAGCCCTAACGAGGTCCGGATCGGGTCGCTCGTCAGTCTCCTACCTGTTTTTCGAGCGAAAAGCGCATGGAAGCGGCCGGGTCCGCGCCGTGCGCCTGATCTTGCTCCTTTCCGCAAGCCGGCCCTGAGAGACAATCAATTGCGGATCGACCGATGAGTGATGCTGGCGCTCCCCCCGATCACCCCGAAGGCGCCGGACCGGCCGGCTTCGATCTCGGCGGCCAGCCCGACGCCGCCAAGCCCTACCGGGTACTGGCGCGCAAATACCGCCCCTCCAGTTTTAACGACCTGATCGGCCAGGAGGCCATGGTCCGCACCGTTTCGAATGCGTTCGAAACCGGGCGGATTCCGCAGGCCTGGATCCTGACCGGCGTGCGCGGGGTCGGCAAGACCACCACGGCGCGGATTCTCGCCCGCGCGCTGAATTACGAAAAGCCTGATGGTTCGGTGAAGGGGCCGACCATCCACATGCCGGATCTCGGCGTGCACTGCCAGGCGATCATGGAAAGCCGGCACATGGATGTGCTGGAGATGGACGCCGCCTCCCATACCGGCGTCGACGACGTCCGACAGATCAATGACAGCGTGCGTTATGCGCCGGCCAGCGCCCGCTACAAGGTCTACATCATCGACGAAGTCCACATGCTGTCGACGGCGGCCTTCAACGCCTTCCTCAAGACGCTGGAAGAGCCGCCCGAGCACGCCAAATTCGTCTTCGCCACCACCGAAATCCGCAAAGTGCCGGTCACCGTGCTGTCGCGCTGCCAGCGTTTTGACCTCCGCCGCGTCGAGGCCGACGTGCTGATGGGGCATCTGTCCAATATCGCCAAAAAGGAAGGCGTCGAGGTCGAACCCGAGGCGCTCGGCATCATTGCCCGCGCCGCGGAAGGCTCGGTGCGCGATTCGCTCTCTTTGTTTGACCAGGCGATTGCCCATGCCGCGGGCCTTGTCCGTGCTGACGCCGTGCGGCAGATGCTGGGTCTCGCCGATCGTACCCGCGTGATCGACCTGTTCGAGCATCTGGCGCGCGGCGATATCGCCAGCGCCTTTGGCGAATTCCGCTCGCAATATGACGTTGGCGCCGATCCGGTCGTGGTGCTGTCCGACCTCGCCGAATTCGTCAATTTCGTTACCCGCGTGAAGATCGTGCCTGCCACCGCCGACAATGTCGCGTTCGGCGAGACCGAGCGCGTCCGCGCACGTGAATTTGCCGCCAAACTGTCGATGCGGGTGCTGTCGCGGATGTGGCAGATGCTGCTCAAGGGCATCGCCGAGGTGCAGACCGCGACGCGGCCGGCGGCCGCCGCCGAAATGGTGCTGGTCCGCATCGCCTATGTCGCCGATTTGCCGACGCCGGATGAGGCGATCCGGATGCTCGACCAAAACGGCGGGGGCGCGCAGATCGCGTCAGGCGGCGGGGCCTCGTCACGCGCCGCTCCGGCTGCACCGTTATCTTCTATGTCTGCCGCTTCGCCGATGCGGACGCCTGTCTCGCCCCGCTCCGGCGCGGAAGCGTCCGCGCGCCCGCAAATGGCGGCGCCGTCAGTCCAAACGGAGTCAGCGCCCGTGCTGCGGATCACGACTTTTCCGCAGCTTGTCGCGCTCGCCGGCGAGAAGCGCGATCTCCTGACCAAGGCGGCGCTGGAAGCCGATATGCGCCTGGTTCGCTTCGAGGACGGGCGGCTGGAGGTAGCGCTGGAGCGCAACGCGGCGCGGGGGCTGGTCAACGACCTCTCCCGCAAGCTGGAACTGTGGACCGGGCGGCGCTGGACCGTGATCGTCTCCAACGAGGCCGGCCAGCCGACGCTGCGCTCGCAGAATGAGCAGGCGCGGAACGAGCATGCGCGCGCCGCGGAGGCCGATCCGCGCGTGCAGGAGGTGCTGGCGCGGTTTCCCGGCACCAAGGTGATCGAGGTGCGAAGGCTTGCCGCCGAGCCGCCGGAATCCAATATTATCGCTGATGACTTGAACGAGACTTCCGACGGCGACGACGACTGATCGGGCTCTCGAGAGGACGGATGAATGGCTGATTTTCTCGGCATGATGAAGCAGGCGGCGGAGCTGCAATCCAAGATGCAGGCGATGCAGGAAGAGCTCGGCAATCTCGAGGTCGAGGGCATTTCCGGCGGCGGGCTGGTGGCCGTGCGCATGACCGCCAAGATGGAAGTGAAGGGCGTGAAGATCGATCCGTCGCTGATGAAGGCCGAAGAGCGCGAAGTGCTCGAGGATCTGCTGGTGACCGCGCATAACGACGCGCGGCGCAAGGCGGAAACCGCGGCGATGGAAAAGATGCAGTCGCTGACCGGCGGCCTCGGCCTGCCCCCGGGACTTGGTCTGACCTGAGATGGCCGCCAGCGTTGCCGGCCCTGAAATCGAACGCCTGATCCAGCTCCTGGCGCGGCTGCCGGGGCTCGGCCCACGCTCGGCGCGGCGCGCGGCGCTGCACCTGATCAAGAAGCGCGAGGCGCTGATGACGCCGCTGGCCGGCGCGCTGCAGGTGGCAATCGACAGGATTCAGGTCTGCAAGACCTGCGGCAACATCGACACGCAAAATCCCTGCACGGTCTGCACCGACCCGCGGCGCGATCCCTCGACCATCGTCGTGGTCGCCGACGTCGCCGATCTCTGGGCGCTGGAGCGGGCGAATGCGACCAACGGCCGCTATCACGTGCTCGGCGCCACATTGTCGCCGCTCGACGGCGTCGGTCCGCAGGATCTCACCATCGACGCGCTGGTGGCCCGCGCGCACGAATCACAAGTGAGCGAAATCGTGCTCGCGCTGAACGCAACGGTTGATGGCCAGACCACCGCCCATTACATCACCGACCTTCTGCAGGACGCCAACGTCAAAATCACTCGGCTCGCCCATGGCGTGCCAGTCGGCGGCGAGCTTGATTATCTCGACGAAGGTACGCTATCGGCTGCCATGCGGCAGCGAACGCTGTTCTAACCATCACCAACGGAACTGATCGACATGACGAAACCACGATTCGGCAGACGCTACTGTTTTGTGGTCATCATGGCGGCGGCGCTGATCGCGCCTTCCGCATGGGCGCAGCAGGCCGAGCCGACGCCGAAGCCCGGCAAGCCGATCAAAGCCGGCGACGTGCTATCAGGCGAACTCAACGCCATGAAGGGTGGCAAGAAGCGCGCCGCGACCTACCAGATCACCAGCGAGCCGCGCCGGTTGCCACCGCCGAACGGATTGTGCAATCTCGAAACCGGCCCCGAGACGTTCCAGCTCGTCACCAGCAGCGATGCCCAGGCCGCGCAATTGAAGAATTTCATCGGCAAGGAAATTTCGGTGAAGGTCGACGAAGTCGCCTGCGCGCAGGACGCCGGGCAGATCAGCGAGGCGGTCATTACCAAGTGGAGCGTGGTGACGAAGCACTGAGTTGCGGCCGTTGTCACAGACATAGCTGTCATCGCCCGGCTTGACCGGGCGATCCAGTACGCTGCGCTCTCTCGATTCTATCGCAACTGCTCTGGAATACTGGATCACCCGCTTTCGCGGGTGATGACGATTTGCGTTTGCGGATGTCGGTGCGCAACTAAACCTTCACCGGGCCCAGCGCCTCAAAATGCCCACGTCGTTGCAGCCACGCCAGCAGGATCAGGCTGGGCACTGCGACGATAACTGAGATCACGAAGAACAGCGGCCAGCCCGTCGCCTCTGCCACATAGCCCGCGCCCGAGGACAGATAGGTGCGCCCGACGGCAGCCAGCGCGGTGAGCAGCGCGTATTGCGTCGCCGTGTGCAGCGGGTTCTGACACAGCGCCGAGAGATAGGCGACGAAGATCACGGTGCCGATCGCACCGGTGAAGTTTTCCGCCGAAATGGCGGCGGCCAGTGCCCATTGATTGGTGCCGACAAAGGCGAGCCACGCAAACACCAGGTTGGAAAGAGCCTGCAGCACGCCGCCGATCCACAAGCTCGCGGCCAGCGAATAGCGCCGCGCCACGTAGCCGCCGGCAAAGCCGCCGATCAGGGTCGCGGCGAGCCCGACGCCCTTGACGATGGCGGCGTAGTCGTTGCGGGTGAAACCGAGGTCGATCACGAACGGCGCGGTCATGGTGCCGGAAAACGCGTCGGTGAGTTTGAAGAGCACCACGAAGGCCAGCACCGTCAAGGCATGCTTGCGGACCAGAAATTCGGAGAACGCGCCGATGGCAGCATGCATGACGCGTGAGAATGCAGCCTCGTCGTGGGTCTTGGCCTCCGCGCGCACCGATTGTTCGGGCTCCGTGGCGGCCAGTGCCGTGACGGTGCCGATCAGCACCAGCGCGGCCATGGCAACATAGCCCCACATCCACGCCGAGCCGCGCCCGATGCCGGTGTCCTCGAATGCGCTTACCAGGAACAGCACGCCGGCGGTCGAGACCAGCATGCCGATCCGGTAGGCCGCCACATAGGAGGCCATGCCGGCGGCCTGTTCGCTCTCGGGCAGGCTCTCGACGCGGAATGCGTCGACCACGATGTCCTGCGTCGAGGACATGGTGGCGACCAGAAGTGCGCCGAGCGCCACGAACAGCGGCGAGCGCGCCGGGTCGGTCAGCGCCAGCAGCAGGATCGCGCCGATCAGGAGCAGTTGCGAGAACACCAGCCAGCCGCGCCTGCGGCCGAATGCGCGCGTGAAGATCGGCACATGCAGCGCATCGACCAGCGGCGCCCAGGCAAATTTCAGCGTGTAGGGTGTGCCGACCAGCGCGAACAGCCCGATGGTGCCGAGATCGACGCCGGCTTCGCGCATCCACACCAGGAGCGTCGATCCCGACAGCGCCAGTGGCAGCCCGGAGGAAAATCCGAGCAGCAGCACGATCAGCACGCGCGGCTGTAGGTACACGGCCCAAGCCTCGCGCCAGTTTGGTGCGGGGGCGGCCGATGTCGGGGAGGCGGCTTCAGGTGCGGTCATGGCAGGGTGTTAGCAGAGATTCTGGCGATCACATGAAAAACTGTCATCGCTAGCAACCAAACCAACGATTGTCATCGTCCGCGAAGGCGGACGATCCAGTACTCCGTGACATTTCGGTTCATCACTAGAGCTGCGGCGTACTGGATACCCGCCTTCGCGGGTATGACGGCGTGAAACTTTGGCAACTTCAAGCGCCAGCGATACCCGGATAGAGGTCGTCCCAATTCGGATTGAGTTCCTCGATCAGCCGGATTTTCCAAGCCCGATTCCACTTTTCAGCCGTTTCTCGCGACTGATTGCATTCTCAATGTCATCGAACTGCTCGAAATAGACCAACTTGTGGACACCATATCGCTTCGTGAATCCCTTCATCAGTTCGAGTCGATGCTCGCCTACACGCCGGATCAGGTCATTGGTCACGCCGATGTACAGTGTACCGCCGATGCGGCTGGCTAGAATGTAGACGTAGTAGCTGCGTGTTCCCAATCTACCGCCTCTGGGATACTGGGTCGCCCGGTCAAGCCGGGCGATGACAGGCTAATATGTGGCTTCGGCCGGGCAAGTCACTTACTCCCCCGCCTGCAGCTTGCGCGGCACCGGGAACAGTTCGGCCGTTCCGCCCTTGACGAAGCGCGGCGCTTCCACCGGCGCATCGGTCTTGCTGAAGTCGAGTTCCTCGATCCGCCCGGCGCGCTTTTCGATCTTGTCGGCCGAGATCAGGATCTGGCGGACGTCCTCGTTGACGTCGCCAAAATGCTTCTGCAGCTTCAGCACGCGGTCGCGCAGGCGGCCGAGGTCGTCGCCGAGATTGAGCACTTCGGTGCGGATCTGGTCGGCGGCGTCGCGCATCCGTGCGTCTTTCAAAATCTGCTGCATCACCTGGATGGCCAGCATCAACAGCGAGGGCGATACCAGCACGACGCGGGCGCGGTACGCCTTCTGGATCACATCGTCAAAGCCATCGTGGATTTCGGCATAGACCGATTCCGACGGCACGAACATCAGCGCCGTATCCTGGGTCTCGCCGGCGATCAGGTACTTCTCGGCGATATCGTTGACGTGTTTCATCACGTCGTTGCGCAGGCGCTGTGAGGCAAATTTGCGCTCATCGTCGCTGCGCGCGTCATGCAGCGCGGTCATCGCTTCCAGCGGAAATTTCGCGTCGATGCAGAGCGGGCGCTGATCGGGCAGGAACACCACGCAATCCGGCCGTTTGCCGGATGAGAGCGTGTACTGGAACTCGTACGAGCCCTGCGGCATGCCGTCCTGCACGATCGCTTCCATCCGTGCCTGGCCGAAGGCGCCGCGCGACTGCTTGTTGGCGAGCACGTCGCGCAAGGTCGTTACCTGCGAAGTCAGGTCGGTGAGATTCTTGTGCGCGTTGTCGATGATGCCGAGCCGCTCGTGCAGCACGCGCAGGCTGTCCATGGTGTGGCGCGTGGTGGCTTCCATCGACTGGCCGACGCGGTGCGTCACCGAATCCAGCCGCTCGTTCACCGCACGCGCCATCTCGGCCTGGCGCCCGGCCAGCGATTGGGCCATGGCATCGACCCGGCCGGTGGATTCGCTCTGTGCCCGCAGCATCTCGCTCAGACGCTCTTCCAGCTCGTCGGCGCGGATCGCCTGCGCCATCGCCAGTTCCGCGCCGCGGCGGCCGGAGCGGGCGATGATCATCGCAATCGCCAGCAGCAGGACCAATGCGAGCGCGCCAAAGCCCGCCAGCGCTTCGCCGACGTGAATCGGCAGGTCGCCGACGGTGAAGAGAATTTCGTTCATGTCAGCCTTGTAGCCCGATTCGCCGGCTTGTGCGAACGAAGAGGGAACGGTTATGGTAAATGCCGGGTTAATTTTCGTGGTTAACGCCGCCTTGAAAATCATGGTTAAGGGCGCCTTAACGGTCGCGGCGGCGGATTGACCCCGGCAGGTCAGCGGCTTAAATCCCGCGCCAGAGAAAAATCATGGCCATCAGAGAAATCATCATCCTGCCGGACAAGCAGTTGCGGCTCGTCTCCAAGCCTGTCGAAAAGGTGACGACGGAGATCCGTAAGCTCGCCGACGACATGTTCGAGACCATGTACGACGCGCCCGGCATCGGGCTCGCGGCGATCCAGGTCGCGCAGCCGCTGCGGCTGATCACCATGGACCTCGCCAAGAAGGACGAGAACGGCGAGACCAAGCCGAAACCGCGGGTGTTCATCAATCCGGAGATCATTTCCGCGTCCGAGGAACTGTCGGTCTACGAGGAAGGTTGTCTCTCGATCCCCGAATATTACGAGGAGGTCGAGCGCCCGGCGCGGGTGCGCATCCGCTTCACCGATCTCGACGGCAAGGTGCACGAGGAAGACGCCGACGGGCTGTTCGCCACCTGCATCCAGCACGAGATCGACCATCTTAACGGCGTGCTGTTCGTCGACTATCTGTCGAAGCTGAAGCGCGACCGCGTGATGAAGAAGTTCACGAAAGCCGCCAAGCGCGCGGCGGGTTAGACCCCACTCTATTCACCGTCATGCCCGGGCTTGTCCCGGGCATCCACGTTCTTTCTTTCCGCCGCAAACAAAAGACGTGGATGGCCGGGACAAGCCCGGCCATGACCGAATAAACTAACGCCGTCCCGGGATGTTCCGCCTCATGCCACTCCGCTTGATCTTCATGGGCACGCCCGACTTCGCGGTGCCGACGCTGCTCGAACTCGTGGCCCATGGCCACGAGGTCGTGGCCGTCTATACCCGCGCGCCAAAACCGGCCGGGCGCGGCATGAAGTTGCAGCCGACACCGGTCGAGCAGGATGCGCGCCGGCTCGGGATTCCCGTGCTGACGCCGACGACGCTGAGAACGCCGGAAGCGCTGGCCGAATTCCGCGCGCACAATGCCGACGCCGCCGTCGTCGTCGCCTACGGCATGATCCTGCCGCAACCCATTCTCGACGCGCCGCGCCACGGCTGCTTCAACCTGCACGCTTCGCTGTTGCCGCGCTGGCGCGGCGCCGCCCCGATCAACCGCGCCATCATGGAAGGCGATGCAGAGACCGGCGTGATGGTGATGAAGATGGATGTTGGCCTCGACACCGGCGACGTCGCGATGGCCGAGCGGCTCGCGATCACGGACGCCATGACGGCGGCCGACCTGCACGACGCGCTGGCGCCGCTCGGCGCGGATTTGATGGTGCGCGCGATGGGCGGGCTCGAGCGCGGCGGGCTGCAGCTCCAAAAGCAGAGCGAAGAAGGCGTGACCTACGCCGCCAAGATCGACAAGGCCGAGGCGCGAATCGACTGGAAGCGGCCGGCACGCGAGGTGCTGCGGCATGTTCACGGGCTGTCGCCCTTTCCCGGCGCCTGGTGTGAGATCGCGGGTGACGGCGAGCCGGCGCGGATCAAGATCCTGCGCTGCGAGCCGGCGAAGGGAGCCGGCGCGCCCGGCGAGGTGCTCGACGATGGTTTGACGATCGCCTGTGGCGACGGCGCGATCCGCATTCTGGAACTGCAACGCGAAGGCAAGGCACGGATGAAGGCCGCAGATTTCCTGCGCGGCACGCCGCTGAAGGCTGGTGCGGGGTTCTCTTAACGCTGTCATACCCCGCGAAGGCGGGGTATCCAGTACGCCGCGGCCTTCGAGATTGAACCGGGGAGCCGCAGCGTACTGGATCATCCGCCTACGCGGATGATGACAGCCTCACTGGATTGAGATGCCCCGCTACAAACTCATCATCGAATATGACGGCACGCCGTTCTCCGGCTGGCAGATCCAGGACAACGCGCCGACCGTCCAGGGCGCGCTAGAAGCCGCGGTGAAGGCGATCTGCGGCGAGGACGTGCGCGTGCACGGCTCGGGCCGCACCGATGCCGGGGTTCATGCGCTGGCGCAGGTCGCGCATTGCGATATCCAAAAGCCGTTTCCGCCGGGCCGGCTGCGCGACGGCTTGAACGCGCATCTGCGGCCGCATCCAATCGGCGTGTTGTCGGCCGACATCGTGGCCGACGATTTCGAAGCGCGCTTCTCCGCCAAGCGGCGGCACTACCGCTACCGCATCATCAACCACCGCGCCAATCTCGCACTCGATATCAAACGGAGCTGGCGGGTGCCGCGCCATCTCGATACGGATGCGATGGATGCCGCCGCCAAGAGGCTGCTCGGCAAGCACGATTTCACGACGTTTCGCGACACCGAATGCCAGGCGAAATCGCCGCAGAAGACGCTCGATCAGCTCGACGTGATTAGGGAAGGCGATCAGGTTTCGATCCTCACCTCCGCGCGCTCGTTCCTGCACAGCCAGGTGCGCTCGATGGTGGGCTCACTGGTCTGGGTCGGCGAAGGCCGCTGGAGCGCCGACGATCTCGCTGCCGCTTTAGCCGCCCGCAACCGCGCCGCCTGCGGCCCCGTCGCCCCGCCGGAGGGGCTGTATCTGGTGCGGGTGGAGTACTAGTGACCCCAATCCCGGGTTGTTTTCGATGTTTTTGCCTGGCCAGCAACTGGATCACACAAAATACCTGTCCAACAGGCCCCGATAGATCCGCGTTAACTTCTCCAGATCCGACACCGGCGTGCGTTCGTCGATCTGATGCATGGTCTGGCCGACCAGCCCGAACTCGATCACCGGGCAGTAGCTCGAAATGAAGCGCGCGTCCGAGGTGCCGCCGGAAGTCGAGAGCTCAGGCTTGCGTCCGGTGACTTGCTCGATCGCGCTCACCGCGAGATCGGTGAACGCGCCCGGCTTCGTCACGAAGACGTTGGAGTTGGAATATTCCCACACGATGCGGGCGCGGATGCGGTTGCCGCAGGCCTTTACCAGCCGCTCCTCGACCAGCGCGCGCAGCGTCTCCTGGGTGTGGTTGTCGTTATAGCGGATATTGAACTTTGCGCGCGCCTGGCCCGGAATCACGTTGCTGGCGGTATTGCCGACATCGACGGAAGTGAATTCGAGGTTCGACGCCTGGAATTGCGCGCTGCCATGGTCGAGCGGTTCGTCGGAGAGCGCCACGATGAGCCGTGAAATGTCCGGCACCGGGTTCGATGCACGGTGCGGATAGGCAACGTGGCCCTGCACGCCGTCGACATAGAGCGTGCCGGACTGCGAGCCGCGGCGGCCGATCTTGATGCAGTCGCCGAGCACTTCGACATTGCTGGGCTCGCCGAGTACGCAGTGATCGAATTTTTCGCCGCGCTCGGCGCACCACTTCAATAGTTTGACGGTGCCGTTGACGGAAATGTCTTCTTCGTCGCCGGTGATCAGAAACGAGATCGAACCCCGGCCGTCTTTTTGCGGCTTGCCGCCGTTATCAGCGAGATATTGCAATACGGCTGCGACGCAGCAGGCGATGCCGCCCTTCATGTCGACGGCACCGCGGCCATAGAGGAAACCGTCCTTGACCTCACCGGAGAACGCGCCGTGCGTCCACGCGGCCTCGTCGCCGGGAGGCACCACGTCGGTATGGCCGGCAAAGGTGATATGCGGCGCCTCGGTGCCGATCCGGGCATAGAGATTATCGATATCGGCGGTGCCTGGCTCGCCGAAGGTGACGCGATGCACCTCGAAGCCGGCGTCCTTCAGCAGGCGTTCGAGGACGCCGAGCGCACCGGCATCGGCAGGGGTGACGGAAGGGCAGCGGACGAGGTCGCGGGTTATAGAAACGGCGTCATTCATGCCCCGGCTTAACATGCCAAACCGGCGGCGGGCCAGCCTTGTAACTCCGGGCGGCAGCAAAGCCCGCGGCCCGGAGATTGGTCGCATCGGAGGGATTTTGGGTTAGAGCCCTAGTCCCGCAGCAGCTCGTTGATGCTGGTCTTGGCGCGGGTGCGCTCGTCGACGCGCTTGACGATCACGGCGCAGGCAGTCGATGGGCCGGGCTGGCCGTTCTTCAGGGGCTTGCCGGGCAGGGCGCCGGGAACCACGACCGAATATTCAGGAACCTCGCCGATGAACGTCTCGCCGGTCTCGCGGTCGACAATCTTGGTGGAAGCGCCGAGGAACACGCCCATCGCCAGCACCGCGCCCTTGCGCACGATCACGCCTTCGGCGACTTCCGAGCGCGCGCCGATGAAGCAATCGTCCTCGACGATCACAGGCTCGGCCTGCAACGGCTCCAGCACGCCGCCGATGCCGACGCCGCCTGAAATATGCACGCGCTTGCCGATCTGCGCGCAGGAACCGACCGTCGACCAGGTGTCGATCATGGTCGCCTCATCGACATAGGCGCCGAGATTGACGAAGGACGGCATCAGCACAACGTTGCGGGCGATGAAGGCCGAGCGGCGCACGATCGCACCGGGCACGGCGCGAAAACCCGCATCGCGAAAACGGTTCTCGCCCCAACCCTCGAACTTAGACGGCACCTTGTCCCACCACGACGCCTTGCCGGGGCCGCCGGGAATCGCGGCCATGTCGTTGAGACGGAACGACAGCAGCACCGCCTTCTTCAGCCACTGATTGACTTTCCATTTGCCCGAGGCCTCACGCTCGGCGACCCGCGCCTCGCCCTTGTCGAGCAGTTCGAGCGCGTGATCGACGGCCTCGCGAACCTCGCCCTTGGTCGCCGTCGAAATGCCGTCGCGGGCATCGAAGGCGGAGTTGACGGTGGATTCGAGCGCGGTCAGGGACATCGGGATTTCCTTAGGGATTCCGGGCGAAGTGGGGGGCTTTTTCGGGATTTGGGAGGGGAGAGTCAAGGCAGGATGTCGTCCCTGCGGTCGATCTCCATCCGTCGTCCCCGCGAAACGCGGGGATCAGCCGCTCAACCTCTCCAAGAACCCCGTCAAATCATCCGTCACATGATCGACGTAAGCCGCATCGCGGCCTTCCAGCTCCCAGTCCTCGCGCACAACTTCCTTGGCGCCATCAGGCACCACCAGCACCGTGGTCATGCCGAGCTGGTGCGGTACCACGAGATTGCGGGCGAGATCCTCGAACATCGCCGATCTCAGGGGCTCGACGCCATGGACGCGCAGGAACCTGTCATAGGTCTGCGGCGCCGGCTTCGGCTCCAGCTCGGCGGCGATGATGTCGAACACCGCCTCGAAATGCTCGCCGATGCCGAGCCGCGCCAGCACCGCGCCGGCGTGGTCGGTCGAGCCGTTGGTCAGGATCAGCTTGCGTCCGGGAAGTTTTGCGATCGCAGCTCCCATCGCAGGGTTCGGCTCCAGCGGCGAATGATCGATCTGGTGCACGTAGGCCAGATAATCGTCGGCGTGCACGCCGTGCTCGGTCATCATGCCGCGCATACTGGTGCCGTAGCGGCGGTAATAGTCCTTCTGGATGATGCGGGCTTCTTCCGCGGAGATCTTCAAGTAAGCGCTGATGAACTCGCCGATCCGCGCGTCGACCTGCTGCCATAGATTGACGTGGTGCGGGTACAGCGTGTTGTCGAGATCGAACACCCAGGTGTCGATGTGGCTGAAGGCGCGGGGTGGGTTCATTTCTGTCACTGCTCTATCTCCGCGCCGTCCCTGCGAAAGCAGGAACCCATACGCCGCGGAAGCTATTGGTGAGCACAGTGCCCATTGCTTGTGGTCGGCATCGTAGCCGAAACCCGGTCCTGTGGTTATGGGTCCCTGCGTTTGCAGGGACGACGATGGAGCGAGGCCTGCGTTTCATCACGGCATCGCAAATCGCAGCGTCTGGCCGCCGCTGCTCATATCGACCGGCGCAAAGCCGATTGCCGCAAGCCCGCGGGTGCCGCAATCGCCCTGTTCGGATATCTCGAACTTGCTCTCGCGCGTGCAGAGCTGTTTCGGGCCGCCCCAGTTCAGCGGCTTGTCCCGGTACTTGATGGCGCGGCTTTCGCCGTCGACGGCTTCGGCGAAACTGTACACCTGTTTGGGCTGGCCGATCACGTCGGGATGCAGGCACTTGCCGGGATCGATGCGGTACCAGCCGCGGCTGGTCACCGCCTTGCCGTCGTCGGTTGCGACCGCCGCCATGATCTTGTGCGGCGTGTCGTTGCACCAGGTCAGCCCGGTGGAGGAAGGCTTTTGCACGGCGTCGATCATGGTGGCGAAGAAATTTTGCGACTGCACGATGTCGGCTGCCAGCCCGCGGCTCTTCAGGAAGGCACTCAGGGCGGCCTGCGTCTTCGGCCCGTCGACGCCGTCGATCGGAGCGGCGTCGTAGCCTGCAATCACCAAAAGCCGCTGGATGCCGGCCAGCCGCGCCTGCTCGTCGTCATATTCGGAATCCTCGGCGAGATAGGCGACGAGGTTGCCGTCGTCGGTCCGCGTCGGCGTGATTTGCGTGAACGACGCCGGCGTCTGGTTGCCGCGGCACTGGCGGGCAGCAGCGATGACGAAATTGTCGGGCGCGATGCACAGCGTGTCGCTGCCGTTCTGCGGGATCGGCGAGGCGCCGTAGACGCCGAGCGCCCGCGCATTCAAAAGAATGCGGTCGGCAGTCAGCGCGCCCTGCAGCACCACGCGGCACGCGGCCGGATCGATCCGGAACCAGCCGCGCGTGGCGGTCGCCGATTTTTCGTCGATGCCGATCGCGGCCTCGACGACGTAACTCATGCGGTTGCAAAGCTTCAAGTCGGCGAACGCGGGCAGCGAGGAAGCGAACAGCGATATCGCGGCCGCCGGCAGCGACATCAGGAAGCGTGCAAACGCTGAGCGCGGCCGTCGCGATGCCCTCCGCTCGTCGGCCATGACGGCCCGTATGCGCGCCGCCGCTTTGCTCATCACTTGTGGATCAGCGTGCCCGTGCCCTGATTGGTGAACAATTCGAGCAGGACCGCGTGCCGCATCTTGCCGTCGATGATGACGACGCCCTGCACGCCCTGTTCCAGCGCGTAGATGCAGGTCTCCACCTTCGGGATCATGCCGCCGGAAATCGTGCCGTCGGCGATCAGCTTTCGCGCGTCCTTCACCGACAACTCCGGAATCAGCTTCTTCGACTTGTCGAGCACGCCGGGAACGTCGGTCAGCAGCAGCAGCCGCTTGGCCTTCAGCGCACCGGCCACCGCGCCGGCAAACGTGTCGGCGTTGATGTTGAGGGTGTGGCCGTCATGCGAGGTCGCCAGCGGCGCCAGCACCGGGATCAGCTCATGGCCGATCAACTGGTTCAACAGCGTCAGATCGACCTTGTCGGGATCGCCGACGAAGCCGAGGTCGATCGCCTTTTCGATGTTGGAATCCGGATCGACCATGGTCCGCGACGTCTTGGTCGCCTTCACCATGTTGCCGTCCTTGCCAGAGAGCCCGACTGCCTTGCCGCCGGCTTCGTTGATGTAGCCGACAAGCTGCTTGTTCACCGAGCCCGCCAGCACCATCTCGACGATTTCGATGGTGGCGGCGTCGGTGATGCGTAGTCCGGCCGCGAATTCCGACTGGATGCCGAGACGCTTCAGCATGGTCGCGATCTGCGGGCCGCCGCCATGCACCACCACCGGGTTGATCGCGGTCTGCTCCAGAAGCACGATGTCGCGCGCAAACGCCTTGGCGGTTTCTTCCGCGCCCATGGCATGGCCGCCATATTTGATGACGATGGTTTCCTCGTCATATTGCTGCATATGCGGCAGCGCTTCCGACAGGATGCGGGCCTGATCGAGGGGGCTGATATCTTGCGCTGAGGTCATGAAGCGGGTCTCGCCATTTCCGGATGTCGGGCCGGGTTCTATCCGATTGGCGGGCAGGGCGCAAAGTGGGGGAATTTGCAGAGGCTCGTGCCCCGGACGCAGCGCAGCGCGTTCGGGATCGCGCTCCGTGCGACTCGGACGGTGCGCTGCAGAGCCGGGCCTATGTCGCTGCCATGGGTCCCGGCTCTGCGGAGCAGCGTTGCCGGACGATGCTACGCATCGCCTAGGCTGCACCGCGTCCGGGACACGATATCCGGGCGTTATCTCTGCTTCGGCCAGGCCGCCGCCACGGCCAGTGCCAGCCAGCTCGCAATCAGCAGCGTGCCGCCGGTCGGTGCCGCCATCGGGAAGAGGCCATGCCCGGCATAGTGCCGCAGCGTCAAATCGCCGGCGAACAGGCTCGCTGCGAGAACAAAGCCGAAAGCGGCCGCGGTGCCGATTTTCGCGTGAACGATCCCGCGCTCGGCCAACGCGACGGCGCCTAATATTGCGCTGGCGTGAAACAGCAACATCGAGGATGCCGACGCCAGCCGCGACGCATCCGCGCCATGCGCGGAGGCGGCCGCCAGCATGACGCCGTCGGCGCCCATGATGGCAGCGAGCACGATCAGGATGCGGCCGATGCGGTTCATCAGCCGCGCTCCTGCAACAGGCGCACCATCGCGGCGCGCAATTCCGGCATGCCGGCACCGGTGCGCGAGGATGTCACCAATACATCCGGAAACGCCGCCGGATGTTTGGCGAGCGCTGCCGCGGTCTCGGTGATATTCTTCTGAAGCTCGGCGGCCTTCACCTGATCCGCTTTCGTCAGCACGACGTGATAGCTCACGGCTGATTTGTCCAGCGTCTTCAGCACGTCCTTGTCGACATCCTTGATACCGTGGCGCGCGTCGATCAGCACATAGACCCGCGCCAGCGTGGCGCGTCCCAGCAGGAATTGATGAATCAGCCTGGTCCAGGAGGCGACCTGGGTCTTCGGCGCCGAGGCATAGCCATAGCCGGGCATGTCGACCAGCCGCAGCCCGGCCTTGTCAGGCCCTTCGAAGAAGATCAGTTCCTGGGTGCGGCCCGGCGTATGCGAGGTGCGCGCCAGCGCGTTGCGCCCCGTGAGCGCGTTGATCAGACTCGATTTGCCGACATTGGAGCGGCCGGCAAACGCCACTTCCATGCCCGCCATCGGCGGCAGTGTTTCGATCGAGGGCGAGGCCCAGACGAACTTCCATTCGCCGGCGAAGAGTTTTCGGCCCTCCTCGATCAGCTCCGCATCGGTTTCGGCGGTCATGCGACGCTTTCCATTATTCGTCATGGCCGAGCTGCCTCGCGCAGACTTGTCTGCGCTCCCGGCCATCCACGTCTTTCTTTTTCATCGCCCTAAGACGTGGATGCCCGGGACAAGCCCGGGCATGACGTCTTGGATAGAGTTGCGACCACAATTGGAAGTCGTCACGTTTTCTCGGCTGCCTTCTTCGGCGTGAACGTCGCCTTGAGATTGTCGAGCAGCTCCACCTTCACGCCGTTCTTGCGCATGATGTAGCTCTGCTGGATCACCGAGAGCAGGTTGTTCCAGGCCCAGTAGATCACGAGACCCGCCGGGAAGCCGGCCAGCATGAAGGTGAAGATCAGCGGCATCCAGTCGAAGATCATCTTCTGGGTTGGATCCGGCGGCGTCGGATTCAGCTTCATCTGAATCCACATCGTGATGCCCATGATGATCGGCCAGACGCCGAGCGCGAGGTAATAACCGATCACCGGTATATGCGTCGGATCGAAAGGCAGCAGACCGAACAGGTTGAACAGATTGGTCGGGTCGGCCGCCGAGAGATCCTTGATCCAGCCATAGAACGGCGCGTGCCGCATCTCGATGGTGACGAACAGCACCTTGTAGAGCGAGAAGAACACCGGGATCTGCAGCGCGATCGGAAGACACCCGGCGATCGGGTTGATCTTCTCCTTGCGGTAGATCTCCATCATCTCCTGCTGCTGCTTTTGCCGGTCGTCGGGATACTTGTCCTTCAGCGCCTGCAGTTGCGGTTGCACCGACTTCATCTTCGCCATCGACTCGTAGGACTTGTTGGCGAGCGGGAAGAACAAAAGCTTGATCAGCAGGGTCACCAGCAGAATGGAGACGCCGAAATTGCCGAACAGATGGAAGAAGTAATCGAGCGCCAGGAACATCGGCTTGGTGATGAAGTAGAACCAGCCCCAGTCGATCAACAGGTCGAAATGGTTGAGCCCGAGCTGCTTGTTATAGCCGCCGTGGCCGGCGAGCGGGAAATTGATGCCGACGACGCCGGCTTCCTTGGCCCCCGCAAACAGCCGCGCATTGGCGCTGCCGGTGCCGCCGATCGCAATGGTCTGCGGATCCTGCAGGTAGTCGGCCTGATAACGGACCTTGGCGCCAGGTTCGGCGAGGAAGCGAGCCTTGAGGCGCGCCGACGTGTCGGGCAACAGCGCCGCGGCCCAATACTTGTCGGTGATGCCGAGCCAGCCATTCGTCACATTGAACTCGAAGCCGCGCCCGCCATTGCCCAGAACAGGCGCCTCGGCGACGGCCTTGTAGCCGTGTTCCTGCAGGCCCTTGTCGCCGAGATAGCCGATCAGGCCTTCGTGCAGGATGTAGTAGCCGGAGACTTCCGGCGTGCCGTGGCGCGAGATCAGTGCGAACGGATAGAGCGTGACCGGCGCGCTGCCGGCATTGGTGACGTCGTCCTTGATGGTGAAGAGATAGCGGTCGTCCATCGCAATGGTGCGGCGGAAGGTGAGGCCTTCGCCGTTGTCGTATTTGAGCGTCACCGGGTTGCTGGGCGTCAGGCCGCCGGAACCCTCCTGCTGCCACACCGTATCGCGATCGGGAAGCCGCGCCGTCGAGCCCGGGGCAGCGACCCAGCCGAACTCAGCGTAATAGGGGTGCGCGGTGTTCGACGGCGAAAACAGCACGATCGCGGGCGATTTCGGGTCGACGGTATCGCGGAATTTCTCCAGCGAGAGATCGTCGATGCGCGCGCCTTTCAGCGAGATGCTGCCGGAGACCCGCGGCGTCTCGATCTTGATGCGGGGCGAGGCGGAAATCGCCGCGTCGCGGCTGACGACGGGCGCGGCCGCGCCCGGCTGGCCGGCCGGTGTGGTGGCGGAGGGCGTTGAGCCCGGTTGCGGCGTAGTCGAGCCCGGCGCCGTCTGCGGCGACGACTTGCTGAGCTCGGCCTGGGTCTGGCTCTGCGCGCGCTGCCGCTCCATCTGCGGCATGTTGTAGAAATATTGCCAGGCGATCAGCACGAGGCCGGACAGAATGACGGCGAGGATAGTGTTGCGATTATCGGTCATCGTTTTGGGGTCTCGCCATTTAGGTCATTTTGCGGCTCGCGCCGCCTCGTGTCGCCGGCTGCCGGTCGAGGCGATGCAGCGCCGAGCGGAGATCGTCGAGCATGGTTGCGAAGTCGCGGGTGAGCGCGGCGCGACGGCCTACCAGCACATAATCATGGTGCGGTCGCATTGATATGACGTCCAGCCGCTTCACCAGTTCGCGAAGCCGGCGCCGGATGCGATTGCGCTCGGTAGCAGTACCGTTCTTTTTGGTAACGGTGAAGCCTACTCGGATCGGGCCGTCATCGTCGCGGGCCCGGCCCTGCACCACGAAGGCAGCGCTGTTGGCCCGCGTGCCATTGGCAACGGCGAGAAAGTCCGCCCGCTGCCTCAGCCGATCCATGAATGAAATCTCCGGAAAGGATCCGGCTCAGGCGCTCAGACGCTTGCGGCCGCGCGCACGGCGGGCGGCGAGAACTTTGCGGCCGCCGGCAGTGGCGAGACGGGCGCGGAAGCCGTGACGGCGCTTGCGCACCAGTTTGCTGGGTTGATAAGTCCGCTTCACGGGTAGTTCTCCGCTGACCGGGCAATTTGCCTGTTGGATTGAGATGCGTCCGATGATGCGGGCCGGCCCGAAAACGGGCCATTTACGGCCCAAAGCGAGCCGCCCCCGGTGAAACCGGGCCATCGCGGACAATTGGCGCGGCTTATACGGGAGCGACCTGTTTTCGTCAATGTCGGGGGTTGCCGCATCAGGCGTTCTTTGAAACGTCGCAATTGGGGCGAATATATCTGTTTTCGTGGGGTTTTCAGGGGCAAGACCGCGGCACGCCCGGGCCCTCGGAACCACAGGACATTAGCGATCGGTAATTTGACCGCTAGGTCGCCCAAACGCATCCTCGGAATCGCGATACCGACCGATTTGGGCCCGGGGGGCTTGGGTCCGGCTCCAAAAGCAGAGATATCAAGGCGGATATTCGTGTCAGCGACCGACGACCAGCCGACCCTTCAAGCACCGCGGCCCCCGGCCCAGCGGCGGCTCGGCCTGTCCGGCAAGCTGCTGCTGCTGACGATCCCGCTGGTGATGATCGCGCTCTTGATGATCTACGTGCCGTCGATCGCGAATTTCTGGACCAACCGGCTGAACGACCGCCTGGCGGCGGCCAACACTGCTGCTTTGGTGCTGGATGCGGCCCCATTGGGAATGGTCCCGGATTCGCTGGCGCGCCAGATCCTGACCAGCGTCGGCGCGCGCGCCGTTGCCATCAAGATGGGACAACAGCGCCGGCTGCTCGCCAGCGCCAACCTGCCGGCGGCGATCGATCGCGATATCGACATGCGCACCCTGACGGTGTGGTCCGCGATCGTGGAATCCTTTGAGACCATGGTGGATACCGGCAACCAGACCATCCGCGTGGTAGGACCCGCGCCCGGGGGCGCGCACTTCATCGAGGTCGTGGTCGACGAAAAGCCGTTGCGGCTGGCGATGTACCGGTTTTCCAGCAATCTGCTGCTGGTCTCGCTGGGGATCGCGATGCTCGCCGCGGGGCTGGTTTACCTCGCGCTGCATTATCTGTTCGTCCGCCCGATGCGCCGGCTAACCGCCAATCTCGTCGGCTTCCACGAGAACCCCGAAAGCGCGGCCCGCATCATCGTGCCGAGCCAGCGCGGCGACGAGATCGGCGTTGTCGAGCGCGAGCTGTCCGACATGCAGCGCGACCTCGTCTCGATGCTCTCCCAGAAGAGCCGGCTCGCCGCGCTCGGGCTTGCAGTGTCGAAGATCAACCATGATCTGCGCAATCTTCTGGCGTCCTCGCAATTGCTGTCGGACCAATTGGCCAGCGTGCCAGATCCACGGGTGCAGCGCTTTGCGCCGAAACTGATGCGCTCGCTGGAGCGCGCCATCGACTTCTGCCAGTCGACGCTGTCCTATGGCCGCGCCCAGGAAGCCGAGCCCGACCGCCGCATGATCCAGGTCGAACCCGTGGTGACCGAGGTGCGCGAATCCGCCGGGCTCGCCGCCGACGCCTCGATCACCTGGATCAACGCCATCGAGCGCGGGCTTTCGATCGACGCCGATCCCGACCAGCTCTTTCGCGTGCTGCTCAACCTGGTACGCAACGCGGTGCAGGCGCTCGACAACCGCCCCAAGGGCGACGCCGCAACTTTGCAGATCCGCATCACCGGCCGCCGCGAAGGCTCGGTCGCGATCATCGAGGTTTCCGACACCGGTCCGGGCGTGCCGGCAAAGGCGCGCGAGCACCTGTTCGAGGCGTTCCAGACCTCCGGCCGCCAGGGCGGCAGCGGGCTGGGCCTGGCGATTGCCGCCGAACTGGTCCGCGCCCATGGCGGCGACATTCATCTGGTCGAAGGCACCATCGGCGCCACCTTCCGCGTCTCGATCCCCGACCGTCCGGTGGAACTGCAGAGCGTCCGCAACGAGCGGGCACGGGCGTAAGTAATTGATATTACATGTCATTCCGGGATGATGAGAAACATCGAACCCGAACGTCCAGAAGTAATGGCATGAGATTCCCCAATGTGCAGGGCGCATCTGAGGTTCGGGCCATCGTCCGTCCCCGAATGATGGAATTCCGCCCGGAATTGGTCCCCCGATTGCACTTCTCCACCTTGCAAAGCGAAGCCGGAGCGGGTAGCTAAAGCGCTCTTTCGCGACCGTCCGAGGCCTTTGTCGGACGCATCCGGGCTCCTTAAAGCCCAAATGCCAAGCGAAAAACGCGCCCGTAGCTCAGCTGGATAGAGCACCAGACTACGAATCTGGGGGTCAGGAGTTCGAATCTCTTCGGGCGCGCCACTTCAAAACTGCGATATTGCCGCCGATCACCGCCGGTCTTGCTCCGCGGTACCTCATTCGTCGTGCTCCGCACCCAAGTGCCGGCTTTGGCTCCATCCGCTCGTGGAGCACCCTTACGATCTCCACGTGGCCCGGCCGAACGACGCGGTAGAATAGAACGTGCACAGGCTGGCTCACTCTCGTCTCGCCGTCGCCGACACGCGCATATCGAAGGTGAAGGCTCCGAACGCCACGAGACAACTCGGCGCGGTCGCGCGTCGCCGCACCGTCCGGTTGAGCCGCGGCTTTGCGCATGGCAGCCGTGAGGAGCGCCGCATAGCGGCGCCTGCCTTCGAGTCCCCATCGTTCAGCACTGACAGCGAGGATTTGCGCAAGGTCGGCTCGCGCCAACAATGAAAGGCGGAAGCGCGCCATCCGGATCAGCGCGGCGGTTTGTCCGAGGGAGCCGTCAATCCTTCGAGATAGTCGTCGAGCTCGGCGTCATCCACTTCGACAAAATCTCCCCGATCAAGCGCATCGACGCCGGCCTTGATCTGGACGCGCAGGGCCTTCAGTTTCAGCGCATCTTCGCGACGCCGCTGCTGCAGCACGCGGAGCGCGTCGCGTACCGCTTCGCTTGCATTCTGATACTCTCCTGCTTTCACAACTTTTTCAACGAAAGCGTCCTGCTCGTCGGTCAGGCTGATATTGCGAGTGGGCATTGCTGTTCTCCCGGACGTCGGGAGGCTGTAGCATCTATGGCAAAGTTTGCCAACTTCGATCAGTGTGTCGCGCGGGCGGGACTGCACAAAGTCGCAGTCCGTCGCTGCCTTTCGGTTTGGTCGCACAGCGGGCCGCAGCATCACAGCGCCACGGCGAAACAATAGTGCCCATCTTCATCGGCCGCGGCGCGCCTTCGCGCTCGGCGTCGCCCTGAACCGCGTCTTCCGCTTGTGCGGCGACCAGTGCCGGCGCGCCGCGGGATCGAATGACGTTCCGATGACGTCGACATCGACCTTGAGCAGATCGAGCTCTCGCGTCATCTCGCGCAGTTCCTGACCCTTGCGCGCGATTTCCTCGGAAACGCCGATAGCCATGTTGCGCTCGGTGACCCGGCCCGGGCTGCCGACGAACATTTTGGCTCTGAGCCACTCCAGCCGCGCCCGCTGCGTATCGCGCGCGAACTTCTTTTCGACGAACTGTCGCCGTGCATCTACATAGGCCGCCAGCAATTCGACCTCGGACATTTTGTACAGGGCGTCGGCTGAAACGCTCATGGCCGCCGGCTCAGACGACTGGGATTGGGTTCATGGCATGTAGCAGGTCAAACCTGTTCTACCTGGCACTGGGATCGTCGACTTGATGAAACCTTCCTTCAATCGGTTTCATCGAGCAAAGCATGTGCCGCCTTATTCCGCCGCACAAGCCAAGTCCGATCAAGGGCCTGCCATTTCCTGCGCCCCGCCGAGCAGCGTGACGTTGAGTCTGCCGCCAGTGAACAACATGTCGTCCAGCGCTTCGCTGATGTCGCCGGATTCGACCGTCGAACCGCCATCCCGAAAAATGCTCGCTTGCGCGATACGCCGCATCAGTTCCTTGATGAACGCGGCGCTGACGCCGTTAGTGCGGTTCACGGTCTCATCAATGATGGTCTGATCCATCGGCAGGTCCTTGCCATAGAGCTGAACAAGCTTGCTGCGGCCGATGCCGTCGGGCAGCGGCACTTCGATCGCCTGGTCGATGCGTCCGGGCCGGCCGGCCAGCGCGCCTTCAAGCTGCTCCGGCCGGTTGGTGGTGAGGACGAACAGGATGTCGGAATCTTCCTTCAGCCCGTCCATTTCGTTGAGCAGCTTGTTGAGCAGCGGCTCTTCACACGATCCCATCTCTTCGCGATCGCGGGCGATGAGGTCGACGTCTTCGATCACTACCATCGTCGGCTGCAACAGGCGCGCCAGCTTCATATAGGCGCCGAGCAACCCCACCTGCTCGGCCGTGATGATCAACGTCGTATGTCCGGGCAAATTGGTCGCGAGGTAACGGATCGTGTGCGTCTTGCCGGTGCCCGGCGGGCCGTAAAGCAGGATGCCCTTGCGGGTCGATTGGCCCAGCTTGCGAAGCGCCGCGCGATTGCCGACAAAGCCCATGACGTTGCGATCGAGCAGCTTCAGCGTCTGTTCGGGCAAGATGACTTCCTCACGCCCGACTGCCGGCAGCCGGTGCACCATGACCCCGCTCGACCGTCCGCGATAGTCGGATCCACCTTCGAGCGAAAGGATCTTGCCGCGATAGGAACGCGCGGCGTGCACCGCCTCTTCGAGCTCGGCGAACGAACGTTGCACCAATGCGTCGCCGGCGGCGCCGGCCGGCACGGCGATCTCGATGCGTATCGCAGCGTCATGCTGGTATTCGCGATGAAACGAAAGCAGCACGGCGTAGCGGAGCTCGCCGGCCCTGCACAGCCACAGGCCGTTATGCAGGCATTTCACCGGCTGCGCTTCACCGATCTCGACGTCGTGGTATTGCGGCGGCGCAAGCGCGGGTGCGTTCCGGCCATCCTTCATCAGGGCCGCAAATGCCAGCGTCTCATAGCGATATTCCTCGTGAATGCCGAAGAAGTGCAGAGGCGAGGCGAGCAACTTGTCGACCGCAACCTGGACGTCGGCGCGCATGTGGTCGGGAAACTGCCGCGCTCTCGTCACCAGTTGGTTCCGCGGGATTCCGGCAAAGTGCCAGTCAAGCGCGAGCCAGGCGTATTTGAACTCGTCTCCGGGCACGGCCTCCGACGCGCGCCTGACGTCAAGCAGGCAACTGTTGCAGAGGCACGCTGTCCTGCCGGCGAGCGGGATTTCACTGCCAGTCGCCGGTGCTCCGCAAAGATCGCATGCGCCGTTCGTGGTCGCGGTTTCGCTCGTGATCAGCAAACCATGACCGGCGGCGCTGATGCTTTGCCGTGCCGAATCCAGCAGCGCCTTGGCGACCGGGCTCGGGTAGGGGCCGCAGGCCACCTTCTCTTCGTTCTCGATCAGCGCGGTGAATGCGATCGCTTCCCGTTCCGACTTGCCGAAGACGCTGCGAAGGAGCTGCCGGACGAATTCGACGGGCGTATCGTCGTCATTATGAATGAAGAGCGTGATGGACCTGACGTCGGTGCAAATGTCATCCATGAAAGGAAAGATCTCCTACGCGCTGCCCAAGAACAAAAAGAGAACATAGGCGGCGAGCCGCGTCAAGCGGTAAGAGAACCGCCACGGTGCATCGGTCGTTCAAGAGTGGATCGCCGTCCTCTGGATTCAACGCAGAAGAAAACTTGCGTCGTGCCGGATTCGGGTGATGCTATCCGATATTTTCGGGCTGCAGCGTGTCCCAGGTGACCGCATCATAGCGCCACAGCGAAGCAAAAGTTCTAGCCGCTGGCCCGCAGTGTCAGACCAACGTTACAGCTTCCCAACGTTCTCAAAACTACGATCAGCATTCTCGACTCTTCACCGTACAGTCGAGCGTGAAGTTACTGCTAGGGACCATGGCGGGGTTTCGGCGTTCGCACCGGCCCTGAAAGGGCCTTGGGATAAGCTCGCAGGCGTTGTCTTAGGGAAGTTGCGCAGGTCTCTCTTGTGTTCGCCTGATGAACTCCATCATGAGGGAGAGTGCTGGTTCGGCGTGCGTCTCGAGCAGCTTATGGCCGGCGTCGAGAACATGGGCTTCCATCCTCGGCAGCGCCCGCATCCATGACAGGATCTCGGCGAGGTCGAAGAAGGGATCGTGGCGCGCCCAGATCATCAGAGAAGGCGGCTGCCATCGTTCGAGATATGCGGCGATTTCATCGAACCGGGCGACGTAGTTTCCGTAGTCCCTGACGAGCGCGCGCTGCGTGTCCATCCGGCCCGGCAACTGCATCACCCGCCAGTCCTCCTCCCAGCTTTCGGCCGGGACTCGCGCCAGGTCCGGCGGCATCCCGCCGAGATACCCGTTGCGAACGCCCTCGAATGTCAGATGCGCGGTCGCAGCCGCCTCGTTCTCCGGGCTTGGATGCGACCAGTAGTCCATCACCGGGGCCCATTGCGACCCGAGCCCGGTTCGATGAGCGTTGGCGTTCTGGACGATGTGGCCCAAGACTTGTTCCGGCGCCTGCATGGCGATGTGAAACCCCACCGGCGCGCCGAAATCATGAAGGTAGATGTAACGCGGCCCGACCGCGAGCCGATCCAGCAACTTCGAGATGGCCCCGCCAAAGGCGGGAAACGAGGGCGACGGCAGAACGTCCGACTTGCCGAAGCCAGGCAGATCCGGCGCGATCACGTACGCGGCCTGCGACAGCTCGGGCACGATTTCACGAAAATAGCCCGCCGAGCCCGGAAAGCCGTGCAGGAGCAGCACCGCCGGCCTGGACGCGTCACCTGCCGTGATGAAGGACAACTCCGTGCCTCCGGACAGGCGAAGTCGTTGACGGATCGGTGGGCGCATGTCCGGACTCCTCTCCTTGACCGATTGATCACTCGCAAGCGGCGCGACCGGAACGGAGCGCTACGGCTCCCGGTCGTCGCGATGATCGGCGAGCCCGCTCGTCACGCGTCGGGTGACTTCCTTCATGTCCATGTCGACGCCGCTGCCGGTCTGGCGCTCCAGCCCGTAGACCTCTTCGGGGAAGTTCATCTTGCTCAGGATGGCGTCGATCTCCTCGTGCTTGTCGGGCGGGAACATCTGAGCGGGATCACCGACTGCCACCCATTTGATCGGGACGAGCGAGTTCGGCGGCAGCACGCTGCGCACGTGGACCACGCCGTCGATGCGAACCTCGGTGCGCCGCCTGATGACCGCGCCTTGATAGATTTTGACGCCCGTCGCCAGAAAACACTCGTCCTCGACGATGCAGCCCTTGAGCGAAGACAGCGGCCCGATCAGGACATGGTCGCCGATCCTGACGGCGTTCCGGCTCGTGCTGCGGATATTGAGGTTCTCGCGCACGACGCACTGGGCGCCGATCCGAACCGGCGCGCCATGCGCCTCGATCACCGCCCCGAACGAGACGTGCGTGCGCGGACCGATCGTCACATCACCGCAGATCACCGCCGTCGGGGCCACATAGGCAGTCGGATCGATGTTCGGCCGCTTGTTCTGATGCTCGATAAGCATGGGGCGGACTCCTGTCTGGAAGAGACTAATAGGCCAGACCAGTGCGAGTTCCGCAGCGCGGAGGCCCACCTGCCGTTCGCAATCGCCGCATCGAGCCGCCGAAATTGCACGGGGAATTTGGAGCCAGATGAGCCAAGCTCCAGCGGGGAAGCCCGGCTATTCGCAAGGCCTCCGCATTTTCTCGCGAAAGGAGGGCGCGACACACTCCTCCGGTTCTGCGCTCCGTGCTACCGCGCCTGGGAAGAATGTTGTGAGCCACTACCGGCGCTTAGGCGCCCGCGTCCTTGATCGCGGCTTCGAAGGTCTTGGCGTCGAAGGCCGGCATGCTTTGGACCCGCCCCAGACCTTGCGTCGTGTACCAGACGGAGAACGCGAGCATCGCCCCCTCATTCGGGGCATCGACGATATCGACGAAATCGTAGTAGCCCTGCGTGTAGTGGATCGACTCGACCTTGATGCCCAGCTTGTCGAGTTTTGCCTTGGCCTTGCCGATCCGCTCCGATTGCTTGCTTGCCCACTCCGGGCTCAGATTACCAAGCAGCACATATTTCATGGCCACCTCCACGTGATGTCGATCAGTTGCGCGAAGGACCACGCGATTATACGCCTTCCGGCGGCCCATGCCCATGCCATTCTGCGTAGCCGGAACACTGGCTGTAGGGCTCCCCGGCCCCCTATCTGGCCGGCAAGCGCTACAGCCAGCGCCGTACCCGCGCGCAGTAGCGGCGATAGACGTCCCCGAATTTGCGTTCGAGATAGGCTTCTTCGCGGGCGATCACACCGTGGCGGATGACCAGCGCGAAAGGCGCCAGCGTCATCAACAGCCAGAAATTGTTGAAGGCAATGGCCAGGCCGATGAGCCCCAGCACCATGCCGAGATAGATGGGATTGCGCGTGAAGCGGTAGGGGCCAGTATCCACGATGGTCGTCGTTGGCAGGTTGGTGGGCACGTTCGAGCCGGCCCGGGTCATGGTAGAGATCGCCCACCCGAATAGCGCCAGCGCAAGCGCAAACACTATCGCGCCCAGCCAGCCTGCAGGCAGCGCGGCCGGCAAGAACGGCAAGGGCATGAGCCAGTTGAGCGCGAATCCGGCAAGCACCGCGAGCGCCCACGCGATCGGCGGCCGGACAATGACATTGGCGGTATCGGCCGTGTCAGCCATGGCGGGACCGGTAAACCTGCACTCCTCTTGATGGGGCCGCTGAAGACGATTTGCAAGTGTGGGCGCAAAATCAGACAGCGAGATTTGCCTGTTGGAGCGCGTGGCGAGCCACGGCAGCGCCACGGTCAAGCAATAGCGCCTCTTCGTCGGCCGTGGCGCGGCAGGTCGGTACAAGACTGGACAAGGCCGGAGGAGCCGGTCGCGCAGCGCGATGCGAGGCATCGTCCGGAGACGCACTTCGCACTCCTCACCATGAGGACGCAGTAGAATTAGCCGTTGCTGCCGTCGCTGTCTCAGAAATGATGCACCCCCAGCGCCGAGAATGCGCCGTCGTGCGGCTCGTGGCCGTCCATGGTCGGCTGGCCGAGAAAGCCGAGCTGCAGCGGGATCGGATGCAGCAGCGACGTTGGTATCGCGCCCGCGGTGTCGAGCAGCGGTATGTCGTGCTGCGCGGCGCTGGAAGAATCGGTTGTGCTCGACGTCAGGCCGGAAAGGTTCGTCGTCAGGGGCTCGAGCAGGCTGGTGGCCGGTGCGTCATGCATCAGGCCGGTCACCGTGCCGGTCAAGCCATTGAGGAGATGGCTCGCGGTGCCGGTCAGGGTCGTCGTCAGTTGCCCCACGGTGGCGCTCACGTTTGCGATCGTACCCGACACCGTTGCAAGCGCTGTGTCGACGATGCCGGTGAGGCTGTCTGCAAGATTGTGAATGGATGCGCCCAGATCGAGCGAGGGTGCCATGGGGCTGCCGGACGGCGCGTTGCTCGCGCCTGCTGATGGCGCGTGATCCAGCACTGCGCTGAAGCTGGATAGTACGGGCGTCGATGCAAAAGGCTGTGTGGCGAGCACTTCAGCCGAGGGAACGTCGGCGAGCCTCGCGCCCGCATCCGCTGGCTGGTTCGTCGCCGTGGCGTGGACCGCAGGCGTAATATCGGCCGCTGGAGATTCGATCGTGCCGGCATGCTGGTCCTCACGGCCGGGTGCGGGATCGGCCGGCACCAGCGCTGCCGGGACGGCCTCGGCTGGATGCAGAGGCGGGGCCGCCGGCTCTGCCGCGCGCGCCGGCTCGTGCTCCAGGCGGTGCAGCACGGTATCGGCGTCGTTGAGCAGGCCGAGCAGCATGGTGGCGAAAGCAACCGATTCGGTTGCCGCGAGATGACGGCTGCGCTCGGCTTCGTCGGAGCGGCGGGCGTTCTTGACAGCTTCGGCCATGGCCATCTCCTCCTCAGCGTTCGCGGAACGCGCGGGTGATCTCGTCGCGCAGCGGACCGAGCAGATATTCGAACAGCGTGCGCGGACGCGTCGGCACGATCACCTCGGCGGGCATGCCGGCCTGCAGGTCGATGCGCGCCTTCTTGACGTCGTTCGGATCGAGCGCGACCTCGACGGCGTAGTAGCCTTGTCCGGACTTGTCGTCGGTCAGGCGGTCGGCGGACACCGTGTGCACGGTGCCGTAGAGCCGGGGCCGCTCGATATAGTTGACGCCGGTGAGCTGCACCTCGGCGCGGTGGCCGACGGCGACGTCGTTGATGTCAGAGAGCTTCAGCTTGGCGGCGGCGATCAGCGGATTGTCGGTGGGCACGATGTCCATCAGCCGCGCGCCGGGCTGGATCACGCCGCCCTCGGTAAAGACGTCGAGGCCGACCACCGAGCCGGTTGCCGGTGCCGTAATCCGCGTGCGGACCAACACGTCCGTGGCAGCGTCGATCTTGGGCGCCAGTTCGGCGAGCTTGTTCTCGGTCGCGCGCAACTGGTCGGTGATCTCGCTCATGCGCGCACGTTCCACCCTGGCGATCTCGAGATCGTTCTGCGCGATCTGCTGCTGCATGCCGGCGATGCTGGCCTGCTGCGCGCCGATATCGGCCTGCAGCCGGGCGTCCTCGCGCTGCAAGGCGAGGATGCGGGTCTTCGGCGTATAGCCCTGTGCGAACAGATGCTGCGCGCCGTTCATCTCGTCGGTCAGCAGCTCCCGCTGCTTCTCGGTGCCGGCAAGCTGCGCCTGCGTGCCCGCGATCTGCGCTTCGAGTTCCTTGATCTTGCCGCGCAGCACCGCCGTCTCGGCGGCGAACTGGTGCTTTCGCGCCGCCATCATTGCGGTCTCGTTGGCCATGGCCTGGCGCACCGCGGATAGTTCCCTGCGCGCGCGGAGATGTTCGTCGAACTCCGGCGCATCATTTCGGTCGCGTTCGGCGACCAGCCGTGCGCGCGCGGCCAGCGCGGCGTCGCGATCGGCCGTGAGCACGTCGAGCTTGGCGCGCGGGTCGCTGTCGTCGAGCCGGATCAGGAGCTGACCTTTTTCGACGCGCGCGCCGTCGCGCACGGTGAGCTGGCGCACGACGCCGCCATAGGGGTGCTGCACGCTCTGCCGCCGTCCCTCGACCTGGAGGTTGCCGTTGGCGATGGCTGCGCCGGAGATCGGCGCCAGCGTTCCCCACATCGTCATAACGGCCACGAACGCTGCCACCACGCCGGCACCGAGTAGCGCCGGCCGCGAGGGGCGTGCGTAGCGCGCACGGTCGCGCATCGGGCTGAAGCCGTCGCCGATCGCCGTCATGACGCGCGCCCCGCGGCGGCCTGCTGCAGGGCGTGGTAGACCTCGCCCGGGGGACCAAGCATATCGAGCATGCCGCCCCGCAGCACCATCATGACGTCGACGATGTCGAGAATGGTGGTGCGGTGGGTGATCACGATGATGGTGGCACCCTCGCTCTTGGCCTGCAGCAGCGCCACCTTCAGCGCCTCTTCGCCGGGAGCATCGAGATTGGCATTGGGTTCGTCGAGCACGAGCAACGGCGGCCGGCCGAGCAGCGCTCGCGCCAGTGCCAGACGCTGGCGCTGTCCGCCGGACAGGCCGACGCCGCCGGGACCCAATCTCGTGTCGTATTGCTTCGGCAGGTCGAGCACCATCTCGTGAATGCCGGCGCGCTTGGCGGCGTCTATGATCTCGTCCGTCGAAGCGTCGCCGAAGCGGGCAATGTTCTCGCGCACGGTGCCGGCGAACAGGCCGACATCCTGCGGCAAATAGCCGACATGGCGGCCGAACTCGAGCGGATCCCAGTGGCTGTAGTCGAGCCCGCCGAAGCGCAACCGTCCATCGGCCGGCGCGATGGCGCCGACCAGAAGGCGAGCCAGCGTGCTCTTGCCGGAGCCGCTCGGGCCGACGATGCCGAGCGCCTGGCCGCCGCCAAGCTCGAACGTCAGGTCCTTGATGACGGGCTCCTTGCGCGCCGGCAGCAGGCAGCGCAGTTCGCGCACCTCAATGGTATTGCGCGCCCGCGGCACGATGGTGTGCGGCGGCGTCAGGTCGATCTCGCCGAGCAGTTCGCGCACTTCCGCATAGGCCTCGCGCGCGCCGATGAACTGCTTCCAGGTGCCGACCGCCTGTTCCACCGGGACCAGCGCCCGGCCCATCACGATGCTCGCGGCGAAGATGGTCGCCGGCGTGATCGCGTGGTCGATGGCGAGCCAGGCGCCGGTGCCGAGCATCAGCGATTGTAACAGCAGACGGAAGAAGCGGATCGAGGAGGTCATCACCGCGTTCTTGTCGCTGGCCTGCGCCTGCTGCACCAGCATCGACGAGCGCTGGCTCTGCCAGTTGCGCTCCACTGCCGGCTGCATGCCCATCGCCCGGATGACGTCGGCGTGGCGCAGGATGTTTTCGGTGAACACATAGGACTGGTTGCCGGCGGCCTCCGCTTCCTTCATCGGCTCGCGGGTCATCAACTCGTTGAGACCGGCGAGGCCAAGCAGCAGAACCGCGCCGATGGTCGCGACGATGCCGAGCAGCGGATGGATGAAGAACAGCAGCATCAGATAGATCGGGATCCACGGCAGGTCGAACGCGAAGTAGATGCCCGGGCCGGTCACGAAAGTGCGGAACTGATCGAGATTGCGCAATTGCTGCGCGCCGCGCGATGCGCCGCGCTGTGCCGAGCGCACCACCAGCGCCTCAAACACGCGCGCCGACAATTCCATGTCAAGGCGGATGCCGCAGCGAATCAGGATGTAGGAGCGCACCGCGTCCAGCGCCGCCATGGTGAGCAGCGCGATCGCCAGGATCAGGGTGAGGAGGACGAGCGTGGAGACGTTCTCGTTGAGCAGCACGCGGTTATAGACCTGCATCAAGTAGAGCGGCGAACTCAGATAGAGCAGGTTGATGGCGCTGGAGAACAGCCCGGCCCAGAGGAATTGCGGCCATAGCGCGACCAGCGCCTGGCGAACGTCATCGGTCCGTCGCGCCGGCGCGACGGAGTCGTCGAGGGCGGTCAGCATGCCCGTAGGCATTCGGCAATCACCTTAAGCGGGTTGATATGGCGCTGCGCGATCCACTCGTGCAGTGCAGGCATTGGAGACGTGGCGTGGGGATGCGCTCCCCACGCCGCGCGGTTTTTGAAATGTTCGAGCTCAACTGGAGTTAGGTGAGGCCGTGGAGCAGGCCGCCGACATCGAGATGGCCGACATCGGCGCTGGCGCCGATCAAGGTCGGTGCGGAAACCGAGGCGTCGACACCGTCGAGCCCTGCCGAGAGGTCGATGCTCGGGTTCGTCTCAATCACTGCGCCGAGATCGAGCACGTTCGACAGGTCCGCCGTGCCGCTGGCGCTGGCAGAAGCGCTACCGCTGGCGCTTGCGCCGCCAAGTACACCGGTGGCGGTTCCGAGCAGGCCATCGACGGTACCAAGCAGGTTTCCGAGTAGTGCAGCCATATAGTCAACTCCTATGAAGGTTGGCTGGAATGCGACGAACGTCGCGGTGCAAGAAGCCACGGGAGTCAGAAAGGTTGCGGACTCACATGCGGCGTTTTGGTGATGATTTGTTGGGAGGGGAACTTTCCCTTGTTGCCGGCCGGCACTGGGCCGACGATGATGCGAAATCTCATTTGCGAGATCTCCTTGGGAAAGTGTCTGGAGTCGATGTCGGAAAACAAAGCGGATGTCGTGGTGCTCGGCGCGGGCATCGTCGGCGTATCGGCGGCCTTTGCCGCGCGGCAGCGCGGGATGTCGGTCATGCTCGTCGACCGGCGCGAGCCGGGCAGCGAAACCTCATACGGCAATGCCGGGATCATCAGCAGCGGCTCGATCACGCCGCTCAACAATCCATCGCTGTGGAAGTCGCTGCCGAAATACCTGACCAACCGTCACGCCGCATTGCGTTGGAATCCACTTTGGGCGGTGAAGAATGCGGGCTGGGTCGCGCGCTTTCTGGCCGATTCGGCAGCCGCGCGGCTTGGTCCGCGCGCGACCGCGCTGCACGGGCTGATCGGTGCGTCGGCCAAATTGCATCGGGAATGGATCGTGCAAGCGGGAGCGGGACATCGCATTCGCGAGACCGGCTGGCTCAGGGCGTGGCGAAGCGATGCGGTTCTTGCGGCGAAGCAGGAGCAGGCCATGCTGGCCGAATACGGCATCGCCAGCGAATGGCTCGACCGCCAGGCGATCTCCGCGCTCGAGCCGGACATCGTGCCCGTCTACAAAGTTGGGCTGCTGCACACGCAGACCGCGTCGGTCGACTCGCCGCGCGAAGTGGTCAAGGCCTATGCGCGGATGTTCGCGAACGCCGGCGGCCATATCAGGCAGGCTGACGTCAAGGCGATCGAGCCCGGCGGCCATGGCTGGCGCGTGGTGCTGGCCGATGGCGAGATCTCGGCGCGACATGTGGTGGTCGCGCTTGGACCGTGGTCTGCGGATCTGTTGCGGCCGCTCGGCTATCGCGTGCCGCTGGCCTATGAGCGCGGCTATCATCGCGAATTCAAGCCGAACCCGGCGCGTTCGTTGCGGCGTCCGATCTATGACATCGACGGCGGTTTCATCATGACCCCGATGGAGCAGGGCATCCGCGTCACCTCGGGCGTCGAACTGACCGACCGCGATGCGCCGTCTTCCTTCGCCCAACTCGATCAGGTCGTTCCGCTCGCGCGCAGCGTGGCCGAATTCGGCGACGCCGTCGGCGAAGCATGGCGCGGCTCGCGGCCGACCCTGCCCGACAGCCTGCCGATGATCGGACCCGCGCCCCGGCATACCGGCCTCTGGCTCGCTTTCGGCAACCAGCACATCGGCTTCACGACGGGGCCTGCGACCGGCGCCGCCATCGCCGCCATGATCGGCGGTGCGCCCGCGCCTTACGATGCAACGCCGTTCGCACCGGGGCGCTATATTTGACGTAATCGAAGGCTGATCAGGCCGCGGCCATCGCCGCCTTTGCCTTCCGGCGGTACGCGATGAAGCCGACGGCAGCAAAGCCTGTGATCATCAAGGCCCAGGTTGCAGGTTCCGGCACGCCGCTGCTGATGGTGACGCTCGTCGGCGCGAAGTTCGCGTGTACGAACGCGCTGTACAGTCCGTTGACGGGATTGCGGTACTCTATTTCCACAATGGCAAAAATGTCGTCCCTGAAATCGACGGTGTGGCTGAAAGACCCGGTAAGGGACGCCGGATAAAGATTGTCGTTGAACCGAAATAGCCGATGGATCAGGTTCACGTATCCGCTGAGCGGTCCGTCCGAAGAGAGGTGCTTGGCCTCGTGCTGGATCAGACTGGCTGTATCGCTGATACCCCGAATGAACCCGTGTTGATTGGGTGTAAAGGTGAGGCTCACATTGTTGATCGTGAGGGTCGCGCTGAGCGCGGGTGACGGCGAGCCGAAGAAATTCCCTCCCAGCGGATAATTCGAGGTCGGCGAGTTGAAGGTTTCACCAAGGCTGGTATCGAACACATACACGGCTTGATAGGCGGCGCCGACGAAATTGTCGCCGGCGCGAAAGAAGTTGACGGGATCGCTCCCGCTCGCAACGGTGCCGCTATAGGTCACGGTGACTATTGCGGCTCCCGCAGAAGCCATGCCCGCGAGGCAAACAGTCAGCCCAGACAGAACGATCAGTGCAAATTTTCGCATGTCGATTTCCAATGACGATGTCGATCGCCGTCTGAGGTGTTCACGGGTCCGAAGGTGGCTTCGAACCGACGAAGCGTGATCAGGCAGCGACCGATGCCGGCTTTGACTTCCGGCGATAGGCGATGAAGCCGACCCCGGCGAAGCCGAGCAGCATCATGGCCCAGGTCGAGGGTTCGGGGACGGCTGCGGTCAACACGTCAGCCGTTCCCGAAATATTGTCCACGCGGAACGCCAGGTGTTCGTCGAAATCCCGTATTTGAAATGTGAGGGTGTTGGTCCCGCTTACGAACCCCGAATTGATCGCAAACGGGCTGAGGAAAAAACCGAAGGTGAAGTTCGTAATCCCCGTGTTGACGCCGTTCAGGAAGATGGTGCCGAAATTGTCGGCTCCCCACGACCCGGAAATCTGAGCCGTGGCAGCATTAAGCCCAGTCAGATCGAATGTGAGCGTGAAATCCACGGTACCAAATCCGGGTGAGCCGTTAAAGCTATTCGAAACCCAGCGCGAATTTCCATCATTGAGGGCATACGCAGGATGGGTATAGGTCACGGCAGGCGAATTGATCGGCGCGCCGATCGTGCTGTTGGTGATGAGATAATGGGGATCGGCTAGGCCGTCAGAGCCCAGCGCACTTCCGCTGGCATCAACACCGGTATTGAAAAGGCCCGTTATCGCAGCAGCCGAAACCTGAGTTGGGATCGCCGCCACGCTGCCAAGCGCGAGGATCGAAAGTGCAATTTTGTAATTTCTGAACCGATTCATGGAAACCTCCTACCTGTCGACGACAGCGCTATGGAAATTGCAGCATCAAAAATTTCGCCTGCGCCGGCTGAAGCACCGGTTCGAACTTCCGGTCGACGGCGCTTCATCGGGCGAGTCCAGCAGGCGGGCGTCAAAAGGATGTGAAAAATCGCTGGCCCCGGCTTAAGGGTAAATTTACGATCCCACCGGGAGCTGCGACCCGGCCCGCAGATCGCAGGTGGTCGGATCAAACCAAGAACGTTACGTCGCTGCAAATTCATTTCGGAAATCGCGTTTGCAATAGAATCGATTGGCAATGTCTCAGTCCGGACCCGGCAGCGGGACCAAACTCCAGATCGATCTTCTCGGTGGCTGTTCGCTCCAGTTGAATGGCCATGGTTTGCGCTCTCTGCCGACCAAAAAATCCCAGGCCCTCCTTGCCTATCTGGCCGTTCCGGCCGGGCGCTTTCATGCGCGCGAGAAGCTCACCGCAATGTTTTGGGGCGATACTTCGGAAACCCTGGCGCGGCAGAGTTTTCGCCAGGCGCTGGTCAGCATTCGCCGGCTACTCGACGGGGAGCGCCCCCTGTTGCTGACGCGGAACGGCGCGATTGCGCTCGATGCCGAGGCCGTGGTGGTCGACGTTGCCCTTCTCGAAACCGCGCTTGCCGACGGCACGACGACAGCGTTGGAGCAGGTTGCGGAATTGTGCAAAGGCGAGTTTCTGGCGGGGCTAAGCCTGAACGAGCCGGAATTTGACGAATGGCGCAGTTTTGAGCGCGGCCGCCTCAACGTCCTGGCGGTCGAGGCGCTGGCCAAGCTGGTTGACCGGCAGGCGTCCAAGACGCCCGAGGCCGCCATTCAAACGGCGCGCCGTCTGCTCGCGATCGATCCGTCGCAGGAGCGGATACAGCGGGCCCTGATGCGGCTGTTGCTGGGGCAGGGGCAACGTGCGGCGGCGCTGAAGCAATATCAACAATGCGTCGACTGGTTCGAACGCGAACTCGGTGTCGAGCCGGAGGAAGAGACCCAGCAGGTCTACCGCGATATTCTGCGCAGCGCCGGGCCTGGTTCCGACCGTCAGCGGCGATCTGCCTCGCCCGCGCCGCGAGCGGTCAATGCGCGAGCCGATGAAGTCCAGATGGTCGGCCGCGAATTCGAACTCCGCCATCTCAACGACGCCTTGACCAATATGTTCGACACTGGCGGGCGCGTGGTGCTCTTGCGCGGCGAAGCCGGTATCGGCAAGAGCCGGCTGCTGCGCGAATTCATTGGCAACGTTCCGTCAGGCGTCCGCGTCCTGATCGGGCGCTGCCACGAGACGGAACAGATCCTCCCGCTGCATGCCTGGATCGATGCCCTGCGCGAAAGCGGCACCGTGCTGGACGCCGCCGTCCGCGACCGCCTCGGCGCGGCGGCCAACGCGCAGCTCGTCCGCGTCTTTCCCGAGCTGCGCCAGCCCGAAAGCCAGCCGGTCACCGCGCCCGAACAATATTCCTTGCTGTTCGACGCGCTCGCCCAACTCCTCGTGGAGCTGGCTTCAGGGCAGCCGACCATATTCGTTCTTGAAGATCTGCACTGGTGCGACGGCCTGAGCGCGCGTTTCCTCGCATTCTTCGGCCGGCGCATCCATCACCTGCCGATCCTCGTCGTGGGCAGTATGCGGCCGGAAGAGCTCGCCGATGCGCCGGTGCTGGCACAATCGCTCAAGGAGCTTCGGGGCGACAACCGGCTCGACGAAATTCCGCTGGGCGCGCTTTCGGAAGGAGATGCTGCGACATTAATCCAGGCGCTGCTGCCGGCCGGACGCCGCGGACCGCAATCCGCAAATGCCGCCCGGGACATCTGGGCGGCGAGCGAAGGCAATCCGTTCATCATCGTCGAATCCGTGCGGTCGCTGGATTACGCGCGCCCGGCCATACGGCAAGGCGAGTCGAGCCTGATACGGGAATTCGTGACGGCCCGGCTGGAACGCCTGCCCGAACTGCCGAGGCGCCTGGTGCCGGTGGCGGCAGCCATCGGCCGGGACTTCACATTCTCGCTGTTGGCGCGCGCCGGAAAGATCGCTGAAGTGGACGCGGCGATCGCCGTCGAGCAACTGGTGCGGCGCCACATCCTGACCACCGAGGGCGAGCGGGTCGATTTCTGTCACGACTGGATCCGCCGCGTCGCCTATGAGCGGTTGATGCCCCAGCAGCGCCGGTTGCTTCACTCGGCCGTTGGCGAAGCCATCGAGGAGCTGCATCGCGGCGACAGCGAGGAGATCGCCGATCAGCTCGGCCACCACTACGTGCAGGCCGGCGATGCGCGTCGCGCCATCCCGAGCCTGATCCAGTTCGCCGATCTGGCGGGAAGGCGCTACGCCCTCGATGATGCTCTGCGGGCGTTTCAGCAGGCGGCTGATGTGGCCGAATTGCTGCCGGTATCGGAGCGTGACCACCAAAAACTCGATCTGGCCCTGCGCCAGACCTTCGTGCTCTCCATGCTCGGCCGCCAGCGCGAGATCTGGGAAATTCTACAAACCCATGCGGAGCATGTCGGGCGGGTGGTCGATCCGCTTCTGACGTCCGAATATCATTTCCGCGTCGGGCTGACCTGCTTCTATCTGGGCCGCTATGTGGAGGGAAAGGCCGCGGGCGAGCGGGCACTCAGCGAAGGCGAGCGCGCGGGAAACGCCGACGCGATCGGCAAGGCGCTGCACGCTTTGTCGCTCATCGCCTACGAAACCGGCCATCCGCAGCAGGGCATCGCCCATGCCAGAAGGGCGATTTCGCTGCTCGAAGCGACACGCGAACGGCAGTGGCTTGGGCTGGTCTATCATGACCTCGCACTCAACAGCGTGGTCGCGGGCGACCTAAAGGCCGCGCTCGACGCAGCCAGGCAGGAACAGGTCATCGGCCGCGCCATCGGCTGGCCGCGGATCGTGGCGCTGGCCGGCTCCGTCATCGCATGGGCGCTGGCCCTGCGCGGCGACCATGAGGCCGCCATCGAAGCAGCGCAACAGAGCCTCGAGCTTTCGCGCGATGCGATGGTCTCAAACCTCGTTTTGGGTTCTATGGGCCTTGCCTATGTCGATCAGGGCGACACGAAGACCGCGATTACAATCCTGAGTGAGGTTGTCGTGCAGCTCCGCAAGAGCCCGGTGCGCAGCGGTGAAATGCGTTGCCTTGCTTTCCTGAGCGAGGCCCAGCTTCTGGCCGGGGATCTCGCCCACGCCAGGGAGACGGCATCGCGGGCGCTGGAGCTCGACCAGTCCGACGGCTTCACCTTCAGTTCCGGTCTGGCGCTGCGAGCGCTCGGGCGCATCGACACCGCCCGGAACGATTTTGACGAAGCCGAGAGCCGGCTTTTGCGAGCGCTCTCGGCATTCGAACAATGCGGGGCGGCTTTCGAGGCTGCCAGAACCCGGGCTGATCTCGCTGCGCTGTTCGCGCATAAATCCGAGAGAAAGGCCGCGCGCGGCTATCTTGCCGCGGCGCTCATCGGCTTCCGAAGGGCAGGCGCGCCACGACGGATTGCCGAAGCGCGTCGCATCCATTCGATCCAATTCGAGCAGCGTTGATCCCGCTGGAATATTCGGCCCGGACGCCGGAAAATTGGGGACGACTGAAGGCCTTGCTTGAAGAGTCCCTATCTACCGGCCGGCGCAAGAAGACCTCGCTTGGCTGCTATACCCAAGTATGATGGAACGGACGTCGCTGTCGTTCATTGACCGTTCATGGAACGGATCTTCCTCGCTGTTATCGTCTCAGCCCTGATGGTGCTCATCGGCTCGGCGACGATGCTTGTCTACGGTGCGAGGGAATCGGCAGCTCTGCTGCGTCTTCCGGCACAGGAGCAAACACCGGCTAAGCCCTCACCGCTCGCGGTTTTGCCGCTCGGCGCCGCGGCGGCGCGCCATCGGTAGAGATTGCCGCGAAGTCCAGCGCTTGAGTTGCGTGGGCAGGAACTACCTCGATGTCGGTGACAAATGCCGGTCCGAAGCAGCTTCAGCCCACGACCTTTCCAAGACTTTTCCCTGGCCCCAAGGTGCGGTCGGGTGCTGCCGCACGGGATTTGGACTGGCGTGAATGCGCCAGAGCCTTATTATTCTCCACGTACGTCCTACATGGATAGCGGGACAGGAGCGAATCCCGGCCGGCAATCAGGACAGGTAAAATGGGTGACCCAGCACAGGGTTCCGCGTCTGCCTCGCAGCAGGTCAATGATCTGTTCGATGCGCTCGATATCACAGAAGCGATCAACTCCCACGAATTCAGGCTCTTCCTCGATCGCTTACCGATCGCGGTCGTGATCTCCAAAATAATCGGTGGAGACCAGCGCATCATTTTTGCGAACAAGTCCTACGAGGCGCTGACGGGACAAACCGCCTCGGAGATCCAAGGAAGAGGTTGGTCGGTCCTGGAGTCGTTCACGCTCGAAGGACAGCCTGATGTCACCTTCACCAGATCGCTACTCAACAGCGATGACTTCATCGGGACATTTCAACGCGAGCAGCCGAAGCACTTATTGGTGGATGCATTTGCTGGCGTGATCCAAAACGAGGACGGAACGGAGGACTATCGCATTGTCGCGCTGATTGACATTACCGAGCGCGCAAAATCCCAACGTGACGAGTTTGAGCGGCAATTGCGCGATAAGGATCTTCTGCTGAAGGAATTGCAGCATCGGGTAAAGAACAATCTGCAACTGATCGCCGCCCTCATTCGCCTTGATATTCGCAATCAAGACAGCGCTGACCGGGCGGCGTTGGACCGTCTGGCTGGACGCATCGAATCATTGGCCATTCTCTACCGAGAACTTTCCGGCGACGGTCTTGGTCAAACCATCGATCTCGGACAGTATCTTACGCAGATTGCGTCCGCGGTGACGCGTATTCACGGTCTTGACGGCGTTAGGCTGGACCTCAAGGCCGACCAAGCTCCGATTTCAATCAACGTGGCGATGCCCGTGGGGCTTCTCGTCAACGAACTGCTGACGAATGCATTCAAGTACGCCTTCGATGGCCGTGAATCCGGCACATTGACGGTCAGATGCCTGCAGGAGCATAACGACTACTATCGGGTGGTGGTGGCAGACGACGGGAACGGACTTGCCGATGGCGCCATGTGGCCTGTGCCCGGGAAGCTTTCAGCACTCATGCTCAGTACATTGACGGAGAACGCCAAGGCGGATTTCGATGTCGACAGCGCCCCCGGCAAGGGAATGCGCGTGAGCATCGGATTGTGCAAGGGCCCTGCACGTTAGCCACCTCCCATGCCGGCCTGGAGGCCGCTTCGCTACGCCGATTTCGTCCGGACAACTGACGCGGGAGGTGATCCGGTTGCTCAAGCAAGCGCAGCAGCAGATGAGCCATTGATAGCCCGGCGCCGATCTCCGTGTTTCTTTTGCTCCGGGAGGGTCGTCACGCCCCAAAGCCGTTGAATTCGTTTGATTTTTTGAGACGCGAGGGCGTTGCCGTGATCGGGCGTCAGAGCTCCTGCAATGGCACGCACATTGCATTCGCTTCCATGGCGTGTACGGGCGCAATGCACGTTCCTCAACGCCTCGATCGGAAAGCTGCAACAGCCGCGGCTCCGCGCGGCTCGAATCGATCTTAGGTGAGGCCAACATTGCAAGGCGTGCACACCCTGCACGAAATATCGCTGCCGCTCTTGCAAGGGACAACTGTTTGATGACACCGTTACGTTCGCTTTGTTGTATGGCGGCCGATCCGAGAATGCGCCTTCCGGCCCGGCCGTGGAGTCCTGATATATGTTGCGTCTGATTGCCCGGCGTCTTGCTCTCGGTGTGCTGGTCGCACTGACCGTCATGACGCTCGCGTTCCTGCTGACACGGCTGTCGGGCGATCTTGCGGTGTCGATCGCGGGTCCGCAGGCGACGCAGGCCGATGTCGAAATCATACGCAAGGCCTACGGCCTCGACCGCCCGCTCTATGTCCAGTTTTTCGCCTGGACCGGCCGCGCCATGGTCGGCGACTTCGGCCAGAGCTATTTCTTCAAGGACAGCGTGGCGAACCTGATCCAGAAGCGCCTGCCGATCACGCTGACGCTCGGCCTGGTCGGCCTGAGCCTCGCCTTGATTATCTCGCTTCCGCTCGGCATCCTGGCGGCGCTGCGCGAGAACACCTGGATCGACCGCGGCGTCACCCTGTTCACGATGGTCGGGCAGGCGGTGCCGAGCTTCTGGCTGGCGCTGATCCTGATGATCGTGCTCGGCCTGCAGCTCGGCATCCTGCCGATATCAGGCACCGGCACCTGGCAGCATTTCGTGATGCCCGGCATCGTACTTGCCTTCACCGCGATCCCGGCGCTGACGCGGCTGACGCGCTCCGGCATGATCGAGGCGATGGCCTCGGACTATATCCGCACCGCCCGCGCCAAGGGCCTGTCGCGGGCGCGCATCATCTTCAAGCACGCGCTGCGTAACGCCGCCATACCGGTCGTGTCGATCGCCGCGGTCCAGCTCGGCTTCATGCTGGGCGGTTCGATCGTGATCGAAACCGTGTTCGCCCTGCATGGCGTCGGCTATCTCGGTTGGGAGAGCATCGCCAAGAACGATTTCCCCGTGGTGCAGGCGGTGGTGCTGGTGCTGGCCGTGTTCTATATCGGCCTCACGCTCCTGGCCGATATCCTCAATGCGCTGCTCGATCCGAGGCTGAGGACCGGATGAGCGAACCGATTGCCATTCAGGCGCCCCAGCCTTCGGGCACGGGTAGCTCGCGCATCGGCACCGCCGGTTTCGCGATCGGAATTGCCATCGTCGCGATCGTCGTCGCGGCAGCGCTGGTCGGCAACGCGCTGGTGCCGCAGGATCCGTTCACCCAGGATCTCGGCAACCGTCTCAAGCCGCCGTTCTGGATGGAGGGCACCCAGCCGGGCCACCTGCTCGGCACCGACCAGCTCGGCCGGGATTATCTCGCGCGGCTGGTCTATGGCGCGCGCATTTCGCTCCTGATCGGCATCATGACGGTGATCACATCGGGATTGATCGGCATCACGCTCGGCGTGCTCGGCGGATTCTTCGGCGGCCGCGTCGACGATTTCGTGCTGTTCGCCATCACGACGCGATTGTCGATCCCCGTCGTGCTGGTCGCGCTTGCAGTGGTCGGGCTGATGGGATCGGGCCTCGGGCTCGTCGTTGCGACCCTCGGACTTCTGTTATGGGACCGCTTCGCAGTCGTCGCGCGCGCGACCACCATGCAGGTCCGCAACCACGACTACGTCAGCGCTGCCTGGTGCGCCGGCGCCTCGATGCAGCACATCCTGATCAAGGAGATTTTGCCGAACATCGCGAGCCATCTTGCCGTCGTGGCAACGCTGGAGATGGCGCTGGCCATCCTTCTCGAGGCCGCCCTGTCGTTCCTGGGGCTCGGTGTGCCGCCGCCGCTGCCGTCATGGGGGCTGATGATCGCCGAGGGCAAGGACTACATGTTCTTTTCGCCCTGGGTGATCATGATTCCCGGCGTCGCCTTGGCGGTTCTGGTGCTTGGCATCAACCTGGTCGGCGACGGGCTGCGCAATTTGCTCGGCGCGGAGCGGTTGCGATGAACGCGCTTTTGGACGTCGAGGAGCTTCAGGTGAGTTTCGGCGGCCGCACCGCGGCGGTGCGCGGCGCCTCGTTCCGGGTCGAGAAGGGCGAGACCCATTGCCTGGTCGGCGAATCCGGCTGCGGCAAGTCGGTTACCGCGCTGGCGGTGATGAGCCTGCTCGCGCGCGGCGGTCACCGCTCGGCGAAGCGGATGAGTTTTGCCGGCATTGACCTCACGTCGCTGTCGGACCGCGAGATGGCGCGGCTGCGCGGCAATCGCATGGCGATGATATTTCAGGAGCCGATGACCAGCCTCAATCCGGCGTTTACGATCGGTTCGCAGATGGCGGAGGTGATGACACGCCACAAGGGCGGCTCGCGCGCGGCGGCACTCGACCGCGCCGCCGAACTGATGGGCCGCGTCGGCATCACTGCGCCGGGCATGCGGCTCGGCCAGTTCCCGCACCAGCTCTCCGGCGGCCTGCGCCAGCGCGTCATGATCGCGATGGCGCTGATGTGCGATCCAGAGCTGTTGATCGCCGACGAGCCGACCACCGCGCTCGACGTCACCGTGCAGGCGCAGATCCTGCGGCTGCTCGCCGGCCTCAAGCGCGAGCTCGGCCTCTCGATCCTGCTGATCACCCATGACCTCGGCATCGTCGCGCGCGTCGCCGACCACGTGTCGGTGATGTATGCCGGCGAGGTGGTCGAGCGCGCGCCGACCGCCGAACTGTTCCGCGCGCCGCAGCATCCCTACACCCGCGGTCTTCTGTCCTGCGTGCCGGTGCCCGGCCGCGTGCAGCGCGACCGGCCGCTCGGCTCGATCCCCGGCGTCGTGCCGGCGATCGGGCCCGGCTTTGCCGGCTGCGCCTTTCGCTCGCGCTGCGCCCACGCCGACGAAACGTGCACGCGCGCGATACCGCGGCGTCAGGCAGGCGATGCGCACGATTATCTTTGCCGGCTGGAGCCGGACTGGGCGGAGCTGCAACCCGCATGACCGCCGCGATCGAAGTCGAGAACCTGCGGTGCGAATTCCGCGTCCACACCGGGCTGATGTCGGCGGAAAAGCGCGTGGTCGCGGTCGACGATGTCACTTTCAGCGTGCCGGCCGGCAGCGTGCTCGGCATCGTCGGCGAGTCCGGATGCGGCAAATCCACGCTCGCGCGCCTGATCCTCGGGCTGCTCAAGCCGACGGGGGGAAGCGTGCTGGTCGATGGCAAACGCCTGTTCGACCTCGATCGCAAGGCGCGCGCCCGGCTGATCCAGCCGGTGTTCCAGGATCCGTTCGCCTCGCTCAACCCGCGCCGCCGCATCAAGGATATCGTCGCGCTGCCGCTTACGGCCCAGGGCACATTCTCGCGCGCGGAGGTCGAGCGCCGGGTCGGCGGCATTCTCGAACGCGTCGGGCTGTCGGCCGCGATGGGCGAGCGCATGCCGGCGCAACTCTCCGGCGGGCAACGCCAGCGCGCGGCGATTGCCCGTGCATTGGTGCTCGAGCCGCGGATCGTGATCTGCGACGAGCCGACCAGCGCGCTCGACGTCTCGGTGCAGGCGCAAATCCTCAATCTGCTGGCCGAGCTGCGCCGCGATCTCGGGCTGACCTATCTCTTCATCAGCCACAATCTTGCCGTCGTCGAACATGTCGCCAGCGAGGTCGCGGTGATGTATCTCGGCCGGTTCGTCGAGCGCAACGAAACCGACGCGCTGTTTCGCAGTCCCCGCCACCCCTACACCAAGGCGCTGCTGGAAAGCGTGCTGACGCCGGAGCCGGGCAAGGGCGTGCCGGATATCGGTCTCGGTGACGCCATGCCGGATCCGTCCAATATTCCGCCGGGCTGCCGGTTCAACCCGCGCTGCCGCATTGCGGTCGAGCGCTGCCGCCATGAGCCGCCAAAGCCCATGGTCCGCGCACCCCAGGGAATGGTAGAGTGTCATCTGGCATAGGGCGTGCTTCACGCCGTCTGTAAACGCGAATGATGGAGGGCAATATGCGTATGCAAAACAAGCTCGGCGCGGCCATTCTGGCCGTGGTTCTATCGGGAGCCGGTGCGTTGCCCGCTTCCGCGCAGAAATCCGCCGACACGCTGCGGATCGTGATGCGCGACGCGCTGCCCAACATCGATCCCTTCTACAACAATTTGCGCACCGGCGTGGTGATGCATCACCAGGGCTGGGACGCGCTGGTCTACCGCAATCCGGACACCTTCAAGCTGGAGCCGCTGCTGGCCACCGAATGGAAGCTGCCGGATCCGACCACCATCGAGTTCACGCTGCGGCCCGGCGTCAAATTCCACGACGGCAGCGCGTTCACGGCCGATGACGTGGTCTACACCGTCAACCTCGTCGCCGATCCCGCGAGCCGCGTTTCGACGCCGTCGAACTACAACTGGATCGACAAGGCCGAGAAGACCGGCGATCTGTCGGTGCGCGTCAAGCTGAAGCGGCCGAATCCCGCGGCGCTGGAATATTTCGCGCTGGTGCTGCCGATCTATCCCAAGGCCTATCGCGAGAAGGTCGGCGCGGAGGGCTACGCCAAGGCCCCGGTCGGCGCGGGCCCCTACAAGATCACCAAAGTCGAGCCCGGCGTCTCCATCGACTTCGAGCGGTTCGAAGATTATTGGGCCGGCAGCCCGAAGGGCAAGCCGGCGATCAAGAAGATGAGCGTGCGCTTCGTTCCGGATGCCGGCACCGAGATGACCGAGTTGCTCGCCGGCCGCGCCGACTGGATCTGGAACATGAACCCCGACCAGCTCGAGCCCGTGAACCGGATGCCGCATCTGCAGGCGGTGCGGAAAGAGTCGATGCGGGTCGGCTTTCTCTCGATGGATGCCGCCGGCCGCACCGGCGCCGACAACCCCCTGACCAAGCATAAGGTGCGTCAGGCGATCTGGCACGCGATCGACCGCAAGGCGATCGCCGACAAGCTCGTCACCGGCGGCAGCCGCGTTCCGGCTGCGCCATGCTTCCCCTCGCAGTTCGGCTGCGATGCCGAAGCCGCGGTGGCTTATGACTACAATCCGGCAAAAGCCAAGCAGCTTCTCGCCGAGGCCGGCTATCCCGACGGGTTCGATGTGGAGCTCGCCAGCTATGTGCTGCCGCAGTGGGGATCATCCGTCCAGAACTACCTGCATGCGGTCGGCATCCGCGCCAAGCTCAATCAGCTCCAGGTGGCGGCCCTGATCCAGCGCGCCAAGGCCGGCGAGTTGCGGATGTATCTCGGAAGCTGGGGCAGCTATTCGATCAACGACGTCTCGGCCATTCTGCCGAACTATTTCGACGGCGGCGCCGACGACTACTCCCGTGATTCCGAGGTGCAGAAATGGCTGGTGAAGGGCGGCTCATCCATCAACCCGGAAGTGCGCAAGGAGGCCTATTCGGCGGCGATCAAGAAGATCACCGAGCAGGCCTACTGGGCGCCGCTGCATACCTATGTGACGACCTACGGCCACTCCAAGCAGCTCGACTTCACGCCGTACCCGGACGAACTGCCGCGCTTCTATCTGGCGAAGTGGAAATAAGGCGCCAAAGCTGAACTCCAATCCGGCCGCGTTCACCCGCGCGGCCGGGTTCACCCCTCCGGCAAACCGGCCGCTGCCATCAACTGCATGATCCGTTCGGCCGCCTCGATATAGACCGGGCTGGAATTCTTCCTGGGCGGCGGGACGTTGCGGTAGGTCGAGCCGGGCCGCAATTCCATTCCCTTTTGCATCGCAGCTTTGGCTTCCTCGGCCTTGCCCAACTGCTGGTAGGCGGCCGCCAGCAGCATATGCGTGCGTCCGCTGGCGGATGTGATCGCGATCGACTTCTGCAGCCACGGCACGGCGTCTTCGGCGCGGCCCATCAGGAGATTGGCCCAGCCCGCACCGATCATCCAGGTCCAGCGCGAGACCTGCGGGGTGTCGAAGCGATCCGCCTGCTTGAACGTCGCCAGCGCATCCTCGAAGCGTCCGGTTTGTATTTGTGCAAGGCCGATATGGTACAGTGCGATTCCGTTCCAGGGATCGAAGCTCAGCGCCCGCGCGCACGCGACCAGGTTTGAGCGGAACTGGTTGGTGGCGTTGAGGAAGCGGCAATACGCTTCATTCGCCGGGATATGATTGGGCTTTGCGCGCAGCGTATGCTGCAACATCGCCTCAACCTTGGTCTCCGCGGCCTCGCGCTCGGCTCCGCTCACCCACACCATCTGCACACCGCGCATCAGCAGTGCGGCGAGCGCGATCTGAACGTCTGTACTGTCGGGGTCCTCGGTGAGCGCATGTTCCAGCATCGCCTGCGCGGCCTTGAAACGCTCCGGCGAGGTCTGATTGATGTGGGCGGTGGCCTGTTCGATCACGACCCTGCTCTTCGCCGCCGATCGCGGGTCGGCGTTGAGGAGTTCGTTGAGGCGCAGCGCCAGTGCGTGACCTATGCCCGCTGCGAGCCGGGACTGCTGGAGCTGCACGTCGATATCTTCTGTAATGCCGACGGAATGCGAGGCGGTCCACTTGACCTCGCCGGTATCGGTAGCGGTCATGCGCGCCCGTATCGTCCAGGCGTGCTCGCTCCTCTGCAGTTCGCCCCTCACGACGAAGTCGGCTTTCGATGCGGCCGCGTCCGGAGCCAGCACGCGGATGTTTTCGATCTTCGCCAGCCCGTCTGTCAGACGGCCGCCGACGTTCGCCGCCATCTGGGCAACCAGCGGATCGTTGCTCGCATCCGCGATTTGCGTCACGGCGATCGTCGCGGGCCCGCGCGCAAAGATGAGACCCGGGCGCAACAGCCACACGGCGATCGCGGTGCACAGAATGGCAAGCCCAGCGATGGACGCGAAGGCCGCGCCGCGACGCCGGCTGAGGTCGAGAAAGCGGTTCGTCGTTTCGCCGTTCGCCTTGGTCGCCGCGTTCGCGTCTGGTGCGGTCGGCGTGGGCTCGCTGGCGGCGGCCGTCTCGGGGGTGGCCATCCCGGTCTCGTCGGCCCCGGTAACTTCGGCCTCGAACAGGTAGCCGCGGCCGGAGATCACCCGGACCATCTGGCGCTTCTCGTCGCCGAGCGCGGCTCGGACGTCGCGGATGCACTGAAACAGGCTGTCCTCGCCGACATGGACGTTCGGCCAGACCGCCTCCATCAATTGCTGCTTGCTCAGCACGCGCCCTGCATTGGTGGCGAACAGCCGCAGCATCTCCAGGGCTTTGGGCCGGAGCTTGATCGTGCCGCCATCGGGGCGGCGCAGCTCGGCGCGCTCGGAATCGAGCTCGAAACCAGAAAAGCGCAGCACTATCCCCTCCGACCCGCCACGGTCCCCATTTAATGCCGGATCGCCCCGGAAAATGTGGTTTGGAGCACCAAACGCCGAATATCAGAAAAATTTCAGAATGTCTCAACAGCAGTTTCAGGACGTTCACCGGCCGAAATGACAAGGATGGGCGAGGTTGATTTGGGGAGTCGTGCCGAATGGGGACCGCGATGCCCCGGGCAGGCGCGCGGACGTCGGTGGGCGAGCGGACAATGGTCGGTGCACGTTATTGTCATGTTGGATTGCGCGGCGTCGGCTGCAGGTTGAGCGGAAGCGCCGCGTTGGCGCATGACTTCAACCCCGGTTGCCGAATTGAATGGCGCAACGCTTTTGCGGTTGGCGCTGCCTTCGAAGGCCAGTTCTCCAATGTTACCCGCAGTTACGTCGGCAAAGGCGTCGTGCGCCATGTGTGGTGAGCTTCACAAACGGACCAGCATCTTCATGCTGAAATCAGTTGGCTCCGCCCACGACAAGGCCTTTGAAGAAGCCGATCAGCCCGCAGCGCAAGGATCGAACGGCATGGACGACGTCCTGAACCTCGCCCAGGTCAAGGCCGAACTGTCCCATCTGAATCGTCTGGAGGAAAGACGTGCGGCCAATGTGGCGAACCTGAAGCGCCTGAAGGAAGCCTGCGACGCTCTCCTGGGTAAGGGAAGCGAAGTCGCGGGGATCTCGACCTCACGAAGACTCTAGCTAGTGCAGCCGAAATGTCGCGCCAGCGGGCGACGCGCCTCCCGTCTCAACTGGGCGACGCCCAATTCCGCCCACATCCAGTCGAAGCTGTAGCCCGCCATCGCAGGATTGGATTCGCCGGCCTTGGCGGTGCGGTTTTCCATCATCTTGAGCCAGTCGACGACTTTGGCCCGTCCGCTTTTGGTCTTGACCGCCGCGCGCGGCGACTTGTTGCCGAGCGCCGGGACGGGCTCATCGAGCGTCTCGCGATAGTGCCGGTCCATGGTCTCGTGGATGATGGCGCGGTGCTCCTCCTCCGAGATACCGAGTTCTTGAAGTTCATCGTCATCTTCATCGTCATCCGATACGAGCATTTGGTCGATGGTTGCCGTCTCGACGGTAAGAGGTTTGGACGATCGCGCCCGGGCGGCCGACGACCTGGCGCGCTTTTTCCCGCCAATCCAATTCCATTGCGTCGCATTGATCGGCCGCAGGTCGGCACACGAATCCAGCACCCTGCGGACGTCGTCTTCCATCGTGCCCTCGGCGAGCGGATAGCGAACCGTGCACATCAGAAGTTCATCACCATCGAAATTCCGCAACTCGGGAAGGTTCCGCGCAGCCCGATCGATCGTGTCAAGGAGCCAGACGGTCGTGAAGGTCGGGCTGACCGCACGCAGCTTTTCGGTTTCGGAAAGGCTGGCGATCGCGGCGGCGTCGAATTCCTCTCCGATCGTCCTGGCAAGCGCCTGCTTATCCTTTTTGGTGAGCTTCGCCAGTCTGCGAAAGCCGTCGAGGAGGTCTTCCGACGCCTGATGCTCGTACGGCAGCACGGCTCCGCTGATCTGCGTCTGTTGCCGCACCTGCAAGACACGCCCGGCGAAGCGGTCCCATTGTTTGAGGAAACGGGTTGCCAACCGCTCGCTGATCAGGACCGGCTCACCGCCGCGCACGAGGTCGCGCGCACGGAACGATTTGTCGAGGACGACGTCGCTCACTTCATAGAGGCTCATCGCCGAACCTCGCAATGCGGTGATATAGGCGCGAACGGATGCGGTTTCCTTCCAGCCCCGGCGCTTCAGATAGTCTTCGACGATGTTGCTGCCGTCGTCGAACTCCCGCGTCAGCATGTCCTCAAACGCGCAGGCCCAGACTGTGTGCATGAAATAATCTTCGCCGAGGATCGAGACGATCTCGTCCGGCTCGAGGCCTCTTTTCCCATGCTGACGAACTCGACCGTATGTTGCAGCTCATTCCAGTCGATCAGCATCGATGCTCTCCTGCTTGCTCCGGCGAAACGCTTCCCCCTCGCGCGCTCAATCAGATCGCATCTAAAATTTTCATTGCTTGATTGATGCTGTCAATCCTTCGTCACATGAACTCCGGGCCTTTGCCCGGCGTTCCACTTGCCCTCGATCGCGCGCTCGATCTGCGCCGCCAGTTGCAACAATAAGCCGTCATTGGCCTGCTTGGCGATGGCCTGGATGCCGAGCGGCAGGCCGTGCTCATGGGTGGCTAGCGGCAGCGAGATCGCGGGGATGCCGCAGAGATTGGCGAGCGGGGTGAAGGCAAAATTGCGCCAGAGATTGCCGAACCAGTCGAGCACGTCTGGATTGTCGCTGGTCGTCAGATACTCCGTGGTGCCGACCTTCGGCGTCGGCAACACCGTGATCGGCGTGAGGATGATGTCCCAGTCTTCGAAGAACGCGCCAAAGCCGCGCGATGTGGTGTTGAACACCGCCTGCATTCGTGCCCGGTCGGCATAGCTCGTGTTGCGGCCATGCTCCCAGATCCGGATGTTGATCGGCTCGATCAGATCTTCCGGTGGTTTCTCCAGCCCGCGCGCTGCGAGCATGTTACCGATCACGACGGCAAAATTGCTGATGTAGCAGGTGGTCTGCGCCGCGAAGGCTTCGCCATAGTCCAGATCGGGCAGGGCGTAGTCGACGTGATGGCCGAGACCTTCGAGGAGGCGCCCGGCCTTCTGCAACTCGGCCGCGATATGCGGCGTCGCACGATAATCACCCCACTGGTACGATAGCGCGATTTTCAGCCGCGCAGGATCGCGCGCGATCATCCGCGTGTAAGGCTCCGGCGGGCTCCAGAACGGCATGAATTCGCCCGGCGCCGGACCGCGGCAGGCATCGACGAAGGCGGCGGTGTCGCGCACCGAGCGCGACTGGCAGCCTTGGATCGAGACCAGCCCGCTCAAATCAGAGAGGTGCGGCGACAGCGAGAACACGCCGCGCGAGACTTTCAGCCCGATATTGCCGTTGACGCCGGCGGGAATCCGGATCGATCCGCCGCCGTCGGTCGCATGCGCGATCGGCACCGCGCCGGCGGCGACCATCGCGGCGCTGCCGGCCGACGATCCGCAGGTGGTGTAGTCGGTATTCCAGGGATTGCGCGTGACGTAGACGGCGGGATTGTCGGCAGAGCTGCAAACGCCGAATTCCGGCGTGGTCGTACGTCCGATCAAATTGAGCCCGGCCCCGCGCATCTTCCTGGTAAGGAACGTGTCGGCGGTGGCGCGATTGCCGCGCATGAACAGCGAGCCCATCTCCTGCAGCCGGCCCTTGAGCGTCGGACCGAGGTCCTTCATCAGGAAGGGAAGTCCGGCAAACGGGCCGTCGAGATTGGTCCCATCGGTGGCGGGATCGGCGACCGCATCCTCGAACACTTCGACGACGGCCGAAAGCGGGGGGTCGACCTTGGCGATGGCGGCGGCGGCCTGCGTCGCGAGTTCGGCGGCCGTCAGCTCGCCCTTCGCGACACGCGCGGCCAGCGCGACGCCGTCGTGTGCGGCCCATTCGTCCCAGCTCATCGGCAATGTCATTCGACTATCCTCTTGGCACAGCTTTGACCCCGGCGCACGGGACGCTGTCGTTCATTCGTTGTCGCCCCGTCAAACCTTGATCAGACGCACTTTTGTCCCCCAAGGGTCGGCGGTCTCAACGCCGTTCGCGATCGCCGCCGCCGGTGCGCCCGCCTGCCGCAGGCGCTGCTCCTGAGCCTGCAGGATCTCCTCCGACGCGACCTCGAGCGAAAACCATGCAAGTCCCGTGGCCGCATCATCCCGCCGGCCGGCGCCGGCGCTCTGCCAGACATTGATGCCGAGGTGATGATGATAGCGCCCAGAGGACAGGAACGCGGCGCCGGTCCGCTTGCGGGTCGGATCGAAGCCGATGGCGCCGCCATAGAATCGGCCGGCCTGTTCGAGGTCGCCGACGCGCAGGTGCATGTGGCCGATGCGGAGGCCGTCGGGCGCCCCGGCAAAGTTGGAGATGCGCGGATTCGTCAGCGTCAGCAGGCCGTCGATATCGAGCGGGTCGGTCGCCATTGCGACCGTGCCGCCATCCCATTTCCAGCTTTCGGGTGCGCGGTCGGCGTAGACCTCGATACCGTTGCCTTCGGGATCGTCGAGATAGACGGATTCGCTGACGAGGTGATCGGCAAATCCGGAGAGCGGCACCTTGTTCGTCGCGGCGTGCACCAGCCAGCGCGCGAGATCCTTGCGGGTCGGCATCAGGAAGGCGGTGTGATAGAGGCCCGCGGCATTCCGCGTCTCGGTGGCAGCGCCCGCGCGCAGGCTGAGATCGAGCAGCGGCACGCCGCCCGCGCCGAGACGGGCGCCTGTAGCCGTGCGCTGCATGACGGTGAGCCCGATCGCATCGCGATAGTAGTCGGTGACGAGATCGAGGTTACGCACGCGCAACGTCACCATGCCGATCTGCATCGGCGTCCGGCTGGCGAAGGTCGGCTCGGCAGCGGCCGTTCCTTCCGCCAGCGCTGCCGCCGTGGCCGCCGCGCTCAACGATGAGGCGCCGGCGAGGTGAAGGAGAGTGCGGCGGGTCAGGTCGATGCTCATGACAGCTCCGTTTTCGATCGGCTCAGCGAAGCAAATCCCGCGCCGGTTCTATGCCAGGCAACGCTGTAACAGGGCCGGCCGGACCATCGTTGCAGCAGAACGTTTTGCTCCGAGCAAGCTATTTTTCAGCGTAGGGTCGGGCAAAGGAGCGGGCGGGAAGTTCAGGGCAAACCTCGGGCGCAATGCGTCGCGAGAATGCTTCGTTACATTCAGGTGTCATCGTCCGCCAACGGGTCGCGCGAATGCGCGCCCGATGACAGGCTCCAGCGGACGATCCAGTATCCCAGAGACAGCAGTGATAGAACCGAGAAGCCGCAGCGTACTGGATCCCCGCCTTCGCGGGGATGACAGCTTCGTAAGTGGCACGCTGTGTGAGACGACGCTCGGTCGGCTATGCCTCCGCCGGCCCTGATCGAGGAAGCCGGTGACGCTGCGGATGCGGCCGTCGCTGAGGACTGCGAAATCCGTGCCCTTGATCGGGCTGTCGCCGCCGTCGGGGCCGAGACCCCAGGAGAAGCGGATGTGGTTACCGAAACCATTGGGTTCGCCGATCAGCCTGAACCTGAAATCCGGAAAGCGCTGCTGCACGCCGGCGATCAGCGCGTCCACGCCGTCACGGCCGTCGCCCGACATCAGCGGGTCGATATATCGGGCGTCGCTGGTCCAGTTCTGGCTGAGAATTTCGCGACGGCGGCTCGGCGTCCGCTCGTTCCACAGATCGATGTAGCTGCGGGCGATCTTGTTGATGTCGGTCATCGTGCTCTCCTTCGTTTCGGCCGAATGGGCCGGCTGACCGACTACCGAAAAATTCCGCGCGCCAATCGATTACCTCGGAGGTCAAGGATTTCGATTTCTGCGGAACCATGCGCCCTTCGCCCGAACGCGGGCGGCATCGAGTGAACGGCGCAGCAGCACCGCGTCGTGTGGCCGCGGCAGCATCTCGATCGATTGGGCTGTGGCCGGCGCCGGATTTGGCGTAAAAGCATGATCTCGACCTCGTTGGGTCCTTGATCAGAGTCAAAGCTTGGCCCTTACCGTCCCATCATAGTGGGGCGATCGATGGTGAACGGGTGTGGCAGAGAAAGCCAGGACGCCAAAACAGGATGCGGGGGCCGACTGGGCGCAGCAGGTGTGGCTGTGGCCGCTGGAAGCTGCGCGATTGGCGCTCGACAACTACGCGCAATGGTTCGCCGATCAGAAACCTGCGCCTTCCCCCGCGCCGGAGCAGGCACCGCTCGCCTGGACCACGCCAAACGTGGTGGCGCTGCAACTTCCGTCGATGCGGCTGCGCGCGTTTTCGCGCGGGGATGCGGGGCAGCCGGTGCTCGTCTGCGCGCCCTATGCGCTGCACGGCGCGCTGGTTGCGGACTTCGCACCGGGCCACAGTCTGGTCGGGGCGTTGCAACGAGACGGCATGACCCGCATCTATCTCACGGACTGGCGCTCGGCGACGCCGGAAATGCGCCATCTGTCGATCGACAATTATCTGGCCGAGCTCAATGTGGCGATCGACGAAATCGGCGCGCCGGTCGATCTTGTCGGCCTGTGCCAGGGCGGATGGCTATCGCTGGCCTATGCCGCTCGCTTTCCGGGCAAGGTGCGGCGGCTGGTGCTTGCCGGCGCCCCAGTCGACGTTTCCACGCCGTCAGAACTCTCGAAGATGGTGGCTGCGCTGCCGCAGCCGGCGTTCGAGCAGATGGTGCAGCAGGGCGAGGGAATCGTGAACGGCGAGCACATGCTGCGGTTCTGGAACATTCCGTTCAGTCAGCATGACGTGGAAGCCGTGCTGCAAAGGAATCTTCGCGATGGATCGGACGAGGCCCGCATGCTGCTGGACCGTTTCAAGCGCTGGGATCGCGCGCCGCTCGATCTGCCGGGGGCCTATTATCTCGAGGTCACCGAACGGGTCTTTCGCGAGAACCAGATCGCTAGAGGGCGCTTCGTCGCACTCGGCCGCAGGATCGATCTCGCCGAGGTGCGCATGCCGGTCTTCCTGCTGGCGGGAGAGAACGACATCGTCGTCCCGCGCGATCAGGCGTTCGCCACGGCACGGCTATTGGGAACGCAGCCCGCGTGGCTGGAGCGGGCCTCTGAATCATGCGATCACCTCAGCCTTTTCATGGGGCGCAGGGTCTTGACCCATTCCTGGCGCCGGATCGCGCGATGGCTTCAGGCTGATATCGGCGATCTCACAGGCGGACGGATCAGCGCGTGAGATGCGGACGAAAATGCCCCGGATTGCGCCTGCAATCCGGGGCAGCAAGACTGTTCGCGGCTGGCTGGCGTTACTTCGCCGCGACCACCATGATCTCGACATTGTACTGCGGCGCGGCAAGCTTGGCCTCGACGGTGGCGCGCGCCGGCGTGTTGCCGGCCGATACCCAGCCGTCCCACACCGCGTTCATTTCGGGAAACGTCTTCATGTCGGTGATGTAGATCGTGGCCGACAAGAGCTTCGACTTGTCGGTGCCGGCCTTGGCGAGATGGCCGTCGATGATCGCAAGAATGTCCTGCGTCTGCTCGGTCACGCTCTTGCCAGCCGCTCTGCCGGCGACGACGCCGGCGAGATAGACGGTGTTGCCGTGGACGACGACCTGGCTCATGCGAGGTCCGGTTTCGAAGCGCTGGATGGTCATATCGTTCTCCTGATAGGGGGCGGCGGTTACTTAGCGCGCTCGTGCCTTGCGCGCCACTGCGTTATTTGCATTGAGATCAGAGTCGCTATGCCGGCAGATGCCGCCATGACGAGGAGAGATCAAGACGCCGCCTTCGCCGCCGCGCGCCCCGCATTCCTGCCCGAGAACAGGCAGCCGCCGAGGAAGGTGCCTTCCAGCGAGCGGTAGCCGTGCATGCCGCCGCCGCCGAAGCCGGCGGCTTCGCCGGCTGCGTAGAGTCCCCCGATGATCTCGCCATGGGTGCCGAACACGCGCGAGTCGAGATCGGTTTCAAAACCGCCCAGCGTCTTGCGCGTCAATATATTGAGCTTCACCGCGATCAGCGGCCCGTGTTCGGGGTCGAGAATTTTGTGCGGCTTGGCGGTGCGGATCAATTTGTCGCCGATATAGCGGCGCGCATTGTGCAGATTCATCACCTGCGCGTCCTTGACGTAGGGGTTCGCGATCTCGCGGTCGCGCGCCTCGATCTGCGCCTTGATGTGATCGTGCTCGAGCAGGTCGTTGCCGGCGAGCGCGTTCATCGCGCTGACGAGGTCGCCGAGATTGTCGCGCACGATGAAGTCGGCGCCGTTCTGCTTGAACGCTTCCACCGGCGCAGGCGCCCCCTTGTTGGTGGCGCGCTTGATCGTCATGCGCCAGCTCTTGCCCGTGAGGTCGGGATTCTGTTCGGAGCCGGAGAGCGCGAACTCCTTCTTGATGATGCTCTGGGTCAGGATGAACCAGGAGTAATCGTAGCCCGTCGACATGATGTATTGCAGTTGGCCGAGCGTGTCGGAGCCGGGGAAGAGCGGCACCGGCAACCGCTTGCCCGTGGCGTCGAACCACATCGAGGACGGGCCGGGCAGGATGCGGATGCCGTGGCGCGGCCAGATCGGGTTCCAGTTCCGGATGCCCTCGACGTAGTGCCACATGCGGTCGCGGTTGATCAGCCGAGCCCCGGCGGCCTCGGTGATGCCGATCATGCGGCCGTCGACATGTTCGGGCACGCCGGAGATCATGAATTTCGGCGGCTCGCCCAGGCGTTTCGGCCAGTTCTGCCTGACCATGTCATGATTGCCGCCAATACCGCCGGAAGCGACGATCACCGCCTGTGCCCGCAGCGTGAAATCGCCGATCACCTTGCGCGAGGAGCTCTTGCCGCGCTCGACGCTATCGGGTTCGAGCACCGAGCCACTGATGCCCTCGACCGCGCCGTTCGTCATCATGAGTGTGTCGACGCGGTGGCGAAACTTGAACGTCAACCGGCCATTTTTTTGCGCTTCGCGCGCCCGGAGCTCGAAAGGCGCGACGATGCCGGGGCCGGTGCCCCAGGTGACGTGAAAGCGCGGCACCGAATTGCCGTGGCCCATTGCGTCATAGCCGCCGCGCTCGGCCCAGCCGACCACCGGAAAAATACGGTGGCCCATTGCGCGCAGCCAGTCACGCTTCTCGCCGGCGGCGAACGCGACATAGGCTTCCGCCCATCGCTTGGGCCAATGGTCGTCGTCGCGGTCGAAGCCCGCGGTGCCCATCCAATCCTGCAGAGCGAGATCAAACGAATCCTTAATGCCGAGCCGCCGCTGTTCGGGAGAGTCCACCAGAAACAATCCGCCGAACGACCAAAAGGCTTGTCCGCCAAGGCTTTGTTCGCCTTCCTGGTCGACGACGATGACGCGTTTGCCGGCCTCGGCGATCTCCGTCGCTGCGACCAGGCCCGCCAGTCCGCCGCCGACCACGATTACGTCTGTGACCTCAGTCATCGTTTCCTCCCCCATGCCGTTGTTGATTCAAGCCTGCGTCCTCGCACGCGGTCAACGGCAAACGGGCTCTTGCTTGTGACCGCATTGGCGCCTCGCCATGAGTTGCATGTTCCAGTTCGGGACCTTTCACCCGGAAGGTGCAGCGGCGCAGCAACACTTAATTTGAATTTGATTTGCGCTACCTTCGCCGCCTAGACAAAATCACGATCTCAAACGACGCTACGTCCTGTCTTGCATCACGAAGACGATCAGATTCGGTTTCGACATTTTTCGACTGGGGCTGGGATATGAAGCTGGTGACGGGGTTGCTTGCCGCAGTGCTGCTGTTGGCGGGAGTAGGGGTGAGCCAGGCGGTGGTGCGGATAGCCGACGATCGCGGCGGCCGGATCGGCACCTATGTCGACAAGTATCAGGGCCTGCGGACTTCAGGCGAAACCGTAATCATCGACGGCCTGTGCGCCTCGGCCTGCACTATCGTGCTCGGCGCGGTTCCCCATGACCGGATCTGCGTTACCTCGCACGCCAATCTCGGCTTCCATGCCGCTTGGGATTTCGGCGCCAACGGCCGTGCCATCACCAACCCTGAAGCGACCCAGATGCTGTATTCGATGTATCCGCCGCCAGTACGGAGGTGGATCGCGGCGCGCGGCGGCCTGACCCACCGCATGCTCTTTCTGCGCGGCAAGCAGCTTCAGGCGATGTACAGGCCCTGCTATCTCGACGCCCAGGCCTCCTCAAACAAGCCGGCGTCGCGCTGATCCAGCGCTACCATTCCGCCGAAAAGTGACGCGATGGCCGGACCTGTTCCGGCCATTTGCTTTGTGCACCTGCCGGCTGGCTTGCCCCTCCGCATGACGTGATCTCCTGTGCAGCCATTCCGCTTGCCTGCCTGGGGAACTCGCCCTATCTCAACCGCATGGCTCGGCCGATTTCCACTGAACAGGACATGCTGGCGGCTGCCCGTCCGCAGGGCAGGGTGGCGTCCATGATCGTTTGGAGCGCTGCCGGCCTCGGCGCGCTGGCCGTGCTCGGCGCGGCTGCATTGTGGTTCCATTACGGCACCACGGTGTTTTTCGAGATGATCGCCGCCGGCATCTCGGCCTGCTTCTGACACGGCGAAAAGGAAATCGACGATGGACCGGACGATCCGCCCGCTGGTGATTATCGCTGCCTTCGCCGCGAGCCTCGCGATCGGGCTGACGATCATGCTGTGGGTAACGGGCGGCCTGCGAACGGTCACGGCGCCGGCTGCGATCGGCGGGCCGTTTCAACTGACCGATCAGGCCGGCCAGACCGTCACCGAGAAGAATTTGAAGGGCAGGCCGACACTGATCTTCTTCGGCTTCACCCATTGCCCCGACGTCTGCCCCACGGCGCTGTTCGAGATTTCCGAAGTGCTGAAAGCGATGGGCAGTGACGCCGACCGCGTCAACGCCTGGTTTGTCTCCGTCGATCCCGAGCGTGATACGGCGGCTGCGATGAAGGACTACCTCTCCAGCTTCGATCCGCATCTGAAGGGGCTGACCGGCACGCCGGACGCTGTGGCGAAAGTGCTTTCGGCCTACCGGGTCTATGCCCGGAAAGTCCCGCTCAAGGACGGTGATTACACCATGGATCACACCGCGCTGATCTATCTGATGGATCGCGACGGCAATTTCGTAGCGCCCTTCAATCTGAAACGGACGCCGGAGGAAGCCGCTAAGGATTTGAAGCGCTATCTCTGAGCGGCAAGCTGGCCCAGAAAGGGCGAAAACGGCCTCGCATCGCGGGCCGGATGGTCTATAAGGCCGTGAAATTCCGCAAAGCCATTGCCGAAGATGCCATATCTTAACGTCCCGCTAACCAGTGCAAGGCTGCATCGAACCATCAGCGCGTGGCTGGTCGGGGTGTCGATCGTATCAGCGTTGACGGCTGTCGGCGGCAATGCGGCGCAGGCTCAAACCCAACCCCGCCCGGCGGTGGAGGCAGCCCCACAGGCGGTGCCCGGCTTCTGGGACCCGCGGCGTCGTCCGGACCGGCCGGACATGTCGCGCCTGACGGTAATCCGGTTCCTGACCGAGACGGACTATCCGCCGTTCAACTTCACCGGTCCTGACGGCAATCCCGCCGGCTTCAATGTCGATCTGGCGCGCGCGCTGTGCGACGAGATCAAGATCTCCTGCACCGTCCAGATGCGCCGGTTCGAGACGCTGGTCGACGCCATCACCAGCAACCGCGGCGACGCCATCATCGCCTCCATGGCGGTGACGCCGGCCCTGCGCGCCCGGCTCGACTTCACCGATCCCTATTACCGCGCGCCGGCGCGCTTCGTGTCACGGCGCGAAGCCGTGATGCCGGAAGTCCGCCCCGAATACCTCGAAGGCAAAAAGGTCGGCGTCATCGCGGGCACATCGCACGAGGCCTATCTGAAGGCGATGTTTACTGACGCCGAGATCAAATCCTATCCGAACGACGACGCGCTGCGGCTGGCCCTCAGGCGCAGCGAGGTCGACTTCATCTTCGGCGATGCGATCTCGCTGGCGTTCTGGATCAACGGCACCGATTCCGCCGAATGCTGCGCGTTCTCGGGCGGGCCCTTTGTCGAGAGCCGCTATTTCGGCGAGGGCATCGGCATCGCCGTCCGCAAGGGCAACGATTTGCTGCGGACGTCGCTGAACTGGGCGCTGTTCCGGATCTGGGAAAAAGGCCGCTTCACCGATCTATGGCTGCGGTATTTTTCGATCAGTCCGTTTTGAGGCCGTCATTTTGCATTTTGCCGCGGAGGCGCTAGTTTCCGCGGCTTCCGGAGAGAGCCTTTAAAGATGTCCGTCATCGATCTTGCCGCCAGCCCGAGCGATTTGCGCGTGCTCGCCGAACAATCCAACGCCTGGCCGTTCGAGCAGGCCAAGGCCATTGTCGCGCGGCTGAAGAAGAACCCGAAGGACGAGGTGCTGTTCTCGACCGGGTACGGCCCGTCGGGACTGCCGCATATCGGTACCTTCGGCGAGGTCGCGCGCACCACCATGGTGCGCCATGCCTTCCGCGTGCTCACCGAGGACAAGATCAAGACGCGGCTGTTGGCGTTTTCCGACGACATGGACGGCCTGCGCAAGGTGCCTGACAACGTCCCGAACAGGGAGCTTCTGGAACAGCATCTCGGCCGGCCGCTGACAAAGGTGCCCGATCCGTTTGGCACCCATGACAGTTTCGGCGCGCACAACAATGCGCGGCTGCGCGCGTTCCTCGATACGTTCGGCTTCGACTACGAATTCGCCTCTTCGACCGACTACTACACGTCGGGCAGGTTCGATGCCGCGCTGTTGCGCATGCTGGAGCGGCTCGACGCCGTCATGAAGATCATGCTGCCCAGCTTGCGCGAGGAACGCGCCGCGACCTACTCGCCGTTCCTCCCGATCTGCCCGCGCACCGGCATGGTGCTGTATGTGCCGATCGTGGAGCATGATGTGAAGGCCGGCACGGTCTCCTATGACGATCCCGAGACCAGGGAGCGGGTCACCGTTCCCGTCACCGGCGGGCATTGCAAGCTGCAATGGAAGCCGGACTGGGCGATGCGCTGGTTTGCGCTTGGCGTCGACTACGAAATGGCCGGCAAGGACCTGATCGACTCCGTGAAGCTGTCGGGCAAGATCTGTGCAGCGCTCGGCGGCACGCCGCCCGAAGGATTCAATTACGAGCTCTTCCTCGACGAAAAGGGCCAGAAGATTTCCAAGTCGAAGGGCAACGGGCTCACCATCGACGAATGGCTGCGCTATGCCTCGCCGGAATCGTTGTCGCTGTTCATGTATCGCGAGCCGAAGGCGGCGAAGCGGCTGTACTTCGACGTCATCCCGCGCAATGTTGATGACTACCAGCAGTTCCTCGACGGCTTCACGCGGCAGGATGCCAAGCAGCAGCTCGCCAATCCGGTCTGGCACATCCATTCCGGCAAGCCGCCCAAGGCCGACATGCCCGTCACGTTCCAGTTGTTGCTGACGCTGGTGTCGTCGTCGAACGCGGAAAACGCCGAGACGCTCTGGGGCTTCATCGGCCGCTATCGCCCGGGCGTGACGCCGCAGGCGCATCCGAAGCTCGACGCGATGGTCGGCTACGCCATCAACTACTACCGCGACTTCGTGGCGCCGACGAAGCAATTCCGCGAGCCGACCGACAGCGAGCGCGCCGCGCTGCAGGATCTGCGCGACGCGCTGTCGCAATTGCCGGCGGGCTCGAGCGCTGAGGATATCCAGAGCGTGGTCTACGAGATCGGCCGCCGCGAGCCGTTCCTCGATTCTGTCAAGAAGGGCAAGGACGGCCGGCCCGGCGTCTCGCTCGACTGGTTCAACATGCTCTACCAGGTGCTGCTCGGCCAGGAGAAGGGCCCGCGCTTCGGCTCGTTCGTCGCGGTGTACGGCGTGACGAATGCCGTGAACATGATCGATGGCGCGCTCGCAAGGAGTGCGTAGCTCTCTCCGTCGTCCCTAGCGAACGCAGGGACCCATAAGCCACCGGCCTGTGTCATCGGCTTCGCTGTGGCTCCAGCTTGAAGCAAGCAACGAACACCTGTGGTTGGTCCCGGCTCAAGGCCGGGACGACACCGGAGGGTTTGGCTGCTGCCGCGGCCCCGCAAACCGGGATGGCAGGTCCGCCGCAATTTCAGCCGCGGCCTGCGCCGGATTGCGCTAGACTGCTGCGCATAACAGCCGTCAAAGCCTCCGCCGAGGGGCAGGCAACAAGCGGATCAGGGAGAAAGCTCATGCAGTTCAGGGTTTCGCCACAGACGCTCAGCGAGTATAGCGCCGAGGAATGGCAGGCGCGGGTCGATCTTGCCGCCGCGCACCGGCTGGCCTTCATCCAGGGCTTTTCCGAAGGCATCTTCAACCATCTGACCTTCGTGGTGCCGGGCAAGAGCGACCGCTACTACCAGATTCCGTTCGGGACGCACTGGTCCGAGGTCACCGCGTCCTGCTTCATGGAAGTCGGGATCGACGACGGCGAGGTCAAACGCGGCGAGGGCGAGGTGGAGCGCTCCTGCTATTGCATCCACGCGCCGATCCACAAGGCGCTGCTGCAGGCGAAGGCGGTGTTTCACACCCACATGCCGCATGCCAGCGCGCTCACGCGGCTCGAAGATCCCCGCATCAAGGAGATCGGTCAGACCGAGGTCGGGCTGTCGGGCGCCATCGCCTATGACGACGAGTACGCTGGACCCGCGCTCGATCCCGCCGAAGGCGCGCGCCTTGCCAAAGTGATCGGCGACAAGACCGTGCTGTTCATGGCCAATCACGGCATCTCCACCGTCGGCGCCACCGTCGCCGAAGCCTATGACAAGCTCTATTATGTCGAGCGCGCGGCGCAGGTGCAGATCTATGCGATGTGGACCGGCCAGAAGCTGAAGCAGTTGCCCGCGCCCGTGGTCGAAAAGACGCGGCGCGATTACATGGATGATCATCTCTACAAGGGTCCGACGCCGGCGCAGCGACATTTCGATGCCTTGAAGCGGATGTTGGACAGGAAAGAGCCTGATTACGCGACGTAAGTTCGCGTCGTAGTCTTCCCGTCGTCCCTGCGAAAGCAATGCGAAAGCAGGGACGACGATAATTGTTACGGCGCATCCACCGGCAGCACAGTAATCTCCGGCCACAGCGCCTTCCATCGCTTCGCTTTGGCCGCATAATTCGCCGCGGAAAAATTCGCGCCCGGATTCGGACGTACGATCATGCCGGCGACGTCGCCGTAGCCGTTCGGCGCATAGACCTCATACCCTTCGCGCGTGCGCCGGATTCCGATCTGCGTATTCCTGGTCAGGAATCGGTCGATGCCCTCGGTCGAGCAACCCAACGGCGGGTAGGGCAGGCCATGTTTCTCCGGGTACCAGAGATGCACGCGCGCCTGGTTGCGTGCCTCGACCGCGACGCCGGTTCTTGCAAACCGCTCCGCCAGCGCGCGGATGACGGCATCCTCGGCTTCCCACGATGTATCGGCATCGAAATAGAACACGTCGTAATCGTTGATGCCGTAATCGACGGCGCGCCTGGTCAGGACGTTCCACACGGTCTGCACCAGGCAGCCGGAGACCAGCCACGCGTCGGGGAGCGAGAGTCGAAACAGTTCCTCGGTGATGATTTGGTTGGCGGGGTTGCGCAAGGCGGCGGTGAGGAATTGGTCTCTATCCATAGCCACGCCGCCGTAACCCATCAATCCTCATGGTGAGGAGGCGCGAAAGCGCCGTCTCGAACCATGTGGCCCCGCTGGTGCCATTCATCGTCGAGACGCACGCTGACGCGCTCCTCGGGATGAGGTCTGACGATGGCCATGGTGGGCACGGCGCAAAGGCGCCTTTGCCTACCCTGCTTCCCGCTCAATGCACCGAGGTAAAAAACCGCGCCAGCCGGAAACCCGAGGGCCAGGTCCACACCGGCTGGCTGCGCATGCCGAGATCCCACGAGCCGACAACGGCATCGGCGCGGCCGATCAGATTGTCGATCGGCAGCAAGCCCACGCCACCGTCGCGCACGGCGACGCGGCTGTCGGCGGAATTGTCCCTGTTGTCGCCGAGCACGAACAGTTGGCCCGGCGGCACCGTCACCTCGGGCGTGTTGTCGAGCCTTCCATTGTCGCGCATTTTGAAAATGGCATGGCTGACGCCGTTTGGCAGCGTCTCGACGAAGCGATAGGCCCGTTCGGTGTTGCCGCGATCGTCTTCGGCCCGGCCTACGCCGTCCGGCTTCAGCGTCGCCGCATGGTCGTTGATGAAGAGCTGGCCCTGCCGCATCTGGATGCGGTCGCCCGGCAATCCCACCACGCGCTTGACCCAGGCCTGCGAGCGATCGCCCGGCCAGCGGAACACGACGACGTCGCCGCGCTTGGGCGTATCGCCGAACAGGCGGCCGGTTTCGGGCAGCGTGATCTGGATCGGCAACGACGCTGCGCCGTAGCCATAGGGAAATTTCGACGCGAGCAGCGCGTCGCCGATCAGAAGCGTCGGCTCCATCGAGCCGGACGGCACGTAAAACGGCTCAGCCAGCGCACCCTTGGCGACGAACACGACGGCAACGATCGCCGCCAGTTGCACCGCCTGGGCGCGCCAGCTCGCTACCTTGCCGAGAGCAGCGTTCTTTTGATCGCCTGCCAGTTTCTCGTCGCTCACTAGCCTGTTCCTCCGACCGTGATCTTTTCCATCCGCAGCGTCGGCTGACCGACGCCGACCGGCACGCCTTGGCCGTTCTTGCCGCAGGTGCCGATGCCGGTATCGAGCGCCAGATCGTTGCCGACCATGGTGATTCTATGCAGGTCGGTCGGCCCGTTGCCGATCAGCATCGCGCCCTTCAAGGGCGCGCCGAGCTTGCCGTTCTCGATTTTGTAGGCTTCGGTGCACTGGAACACATATTTGCCCGAGGTGATGTCGACTTGGCCGCCGCCGAAATTGGCGGCATAAACGCCGTTCTTAACGGAAGCGATGATTTCCGCCGGATCGCGCTCGCCGGCCAGCATATAGGTGTTGGTCATGCGCGGCATCGGTACATGGGCATAGCTCTGGCGGCGGCCGTTGCCGGTCGGCTTCATGTTCATCAGCCGCGCATTCTGCCGGTCCTGCATGTAGCCGACCAAAATGCCGTCCTCGATCAGCACGGTGCGGTTGGTCGGCGTGCCCTCGTCGTCAATTGAAAGCGAACCACGCCGCGAGGCGATGGTGCCATCGTCGACGACGGTGACTCCCTTGGCTGCGACCTGCTTGCCCATCAATCCTGCGAAAGCGGACGTCTGCTTGCGGTTGAAGTCGCCTTCGAGGCCGTGACCGACCGCTTCATGCAGCATCACGCCGGGCCAGCCGGCGCCCAGCACCACGTCCATCTCGCCGGCAGGAGCGGGCACCGATTCCAGATTGACCAGCGCCTCGCGGATCGCGCCGTCGGCAGCCTCGCGCCACGCCTTGGTCTCGATGAAGCGTGCATACCCCTCACGGCCGCCATAACCCTTGCTGCCGCTTTCCTGCCGGTCGCCTTGCCCGGCAACCACGGAAATATTCACGCGCACCAGCGGGCGGATGTCGCGATAGCTTTCGCCGTCGGGCCGCAAAATCTCCACCACCTGCCAGGTGGCGCCCAGGCTGATGGACGCCTGCCGCACCCGCGGGTCCTTGTCACGGACATAGGCATCGATCTCGGCCAGCAGTTTTACCTTCGCCTCGAAGCCCGGGGCGTCCAGCGGATTCTCGTCGCCATAGAGCCGCACATTGGTATGCAGCGGCGCCGCGGCAAAATTGCCGCTGTATCCGCCGCGCACGGCGGCCACGGCATCGGCCGCACGGATCAGCGCCGGCAGCGACACGTCGGAGGAATGCGCATAACCAACCGCATCGTCCTTCACCGCGCGCAGGCCAAAACCCTGCGAGGTGTCGTAGGTCGCCTGCTTCAGCCGGCCGTTGTCGAAGCCGAGCGCTTCAGTCTGGCCGTATTCCAGAAACAATTCGCCGTCGTCGGCGCCCGCCAGCCCCCGCGTGATCTCGCGTCTGACGGCATCGCGGTCGAGATTGGCGCGGTCGAGCAGGGAGGTTGTGGCGGGATTGGTCATTGGCGCTCCAGTACGATCAAATTTCTTCGTCGTCCCTGCGTTCGCGGGGACGACGATGGCTTGAAGATAGTCATGGCCGCAACGAAAGGGGAGGCCCCTCACGGCATCTTGTCGTATCCCTTCACACCGCCCGTTAAGGCCGGACGGGGCTTAAAGGGTGCACACTCCGCCGTTCCCTCTTGAAGTTCATGCTCTCTCGTTTGGAGGTCATGGCGCCGAGCGCGAGGGGTGGTCGGGCGCACCGGTGCGTCGGCCTTCGGCGCCGTCATCCGCAACAGACGGATTGGACTCCAGCCTGCCATGCGCATTGGCCCAGCGGGACAGCTCGTCGAACACGGGTTTCAGGTCCTTCGCCGCAGGCGTCATCTCGTATTCGACACGCGGCGGCACTTCGGGAAACACGGTGCGCTTCACCAGGCCTTCGTTTTCGAGATCGCGCAATTGGGTGGTCAGCATGTGCTGCGTCACGTCGGGAATGGCGCGCCGCAACTCGCCGAACCGTCGCTTGCCACCGACCAACTGCCAGAGGATTTCGCCCTTCCACTTGCCGGAGAGCACGCGAAGGGCACGCTGAAGCTGCGGTGCTGCGGGGCATTCGGACGGTGCCGGCTCATTAGTCTGCTTTTTCATACTACACCAGAAAAATCATCCTACTTGTCAATTTCATCTTAGTACCGAATTTTGGTTTTGAAAGCCTCGGTCGCCTTGAGCCTTTGACACACTAAGGCCTGGCGCCTTCGCGGCCGGGGGCCGTTTCTCAAACTTTCGGGAGTTTTCGATGTCGGACGTTGCTGTGCCCGCCGAGCGCCGTTGGACCCATGTTGGCGTATGGATTGTCAGGGGACTGCTGGCGCTGGCCTTTCTGGGGGCCGGAGGCATAAAGCTCTATGGCGCGCCGATGATGGTGGACGAGTTTCACCACATTGGGCTCGGCCAATGGTTTCGCTATTTGACCGGTAGCCTCGAGGTCATCGGGGCAATCCTGCTGCTGCTTCCACGAAAGGCCGGCTTCGGTGCGCTGCTGCTCATCTGCATCATGATCGGCGCGGTGATCACACACTTGTTCGTCATCGGGGGATCGCCGATACCGGCAATGGTCCTGCTCGCGCTCAACGCGCTCGTCGCCTATTCTGAGCGGGGGGAGATTGCGTCCCTCGCCAGGGCTTTGTGAAGCCACGGCGATGCGCCTGTCTCTCCGCCAGGTAGCCAATTGGGTCGGGCTGGCGCTGACCTTCATAGTGCCGCTGGTCGTGACCCTGATGCTGACCGATCCAGGTTCCGCCGTATCGAAACCGGTGGCGAAGCCTGCTCCGCCGGCGCTGCATCGGCTGGTGCTGCCGATCAATACCGACGATCCCGCCACGATGCGGGCTTTGATCTCGACTTCGCTCAACCTCCCCAAATATTATCAGGAGCGCAACGAACCGTTCATGATCGAGGTCGTCGCCTACAACGCCGGCGTTCACATGTTCCGTGCCGACACGTCGCCGGTGAAGGATATGCTGCAGGTGGTACGGGCGGTAAACCCGAACATTCGCTTCGTGGTCTGCGACGCGACGAAGCAGGGCATGCAGCGCAGCGAGGGCCGTCCGATCACCTTGATTGACAACGTCGATCTGGTGCCGAGCGGGCCCGGACGCATCATCGAATTGCAGGAAGCCGGTTGGTCCTACATCCGGTCATGACAAGCGGACACACACTATGACGCCACATCGCGGGCTAACACGCCGCACGGTCGTTGCAGGGCTGCTCGGGGCCGGCGCCGCGCTGTCGGCTGCATCCAATCGCGCCCGGGCCGAAGGTCCGCCGCCATTCGCCACCGTCCGGCATCAGTTCATCCAGCTCCGTGGCGCGAGGCCTGTCCCGTCCGTGCCGATTCCGCGTCTCTCCGGAGGCACGATCGATTTGACCTCCTTGAGAGGGAAGGTGGTGCTCGTCAATTTCTGGGCAACCTGGTGTCCGGCTTGCCGGATCGAACTGCCGATGCTGGACAGGCTGACGGCGAGCGGCGTCAGGGATCTCGTGGTGATTGCAGTCGCAACGGATCGCGACCGTTCGGTCGTTGCCCCTTTCGTGAAAGCGCTGAAGCTCCGGCGTCTCGCGATCGGGCTTGATCCGGAAGGACTTCTGGCAAAAGCTGGTGCAAGCAGCCAGGCCGACACGCCGTTCGCGCTCTATGGCATGCCCATTACCTTCTTGATCGGCATCTCCGGGCAAGTCGAAGGCTATATCAGCGGTGAGGCAGACTGGCTTTCCATCGAGGCGCGCCGGCTGCTCGATTACTACGCCAGTGCCGGTTAAGTTGATCGGCCGGATCTTGCGCAGCTATCGGCCCGCCATCACGGCAGCTTGTCATAACCCTCGCCGAGCCCGTTCAGGCTGAGCGGGAAGCCGATGCCTTCTTCGGGCGTCTCAAAAATAATAAACGTCGCCGTCTTGGCGCCCCGGAGCTGACCGAGCAGCTTCTCGTCCATCACCACCTCGGCGACACAGCCGTTCGGCAGGCATCGCACGAATCCGGCGCGGCCGACGTCCTGGTTGTCGAGCTTGAGCCCGAGGCCGGAGGGCAGCAGCACGCCGAGAGGGGCGACCACCCGCATCAGCTTGCTCTTCTGGTCGGCGGTTTTCAGCACGATCACGGTGAGGCCGGCGTTGGAGCGGTCTTCCGCCACCACGCTCTGGATCAGGGCGCATTGCTCGCCTTGGGCGCCCGGCGGGGTGTCGCAGCGGATCTGCCAGTCGCCATGGACCGATCGCACCGCGCCTTGCGCGCTCGCCGCTTGGGTCAGGCCGAGCAGGAAGGCCACGGCGAGCAGGCCGCCGAGCCAGCGGGCCGGTTCCAGGCGATATCCTGCCTGATGTCCTCCCGTCTGATGTTTCGAACGCCCCATCCGGGTCGATCCTCTCACGATTTCCGGCAGCGCCGGCAGCATAGATTGTAACTGGACTTACCCGGACTGATACGCAATGACGGCGCCTTGAAGGCGGTCAGAGAGCCAATCGCGCCATCGAGGACCTCCGGGCCCAAGCGAATCAGATCGCTCGGGAGCGCCGTGACTGTGCCTACATCCGGCAATCGGGCTGTCAAGCGGCGCGAGCCTGCCAAACGGCAGGTTTTGCCTGATTTGTCGGGAAAATCCGGCGTCCGCCGAATAGCAGGTGACGCATGGCTTTGCGCCCCACTACTGCATTGCGAGAGCCTTAGAATTATGGTTTGAGAGGCTGGATTTCGACGCGTTCTAACGATCTGGCCCGGGGTACGGCAGCAACATTGTTGCAGGTACTTTCGAAGGTGTACTTCCAAAAGTACCTCCGGTAGGCCGTTTGTGAGGGCGGATCGTGCGGCATTTCCGGCCATCCGGCGGAAGTGCTTTGGGGATTTTTTCTAAAGGAGCGCGAGCGGCATGAAGATGTCGAAGGGCCTGATGGGCCGGCGGTTGCTGGGGTTGGCGGTAGCGGGCATGGCGCTCGTCTCCGGCGGGACGGCTTTTGGGCAGCAGCCAAAGCCGTGGGAAATCACGCTGCAGGAGGCCGCCACCCCGGTGATGGAAAACATCATCAGCTTCCATAATTTGCTGCTGGTGATCATCACGCTGATCACCCTGTTCGTGCTGGCGCTGCTCGTTATCGTGGTGGTGAAGTTCAACGCCAGGGCCAATCCGGTCCCCTCGCGGACCACCCACCACACGCTGATCGAGGTGGCCTGGACGCTGATCCCGGTGCTGATCCTGGTCGGCATCGCGGTGCCGTCGTTCCGCCTCCTGTTCCAGCAGCTCGACGTTCCCAAGGCCGACCTGACCGTCAAGGTCACCGGCAAGCAGTGGTATTGGAGCTATGCCTATCCGGATAACGGCAAGTTCGAGTTCGACTCGCTGATGGCGCAGGACAAGCAGCCGCGCCTGCTCGGCGTCGACAACGAGATGGTGGTGCCGGTCAACAAGGTGATCCGGGTCCAGACCACCGGCGCCGACGTGATCCACGCGTTCGCGGTGCCGTCGTTCGGCATCAAGATCGACTCCATCCCCGGCCGTCTCAATGAGACCTGGTTCAAGGCGACCAAAACCGGCATGTATTACGGTCAGTGCTCGGAATTGTGCGGCAAGGACCACGCCTTCATGCCGATCGCGGTCAAGGTGGTGAGCGATCAGGAATTCGCGGAGTGGGTTGAGGCGGCGAAGAAGAAATATGCGACCAACCCGGCGAACACCTACGCCTCGGCTGGCGGCCAGGCCGCGCAGTAAGGCGCGGGCCAAGGGACAAGCAAGGGACAAGGGCGACGGGACCTGAAAAGGTCCGCAAAGGGACTGCAAGGCAGGATTACAAAATGGCAACGACCGCAGCGACACACCACGATCACGCCCATGATGACCATGCGCATGCCAATCCGACCGGATGGCGGCGCTGGCTCTATTCGACGAATCATAAGGACATCGGCACGATGTACCTTATCTTCGCGATCTTCGCGGGCATCATCGGGGCTGCGATGTCGATCGCGATCCGCATCGAGCTGATGTATCCCGGCGTCCAGTTCTTCCACGAGTCCCACACCTACAATGTGTTCGTGACCTCGCACGGCCTGATCATGATCTTCTTCATGGTGATGCCGGCGATGATCGGCGGCTTCGGCAACTGGTTCGTGCCGCTGATGATCGGCGCGCCCGATATGGCGTTCCCGCGCATGAACAACATCTCGTTCTGGCTGCTGCCGGCGTCCTTTGCGCTGCTGCTGATGTCCACCTTCGTCGAGGGTGAACCGGGCGCCAACGGCGTCGGTGCGGGCTGGACCATCTACGCGCCGCTGTCGACCTCGGGCCATCCGGGACCGGCGGTCGACTTCGCGATCCTGTCGCTGCACATTGCCGGCGCCTCGTCGATCCTCGGCGCCATCAACTTCATCACCACGATCTTCAACATGCGCGCGCCGGGCATGACCCTGCACAAGATGCCGCTGTTCGTCTGGTCGATCCTGGTGACGGTGTTCCTGCTCTTGCTGTCGCTGCCGGTGCTCGCCGGCGCCATCACCATGCTGCTCACCGACCGCAATTTCGGCACCACCTTCTTCTCCGCCGACGGTGGTGGCGATCCGGTACTGTTCCAGCATCTGTTCTGGTTCTTCGGCCACCCCGAAGTGTACATCCTGATCCTGCCCGGCTTCGGCATGATCAGCCAGATCGTCTCGACCTTCTCGCGCAAGCCCGTGTTCGGCTATCTCGGCATGGCCTACGCCATGGTCGCGATCGGCGGCATCGGCTTCGTGGTGTGGGCGCACCACATGTACACGGTCGGCATGTCGTCGGCGACGCAGGCCTATTTCGTCGCCGCCACCATGGTGATCGCGGTGCCGACCGGCGTGAAGATCTTCTCCTGGATCGCCACGATGTGGGGCGGCTCGATCGAATTCCGCACGCCGATGCTGTGGGCGATCGGCTTCATCTTCCTGTTCACGGTCGGCGGCGTCACCGGCGTCGTGCTGGCGAATGCCGGCGTCGACCGCGTGCTGCAGGATACCTATTACGTGGTCGCGCACTTCCACTACGTGCTGTCGCTGGGCGCGGTGTTCGCGATCTTCGCGGGCTGGTACTACTGGTTCCCGAAAATGTCCGGCTACATGTATTCGGAAACCATCGGCAAGCTGCACTTCTGGGTCACCTTCATCGGCGTCAACCTGGTGTTCTTCCCGCAGCACTTCCTCGGCCTGTCGGGCATGCCGCGCCGCTACATCGACTATCCGGACGCGTTCGCCGGCTGGAACCTGGTGTCCTCGGTCGGCTCGTACATTTCGGGCTTCGGTGTGCTGATCTTCATCTACGGCGTCGTCGACGCCTTCATGAAGAAGCAGGCGGCTGCCAACAATCCGTGGGGCGCCGGCGCCACCACGCTGGAATGGACGCTGACGTCGCCACCGCCCTTCCACCAGTTCGAAGTGCTGCCGCGCGTGCAGTGATTGTTATTCGCGGCGCGCGACCATTGCGCGCCGCGGCTTTCGTGAAGCGAGATGAATCTTGTCGGTAGTCGACCATAACGCCATCGATGTTCATCCTCGGATTTCCGAGGCTGATGTCGGTGACTACATCGCGCTGTTGAAGCCGCGGGTGATGTCGCTCGTGATCTTCACCGCGCTGGTCGGCTTCGTCATTGCGCCGGGCCATGTCCATCCGGTCATCGCCTTCACCTCGATCCTCTGCATTGCGGTCGGGGCCGGCGCCTCGGGCGCGATGAACATGGCCCTGGAAGGCGATATCGACGCTCTGATGACGCGCACCGCCAACCGGCCGATCCCGCGCGGACGCATCACGAGCGCGGAAGCGATGGCGTTCGGCCTGACGCTGGCCTTCTTCTCGGTGATCACGCTCGGCGTCCTCGTCAACTGGCTCGCCGGCGGGCTGCTGGCGTTCACGATCTTCTTTTATGTCGTGATCTACACCATGTGGCTGAAGCGCTCGACCGCGCAGAACATTGTGATCGGCGGCGCCGCCGGCGCGCTGCCGCCGGTGGTGGCGTGGGCCGCGGCCACCGGCTCGCTGTCGATGGAGCCGGTGCTCCTGTTCCTCATCATCTTCTTCTGGACCCCGCCGCATTTCTGGGCGCTGGCGCTGTTCCGCAGCGACGACTATGCCCGCGCCGGCATTCCGATGATGCCGGTGGTCGCCGGGCCCGATGCGACGCGGCTGCAAATCCTGCTCTACACGGTCGTGCTGGTCGCGATCGCGGCGGCGCCCTGGCCGCTCGGCTATTTCGACGCGGTCTACGGCATAACCTCGCTCGCGCTCGGCGCCGGCATGATGTGGCTTGCTATCGAGGTCTACCGCCACCGCGAGGGCAAGCGGGCGGGCCGCGCCACCCGCCGGCTGTTTGCCTTCTCGATCCTCTATCTGTTCGCGCTGTTTGCGACGCTCCTGCTCGAGGTCGTGATCCGCGCCATCGCACCTCTGGTCGGGTAGGGGGCGCATGGAACGCATATGGACGACAAGCGCAAGCCAGATGGAATCGTGCTCACCGAGGCGCAGAAGCGAAGCCGCCGTCATCGCTCGATCGCCATTGCGCTCGCGCTCGGCGTCCTGGTCGTGCTGTTCTTCGCGGTCACCATGGTCAAGGGGCCGGGCGTCCTCGTCCGTCCGTTGTGATTGAGATGCAGAACGAGCCGCAGATCAGCGAGGGCAGGGCGGAAGGCGAGAAGGTCGCTTCGCGCCGTACGCTGACGCGCGATGCGGCGGTGGCCTCGATCTGCGGCCTCGTCGTGGTGCTGATGGTCGGCGCGTCCTATGCCGCCGTGCCGTTCTACAACTGGTTCTGCCGCGCCACCGGTTTCAACGGCACCACCCAGGTTGCGACTTCGGCGCCGTCTGACGCGCCGCTGGAGCGCAAGATCTCGGTGCGGTTCGATGCCAATGTCGGTCCCGGACTGCCCTGGAAATTCGAGCCCGAGCAGAACGAGGTCGAGGTTCGCATCGGCGAGGTCGTTACCGTCTTCTATACCGTGACCAACCAGGCCGCGCGCGCCACGGCCGGCGTTGCCGCCTACAACGTCGCGCCGCTCACCGTCGGCGCCTATTTCCAGAAGATCAACTGCTTCTGCTTCACCGAACAGACCATGGGCCCCGGCGAGAAGCGCGAGATGCCCGTGGTGTTCTACGTGGATCCGGCGCTGGCGAAAGACAGCGAGAACGACGCACTGAAGACGATTACGCTGTCCTACACCTTCTATCCCGTGCGCGAACCGGCGCCGAAGCCGCTCGCAGCCGGCGAAGGCGACAAGCGCAAGGGAAACCTGTGACGATAAACCCATGACCGCCGGATCGCGTATCTGACGAGATTTCGGATTTGAAATTTGAGACGAATACGTGCCGACGGGAACGGCACACCTAACGGAGAGACCGCAATGGCTACGGCGCACGCGAAGCACCACGACTACCACCTCGTCGATCCGAGCCCGTGGCCGGTCGTCGGCTCGATCTCGGCCTTCATCATGGCGGTGGGTGCGATCGCCTGGATGCATCACATGTTCGCCGCCGCCCCGATCGTCTTCGGCGTCGGCACCATCGGCGTGCTCTACACCATGGCGAGCTGGTGGGGCGACGTGATCCGCGAAGCCCAGTACAAGGGCGACCACACCCGCGTGGTGCAGATCAGCCACCGCTACGGCATGATCCTGTTCATCGCCTCCGAAGTGATGTTCTTCGTCGCCTGGTTCTGGGCGTTCTTCAATTCCGCACTGTTCCCTGCCGATGCCGTCCACGCCACCCGCGACGCGGTGTTCGGCTGCGGTCCGGGCACGGCTGCCGGCGCCTGCAACGTGCCCGGCACCTGGCCGCCGAAGGGCATCGAGACCTTCGACCCCTGGCACCTGCCGCTCCTCAACACGCTGATTCTGCTGACCTCGGGCACGACAGTGACCTGGGCGCACCATGCGCTGCTCGAAAACGACCGCCAGGGCCTGAAGTACGGCCTGATCCTGACCGTGCTGCTCGGCGCCGCCTTCACGTGCGTGCAGGCCTATGAATACGCCCACGCCTCCTTCAGCTTCTCCGGCAACATCTACGGCGCGACCTTCTTCATGGCGACCGGCTTCCACGGCTTCCACGTGCTGGTCGGCACCGTGTTCCTGCTGGTTTGCCTGTTCCGCGCCTATGCCGGCCACTTCACGCCGAAGCAGCATCTCGGCTTCGAATTCGCCGCCTGGTACTGGCACTTCGTCGACGTGGTGTGGTTGTTCCTGTTCATCTGCATCTATGTCTGGTTCCGCGGCGCGGGGCCCGTGGCCGGCCACTGATGCAGGCTTGACGTGCTAAAAGGGGGCGGTCGGAAGGACCGCCCCCTTTTTCTTTCTTCCAGGCTCCGGATGCTGCGCAGCCCGCCGCGTTGCGGCGTGCCGCGCTGCCGATCCGGGGCCCATCGATGGAATAGATGATGGACCAGACGCAACCCACACTAACCCAGAGCGCGCTCCGCGGCCTCGCCTGCCGCTGCCCGCGTTGCGGCAAGGGCAAGCTCTACGCGGGCTTCCTCGACCTGCGCCCGAATTGCGAAGCGTGCGGGCTCGACTACGCCTTCATCGATTCTGGCGACGGCCCTGCGATCTTCATCATCATGCTGGCTGGCGCCATCGTGGTCACCGCTGCCCTGATCGTCGAAGTCAGATATCAGCCGCCGTTCTGGCTGCATGCGGCGCTCTGGCTGCCGCTGATCGCCGCGACCACGCTTCTGCCGCTGCGCTCGATGAAGGCGCTTCTGATCGCGCTGCAATTCCATCACAAGGCGGCGCCCGGCCGGTTGATCGACCGCGAGCCGAAATGACCGGCCTTTCGTCGCGGCGGCCGGCGGTCGCCGGCTTTGCCATCTTCACGCTGTTGATGGTGGCGGTCTTCGCGGGCCTCGGAATCTGGCAATTGCAGCGCCGGGTCGAGAAGCACGCGCTGATCGCGATGCTGAACGAGCGGCTCGCCGCCGCGCCCGAGGCGCTGCCGGCGCAGGCGCAATGGAATACGCTGACGCCGGCCAAAGACGAATTCCGCCGCGTCAGCTTCACCGCGACCTACGCGCCGTTGCCGGATGCTATGGTCTACAGCGCGGGCTCCGCGGTGCGCGAGGACGTCTCCGGTCCCGGCACCTGGGCCTTCCTGCCGGCCCGTCTCGCCGATGGCAACACCATTGTGGTCAACACCGGCTTTGTGCAGAACACGATGCAGGACCGCGCCCAGCAGGATCGCGCCGTGAGACGGCTCATCACCGGTGACCCGGTGCAGCTCACCGGCTACATGCGTTTTCCCGAAAGCGCGGGCACGCTGACGCCGCCTGAGAACATGGCAAAGCGGCTCTGGTTCAACCGCGATCATCTTGCGATGGCGCGCGCGCTCGGCTGGGACGAGGTCGGCAAGGCCGTCGCGCCGTTCTATGTCGACCTGGAAACGCCTGCACCCGAAAACGGCATTCCGAAGCCCGGGCCGCTTTCCGTGCATCTCAAGGACGATCACCTGCAATACGCCATCACCTGGTTCACGCTGGCCTTTGCAGTCGTCATCGCGTTCGGCGTGTGGTGGCGCGCGCAGCGCCATGCCTGAAGTTCCATCCCCGTAGTCGTCCGGACTAGTTGCCGGAACCTTTGTTCCGCAGAATCGTTTCGGTTCCACGGTGAGTTCCGGATCATAGGCCGTTCAGTGTCCATTCACGACGATCGCCATAATCCGTCAGCCCCGTCAGCACTCGGGACGAGGTGTGGCAACATGGATGCGATCACGGAATTGGCGGATGATTTCGATCAAGTCGCATTAGTGATCGATTGGTTGGACGCGTGCCGCAATCGCGACCTCGCGACATTGCTCGACCTCTATGCGGATGACGCGAAGGCCGAATGCCGGTGCGGCGAGGTCAAGCTCAGTGACGGCCGCGCCGGGCTCGAAGCCTATTGGCGGCCGCGTCTCGATGCGATCGCACCCACCGCATTCGGGCTCGAGGAAATCACGCCGACCGCCGAGGGCGTCGTGCTTGATTACCTGAGCCACGAAGGCGAGCCCGTCCGCATCGCATTCACTTTTTCGCGTGACGGCAAGATCCAGCGGACCATCTGTGCCCCTTCGGGCCGGGCCTTGTGCCGGGAAGCTGCCGACGTTGAGGGCGGCTGACGTTAGTCCCGTCCGGCGTGTTGCGGATGTAAGGCAGAATCGCCCGCCGGAAGCCGGCAGCGAACGCAGGTGCGCCCCGCCTCGCGCAACAACTCGAGCGTCCCGCTCAGCGCCCGAACGCGCTCGAGCATTCCGGTCAATCCCCGGCCAAACATCCGATCTGCCGGAAAGCCGATGCCATCGTCGGAGACTTCCACGATCACTTCGCCATTGTTGATCCCTGCCGTGACATGCATCGCGTTCGCCTTGGCATGGCGGAGCACGTTGGTCACCGCCTCCTGGATCACGCGATAGATGGTCTGCGACAGCAGGCCATCGACCTCGTTCAGATCAGCATCGATCCGTGATGTCACCTTGAGGCCACGCGACTGCGCCTTCGCATTCTGCAGCAGCGTCTGGATGCTCTTCTCCAGGCCGAGCTCCTGAATGTAGAGCGGCCGCAGGCGGTCCAGGATGCGGCGGTTGGCCTGCTGCAATGTTTCGACCGACTGCAGAATGCCCTCGGCCGCCTTCCTCAACTCGGCGTTGCCGGATGGGATGGATCCCAGCAGCGCCACCGTGTTGGCGCGAATCCCGAACAAAAGCGGCCCGAGCTCATCATGCAGCTCGCGCGCCATGTCCTGCCGCTCGTTGTCTTGCAGCGACACGATCCGGCGCAGCAGGCTGCGATTGTCCTGGCTGAGGCGCTTGAGGGTGCGGGCGAGTTCGTTGGCTTCCTGCGCGCTCCTGCGGATTTCGGGCGGACCGGCAGGGGAAATCAGCTGTTCGTAGTCGCCTGTTCGCATGCGGGTCAGGCCGTCGCCCAGGTTTTGCAGCGGCTGCAATGCGGAACGCGCGGTGAAGTGGGCAATGACCCCCGTCAGCAGCATCAGGGTAATTCCGGAGCAGGCGATCGCCAGAAATTCGACCCACTTTTCGTGGATATCGGCGGACATGTCCGGCGCAAATACGATGTCGCCGACCTGCTTCCCCTCGACCATCACGGGGAAGGCTGTCCCAAATTCGGGGATGGCGAGGAGGCGGACGAACCAGTCGGGTACCGTTCCCAAGGGGGTTTGCACCTCGGGAGGGGGAACGTCGAGATCGGTCCCGAGGCGCCGAAACCGGACTGCTTCGGACGTTCCCAGCGATTGCACGAACGCATCGAGGGTTGCGTGGGGATTGGTCGAGGTCCGGAGCGCGCCGTTGAGCGCCGCCGCGACCGCTCTGGCCGAGCGAGTCCCTGGCTCGGTTTCCTCCACAAGTTGCGCGGAGGCAAAGATCTGGAGCGAAGCGGCTCCGGCCAGCAGGGCGGCCACGAACATGAAGCCGAGCGGCAGCAACAACCGCGTTCGAAGAGAAAGCCCTTGCCACATTTTCACTATTCTAGTTCCCGCAACCCAAGATTTCTCTTTTCAAATGCTGGCAACCGCTTATTTATCCCCAAAGGGGATGGATGATGCAGAATTCCGCCAGATCGGCAACGAAGGTCTTGATCGTCGACGACCATCCGGTTGTGCTGTCGGGTTGCCGGTCGCTGTTCGCCACGGACAATTCCGTGAAGATCGAGGAGGCCTCCGACGCCAAGTCCGGCCACCGCGCCTACGTTACCAGGAAGCCCGACGTCACGGTCATCGACATCAAGCTTCCTGACGTTTCCGGTTTCGAGCTGATGCGGCGCATCCGCAAGGACGATCCGGACGCCAGGATCATCATGTTCAGCATGAATGACGATCCGGCTTTCGTCGTTCGCGCCATCGAGATGGGCGCGCAGGGCTACGTTTCGAAGGGTGACGATCCCCGGATGCTGGTGCGCGCCGTCCGCAAGGTGGCCGCGGGCGAGAATTTCATATCGCCGCAACTGGCCGAGGCGGTGACGTTTTCAGGCGCATCGATCAAGGCCAATCCGGCATCGCAGATGACGGCGCGCGAGCTGGAAATCCTGCGGTTGTTGGGCCGTGGCGACAAGATCGTCGAGGTCGCCGACGCGCTGGAGATTTCCTACAAGACGGTGGCCAACACCACCTCGCTGCTCAAGCAGAAGCTTGGCGCCAAGAACCATTCGGATTTGATCCGGATCGCGGTCGAGATGGGGCTCGGCTGAGCGCCATTGGCATGGTCCGCAGGCTCCCACGACCATGGTGGCCGTGACCGCGCTGGGCTGGATCACCGCGCCGTCACGCGCGTCTCTCCTGAAACCATCGGCCAAGGTAAATCGGTCATCCGCTCCCACGCAAAGTCGCGACGGTTGACGGGAAGAATCGGCAAAGTAACCTTGCAGAGCATTTGCAAGGAGAGCTGGATGGACAGCCCGGATATCGTAGAAGCCGCCCTTGCGCGGGCCTGGAGCGTCTACCTGTTGATCCACAGCGGTATCGACGAAAATGACGCCCGCCGTGCCAGACTCCAGCGCTTTATCCGGCAGCGCTGCATGGCCGGCGAGACCGACACGGAGCTACTGGCGGTCGAGGGGCTCAAATATCTCAAAAGCCTGGAAGGGCTCCCGGATGAATAGTTTTACCGCTACCCGTGTCCCACGGCTCGTCCCTATGTGTCGGGAAAAATAGGAACAATCGGTTTCCTCGCGCATTGCCGGTTGCATCATTTGGAAACCTGGAGGAGGACACCTTGAGGAAGTTTCTGATGATTGGAACACTGGCCATTGGCGCATCGGCGTTCGCCGGACCGGCGCTTGCCGCCGAATTCTATGTGGTTCGCGACACCTCCACCAAGAAGTGCACGGTGGTGGATACCAAGCCGACCACCACGACGACAACGATCGTCGACAACGGCGTGTTCAAGACCAAGACCGAGGCCGAAACCAGCATGAAAACCATGAAGGTCTGCACAAGCAACTAACGACAGACCCTTCCAGGAGAGAGGGCCGCAGGTTCGCTTGCGGCCCTTCTTATTTCCCGGGCAATGAACATCAGCGCCGGTAGCGCAGCGCCTCGACCAGCACGGCAAAGGCGGGCGTCACCTGGCGGCGGCTGGGGTAGTAGAGGTGGTAGCCTGAAAACGGCGGACACCAGTCCGCGAGCACGCGGATCAGGCGACCGTCGGCGAGACGAGATATGGCTGCACCTGGTCTTCCGGCAGATAGGCGAGGCCGAGCCCGGCCAGCACCGCGTTCATCCGCAGCACCACGTTGTTGAACACCAGTTGGCCGTCGACCCGGACCCTCAGTCCGCGCCCGCGCTTCTCGAATTCCCACGCATAGATCCCGCCATAGGTCGGCAACCGGATGTTGATGCAGCTATGGGCGGTCAGATCCTGAGGCTTGGCAGGCTTGGGGTGTCCAGCGAAATAGGAGGGCGCTCCGACCACTGCCATGCTGAAGTCCGGTCCGATGCGCACCGCGATCATGTCCTTTGCCACCTGCTCGCCGAGGCGAACGCCGGCGTCGTAGCGCTCGGCGACGATGTCGGTCAGGCCGTAGTCGATGACGAGCTCCACCTTGATGTCGGGATAGCGCGGCAGCAGCTTTGGCAGCGCCGGCCAGAGGATTGCGCTCGCCGAGTGTTCGGCCGCGGTAATCCGGATCGTGCCGGCAGGCTTGTCGCGCAGCTCCGTCAGGGCGGAAAGCTCGGCGTCGATCTCTTCCAGCCGCGGCCCGACCGTTCGCAGCAGCCGCTCACCGGCCTCCGTCGGCGCGACGCTGCGCGTGGTGCGTGTCAATAGCCGCAAGCCGAGCCGTTCCTCCAATCCGCGCAGCGTGTGACTGAGCGCAGACTGTGAAACACCGAGTTGAGCTGCCGCCCGGGTGAAGCTCCTTTCGCGCGCCACCGCGAGGAACGCGGTGAGATCGCTGATGTTTTGTCGCGCCATTCATGAATCCAGTTCATAGGAATAAGTCAATTCTGCCATCTAATGGGACGAGGTTGCAGCCGCTAGATGTCGGGCTCGGCGCCGTTCGCACCGGTCCTTCGCGCTCTTTCAAACGTGAACGCCGGCCAGGAACAGCCGAAACGTGGCGCAGTTACAGGAGCGCGACCGGATGTTTCACGCGGGCGTCGGTAAAGACCGTGCGAGCGCGATCCGGGCGAAAAGCACAAACGGGAACACGACATGAAAAGTCCGAGCGACTTCGAATTATCGCGGCGCAAGCTGTTGGCGGGAAGCGCCGCATCGGTGGTGCTGACGGCAGCGCCTTCCATCGTCAATGCCCAGTCCCCTGAAGTACCGGGTGAGGTTGCCGTCGCGGAAATCTCTGCCCTGTCGAAAGTCTCCTTCACCGTGAACGGAACGGCGCGTGGTATCACGCTCGACCCGCGGACCACGTTGCTCGACGCGCTGCGCGAGCACCTGCATCTCACCGGCACCAAGAAGGGCTGCGATCACGGCCAATGCGGCGCCTGCACGGTCATTGTAGCCGGGCGGCGGATCAATTCCTGTCTGACGCTCGCCGTGATGCACGAAGGCGACAGCATCACGACCATCGAGGGGCTCGGCACGCCCGAGAACATGCACCCGATGCAGGCCGCGTTCGTCAAGCATGACGGCTACCAATGCGGCTATTGCACGCCAGGACTAATTTGCTCGGCGGTGGCGGTGCTCGACGAGATCAAGGCCGGCATCCCGAGCCATGTCAGCGCCGACCTCAACGCACAGCCGCAACTCAGCAATGCCGAACTCCGCGAGCGCATGAGCGGCAACATCTGCCGCTGCGGCGCCTATTCCAACATCGCCGAGGCGATATCGGAAGTTGCCGGGAGGCCCGCATGAGATCCTTTACATATGAACGCGCACGCACCCCGGCCGAAGCCGCCGCGAGCGCCATCCGCAGGCCAGATGCCAAATTCATCGCCGGCGGCACCAACCTGCTCGACCTGATGAAACTCGAGATCGAGACACCTTCGCACCTGATCGATGTCAATCGCCTGGCGCTCGATAGAATCGAAGCGACCGCAGAAGGCGGCTTGCGGGTCGGCGCAATGGTCCGCAACACCGACCTTGCCGCCGATCCGCGCGTGCGGCGCGATTATGCCGTGCTCTCGCGTGCGCTCGTCGCCGGTGCGTCGGGCCAGTTGCGCAACAGGGCGACGACCGCGGGCAATCTCTTGCAGCGGACGCGCTGCCCATACTTCTATGACACCAACCAGCCCTGCAACAAGCGGAAGCCCGGCAGCGGCTGTGCCGCGATCGGCGGCTTCAGCCGCCAGCACGCGGTGGTTGGTGCCAGCGAAGCCTGTATCGCGACCCATCCGAGCGACATGGCGGTGGCGATGCGCGCGCTCGATGCGGGAATCGAAACCGTGCGGCCCGACGGCGCGACGCGAACGATCCCGATTGCCGAATTTTACCGTCTGCCGGGCGATACGCCGCATATCGAGACGACGTTGATGCCGGGCGAATTGATCACGGCGGTGACGCTGCCAAAACCCGTTGGCGGCAAGCAGATCTATCGCAAGGTGCGTGACCGCGCCTCCTACGCCTTCGCACTGGTGTCGGTGGCTGCGATCGTGCAGCGCGACGGAACGGGGCGCGTTGCGCTCGGCGGCGTCGCGCACAAGCCGTGGCGTGTCGAGGCGGCGGAGGCCCAGATGCCGCGCGGCGCCAAGGCGGTCGCCGCACTGTTGCTCGCCGACGCCAGGCCGACGCGCGAGAACGCATTCAAGCTGGCGCTGGCCGAGCGCACGTTGGGCGCCGTACTGGCAGAAGCGAAAGGCTGATCCGAAAGGTTGATCCATGAGATTCGAAACCCCCGCCACGACCAATCCGATCGACCAGCTCAAGGTGATCGGCAAGCCCGCCGATCGCATCGACGGTCCTCTCAAGACCGCGGGCACCGCCCGTTATGCCTACGAGCACCATGAGGGCGTCTCAAATCCGGCTTACGGCTACGTGATCGGCTCGGCCATCGCCAAGGGCCGGATCGCCGGGATCGATCTCACTGCCGCCAAGTCGGCACCCGGCGTGCGCGCCATCGTCACGGCCGATAATGCCGGCAAGCTCGGCAAGGGTGACCGCAACACCGCGAAGCTGCTCGGCGGTCCCGACATCGAGCACTATCACCAGGCGATCGCGCTCGTGGTTGCCGATACCTTCGAGCAGGCCCGCGCCGCCGCGGAACTCGTCCGCGTCGACTATGTCCGAACTGATGGCGCTTTCGATCTCGCGGCGGTCAAGGACATTGCCAAGCCCCGGCCCGTGTTCGGCGGTCCGGCCGATACCGCGGTCGGTAATTTTGCCGACGCATTCGCCGCAGCGCCGGTTCAACTCGACGCCACTTATACCACGCCCGATCAGGCGCATGCGATGATGGAGCCACATGCCTCGATCGCCGCCTGGAACGGCGACAAGCTCACGCTCTGGACCTCGAACCAGATGATCGCCTGGGGAGTGGGGGAGGTGGCGAAGACGCTGGACATTCCGAAGGAGAACGTCCGCCTGATCTCGCCCTTCATCGGCGGCGGCTTCGGCTCGAAGCTGTTCGTTCGTTCGGATGCATTGCTCGCGGCACTCGGCGCGCGCGCAACCGGGCGGCCCGTGAAGGTGGCGCTGCCGCGGCCCTTTGTCTTCAACAACACCACACATCGCCCCGCAACGATCCAGCGCATCCGCATCGGTGCGGCCCGAGATGGCAAAATCTCGGCCATCGGTCATGAAGAGTGGTCCGGCAATCTGCCCGGCGGCAGGTCCGAGGGCGCGGTCGCCCAGACACGGCTGCTTTATGCCGGCGCCAACCGCATGACCGCCACGCGGCTCGCCGAGCTAAACTTGCCCGAAGGCAACGCCATGCGCGCGCCGGGCGAGGCATCGGGCATGATGGCGCTTGAAATCGCGGTCGACGAAATAGCCGAGAGGCTCGGAATCGATCCGATCGAGTTCCGTATCATCAACGATACCCAGGTCGATCCGGAAAAGTCCGAGCGGCCGTTCTCGCAGCGCCGCCTCACCGAGTGCCTGCGGATAGGCGCGGAGCGCTTCGGCTGGAACAAACGCAATCCGCAGCCGGGTAGGGTTCGTGACGGACGCTGGATGGTCGGTATCGGCACCGCCGCTGCGTTCCGCAACAATTTGCTGACCAAGTCGGCCGCTCGCGTGCGGCTGGACAGCAACGGCACGGTGACAGTCGAGACCGACATGACCGACATCGGCACCGGCAGCTACACCATCATTGGGCAGACCGCGGCCGAGATGATGGGCGTGCCGCTGGAAAAGGTCGTGGTGCGTCTGGGCGACTCGACCTTTCCCGTGTCATCAGGCTCCGGCGGGCAATGGGGCGCCAACAATTCGACGGCCGGCGTTTATGCCGCCTGCGTCAAGCTGCGCGAAGCGGTTGCGCAGAAACTCGGCTTCAATTCGGCGGAGGCCGAGTTCGCCGATGGCGAGGTGCGTGCAGGCAATCGCGCTGTGCCGCTGGCGCAGGCTGCGGGCGAGGGCGGTCTCACGGCCGAAGACGGAATCGAGTATGGCGATCTCGACAAGAAGCAGCAGCAATCGACCTTCGGCGCGCATTTCGACGAAGTCGGCGTCGATGTCGCAACCGCCGAGATCCGCGTGCGCCGCATGCTGGCGGTGTGCGCCGCCGGCCGCATCCTCAATCCGAAGACGGCGCGGAGCCAGGTGATCGGCGCCATGACGATGGGCGTCGGCGCGGCGCTGATGGAGGAACTCGTGGTCGACAAGCGCGCCGGCTTCTTCGTCAACCATGACCTTGCAGGCTACGAGGTGCCGGTTCACGCCGACATTCCCCATCAGGACATGATCTTCCTCGACGAGACCGACCCGATGTCGTCCCCGATGAAGGCCAAGGGCGTCGCCGAGCTCGGCATCTGCGGCGTGGCGGCGGCGGTCGCCAACGCAATCTACAATGCCACAGGCGTACGCGTGCGCGATTATCCGATCACGCTGGACAAGCTTCTGGAGCGGCTGCCCGACGTGGGGTGAGCCGCAACTCCGTATCCCGAAGCTCAACGCAAGCATGAAGGGGAAGGCGTCATGATTACGCGACGTCGCCTGCTCGCCATCACCCGGGCGACGTCGTCTGGTTTCCACCGGGCGAAAAGCACTGGCATGGCGCGACGCCGACCACGGCGATGACGCACATCGCCATCCAGGAGCGACTCGACGGCAAGGCGGTCGCCTGGATGGAGAAGGTCAGCGACGAACAATACCGGGCGTGATGGCCTGCGTAGCTACGTGCCCGACGCGACCGGGCAAGAACGGCGGCCAACTGAGACGGGTCATGTCAAATCACTTCTGATTTTCAGAAATCTTGTCAAGGCCCTCTCGTGTTAAGCGGAATATTTTTGATTCCCGGGGGGACGACAGCTTATACGCGGCGTTCACCATGTCCCCGGTCTGAACAGCCGCAAGCGGGAGAGGGGGAACGCACCTGAATGACTGAATGACATTTCCCCTTCGCCGCAAAACCCATTATGGTGCCCCTTCGCTTCGCCCTTGGCGAAACTTAATTTATGATTGATATCAAAGGCTTGGCATAAGGCTTGCGCCTTTGGAGGGTGGTTTGACGCGCTATATTTCGACGCGGGGGGAGGCCCCCGTCCTGGGTTTCTGCGATGTGATGCTGACAGGGCTCGCCCGCGACGGCGGCCTCTACGTGCCTGAGGTCTGGCCGCAGCTATCGAGCGAGACCATCGCCTCCTTCTTCGGCCGGCCCTATTGGGAAGTCGCCGTTGACGTCATCAAGCCGTTTGCGGCGGGTGAAATTTCCGATTCCGATCTCGGCCGCATGGCGAACGAGGCCTACGCCACGTTCCGCCATCCCGCGGTGGTGCCGCTCAACCAGGTCAGTCCCCATCAATTCGTGCTGGAGCTGTTCCACGGCCCGACGCTGGCGTTCAAGGACGTCGCGATGCAGTTGATATCGCGGCTGATGGATCACGTGCTGGCCACGCGCAACCAGCGCACCACCATCGTGGTCGCAACCTCGGGCGATACCGGCGGCGCCGCGGTCGATGCCTTCGCCAATCTCGACAATGTCGATCTGGTGGTGCTGTTTCCGAACGGGCGTATCTCCGACGTGCAGCGGCGGATGATGACGACCACCGGCGCATCGAATGTGCATGCGCTGGCGATCGAAGGTACCTTCGACGATTGCCAGGCGATCCTGAAAGCGATGTTCAACCATCACGGTTTTCGCGATGCGGTCTCGCTGTCCGGCGTCAATTCGATCAACTGGGCGCGGATCGTCGCCCAGGTGGTGTATTACTTCACGTCTGCCGTGGCGCTCGGTGCGCCTGCGCGCACGGTGGATTTCACCGTGCCGACGGGGAATTTCGGCGACATCTTCGCGGGCTACGTTGCCAAGAAGATGGGCCTGCCGGTGCGTTGGCTGCGCATCGCCTCCAACGTCAATGACATCCTGCCGCGCACGCTCAAGACCGGCATCTATGAAGTCCGCGAAGTTCACGCCTCCGCTTCGCCCTCGATGGACATCCAGGTCTCCTCGAATTTCGAGCGCCTGTTGTTCGAGGCCAGCCGCCGCGACGCCGACACCGTACGCCGGCTGATGGCCTCGCTGAAACAGTCCGGACGTTTCGTGCTGCCGGATGCCATGCTGGCGGCGATCCGCGAGGAGTTCGATGCCGGCCGTGCCGACGAGACCGAGACGTCGGCCGCGATCCGCGCCGCCTGGCGCGAGATCGGCGACCTCGTCGATCCCCATACCGCGGTGGCGCTGGCGGTGGCGGATCGCGACACGTCGGATTCGAAGATTCCCAACATCGTGCTGTCGACCGCGCACCCGGCCAAGTTCCCCGATGCGGTGGAAGCCGCGTGCGGCGTGCGGCCGCAACTGCCGGCCTGGCTCGACGGTCTCATGACCAAATCCGAACACATCACGGTGATGAAAAACGATTCTGCCGAAGTGGAGCGATTCGTGCGCTCGGTCAGCCGCGCCGCGAAGCAGGGAGTTGCCGGATGAGCGTTGACGTCACCAAGCTGCCGTCCGGCCTGACCGTCGTCACCGACACCATGCCGCATCTGGAAACCGCCGCGCTCGGCGTCTGGGCCGGCGTCGGCGGCCGTGACGAGGAGCCGAACGAGCACGGCATCTCGCACCTCCTCGAACACATGGCGTTCAAGGGCACGACGCGACGTTCCTCGCGCGAGATCGTGGAAGAAATCGAGGCGGTCGGCGGCGACCTCAATGCCGGGACCTCGACCGAGACCACGGCCTACTACGCGCGGGTGATGAAGGCCGACGTGCCGCTAGCGCTCGACGTGCTCTCCGACATCCTCACCAATCCGTCCTTCGTGCCGGACGAACTCGAGCGCGAGAAGAGCGTCATCGTGCAGGAGATCGGCGCGGCACAGGATACGCCCGACGACGTCGTGTTCGAGCACCTCAACGAGCTCTGCTTTCCGGACCAGCCGATGGGCCGGTCGCTGCTCGGCACCGCGAAGACGCTGAAGAATTTCGATCGCGACATGCTGCGCGGCTATCTGGCGACGCATTATCGCGGACCCGACATGGTGGTGGCGGCCGCCGGCGCGGTCGACCACAAGCGCGTGGTGGAGGAAGCGGCGCAGAAATTTGCCGGCTTCGACGCCACGCCGGCGCCGAAGCCGCAAGCCGCGATGTTCGGCAAGGGCGGTTCGCGCGTGGTGCATCGCGACCTCGAGCAGGCACATTTGACGCTGGCGCTCGAAGGCGTGCCGCAGACCGACCTGTCGCTGTTCTCGCTGCAGGTCTTCACCAACACTCTGGGCGGGGGGATGTCGTCGCGGCTGTTCCAGGAAGTGCGCGAGAAGCGCGGCCTGTGCTACTCGATCTACACCTTCCATGCGCCTTATACCGACACCGGCTTTTTCGGCCTGTACACCGGCACCGATCCCGGCGACGCGCCGGAGATGATGGAAGTGATCGTGGACGTCATCAACGATGCCGTCGAAACCCTGACCGAAGCCGAGATCGCACGGGCGAAAGCGCAGATGAAGGCGGGGCTGTTGATGGCGTTGGAAAGCTGCTCGTCCCGGGCCGAACAGCTTGCGCGGCACGTGCTGGCCTATGGACGTCCGCTGACGGTGGAGGAACTGGTCACCAGAATCGATGCGGTCTCAGTCGAATCGACCCGCAACGCGGCGCATGCGCTGTTGTCCCGCAGCCGGCCGGCGGTTGTCGCGCTTGGCAGCGGAAGGGGTCTGGACACGGCGGTGTCTTTTGCGGAAGGATTGACGAAGCCGAAGGCGAAAACGCTCCTACATTGAGGTAGGGCGGGAGAGAGTGGGCATGGCCCTGTTTCGTTTGCCAACCAGCGGACCGGCTGCGCTCGTACCGCGCGGCCATGGCCTCCTGCTGCGCGCCCCCCAGATGGCGGACTTCCCGCAATGGGCGCAATTGCGCGAACAAAGCCGGACCTATCTGACGCCATGGGAACCGATCTGGCCATCGGACGATCTCACCCGCGCCGGGTTCCGTCGCCGGCTGCGCCGCTATGCCGAGGATATTGCCGCCGACCGCTCCTATCCCTTCATCATCTTCCGTGAGCGTGACGGCGCCATGATCGGGGGCATTACGCTGGCCAATGTCCGTCGCGGCATCGTGCAGGCCGGCACCATCGGATATTGGGTCGGCGAGCCTCACGCCCACCGCGGCTACATGACGGCGGCGCTGCGGGTGCTGCTGCCGACGCTGTTCGGGGAGCTCAATCTGCACCGCATCGAGGCGGCCTGCATTCCCTCCAATACGCCGTCGATCCGGGTGCTGGAGAAATGCGGCTTCACGCGCGAGGGTCTGGCGCGGCGCTATCTCTGCATCAACGGCATCTGGCAGGACCACCTGCTGTTCGGCCTGCTGCACGAGGATTTCCGCGGTTGAGCCGTTGATTTCTAAGCCTTTTGGGTGCCTTGGGTTCGCCGCCATTGGGCTGCTATAACGCCGCCGCGAACAAATTCACGTGGGACGATGGGATTTCGGGGACGTCGCATGGGTGACAATCGTTTGGCCAGGGTGATGGCCGTGGCGGCGGTCGCGGGCGGTCTGGCCTGCCTGATGGCGGCGCCGGCATCGGCGCAATCGCTGACCGACCGCTTCAAGAGCCTGTTCGGCGGCAAGTCGGACGAAGAGCCGGCCGCCGCTGCGCCGGCAGTTCCGCAGGATACCGGCGATCTGACCTGTCCGCCGGTCACGGTCCGGTCAGGCGCTTCCACCTACGCGGTCGGGGCGCCGGGCAAGCAGCCGGTCGGCAACGACCTGCGCTTCCAGGCAACGATCAGCAAGATGGCCCGCGAATGCAGCCTCAATGGCGGCGTGATCACCGCCCGGATCGGCATTCAGGGACGCGTCATCGCCGGCCCCGCCGGCGCGCCGCCCTCGGTCCAGGTTCCGATTCGCGTGGCGGTCGTGCAGGGCGGCGTGTCCGAGAAGACCATCGCCACCAAAGCCTATCAGACCACGGTCAACATGACCGAAACCGGCAGCGAACCGTTCACGCTGGTGGCCGAAGATCTCACCTATCCGGCGCCCCCCGGCGCCATCGGCGACAGCTACATCTTCTATATCGGGTTCGACCCGCAGGCCCTGAAGCCCGAGCGCCCGGCGCCGAAAAGGAAGAAGCAATAAAAAAAGCCGGCGCGATCGTCTCGCGCCGGCTTTGATTGATGGTGGAAAGCGCTCAGTTCAGCTTGGCGCGAACTTCGGCAATGCCCTTGGCGAGGAGGTCGTCGGCGACCGAGCCCTTGACCGACTGCGACAGGATGGTCGAGGCGGCCTCGACCGCAGCGTTGGCGGCGGCGGCGCGGACATCGGCGAGCGCCTGGGCCTCGGCAAGCGCAATCTTGCTCTCGGCGGTCTTGGTGCGGCGGGCGACAAAGTCTTCCATCTTGGCCTTGGCTTCGGTCGCGATGCGCTCGGCTTCGGCCTTGGCGTTGGCGATAATCTCCTCGGCCTCGCGCTCGGCGCTGGCGCGGCGGGTCTGGTATTCGCCGAGCAGCTTGGCGGCCTCATCTTTCAAACGGCGGGCGTCGTCAAGTTCGGCCTTGATGCGTTCGCCGCGATGATCGAGCGCCGTCAGCACCGTTTTGTGGATGCCGAGATAGGCAAACAGCACCAGCAGGATGACGAAGGCGATCGCGACCCAGGTTTCCGGTTCGGTGAACATTGGTCTATCCCTTCAACGAAGCATCGACGGCGCTAGACACCGTCTTGCTGTCGGGCAGCACGCCGGTGAGTCGCTGGACGATGGCGCCGGCCGCATCCGCTGCGATGCCGCGAACATTGCTCATCGCGGCCTCTCGCGTCGAAGCGATCTGCTTCTCGGCGGCGGCCAGCTTGGCGCTGAGCTGGTCTTCCAGCGTCTTGCGCTCGGCTTCCGCGGCCGCATTCAGCTTTTCGCGGGTCTCGTTGCCGATGGCCTGGGCGCGGGTGCGGGCAGACGCGAGTTCGGTCTCGTACGCTTTCAGCGCCGCGTCCGACTCGTCCTTGAATTTCTGCGCCGCTGCCAGATCGCCCTCGATCGCGTTCTGACGTGCGTCGATCACGCTTTCGACGCGTGGCAGCGCAAAGCGGGACACGATCACATAGAGCGCGACGAACGCGATGGCGAGCGACACCAGTTGCGAAGCAAACGTGCTCGACTCGAACGGAGGAAATCCTCCGCCGTGTCCGCCGTCGGCTTCGGTGTGGGCGCCGGTGCCCTTGGCCGGGGTACCAGGACTTTTTTCAGCCACGGGGGTCTCCTGTTGCTGTCAGCGCGCCGCCCGGAGGCGGCGCGAGTGGGTGCAGCTCAGAGCGGAACGAACAGCAAGAGCAGCGCGATCAGCAGCGAGAAAATGCCGAGCGCTTCGGTCACGGCGAAGCCGAAGATCAGGTTGCCGAACTGGCCCTGGGCTGCAGAAGGATTGCGCACGGCAGCGGCAAGGTAGTTGCCGAAGATGATGCCCACGCCGACGCCCGCGCCGCCCATGCCGATGCATGCGATGCCCGCGCCGATAAGTTTAGCTGCTGCCGGTTCCATTTCTATAGCTCCTTGAGGGGGTAAGACAGAGGTGTGGGTGGAAATTCCCCGGACCGCTTAGTGTCCCGGATGAATGGCGTCGTTGAGATAGATGCAGGTCAGGATCGCGAACACATAGGCCTGCAGGAACGCGACCAGGAGCTCGAGCGCGGTCAGCGCCACCGTGAGCGCCAGCGGCAGCATGCCACCGACCCAGCCGAGCGCGCCGAGCGACACGCCGAGCATCGCGACGAAGCCCGCGAACACCTTCAGCGCGATGTGGCCGGCCAGCATGTTGGCGAACAGACGTACGCTATGGGAGACCGGCCGCAGGAAGAACGACAGGATTTCGATGAACATGACCAGCGGCAGGATGTAGATCGGCACGCCGGAGGGCACGAAAATCTTGAAGAACTTTAAGCCGTTCTTGTAGAGCCCGTAGATCAGGACGGTGAAGAAAACCAGGAAGGCCAACGCCGCGGTAACGATGATGTGGCTCGAAACCGTGAAGGTGTAGGGGATGATGCCGATCAGGTTCGAGATGCAGATGAACATGAACAGCGAGAAGATCAGCGGGAAGAACTTCATGCCTTCCGCGCCGGCGGTAGAGCGGATCGTCGAGGCGACGAACTCGTAGGAGATTTCCGCGATCGACTGCAGCCGCCCGGGAACCAGTTGCCGTCCCGCCATGCCGCCGATCATCAATAGCGAGATCACCGCTACCGAGAGGAACATGTAGAGCGAGGAGTTGGTAAAGGCGATCGTTTGGTTGCCGATATGGCCGATCGTGAAGAGGGGTTCGATATTGAACTGGTGGATCGGGTCGATTTTCATCCGCGCGGCTCTTTATCCACCGGCCTGGCCGGCAATCGAATTTCAAATGTCGTGACTTCCCGTCGATACTCAGCGTCTGCGGGAAGCTACGCCTGCAGATCTCACCACGTTGACCACACCGGCGACGAAGCCGAGCAGCAGAAACACGATGAAACCGAACGGCGATGTCGACAACAAACGGTCGAACCCCCACCCCAACGCCGCCCCGACGACAACGCCCGCAACCAACTCCGAGGAAAGCCGGAAACCCAGCGCCATGGCAGATGCTCTGGCAGCCCTGTCTCCGCTTTCAGTTCCGGGTTGATCAGTCCTGAGTTTCCGGCTGTCGCGAATTTCGGACAACCGTTGATCGAGACTTCCGAGCCTTGCGGAAAGCGCAGCTTCGTCGGAGGACGGCTGATCGCGATTTCCACTTGCGTTGTCGTTCTTGTCTTCGGCCATGCCCAAGACTCTAAACGATGCCAACGGTTGATGGAAATTACGCCCGTCACCCTTGAAAGCCGCGCGGACCATACTTACCGCGTCTAATCAAGTCAAGATTAGGCCGTAACCAGTTAGTGCTTTGATTTTTCTGGATTTATTCGAATGTCGTCAGCGGCCCTGTGGACCCGTGATCGCAGTGCAGCAGTATTGCCACATGGATCGATCTTGCGCGGATTTGGGCGGTCTGTTGGGATGTCCCGAGCGAAGCGAAAATCCATGTCCCCGGAGGGCGCATGCCGCGTCAGGTCGATTACTATTTCTCGTTGCAATCGCCGTGGGCCTATATCGGCCATAGGTCCTTTCGAGATCTCGTAAGTACTTACGATCTCAAGGTAAATCACAAGCCGGTGGTGCTGGTCGATCTGTTCTCGGAGACCGGAGGCTTGCCCTTGATGAGGCGCCATCCGGTGCGGCAGCGTTACCGGATGGTCGAACTGCAGCGCTGGCGCGACAAGCGTGGACTGAAATTCCACCTGCAGCCGGCGAACTGGCCATTCAACGCGCGTCTGGCCGATGGCGTCGTGATCGCGGCGTTGGAGGCCGGCCTCGACCCCGACCGATATCTGCGACGAGCCTTTGCCGGCGTCTGGGAGGAACAACTCAACCTTGCCGATCCCGCAACGATTGCAAAACTCGCCGACGAATCGGGGCTGCCGGGCAAGCAATTGGTGGAGCGCTCGCTCTCGGAAGAAATCACGGCAGCCTATGAGCAGAACCGGCAGGATGCGCTGGCGGCCGACGTGTTCGGCTCGCCGGTTTACGTGCTGGATGGTGAAGTGTTCTGGGGCCAGGACCGTATCGAACTGCTGGAAGATGCGTTGAAGTCCGGCCGCGCGCCCTATACCTCAAGGGTGTAGGAGCGCGCCTTGAAAGCGCCCCGCCGGTCGAGGAAACCGGTACTGTCCTGAGGCGGGAGCAAGCCCATGCGCAGAGCGAAATCGTCCTCGAAATTCCCCGGCGTCGTTGTGCTGGCCGTTTGTCTCGCCGGCGCCGGTCAGGCGCTTGCGGGCCCGATGCCGGAGACCGAGAACGGCCGCTACGCGCTGTCGCCGGCAGGCGATGGCGTGCTCCGCCTCGACACTCGTACCGGCGCAGTCTCGACCTGCAACAATTCGGGTGCGGGTTGGGCCTGCTATGCCGTACCTGACGAGCGCGCGGCGATGGACGCGGAAATCGGCCGTCAGCAAGCCGACATCGTCCGGCTGCAGGCCGAAAATGAGCGGCTCAAGGCGGACCTCGCCTCGCGAGAGCCCACCGTGGGCGGCAAGATCGAGGAGCCGCTGCCGAAATCGGACTCGCTGAAGAAGAGCGAGCCGAAGGTTGCCGAGGGCGAACGCAAGATCGAAATCCCGCTGCCGAGCGACCGCGACATGGATCGCATGATGTCGTTCCTGGAGCGCGCCTGGCGGCGATTGATCGAGATGGCCAACCGGGTGCAGAGGGACGTCAGCGGCAAGATTTAACGGGTGGTCTCGGCCGTCGTCCCTGCGCACGCCGCGGCCTTTCGATTTAGGACGGTCGAAGTCGATATCGCTCGTAGCAATGAACACCTGTGGTTATGGGTCCATGCGTTCGCAGGGACGACGGGTTGAAAGATCGAGTCTATGACAGCACCCAAATCCCTATCCCACACTGCCCCGTCCACCGTCAGCGCCACCACCATCGTATCCTCGCTGCTGACCGTGGAAACGCGAGGCGTCGGCTTTACCGACCTCACCGCCGAAGTCGCGAAATTCGTCCGTGATGCGCATGCACGCGAAGGGGCGGTGACGCTGTTCATCCGTCACACCTCGGCGTCGCTGACCATCCAGGAGAATGCCGATCCAACCGTGCTGGTCGATCTGACCACCGCATTGAACCGGCTCGCGCCCGAAAATGCCGGATGGCGTCATGACACCGAGGGGCCGGATGACATGCCGGCACACATCAAGACCATGCTGACCGCGACCTCGCTGCACGTGCCGGTCCTGCAGGGCGCGCTCGCGCTGGGCACCTGGCAGGCGATCTATCTGGTCGAGCACCGCGCCCGGCCGCACCGGCGCGAGATCGTGCTGCAGTTCGCCGGCAGCGTGGATTGAGAACGGAAACAGCCACCGCAGAGAGCGCAGGCGACGATCGGCGGGGTCCCGCGCCGGTGGCGGCGTAGCCTGAAAGCTAAAGTCCAACAATTGAAAACAGTAGCGCTGCGGTCCACATCAAAATGGAGATGAGGGCGGTCCATCGCGCGCACAACAGGTACGTCTCGCGCATCATCGTTGAAACCAGCTTCTGCGCGATCGCCGGGGGCGGGCGACTTTCCTTGGGCACGTAGAGCCACATCTCGGTCCGGCGGTGATCCTTTGTCCGGGCTTCACGGGCTTTCAAGACGAGGACAAGCGTCATCGCCATGGTCAAGAGACCACCGGCCTGAAAAGCCGACCGCGGGATGAAGGACATGGCGATCATGACGCAGAAGATCGCAAGCGACGCGAAGCCGCATGCGCGCAGCACCGTTTGATAGGCAAGACGGCGCATCTCTTCCATGCCCCGTATTACTCCGTCGTTCCGCGATAATCTCAGCGTAGCGGCAAGGCCTTCCGCTCTCAACCCTCGGAAGCGGCCCGCTAAAGGCCGATCTGGAGAAAATTTCCAACGGCGGGCAGTGCCAGGAGCGCGGTTCCGGCAAGCCAGATCCATAGCGACACGTTGTTCGATTCCGAAGCGCCGGTAGCCCGCTCATAGATGGCCGCTGGAATTCCGCCGACGATGACGGTGGCGGTCGAAACCATCAGCGATGCGAACATCAAGGTCAGCGACACGCTTCCGAACAGCAGCGGGCCGGCCAGCGGCTTGACGTACAGCAGCGCGAAGATCAACCAAAGCTGGTTGAAAATGCCGTTGATCATTCCGAAGAATGCGATGCCGATGAAATAGAAATTTCGGTTCATGACGCCGCTCCGCCGACCCGCGGGGCAAGATTGAACAGCAGCAATGTGTAGTGAAACCCGACGCGCAGCCAGAACAACCAGACGAAGCCGAACAGCCATAGCAAGACCGGGGCAGTGATCTTCGGCGTGACCAGCGCGACGACGGCAACTACGGGATCGGTGACCCTGCAGAAAAACCGCCAGATGTAATTCGGCGAATCCGCATCGACCATCAGGCCGAGCAGGACACGGCCCAGCATGGTGTACATCAGCGCTGCCAGGACGAAATTCGGCAGGTGGAAGTACCAGTAGGCGGCCAGCGAACTTGAAGTACCCAAAGTCGGACTCTCCTGGTCTGCTTGCGCCATCGACGAACGGACATGTGATCGCGACGGCGGTCAACAATGGCAAGCGACGGCTCCGCCTGCAAGCCGGGTTACTCACGCTCCTCTACCAAAACAAAACGGGGCCTCGTGAGGCCCCGTTTGCCGAAACGTGTAGCAGGTCTGCTAGGTCGTCTTTTCCTCGAGCACCGTCCTGCCTCGCGGCTTCCGGATGTCGTCGACATAGGCTTGCATTTCCGCCGAAGGCTCCCTGCCGAGCTTGCTGACGATGTAGATCACAGCGAAGCCGAGCGGAGCGCCCAACAAGCCGCAGGCGATGTTGGTCAGGTTGAACCAGCCGACCTTGTTGGCCAGCGGGTGCGCGAGCGTCGGGAAGCTTTCCATGGCGTTGGGCAACGCCATGGCCTTGGCGATGTCGACCAGCGGCGCTCCCGTTGCCGCGTTCAATAGCGACGTCATGCCGAAGTACTTCACGCCCGCGCCCGGGAAGTACCGGGTCGTGACGAGATAGAACAGGCACAGTCCGAAGCCGGCAATGATGCCGCAGATCGCTCCCGTCGCCGTCGCACGCTTCCACCAGACCCCCATCACGAGTGCCGGGAAGTTGCCGGCCATCGCCAGAGAGAATGCCCAGCCGACCATGGCCAGGATATCCCCGGGCTTGGTCGCGGCTGTTGCTGCTGCAACCACCGCGACGATCAGCAGCAGGACGCGGGCGACGATCAGCCGGCGCGCGGTCGGCGCGTTCGGGTCGACCATCTTGTAGTAGACGTCGTGCGACAGTGCGTTGGCGATGGCGAGCAGCAGCCCGTCAGCGGTCGACAGTGCGGCGGCGAGACCGCCCGCGGCCACCAGGCCCGAGATCACATAGGGAAGTCCCGCGATTTCCGGCGTGGAAAGCACGATCACGTCGGTATTGATGACGAAGTCCTGCAGCCTGACCACGCCGGGATGATCCGCAATGGCCTTGCACGCAGCGATAACCGCGTCGATGCTAGCTGCGTTCTTGCCGCAGATCTGGATCAGCCCGAGTTCGCCCCAGCTGAACAACCACGGGCGAATCGCCGACAGATCCCGTCCGATGATGTTGGTGTAGACCTCCAGCTTCGAGAACGCCGCGTAGGCCGGCGCCGAGAAGTACAGCAGGAAGATGAACAGCAGCGACCAGGCGACCGACTGGCGCGCTTCACGCACCGACGGGGTGGTGAAGTAGCGCATCAGGATGTGCGGCAAGGAAGCCGTGCCGACCATCATGCACATGATGATCGCGAAGAAGTTGAGTGGGGTGTAGTTGAAGAAGGGCTGAATGTGCGGCTTCAGCGTGGCGGCCGTCGTCAGACCGGTCGCCAGCATCTCCTGCTCGCGCGCCGTGATGTCGGCGATCGCCTGTCCGTAGGTCAGTTCCGGAATCGGAAAGCCGTAGTTCTTGGTGGACAGGATCACGATCGGCGTCAGGTAGGCGATGATCAGCACGATGTACTGGGCCACCTGGGTCCAGGTCACCGCCCGCATGCCTCCCAGCATCGAGCACACCAGGATGCCGACGAGCCCGGCGAACACCGCAAGTTCGAACTGCATGCCGAGGAAGCGCGAGGCAATCAGGCCGGTGCCGTAGATCTGCGCCGTCACGTAGGTGAAGGAGCAGGCAACCAGCACGATCACGCCGAGACCGCGGGCGAAGTTGCCGCCATAGCGGAACGCCAGGAAGTCAGGCACCGTATAGGCGCCGAACTTGCGCAGGTACGGTCCGATCAGGATCGACACCAGCACGAAGCCGCCGGTCCATCCCAGCACCCACGCCAGGCCATCATAGCCGAGCAGGAACAATGTGCCGGCCATACCAACGAATGAAGCCGCGGACATCCAGTCGGCGCCGGTCGCCATGCCGTTATAGAATGCGGGCACGCTGCGGCCGGCGACGTAGTACTCGGACACTTGCGCTGTGCGCGATAGAATGCCGATGATGGCGTAAACCGCGAGTGTAAAGAACACGAAGAGATAGCCGAGGATCTTGTTGGGAACTCCAACCTGCTCGAGCACTGCAAGCAGAATCACGAAGGCGAGAAAGCCTCCCGTGTAGAAGCCGTAGATCTTTCCGAGATTGCTGAGGAAGTCGGTGCCGCCTGAAGTTCTTGTAGCCATATCCGCTTCCCCCTCAATCTTCCTCGGCAAAGCCGAATTCGCGGTCAATCTTGTCCTGCTGCTTCGCGAACACGAACAGCATGACCACAAAGATGATCAGCGAGCCCTGTGCGGCCATGTAGAAGCCGAGCGGGAAGCCCAGAACAGGAATGATGATGTTGTTGAGCGGCTTCACGAACATGTGGATGACGAAGCCGAAGAAGAACCAGACGCCGAGATGCGTGAACATCAGACGCGATGTCTTCGCCCAGTGCGCCTCTTCTCTCTGTTTCAGGTTTGCAGAATCAGCCATCGGTTGCGTATCCTCCTCAAGGCACCGGTCACACCGGGATTGAATGATCGAGGGGATTGCAATCCCGTAGTACGGCGTCCCCCCTTGCCGCTGTCCCAACCGATCTTTTGGCGGTTTGGGAATGGGAACTTCTAACATCCCGAATGGCCAGCCTTAATAATACTTTCGGGGGGTAGAGCCTGCTAATAACAATGCTGCATTGGAATCATTGGACTTTGCAGGTACCGGATTTGCGTACAAGCTGAGCTCAAGCTGGCTGCGGGACTGGAATGCAATGAAGCTGTTCGAAAAACTGTTTCGTCCCCGTCCGCCGATTCGCGACCGCAAGGCGCTTGCGGACTTCGTCGATGCGCAGTCGGCGTTCATAGTGCAGAAGGGCATCTACGAATATTCCCGCGCCCGCGCAGGCCATTACGCCAAGGTGCTGTTTGCCGAGGAGGGATTTGCCAAATCGGTCGAACACGCACGCTGGCAGGCCTTTCCGCTCGGGCTGGCGATGGTCGGCGAGACGGTAGATGTCGTGTTGCGCCCGCACGCCGGCGAAGAGCGCCGGGCGGTGCTCGACCAGATCATCGCGGTCGTCCTTTCGGTCTTCGACCGCTATCCGGTGCCGCCCTCGATCGGCGAGGCCGCCTGGCAGGAGGCGCGGCGCGAAATGGCGCATCGGCTCGATCTCGTCGGGGGTCATGCTCCCAAGCGGGTGATGGACATTCCCGAACCGCTGGCCGAGAGCTACTTTGCCATGATGCCGATCCACGAAAAGCTGCGCGGGCGGGATTTCGCCACCACGCGCAATTACCTGCGCGTCTGCCTGTGCAACATCCATGACGAATTGGTCGACCGCATCGACGCGCCTGCCGTGACCCGCGCGCTGCTTGAATAGGCGCTCAGCGCGCGCTAATGCCAAGCTCGTCGGGCGGCACCGGCGGTGCGTCGGTGAGGGAGGAGGGCGATGGACAGGACGGCTGGCGGTGCCCCGCTTTTGTCGCTCGACGCCGTTGTCATCGATGTCGAAACCACCGGGCTCGATCCACGCAAGGCGCGGGTGATCGAGCTTGCCGGTGTACGGCTCACCGCCGGAAAGCCGGATGCTGACGGTTCGTTTCGTCAGCTGCTCCGGCCGGTCGGCGAATCGATCCCTGTCGAGACGACGCGTATCCACGGTATCGACGATGCCATGGTTGCCGGCTCGCCCCGCTTCGCGGAGGTCTGGCCGCGATTCGACGCGTTTCTCGGTCGGGCCGTTGTCGTCG